>JAPPMB010000042.1 GCA_028819255.1 Bryobacterales bacterium | reverse complement strand
CCAGCCAGCGGTGCTTAAACCGAATGCGTTTTAATCCTTAAACGAATGCCATTGCGTGCCCCGCTGGCGCGCCGGGGTCATTCCGCAAAAAATGCTGCGGCGAGTCGGAGTGCAGAGCGGCGCCGGCGAATAGCCGCTTGTGAAGCGCATTCCCTGCTCCGCGAGGCGCGCCAGATTCGGCGTTTCGAGGTATTCGGAAGCGGCGTGTCCGACCTCGGGATCCATCGAGAAGGACAGCTGGCTCCAGCCGTGGTCATCCGACAGGATGAACACGAAACTTGGTTTCGTTTGTGCGACGACGGATGCTGCCGAGAGCGCGACGAGCAGAACGATCCTGCGCAGACGCGGCGGGAAACGACGTCTTCCCCGGCAGAGGACCAGCATGGCTCCGGTCCATGCTAGCAGTCGCCCCGGTTGTCCCCGGCCCGGTCGGGCATTTCGGGGGCACCACTGCACCGTGGGTCGAGCTTGCCATTGAGGGAGCATGCGACCGCCCCCCACGCATTCGAAGGCCGCGCCGATTCGCTCAAGCCGCTCGGTGACTTCCAGAGCCGAACGTGCTCCAATTCATGCGGCCAGTTGCCGGCACGGCGATCGTCCTGCCATGCCCGGCGGGATTCCTCGCATTGCGAGAACGGTTTGCTGAGCCGCGAGGGTGCGCACGTCAGGACCTTGAACATGCGCCGATTCGCCGAATTCGCGTACGTCTCGAGATGGCGGTCCCTCTCGTGCCAGTGCCCCTAGGTGCAACGGCGCTCCCTCTCAGTTCGCACGTGGCTGAAGGGGGAGGGAACGCCGTCGCCTGCCAGTTGCGGCGAACACGGCGTTCGCCAAGGCCGGTGCCACGGCGATGATTGGAGTCTCCCCGGCGCCGGCGGGCTCGATGTCGGGTCGGTCAAGCAAGACAGTCTCCATGGGCGGCACGTCTCGGAAGCGCGGCAGGGGGTACCGAGTGAACGAGCCGTTGAGCAGCCGTCCGTCAGCGAACCGAATCTCTTCATCCAGCGCCGGGCCCAGACCCTGGATGATGCAGCCTTCGACCTGGGCCTGGAGATTGCGGGGATTCAGGATCGCTCCGCACTCGAACGCCGAGACGAGCCGCTCAACTTCAGTGGCACCGCCCTCGACGCGAACCTGTGCGCAGATGGCGATGTACGAGCCCTTCTCGAAGCCTGCGGCGATCCCCGTCCCGCGATTCTGTCCGGATGGCCGGCTTTGGGACCATCCGAATCGGGAGGCTGCCGCCCGGAGGACGGCGGCCAGGCGGTCGTCGTCGAGATTCGCAAGGCGAAACGCGAGCGGGTCCAGCCCGGAGACACCGGCAAGTTCGTCCATGAAGACCTCGCGAGCGAAGTTGTTGCCGACTGCCCCGATTCCCCTGTAGGAGCCCTCGCGCAGGGGGGCATCGCAGGGAAAGTACTGTGTGCGGACGTTCGGGACGGCGTAGGGTGTCTCGATCCCAGCGGTGCCCGGATTGTAGGCAGCGAAGTCCCAGGCGACGATTTTCTCGCCACTCAGGCCCGCCCGCGCTTCAAAGGCCGCCGCTGGCCGGAAATAGGCCCAGACGAATTCCTCCGACCGGGTCCAGCGGAGCGACACTGGTGCGTCGGCCGCTCTGGCCAGTCGCGCGGCCTCGATGGCGACTTCGCCCGTATGCTTGCCGCCGAATCCCCCTCCGGTGTCGGGCACAACCACTCGTGTCCTGCCGGCCGGCAGCCGGAAGGCCTGCTGCAGCTGCTCGCGAACGCCGAACGGTCGCTGCGTGCCGGTCCAGACGGTGAGTCGGCCTTGATCCCACTCGGCGACTGCGGCTCGCGGCTCCATTGGCGCGTGCTGGACGTACGGGATCTCATAGGAGGCCTCGATGGTCCCTGCAGCGGCCAGCGCGGCCTCGACATCGCCGCTCTCACGTCGTCGCGGACCGCGGCGTCCGCCTCCGCTCCTTTGGGCGCGTCGCTTCAAGTAGGCGCCCAGACGCTCGCTGGAGGGATGAGGGGCGGTCCGCCACCTTGCGGTCCTGCGAATTGCCTCCAAAGCGGCTCGTGCCTCGTAGGATGTCTTTGCAGCGCAGCCCACGAACTCTCCGTCGCGAACCACAACTGCGCCCAGTTCCTTGCCGCGAGTGAGGTCGACGCTGTCGAGAAGCGCACCGTACCTCGGCGGTCGGAGCACTGCGCCGTAGAGCATGCCGGGACGCACGATGTCGGAGGGATAGCGGTGGGTGCCGTCAACAATCTCACGTGCATTCGTTTTCAGGAGTGTCCGACCCAACACCGACCAGTCGGCAGTCTTCGTGAGCGGAACCCCCCGGGGCACGGTGTTGTCGCTGGCTGCGGTCAGTTGCTTGGACCGCGCCAGATGGGCATAGACGAGCCGTTTGCCCGCATGGGCGACAGCCCCCTCCTCAACGCGCAATTGAGACATGTCCAGATTCCACTCATCGGCCGCGACACGCACGAGCATCTCGCGCGCTGCGGCGCATGCCCGCCGGACCACGGGTACCGTGGCTGGCGTCGTCCGACTGCCCGCCGTTGAGCCGTCGTCAGGCGTGATCGCAGTGTCTGCCAGCATCACCTGGAGCATCTCGGGAGGCACGCGGAGTTCCTCGGCCGCCGCCTAGAGAATCTCGGTTCGCGAGCCCTGGCCGACGTCGACCTTGCCCGTGAGCACGGTGATCGCCCCGTCCTCGCCAATGTGCAGCCTCGACGATGGCGGAATCTCGGCGGCTGTGGCGTTGGGGCTGAAGGCGACCCTTCCAGCGGCTGTGATGAACAGGCCGGCGCCGACCACAGATATCCACTGACGGCGGTCGACCTCGAAACGATATGGCAGGCCCTCCGCGAGTTCCTTGCGATCAGGCTCGAACAGGTCTTCGCGGAATCGCTTATGCATCGTTCGCCTCCAAGGCACGGGCGGCCAGCTCCACTGACGACAGGATGTTGCGATAGCCACAGCAGCGACACAGGTGGGGGTTCATCGCGTCGAGGATTTCCGATCTGTGGGGCCTCGGATTCCGCTTGAGCAGGGCCGCAGCCTCCACGATCATTCCGGGAATGCAATATCCGCACTGGGCTGCGTCCATGTCGATGAACGCCTGCTGGACGCCAGTGAGCTGGTCGCCTGTGGACAGTCCCTCGATCGTCGTCACGCTCTTCCCGTCCACGCTCGAGACCGGGGTGAGGCACGATACCGCGGGCAAGTCATTGATCAACACCGTACAGGCGCGACACTGGCCCTCGCCGCAGCCGTACTTAGTGCCCGTGAGACCGAAGTCCTCACGCACCACCTCCAGCAACGGACGATTCGGTGGCGACTCCGTTGACCGCTCCTCTCGGTTGATGCGAATGGTGAATCGGGCCATTGCTTTGTTCTAGATCGCTGGACCGGCGTTCGTCAATAACAAACCGATCTCCGGCATCGGCTGAACGGACCTCAAACCTCCAAATGCGAGAACCGTGTCAGCGGGGCAGCGGCCCGGTTGACGACCGCAGAAGTGGCTGATGCCTCGCCAATGGCCAGTGAAAATCTTCTTATCCAGAAACTTGCCGAGACCATTTGACACCCTGAAACGTTTTTGCTACCATAGTATCCGTCAGCAAGACATGGAACCCACACTCGGGACGCTCGCAACGGGAGAGGTTCAGTCTAGTGGAGATCATTTCCGTCTTTCGGAATTCGGAAAAGCCTTCTCTACAGGAATCCGATCAGATCTGGAAGGCTTTTTTCGGGCGTGTAGCCGGAAACGTGATCACTCGCTACAGAATGTTTGTTGAAGAGTAAATGCAATCCGATTCAACGCAAATCCAATGACTAGATCAACGGGCAAGCTCCACGAGCATACATTCAATAGCGAGTTTGGTAAGGTGCTGGCGGCAACGGACGCTCGCTGGCTTGCTCACGCTGATGAATACATTCTGGCGGAACGCACCGGAACTCTGGATCGTGGTCGAGCCGATGTCTTGATCGATGATCCGCGAATGCCAGCCGCAGCCGTTGAGACCTCATTCGATTCGATGGATGCCGACAGGGATGCGCGGGACAAGCTGGGTCGAAGAACGGCTCGGGGAGGCAGGGAACTCATGGCAGTTTTGGCAGTCCAGATACCCAAGGAGTGTCGGGATCTCTCTGCGGATGCAGTATTCGAAGGATTGAAGGGAGGATCGCAGCACATTGGCTATGCACTGCATCAGAAGGGGTTGGGTGCTGGAACTCAGCGTCGGTGGCCAGCTCAAGGATTCATCCGCGGCACTGTTCACGATGCGGGCCGTTTGATCGCGGCGGCAGCCATGCCCAAGGAAGTGGTAGACGCTCGAGCAGAGGGTGTGGCGCTGCTGGTGAAGCAGGCTGCGGCAACGTTGCAATCGAATCTTCATGACCGGGCGCAGCGAGAAATAGCGGGAGTTGTCGGGCAGCAGAACTCTCCATTGGAGGGCTTGCAGACCACGATGGTGCTCTGGCTGAATGCACTATTGACCCAGCAACGGCTGCAAGTACAGGGAGTCGATGGAATTGCCCCTGTGCGGACGGTATCTGGCAGTCGTCCCAATCCAGCCGATCAAGTCCAGATTTGGCGGCAGATTATCAAGATCAACTGGCGATCGATCTTTGAACCAGCTGTCAAGGCACTCGGTGCCTGCGGTGACTTGCATCGTGCGGGAACCACCAAAGCACTCACACGTCTGATTCAAGCAGTAGGTCTGATCGAAGATGCGGATTTGGGTCAGCACATAAACGTGGGCGCGGAGTTGTTTCCCAAGCTCGCTTCAGATCGCAAGGAAAGCGCAGCGTTCTATACCCAGCCTGCGACAGCAGAGTTGCTTGCGGGCCTGACAATTCGGAAATCGGACAAGTTGGACTCCGAGTGGGAGAGATCCGACTTGTTGCGGAATTCGATCATTGGGGACTTAGCCTGTGGTACGGGCACTCTGCTAAGGGCAGGCTATTTGCGAGTGCAAGCTTTGCATGAACGGGCCGGAGGAACGGAGGAATCGGTAGCGGAACTGCATCGCGGGGCGATGGAATTCGGACTGAGAGGTACTGATATTAGTCCAATAGCATCCCATTTGACTTCTTCAAGTCTCGCCAACATTGGCAAAGGGGAAGGTTACGGTGATACGCAGATAGGCTGGGTGAAAGTTGGCGGGTCGTCAGCGCAGACAGGTGCGCTCGAATATTTGGCGGGTTCGGTCGCGGAGGATCTTTTCGGGCTGAGTCACGGCAGGGCTGGTGGGGTCAAGCACGAGGAATTAAGCGTGGAGGTACTCCACGGAAGTGCGGACTGGATCCTGATGAATCCGCCGTATTCCAGAACACGAGGAGGCCAGAGTGCATTTGATCTGACGAGCTTGACGGAGCAAGACCGGAGGCAGTGTCAGAAACGATGGGGCTATCTGGTGAAGAAGGAACCGGCGCAGCTGCGCGCCGGCATGGCGGCATCGTTTCTTGTGCTTGCCAAGCACAAGGCCAAGCCCGGAACGGGGCGAATCGGATTTGTGTTGCCCCTCACATGCGCGTTTGCCGACACTTGGACGGAAACGCGACGAATGGTCGAATCGGAATTCAAGGATATCGTTGTGATTGCGACGGCAAGCGGGGCCTCGCTTCAGCGGGTTGGTTTCTCGGCGGACACTGGGATGGAGGAGATGCTGCTGGTCGCGACTCGACGCAGGAACCCCAAAGAGGGATTTCGAGGGGCTTGTGCAATGCTGCATTGTGTGACGCTCTACGAGCCATGCACTCGAAATGGTGAGGCCGGAGAGGTGGCAAGGGCAATCCGGCAAGCCAAGGCGCAGTGCGTCGCGGCCAACACAACGCATCCCGTTACCGTCGGGAACAGCGAGATTGGGTGCATTACGGCAATGCATCCGTATGGTCACGGACTGCCATGGAACATGGTCGGCGTAACCCACGGCGGGCTCGCGCTGGCTGCTGATGCTCTCACACGGGGGACGCTCGATCACATCGTAGGCACACCAGTCCCACTGGGACTCGATATGGGAACCATTGAAGAGATCTTTGACGTTGGACCAACGCACGACCTCCTTGGACATCCGAGAGGGGGGGATCCGAGAGGCGCGTTCGAATTTCATCCGATAACGAGTGAGACCGACGCGATGGGCGCGGATCGGGCTTTGTGGAGGGCTGACTCGAAGCAGCAGCGTTCCCTGCGCGTCTTGCCAACGCACAAGGGGCTGTCGCCGCCGGGGGTGGGCTCGACCGAGCAGCGTGAGAACATGAGAGCGACCGCAGGCAAGCTGTTCTATGCCCGGAATCTGAGATGGACCAGCCAGGCCTTGCTGGCGGGAACAACGGAGCAGTCCGCCTTGGGCGGGCGAGCATGGACTGTGCTGCGACACAAGGACACACGAGTGCGAAAAGCTTTTGCGCTCTGGTGGAATTCAACGCTTGGAATGGTGGTGCATTGGACACAGGGTCAACGGACGCAGAATGGACGATCGACGACGCAAATAGGAGCACTGAGAAAAATCCCCTGTCCGCGCCTTGACAAGCTCTCAGATGTGGCACTGAATGTTGCCGTACATCGATTCGATACGTTGGCGCGGGAGAAACTGCTTCCGGCCAAAGACGCGGCTAGGGATCCGGTTCGCCAGCAGATTGACGCTGCAGTGTCAAGAATGTTCGAGTTACACAAGAGACCGGCAACCCCACAGCGAGTTGCGCAATTTCAGAGAGCCCCGGATTCATTCTCGGAATCGGGGATTAGAAACGCCATGCAAGTCTTGCGCAAGTTATGGTGCGCTGAGCCGTCTGTCCACGGCTGGAAGGGTTCTCAACGCGGAATGCATTGAATCTAGCGAGGAAATCACCTGACGGAATCGGTGTGCAAACATGCCGCCTGACTGCCCGCAGTTGAGCCCTCGTCAGGCGTAGTCGCTGCATCTGGCAGCATCATCCGGAGCGTCTCGGGAGCTGGGCGAAGTTCCTCGGCTGCCACTTGCAGGATCTCCGTTCGCCAGCCCCGGCCGACCCCGACCTTGACCGTGAGCACGGTGAGCGATCCGTCCTCGCCGATGTGCAGTCCGGACGACGGTGGAATCTGGGCGGTTGCGATGTTGGGGCTAAATGCAACCTCTCCTGCGGCTGGGATGAACAGCCCAGCCGCGACGACAGAGATCCACTGGCGGCGTTCCCTCCGCGAGTTCCTTGCGGTCGGGCTGTAACAGGTCTTCCAGGATTCGCAATGCATCGCTCGCCTCCGAGGCACGGGCGGCCAGTTCCAGCGACGACAGGATGTTGCGACAGCCGCAGCGGCGACAGAGGTGGGGGTTCATCGCATCGAGACCCTCCGATTCGCCGGGTCTCGGAGTCCACTTGAGCAGGGCCACAGCCTCATCGGTCATTCCGGGAATGTAATGGCTTCGTGCTCGGCTTCCAAAACCGTAGCGATGCGGAACGCTTCCAGCGGTACGCGACGGTGAGGCTCGCCGGGCATGGATTGGACCTGCGCGCCGGCAGGACACGCCTGCTCGAGTTTGGACGGCTCGCGGAAGCGAACCGGAAGCGTGGCGAGCAGGGCAGGCCGGAGGCCTTCGATTTCCTCGGGCTTACGCACGGTTGCCGACGGACACGACACGGGAGATTCTGATTGAGCCGCAAGCCGATGGCGAAGCGGACGAACCGGACGCCGCAAGCGATAAGAAAGCGATCGAAGCGGCGCAGTGTACGCGGACGAGCGTGCGACCGCGCATGGGGCTCGGGCAGATGCTGAACGGATGGCTGAAACACAACGCGGCACCGACCAGCTACCCGCACCTGCGCCACTTCCGACGCTACCCGCAATGGCTGTGGCTGCGCGGGCGCCGCAAGAGGTTGCGGAAGGACAGCTTCGAATGCGAGCGACTCGAAGCCCTTTGCATGCGATTCCGGCCCGAGACCCGCATCATCCATGCATGGCCGGAACAAAGATACGCCCTTGGATGCTCAAGATTGGAGCCGTGTGCCCTCCGAGCATGCACGGAACATGCGAGGGGGCAACTGGGTAACCGGTTTCCCTGCCATATATCTCCTTGCGTCCCGTTCATCGTGCCGAAGGAATCAGCAGCAGATAACCCTTCCTATCCTGTCCGAGCCTCGCTGCGAACCGTAGCACAGCGGCGCAGCCGCCGCGCACCTGCCAAAGAGAGTCCCGCTGTCAGAAGGAAAAGCTCGATTCGAACCCACGATTCTTGCGGAAGAGGCAAGGAAATCCCTTGACAGCTCGCGGTCTTCGGAATACAGTCGTTTCCGGAGAGCAGCCAAGACCCACTCCCAGGAGGTGCGCGATGCCCCGTTTCATGTCCTTTGCAGCCCGCGTAGCGGTTGGAGGGTTCGTGTTGCTCTTGCCTGCCGCGGTTCTCGCGCAGACATCAACCGCCGCCATCAACGGAACCATTCAGGACGCGACTGGTGCCGTCATTCCTGAAGCCGAGGTGGTGCTCACGAACGTTGCCACAGGGGTCGAGCGGCGAACGCTGTCCAACAACGTCGGGAACTACGTCATCCTTTACATTCCGCCCGGAGACTACGTGATCGATGTCACGAAGGACGGCTTCAGCACGGCCCGCGATGACGAGGTCAGCTTGGCGGTCAACCAGACGGCCACGTACAACTTCACGATGGCCGTCGGCGCGACCACCGAGACCATCACGGTCGAGGCGGTCGGGGCCGAGATTGAGAGCTCGACATCCGAATTGGGCACTGTGATCGGCGACCAGGAAGTTGTCGATCTTCCGCTCAACGGGCGCAACTTCACGCAGCTCATCACGCTGACGCCGGGCGTCAGTCCTGTCAGCGTCGCCCAGAACAGGGGTGGGTTCGGAACCAATCCCGTTGGGTCGTTCAGCTTTCCGTCGATCAACGGCCAGATCAACCGCTCCAACGTGTTCACTCTCGACGGGATCAACAATATCGGCTCCCACGTGAACACCTACGCAGTCGCGCCGATCGTGGACGCGATCCAGGAGTTCAAGGTCCAGTCCCACAACGATCAGGCCGAGTTCGGCGGCGGCGTGGGAGGCGTCATCAACGTGGTGACAAAGTCGGGAACCAACGAACTTCACGGCACGATGTGGGAATTCCTCCGCAACGACGCGCTCGATGCTAGGAATCCGTTCTTCCGCAACGTCACGCCCTTCCGCCAGAACCAGTTCGGCGCAACCGTCGGCGGGCCGATCGTGAAGAACAAGACGTTCTTCTTTGGCTCGTACCAGGGGTTTCGCAGCACGAGGGATTCGGAAAGCCTGCTGCTCGTCCCGACCGACGCCAACCTGCGGGGCGACCTCAGCGATCTGGGGGCGGACATTTTCGACCCGTTCACCACGCGGGAGGATCCCGACATGCCCGGCCAGTACCTGCGCGATCAGTACCCGAACAACGTCATTCCGCAGAGCGGCCTCAACGCCGGCATGGTGGCCTACGCCCGAGAGTTCTTCCCGCCCGCCCAGCCGACCGGAGTTCCGGGCAAGAACAACATCGACAATACGCCCCGCATCAACGATCAGGACGAATTGACTCTCAAGGTCGATCACCAACTCGGCCAGAACAAGTCGCTCATGTTCCGGTTCAATCAGACCCGCCATCCGATCAGCGCCTCCGCAGGCTTCAAGGGGCTTCTCAGGACGGAGGAGCTTGACTCCGAGAACTGGGGCGTGAACTACGTGCACACGATCGGGCCCACCGCAGTGTTGCAGTTCCAGTTCGGGCGCAGCTTTTCCGACTACGCGCGCCTGTTCCAACCGGAAGCGGCCCCACCTAGCGAGCAGCCGCAATCCGCGCTGACGCAAATCGGCTTTTCCCCGAACTTTGCATGCGGATTCAAGAATTCCGACGGAGTGGAGGAGTGCTTCATACCGGGGATGCGGATTCCGGGGTTCCTCAGCGGCACGGTCCAGCGGACTGCGATCACGTTCTCGGACCTTCACCAGTGGAAGGGGAGCTTCTCCAGGATCGTTGGGAACCACACGTTCAAGATGGGTGCCGAGTTCAACAGCATGGGGAATTCCAGCGGCGGCCCTCGCCAGAATGCAAGCGTCACCTTCGCTGCCCAGCAGACGGCGAACCTCTTGGCGCCGGGCACGGGCAACGCCTTGGCGTCGTTCCTGATCGGAACACCGAACAGCGCCGGTCGGAGAAACGCGTTCGAGTCCTTGCACGGAGGCTGGGTCAACGGATTCTACTTCCAGGACACATGGAGGGTCTCGGACAAGCTCACATTCAATTGGGGCCTTCGCTTCGACTACACGTTGATTCCGGTCTACGGCAGCGCCAAGGACAACAACGACGAAGTGGGAGACATGGACCTCATCTTCGGGCGGTACATCCTCAAGAGGCATGTCCCCTCGTGCGAGGAACGGGGGCGCGCTCCCTGCGTTCCCGGAGGGCTGGAGAACCAGGAGAATGTGATCGTCGATCCGCGCGGGAAGATCTACCACAACACTTTCGACAACTACCAGCCGCGGCTGGGGATCGCGTATCGCCTTGCGGACAACTCCGCGCTCCGTGTCTCGTACGGAATCTACTTCGACAACTGGGCGGGCTTCAGCCAGATCGCGCAGAACTACGAGGGCAGCTGGCCGAGTGTGGAACAGCTGCTGGCCAACAATCTGAACCTTCCCGGCGCCGGGAAGACGGTGCCGACGCGAACGCCGCAAGACCCCTTCGACCTTGGAACTGGTGCTGTGTTCCCAGCCCCGACCCCGTTCAACCAAGTGCTTTGGTTCGCGGATCCCCACTTCAAGAATGCGTACTCGCAGCAATGGAATCTCGGAATCCAGCACCAGATCACCTCGAACACCGTGGTTGAGGCGAACTACGTCGGATCGACCACGTCCCGGAACAATCTCGGCGGGTACTACAACGTGGCGCAGACTCCCGGCCCCGGCAACCCGCGCGAGAGGTCCCTGTTCCCCTATATCGCGCCGACGTTCTTCGACCGCAGCTGGGGCCGCAGCAACTACCACGCCTTCCAGTTCCGACTTGACCGCGGGTTCAGCAACGGCCTGAGCTACCTCGTGTCCTACACGTGGTCCAAGTCAATCGACATCTCGTGCTCCGGCTTCTTCGGTGTCGAAGGCTGCGCTACGCAGGACCCCTACAACTTCAACAACGACCGAAGCGTTTCCGGTCACGATCTGCCCCACATCCTCAACCTGAGCTGGGTATACCGCTTGCCGTTCGGCACGGGAGCCCGCTATTCCAGCGGGAATGCCGTGCTCGATCAGATCATCGGGAACTGGCAGTTCAACGGCATCGCGCAGTTCACGTCAGGCATTCCGTACCACCTCGGCGTCAGCGGCGACATCGCCAACACCGGGAACGTCGGCCGCCCGTCGGGCGGAGGAGGGGGCTCATTCTACGAGAGGCTGAATGTCGTGGGGGACCACAAGCTCAGCGACCCGTCGCCGGCGGGGTGGTTCAACCGGGGCGCGTTCGAGGTCCCGGCACGCTACACCTTCGGCAACCTGGGGCGTCACGCTCTGCGAGGCGACGGCTATGCGAACCTGGATCTGTCGTTGTTCCGAAGGTTCCCGATTAGTGAGAGCAAGGTTCTGGAGTTCCGCACGGAATTCTTCAATTCGACGAACAGTCCGACGTGGGGGCTCCCGATCGCGAACTTCAACAACCGCAATTTCGGGCGAATCTTCGGCACCCGCAGCCGCGAGAGGCAGATCCAGCTGGGTCTGAAATTCATGTTCTGAGGCCCAAGGCGGCAAGCGCGAGCCCCGCAACCCAAGACAGGCTGCTCGGACCGGCTGCCTTCGCAGTGGGCGAGTCCGGCGGATCGAGCGCTTGGCCGGGTTGGCGCCTTTGCCGGCATCAGAGCCTGCCCCCGTCCATTGCCTGAAGGCAGCCCCATCCCGGCGGAAGACACTAGGGCTTGAGACGTAGGCGGCAACGATCCCTTGGATGTTCCGCGGTTCCCCCAATGCCGAGGCGGAAAGACGGTGTCTCGGCGCGGGAAGCAGCACTTGGTCACACCATACGTCCCCGTGTCGCCACGGCCCCGGCCGCTGAGCAGGCCGACGCCCGCTTGCAAGGACTCCGAGAGCGAGTACTGCTCCTTCAGTCTCACGGCCTCGAAGCTGCGGATCCCTCGTGACGTGAAACGGCCCCGTCAGGCGGCATCCGCCCAATGCGATACCGGCGTCTATGCGTGCCGCCCATCCTCCGAGGCGCCAAGGGTCTTGAGGCTGCTTCCGGGCGCTCGGGCGTGATGGTTCAGAGGCCTGTTGCCCCGACCGAGTCGGGGCGCGGTCCGGATGGCCTCCGTCACGAAGCGCTTCGCGGTCGCGATGGCGTCCGGCAGGGCCTCGCCTAGCGCGAGGAGGGCCGTGATTGCCGCCGAGTAGGTGCATCCCGTGCCGTGTGTGCCGGCCGTATCGACACGCACCGCCGAGTACGTCAGAACCTCTCCGTCGGCCCACAGGAGGTCAATCGGTTCGGCGTCAAGATGCCCACCCTTGACGAGCACGTTCGGCGCCCCCAGGCGTCCGATTCGCTCGGCCGCCCGACCCATTCCGCGGAGGCTGTCAACAGCTGTCCCCGAGAGCGCCGCGGCTTCAGCCAGGTTGGGCGTCACAAGCCGGCAGACCGGCAGCAGCCGCTCGCGAATCGCGTCGACCGCGGATTCCGAGGCGAGCCTTTGACCGTGGGTGCTGATGATCACGGGGTCCACGACAAGCGGGATCTCCCTGTCCTTCACCCAGTCCGCGACCGCTTCGACGGTGCCAGCCTCGCCGAATGCTCCGGTCTTCGCGGCCGCCGCCGGTATGTCTTCCTGCACGCATTCCAGCTGGGCAAGGACGAGCTTCGGCCCGAGCGAATGCGATTCCCGCAGTCCGCAAGTGTTCTGCACGGTGACCAGAGTGGGGACCGCCAGGCCGAACGCTCCGAACCGGTGAAACGTCTTCAGATCTGCCTGCAGGCCGGCTCCGCCTGACGGATCCGAGCCGGCGATCGTCAGAGCGACGGGGGGTGCGGGAGGCACGCCGCAGTCTATCACCACATCCGCACGGGCGGTTCCGACATCCCGGAAATGGCGCACTGCCAGCGGCTACCATAGCGGCCATGCGGACTTTCCTTGCGATTGCGCTTGTTGCCACCCTTGCGGGTTGCGCGTCTTCTCCAGGACCCGACAGCGAGACGGCGGACGCCCGTCCGAACATTGTCATCCTGCTGGCCGACGATCTTGGATGGACCGACGTGAGTTTCCACGGAGGAAACATCGCCACCCCGAATATCGACAGGATCGCCGTCGAGGGCGTCGAACTGAACCGGTACTACGTCGCTCCTGTCTGCTCGCCGACCCGGGCTGGCCTGATGACCGGACGCTATCCGATTCGGTACGGCGCGATGCGCTCTGTCTATCCCCCCTGGAGAGATGGGGGCATGGACCTGTCGGAGTGGACCATGGCAGACATCCTCGCCGAGGTCGGCTACAAGCATCGCGGGATCTTCGGAAAGTGGCACCTGGGACACTCCGACAAGAACTATCATCCGCTTCGTCGCGGCTTCACTGAGTTCTACGGGCACTACAACGGCGCCGTCGACTACTTCACCCACGAAAGGGAGGGAGAAGTCGACTGGCACTCGGGATTCGATCCCAGTGGCGATCCTGGATACGCGACGGATCTGATCGCCGATGCGGCGGCAGGATTCATCCGCCGGCACGCGGGCGGCCCGGACCCCTTCCTGTGCTATGTCCCGTTCAACGCGCCGCACAGCCCGTTCCAGGCCAAGGAAGAGGACCTGCCGCCCTATGCTGGCCTGCCTCCGGCGAGAGGCTTCTTCCAGGGCTTCGAGGGTGTGTCGATGGAGGCGGGCCGAGAGCAGCGTGAGCGCAACCGCCGCATCCTCGGGGCCATGGTGCATTCCCTCGACCAGGGTGTCGGCAAGGTTCTCGACGCCATCGACCAGGCGGGCATCGTTCGGAACACGTTTGTGCTGTTCACCTCCGACAACGGCGGTGTGCGCGGCATTGGGGAGAACACCCCGCTTCGAGGGTCCAAGGCGACCGTGTTTGAAGGCGGCATCCGCGTGGCGGCTGCGGCGCGCTGGCCCTCGCGGATTTCCGCCGGCGGCAAGATCTCGGTGCCGCTGGCGAACATCGACATCCTGCCGACCGTAATGCGCATGGCGGGCGTCGACCGGTACCACGGCAAGCCGATCGACGGTCTCGACATCCTCGATGTGCTGACAGGTCAGCAGGAGACCCTCGATCGTGAGCTGTTCAATTACATCGGGCAGGAGGGTGCGGACCGGGAGCAGGTTTCCTACATGACCAATGAATGGAAAATGATGGTTGTCGGCCCGGATGTCACGGACACTGGAGCCGACGACGGCGCCCGGCAGCGTTTCCTGTTTCGGATTTCGGAAGACATGTCCGAGGAGCGGAACGTTCTCGCGGAGCACCCTGAACTGGCGGCTTCCATGTACGAGAAGATCAAGGAGTTCCGCGCGCTCCAGCCGCAAGGGGCCGTACCGCCCTACGCCCACGGAAGGGGCGACCCGGGATTCAAGGCGCCAAGGCGGTGGGAGCTGCCCGGCGAATAGGCCGTTGCGCAGACCGGTTGCGCCTCAGTTTCCCCTGCGAGGCCTGAGGATCGCCTCGATCCCCTGGCGCTCGAGCCTTTTCTTTCTCGAATTCGCCCTGCTCCGGCTGCCACCCTGTGCTAGGACCGTGTACAGAGTGCGCCCGGCGGAGGTCGACGTCCTGATGTCGGTCGGCATGCCCTGCTTCCGGACTCTGGAGGCCATGCTCTTGGCGTTATTCAAGTTGGCGAAGACACCGACCTGCAGATCGAACCGGCCCGCCTGCCCTCGGGACGCCACCTTGACATCGGCGGGCTTTCCCCGGGACCCTCCGGACCTGCGGATGAGGGTGAGACGCACTCGCGCAGTGCCGGGGCCGACCATGTTGATTGCGGCGGCCGAGGCACGCGACAGGTCGATGATCCGCCGGCCCACAAACGGCCCGCGATCATTGATTCGCACAAACGTGTGCCGGCCGTTCGCAAGGTTCTCGACCTTCAGCCAGCTGTCGAACGGCAGCCGCTTGTGTGCGGCCGTCATCGCGTCCATGTCGTAGGTCTCACCGTTGCTGGTCTTGCGGCCGTGATAGGGGTGGCCGTACCAGCTCGCGAGCCCCACCTCGGTCCAGCCGACTCGCGGGTTGATGGGCGGGGGCAGCTTGACCCGCGCGGTTCGCTTTGAGCTTCCGCAGGCTCCCAACGCTAGGAGCGATGCCAGGACTGCGGTCAGAAGGCGCCGAGATGCGAGGCCTGGCCGGGCTGGGCGGCCAACCCCCGTCTCTGGCAGGTGATTGAATCGCTGTGATACCATGCCGCCCTTGTGCCGTTCCAGAAACGAATTCCCCTCTCCGGCGGCGTCGTCGCGCTCCTATGCTTCATCGTGGCGCGAGCGGCCGGCGAATACGGGTGGAGCGGAGCCGCGCTGGTTGCGACGTTCGCGATGCTTGCGATGCACTTTCAACTGCACCCGAAGCTCAATATTTTCGCATTTACGTTCTGGGTGTTCGCAATGACGAGCTGGGGCCTCTACTTCCCGGCTCACTTCACCTCGTGGGGCGGCTTCAACCCCAGCAGGCTCAACGTGCCGCTGATCCAGCTCATCATGCTCGGTATGGGGGCCACCCTGAGCCTGGCGGATTTCGCCAGGGCCCTGCGCATGCCCCAGGCCGTCCTAATCGGCATGCTCCTCCAGTTCAGCGTCATGCCCCTGCTCGGGTGGACCCTCGCACTGGCCTTCGGCTTCCCGAACGAGATCGCCGCCGGCGTGGTTTTGATCGGCTCCTGCTCCGGTGGCGTGGCGTCCAACGTGATGGCGTTTCTTGCGAAGGGCAATGTCGCCCTGTCCGTCACGATGACGGCCTGCTCGACGCTCATGGCTCCGCTGATGACGCCCCTGGCGATGCAGCTGCTCGCCGGCCGCTTCATCGAAATCCAGTTCGTCGCGATGATGATCGCTGTGGTCGAGCTGGTCATCCTGCCTGTCGGGGCCGGCCTGGTGCTCAATCGTCTGTTGGCCAAGAGACGGGACCTGCTCGATCGATTCCTTCCCGGGATGTCCATGGCGGGAATCTGCCTGATCCTGGCGATCATCGCCGCCGGGTCCCGCAACGAGCTCCTTCGCAGTGGCGTCGCCTTGCTCGGCGCGGCCCTGCTGCACAACGTGGCGGGATACGTGCTGGGCTATTCGGCTGCGGGACTCTGCAAACTGCGGGAGACCGACCGCCGCACTGTTGCGCTTGAGGTGGGCATGCAGAATGGAGGGATGGCGGTGGGCCTGGCCACGACGGTTCTCAAGAGCCCGGCGGCCGCCCTGGCACCCGGAATCTTCGGCACGTTCATGAACGTGACCGGGTCGGCCCTAGCCTCCTGGTGGCGCGACAGGCCGCCCGAGGACTGATTGTGAACCTGGAACTCGAGGTCTTTCGCAGCCTCTTCGTCTCGATTGCCGAGGAGATGGGGATCGTGCTGCGCCGCACCGCGTTCTCTCCCAACATCAAGGAGCGGCGCGACTACTCGTGCGCCTTGTACGACGCCCGCGGCCGGACGGTTGCGATGGGCGACCACATGCCGGCCCATCTCGGGGCGATGCCGGCTTCTGTGAAGGCCGTGACCGACGAGGCCCAGCCCGGTCCGGGCGACATCTACTTCCTGAACGACCCGTTCCGGGGCGGCACGCACCTGCCCGACATCACGTCCGTGTCGGCCGTCCACCTGGACGGCGCCCGCGAACCGTCGTTCTACCTTGCGACGAGAGCCCACCACGCCGACGTCGGCGGCATGATGCCGGGTTCGATGCCATTGGCGAAGGAGATCTATCAGGAGGGGCTGCGCATTCCTCCCGTCCGGCTCGTGCGGGACGGTGAGTACGATCCCGCCCTGCTGTCGATCATCCTGGCGAACGTGCGGACCCCCGACGAGCGGCTCGGGGACCTCGGCGCCCAGGTTGCAGCCCACCGGGTCGGCGAGCGCAGGCTCCGGGAGGCTGTCGCCCGTCACGGTGCGTCCCGGATCGTCCGCCAGATGGCGGTGCTCCAGGACTATGCGGAAGCGGTCATGCGGAGCCGCCTCTCCAGGATCCCCGACTGCGAGTGCGACTTCTCGGACTGGATGGACGACGACGGGTTCGGGTCCGCGCCCATCAGGGTCCACTGCCGCCTCAGCGTCCACGGATCAAGCGCGAGAGTCGACTTCCGGGAGTCTGCGCCACAGTCGCGGGGAGGCGTGAACGCCAACCGCGCGGTCACCACCTCCGCAGTCATGTACTGTTTCCGCTGCCTTGTGGACGAGGAGATTCCCTACAACGCGGGGATGCTCCGTCCGATCGAGATTCTCACGCGGCCGGGCAGCATCTGCGACGCCCTGCTGCCCGCAAGCACTGCGGCCGGAAACGTCGAGACGTCGCAGCGGATCGTGGACGCTGTCATGGGCGCGTTGCGCCAGGCGCTGCCGGGCCAGCTGCCCGCCGGCAGTTCGGGCACCATGAACAACGTCAGCTTCGGCGGGATCGACCCCGATGATGGACAGCCGTTCAGCTACTACGAGACGATCGCCGGCGGCATGGGGGCTGGGCCGCGCACCGATGGCCTGAGCGGAATCCACACGCACATGACCAACAGTCTGAACACGCCGGTCGAGGCTATCGAGCGGCAGTACCCGGTCCGCGTCCGCAATTACAAGCTGCGTGCCGGGAGCGGAGGCGACGGGCGGCGTCGAGGTGGAGAGGGAGTAGTTCGCGAGTACGAGTTCCTGGCAGATGCGACACTCGCAATCCTGTCGGAGAGGCGCAAGCGCGGGCCCACTGGAGCCGAGGGCGGGGGAGCGGGTAGGCCCGGCCGCAACCTGCTGAACGGTGACGAGATTCCCTCGAAGGGAAATCTTGATGTCGAGCGGGGAGACCTGCTTCGGATCGAGACGCCTGGCGGCGGCGGCTACTTCTCGAGCATGAACTTGCCGACGAACAGCGCGTCGATGCCGGAGGCGAAGAAGCTGCGCACTGCGGACCGCGGGTCGCTCACCAGCGGTTCGCCGAACAGGTTGAACGACGTGTTGTAGAGGACGGGCAGGCCGCTCCTGCGGCCCGCTTCCTGCAGCAGTTCCCAATAGAGGCGGTTGTCGTTGCGATGGACCACGTGCACGCGGATGCGCTCCCTGTCCAGCAGAGCCGACTCGAAGGTCTTGCGGTGGGCCGGCCGCACCCGTGAGACCGTTGCGAGGTATCGCGCGGACGGCCGCGTCACAAAGTACTCGTCGGCTGCCTCCTCCGGCACCGACGCGGCGAACTTGCGGAACTTCTCACGACGCTTGATGTAGACGTTCAGGTTCTCGGTCGAGTACGGGTTCAGCGGCGAGGCGAGGATGCTGCGATTGCCGAGTGCCCGAGGGCCGAATTCCATCCGTCCCTGGAACCAGGCGAGGATCTGGTCATTCGAGAGGCGTTCCACGGCTGAGCCGACCAGCTCGGCATCGGTCAGAAGGTACCGGAACCGCAGCTTGCAGTTGTCCAGAACCTGCTTGACTTCCTCACTCCTGTAGTGGGGGCCGAGGAAGAGATCCGTCATGGGCGTGCGCTTGCGACGCTTCAGCACCCTGTGCCACGCGTGGTAGAGACCGCCGATGGAGGTGCCCGCGTTGCCCGACGCGGGCTGGACAAACACCTCGCCGAAGCGGCCGCTCTCCTCGAGCGACTGGACGAGCAGGGCATTCATCGCGATGCCGCCGGCGAGACAGAGGTTGTCCCCGTCCCCGGCTAGGTCCAGGACGGCGTCGGCGACTGCGGCGTGAACACTGGCGGCCAGGTCCCGTTTCGCGGCGGATGAGACCGGCTCCGCTGGATTGAGGCCGACGGCGTCGTAGAATTTCTCGCTGAAGGCTCCGTGCGTGAGTCGGGAGGTGTCGAAATAGCTGTGGTTCAGGCTGGGCAGTCGGCCGCTCCCGGCACCCATCATCCTGGCGAAGAGCTCCTTGTGGCGCGGCTCTCCCAGGAGCGACAGCCATTGAACCTTGTGTTCCTCGCGCCCGGAACGGAATCCGAGCAGCTCCGTGACCCTGCTGTACACGCCGGCCGGCGAGTCCGGAGCGTACAGCTCCTGCTCCGGCTCGAGGCTCGTGCCTTCGCCCTTCCACACGGCACCGCACCGCATGTCGCCTCGGCGGTCCAGCGTGAGCACTCGTGCCTCTTCAAACGGCGACGCGTAATAGGCGCTGGCCGCGTGAGCGTCGTGATGGTCCGTCACGACGATGAGGGCGTTGGGAAACAGGGCCTTCAGGTGCAGGTGGAAACTGTTTCCCGTCGCTTCCCCGAGAGGCCGCACCAGCGCGACGCAGTCAACCTGCTCCGGCTCAGCCTCCGCGAGCCTGAGACAGGCGTCTATCGCCTTGCCCGGCAGTCCGCCGCGATGCGCTTCGCGCGCAACCTTCTCCTCCTCGATGGCGGCGACAATCGCGCCGTCGCACATGACGGCCGCTGATCCGTCATGCAGCCAGCCCCCGATTCCCAGCAGCAGCATGGTTCCGAATGCTCCCGTTCCTAGACCGCCCTTAGCCGGTTGACGCTGCGGGACTTGCCGACAAGGGTGAACACCTTGAACGCGCTGGGCCCGACCGTCTGGCCCGTGAGGGCCGCGCGCGAACCGTTGATCAGCAGCCCCGCCTTCATCCCCAGCTCCTCTGCAAGCGAACGAACCTCATGCTCCACCGACTTCTCGCTGAAGACTGGCACCGCCTCAATCCTGTCCGCCAGGAGGTGCAGACTCCGCCGCACGCCGGCCTTGTCCAGGTTCTTGATTGCCTTGGCCTCGTAGCCGAACTCGTCCCGGAAGTACGCTCGGCACCGGACTCCGAACTCGGAGACAAGATTGAGTCTGGACCGCAGCGCACCGACCGCGTCTCGAAACCAGTCGCGCCGGGTCGTGCCCAGCTCGTCACTCCACCACCCCATGTCTCGCAGCGCCCGCTCGACAAACGGCAGCAGGTCGTCGACCGGCATGCTCCGCAGGTGCCGGCCATTGAGCCAGACGGCTTTGGGGTCGACCGGGATGTCGCCGGGACGTTCGGCGACCTGCACCACGGCGTTGGTGCGGAGCACGTTCCCGATGCGGAACGCGCTCACGAGTTCCGCGATGCCGAGCACCTCGCGGTTGTTCTTCGGGGACCAGCCGAGCAGGCTCAGGTAATTGACGAAGCCCTGCGGGAGGAATCCCTGGTCGCGGTAGTTCGTCACACTCACGACCGATCCGTGCCTGCGCTTGGAAAGCTTGGAGCCGTCTGGCCCGAGCAGAAGCGGTAGGTGGGCGAACTGGGGCCGCCCGCAGCCCAGCGCGTCGAACAACAGAATGTGCTTGAACGTGTTCGTCAGGTGATCCTGACCGCGGATGACGTGCGTGATGCGGAGTTCGGCGTCATCGACCGTTGACGCTAGGTGATAGGTCGGCTGTCCGTTGCTGCGCAGCAGCGCGAAGTCCTCGATGTCCGCGTACTTTCGGAACTGCTTGCGGTAGACCAGGTCCTTGAAGGCGACGCCCTTGGGATTCTCGCGGGGCACGCGGAAGCGAACCACGAACGGCTCGCCGGCCGACGCCCTGCGGTCGCTCTCCGTCGCGTCGAGCTCGCGCATCCCCGTGTTGCAGAGCCAGGCATTCCCACCCGTCGGTGTCGCGGGCCCGTCGCTTTCCGGCGTGAAGTCCCGGTACGCGGCGCCTGCCGCCAGCAGCGACACGGCCGCCTCGACGTGCGACCTGCGGCGCTCGGACTGGAAGTGGCGCTCGTCCCACGGCAGGTCGAGCCAGCGGAGGCCGTCGAGAATCGAGCGGAGCGATTCGTCCGTGTTGCGCCCCGTGTCGGTGTCGTCGATGCGGAGCACGACCTGACCGCCTGTTGCCTGGGCGAAGAGCCAGTTGAAGATGTAGGTCCTTGCCCCGCCGATGTGCAGGAATCCGGTCGGCGAAGGCGCAAATCGAACGCGGTTCATAAGCGCGAAGGAGGTGCCTGCGGGCTCGCATCGCCCGTCTGGCAGCACCTCTGCCAGTATAGTCCGCCCGTCGCCGGGCCTACGGGCCGAGGGTCGCAAGCCGCGAGAAGAGGTCGTTGAAGACCGCGTCGCGGTTGAGGTTGTTCGCCACTCGGATGCTGTGGCGCCCTTCTGCGGTTTCCCAGCGCATGTCGCGTGTGAGAACCGGGCTTGGCACGATTTCCGACGGAACCCATGCGGGTTCGATGAGCCAGGCGATTGCCGAGATGTCCCAGATCACCTTCGAGTAGGGGTAGTTCCGGCCCCTTCCTCTGGTCCGCCTAGCGAAGTACTGGACAAACTGGCCGAACAGATAGTCCCCGATCCGGGAGCGCCCGCGCAGGTAGCGGTCCAGTTCCGAGACCGTGGTCCTCAGGTGTTCCGACACGTTCTTGGTCGGAATCTGCACGAGCGGAACCCCGCTGTCGAACAGCACCTGGGAGGCGATCACGTCCTGCCTCAGGTTGAACTCGCTTGCGGACGGCCAGTAGTGTGTCGTGCCCCCCAGCCAGACCACAACGATCCGCTCCTTGATCTTAGGCTCCATCAGGATGGCCGACGAGACATTCACTGGGCAGCCGACGGCCAGGACATACAGCGGCTGGTCGGACGGCTTCAGGGCCTTTTCGATCAGGTCCCGTGCGGCAGGGCTCTCCACGGGCTCACCCTCCCGCTCCATGAACCGGTTGGAGCCCCGGAAGACCGGTTTCCTGTCCTCGTCCGGGAAGAACTCCATGAGGCGGAAAATCTCCCGGTAGCTCTGCTCCATCCCGCTCGCGGCAGACTCCGAGATGTCGTTGACGAACGGTGCGGCGTAGAGTGCTTCGACTGCCAGTCGCTCCGGAGAAAGCAGGCTGTAGGCAACCGCGTACTGGTCGTCGATCTCGTTGAACGTGTCGGTGTCGAGAACCGTCCGCACGGGTCCCGGACCGGGAATGGCAAGGCGGCGATCGAGGTCGACCGTCTGGGCCTCTGTGGAGGCGGCCAGCGCCCCGGCGGCACTGGCGATGAAACTGCGACGCGTCGTCATTTCGATGGCTGCGATGCTATCACAGGCCCGTCGCCCGGGCGGAAGACGGACCGCCCCGATGGATGAGGACACATCGAAGGGGACTTTCAAACGGGACTCATTGAGTCTGCCCGCCTGCCTCGGCCGGCACATCATGCCCCAGTTGACTTAGCGCCTGCAAGGGTTCTCGAAGCAACTCCTCCCCGGCGCCTTCCTGAATAGGCTGCAGAAGTTCCAGATCGGAGACTATGTCTGCCGCCAGGATTTCATCCACCTCAGCGAGGCATTGGGCCACGTCGGCGAAGCGGTGGACCAAGGCCAGCAGGACTTGGGTGAGGGTGCCCACTTGCTGTCCCAGCTCAACGATTTCCCTCTCCATCGCTTCTTTCGTCAATTGCACATCCTCCCGGCAGGGCAGATGTGGGCAAGGAGGGCTCGCAGTTCGGCGAAAAGGCGCTGGGTTCGATTCCCAGCTCGTCCCCATCTCCGAACACTCTACTCGATGGAGAGAAAGCCCCCGAGGTTCCCGTACGGGGTGCGACGCGGATCCTAATCCGGGACGATCACAATCTTGCCGAAGTGCTTGCTGGCGGCCATGCGCTCGTGGGCTCCGCGCACGTCGCTCAGAGGGAACGTCTGGTCGAGGACCGGCTTGAGCAGTCCGTGCTCGAAGAACCGCAGCAGGTCGTAGAGCTCGCCCATGGTTCCCATATAGGAGCCGTGCAGGCTGAGGTGCTTCGAGAAGAGGTGTCCAAGATTGAGTGTGGTCTCGAATCCGGTCGTGGCGCCGCAGGTCACGAGACGGCCCTGTCGCGCTAGGGATGCGGTCGAATGGCCGAAGGTCGCCTTGCCAACGTGCTCGAAGACGAGATCCACGCCGCGTCGCCCCGTAATGCGCTTCACCTCGTCCTTGATCGATTGCCTGTAGTGGTCGATGACGTGATCGGCCCCGAGTGCCTTGGCCAGCTCGAGCTTCCGGTCCCCTCCGGCCGTGGCGATCACGCGGCAGTGGTGGAGCTTGGCGATTTGGATGGCCGCGATGCCGACGCCGCTCGCCCCTCCGATCACGAGCACGTCCTCGAGCATCCGGATCCTTGCGATTCCGACAAGCATGTGCCACGCGGTGAGGAAAACTAGCGGAACCGACGCCGCTTCCTCGAAGGTCAGGTCCCCGGGTATCGGAAGCGCGTTGGCCTCCGGGACGGTCACGTACTGGGCGTTCAGTCCGGGATAGACGGCTCCGAACAATCCGTAGTCAGGAGCCGCGTTGTCGCGTCCGTGGGCCGTCGCGTAGCCGGCTGAAACGGTACGGCCAGGAGCGACGAGGACGCGGTCCCCGGCCTTCGCCCGGTCGCACAACGAGCCCACCTCGGCGATCTCGCCCGCCGCATCACTGCCGAGCACCCACGGAAACGTCAGCCGGAGCGTGCGCAAACCCCCGCGCACCCAGAGATCGAGATGGTTCAGGGAGCAGGCGCGGACCCGCACCAGAACCTCGTTCGCCTTGGGCGTCGGGACCGGCGCCTCTTCATAGCGGATGACCTCGGGACCGCCGCATTCATGGATTCGGGAAACCTTCATAGATGGGAAGCGGCCCGTCGGCCAATTCCCGATTATATCGGCGGGCTCGGGTGCGGCGCGCGGCGGATGTTGCGGGCGGCGGTCGCGTTTTGCGACGTGCTCCGGAGATGGCGAACACCAGGCCGGAGCAGCGCGAGCGGAAGCTTGAAGAGGACTTGACCGGCGGCTCGCCCTGTGCGTTCAAACCTTGTCTTGGAGAGTGTCCCGACGCGTCGGCGACCGCCTGCGTGTCATGCGATAATGTGCTTGAGAGGACGGTGTGCCGCGACCTGCGACGCCCGCCTCGGATCCGAAGTCGATGGCCGCCAAGCCTGTGCCGGTGAAGAGGGATGTCAAGGAGCAGCAGGTTCCGCTGTTCGACCGCCTGTCGCCTGTGGTTCTTGCCTGGCTGATCCCGGGAGCCGGG
The DNA here is from genome assembly GCA_028819255.1 of Bryobacterales bacterium. GTDB lineage: Bacteria > Acidobacteriota > Terriglobia > Bryobacterales > UBA6623 > VXMF01. The sequence goes on along the minus strand of JAPPMB010000042.1, from coordinate 11,322 downwards.
CACTATTACCTGAAGCTGCGAGTTCACGCGGCCGTCCTGCTGGTTACCATCGTCGGGATGTTCCTGACCGGCATCCTGATGCAGGGCCGAATGTTCGAGCCCTCGAACAGCGACCTGTTCACCACTGTGATGACGTACGGCGGCTATGTGGCGGACCTCTGCACCGGGCTGCTGTACTTTCTGACGGTTGGGCTCGGCTACTATCAGGAGACCCTTCCGGGTGCGGTGCACGACTACGGCACGAAGTTCATTGTGTGTGCCGGCCTGCTGAACATCCTCGCCATGGTCGACGCCTACGAGATCGCCTCCGGCAGGAAGGCGGCGGCTTGATGTTCCAGCCATCCCACCTGCAGGTCGCGATTCTGTTCGCACTGTTCTCTTCAGTCGTCATGGGAGTCGTGGGCCGTTCCACCAACCGCGACCGGGTCTCATACGGCATCTACTGCTTCGTTTACTTCCTGGCCGCGATCTTCGCCCTCGGTTGGCTGATGCGCCTCGGACACGGCTAGTGGGGGCAGGTCCGCCGCGGAAGTCCGGGCGCGTCGCCTTCTACGACTTCGACGGCACGCTTGTGTCCGGCAATGTCGTCACCCGCTACGCCTGGTTCGCCAAGCGCCACCCGGACCGGGTCCGGGCCGGCTGGAGATACGCAAAGGCGCTGCTGGGGGTGCCGTTGTGGCTGGCCCTCGACGCCGTGTCCCGGCGCATGTTCAACGTTGTCTTTTTTCGACAGTATCGGGGCCTCGAGGAGACCTGGCTTCGGTCGCAGGCGAGCGAACTGCTCGAGACGGTGATCAAGCGCGAGCAATTCCGCTTCGCGCGCGACAGGATCGCACTCGACAAGTCGGCGGGCTTCCGACTGGTGCTAGTCACCGGCGGGCTTGATTTCGCGATGGAACCCGCGGCGGAACACTTCGGGTTCGACGACCTGATGGCGAACCGCATGGTGTTTCGCGACGGCATCGCGACAGGGGAGATCGTCCCGCCCCTGCTGGCCGGTCACGCCAAGGCCGAGGAACTGAGGAAGTATGCGGAGCGGCACGGCTTCGACATGGGCGCCGCGCGCGCCTACTCTGACAGCGGGTCCGACATTCCCATGCTCGAAGCCGTTGGATGCCCATTCGCCACGAATCCCGATGCCCGGCTCAGGAAGGAGGCCGCTGCGAGGGGCTGGCGGACACTGGACTTGGATGTCTCGCCCGATGCAGACCGCATCCGGGGAGCCGGCTGAGCGCCTGAGACCGCGGCCGGCGAGCGGGTAGACTCATTGGAGCAATGGGTGAAATGTCGTCCGTGCACCCCTCCAACGGGTCGTTCTTCGGGGAACCCCGCCCGAACGCCGTTGGTCGCGCCGCCCTCGTGCCTCACAGCGGCTGCGTCCGCGAACTCGACGCAGCATCGAGCGAGCGCCTGCTCTGGTACGGGGAGGATCTGATTCGGGCGAAGCTTCCACCCGGCTCCCGGGTGGTCTATCCCAAGCCGACCATTCCAGGCCTGCGCGACCGTGACGCCGGCATTCGCCATGCGCTCGAGCACCCCGAGGAGGCCGATCCGCTGCAGGCGCAGCTGCGGCCGGGCATGAAGGTGACGATCGCAATCGACGACATCTCGCTGCCGTTGCCCAAGATGAAGCGCCCCGACGTGCGGGAATCGATCCTCACTCAGGTTCTCGGCCTGCTCGAGGCCGCGGGCGTTCATGACGTCGAGATCATCATCGCCAACTCGTTTCACCGCCGGATGGAGCCATTCGAGATCCGGTGGTCCGTAGGACGCCGAATCTTTGACGCGTTCCACCCGCACAAGCTCTACTGCCACGACGGCGAGGCCCCGGGCGGAGTCGTCGAGCTCGGGGAGACTGAGCTGGGCGAGAGGGTGCGGATCAATCGTAGAGCGGCCGAGTCCGATCTGCTGATCTACATCAACATCAACCTGGTGCCGATGGACGGCGGTCACAAGTCCGTCGGTGTGGGGCTGTGCGACTATGCGTCGCTCCAGGCCCACCACAATCCGCAGACCATCCTGGCTTCGGATTCATACTTCGACCACACACGGTCCCCGCTCACGGATTCCTGCAACCGAATGGGCCGCATCGTCAACGACAAGCTGAACGTCTTCCACATCGAGACCGTGGTCAACAACCGGATGTTCGACCCGAAGATGGAGTTCTTCACGAAGCCGGAGGACGAGTGGAACGCCTTGGACAAGGTGTCCTTTCGCATCGCCCAGATCGGTTTGCAGGCGATGTCCAGACAGGCAAAGCGCAAGCTGCTGTTCGCGGTGCCTGCCCCGTACCAGATGATCGCCGTCCACGCGGGCAGCACGGATCCGGTCCACGAACGAACGCTCGCGTACACCTATCAGCAGTACTGTGTACCGGTGGAGGGGCAGTCGGATGTCGCGGTGTTCGGTGTCCCGTTCATCTGCCCGTACAACGTCCACGCGCCGATGAATCCACTGCTTGTCCGCTGTCTGGCGCTAGGCTATTTCTTCAACATGTATCGGGGCGCGCCAATCGTCAAGAAGGATGGAGTCTTCATCCTGACCCACCCGCTGTACAACGAGTTCAGCCCGGAGCATCACGGTGCCTACCACGAGTTCTTTCACCGGTGTTTGGCGGAGACGCGTGACTCCGAGGCGCTGCAGCGCAAGTACGAGGCCGAGTTCGCACGGGATCCGGAGTACAGGCACATGTACCGGCGCGGGTACGGGTACCACGGCGTGCATCCGTTCTATATGTGGTACTGGGCTGAGAACGGCGCAAGCCACTGCGGCAAGGTGATCGTCGTAGGGGCCGAGGACAAGATCTCCGCCCAGGTCATGGGCTGGGACTGCGCAGACTCAGTCGAGCAGGCGATCGAGATGGCTCAGACCTTCCTCGGGAGGAAGCCCTCCGTTACCCACGTCCATATCCCGCCGATCAACATGGTCGACGTGGCGGCCTGACCGCCGGCGCCTGAGGTGCCGCGCCCATCATGTCGATCGTGTTCCGCTCGCGCAGGGTGTGACGGCGCGCGAATTCCCGCGCGCCTCCACGCCGTTCGTGCGAACTTGGCTCGGAACGTTCTCGCTGACGCAGCGCTTCACGGACTCATGCTCGAACGGCAGCCGTTCCGTGGGCGCTCGCCTCGTCCGTGTAGACCCTCGCTTGCCGGTCCGCGTGATTCTTCACGAAACCCAGCAGAGTCTGCTTGTCCGCGCCTGGCACCGCCTTGGCGACAGCTTGGTTCGTCGCGCGGTTCTTCGTCCCCGCCATAGCCGTCCTGCCCACCGGCCCGCCGGTCCGTCAGTTGCTTGCGCACCGTGTTGGGCATGTTCTTGCGCTTTCCGCCAAGGTAGGTCTCGTCCTATTCCACCGGATCGGAGAAGCCTGTGCGAGCGGAAGGCAATGCGGCTTGGATGGGGCGGCTGGCATGCCAGGCCGAGTTCTGCGCGATGTCGAGATCCTAGTGCAGCTTCATGGACGAGACGGACGTCAGGCTGGTCATTAACGGATAGATGGCTGGAGCCCACACCGGATAGCCCGGGTTCGAGCCCTGTGCTTGGCTCCCGACCGAATGCGGCTGGGGCCGGCTCCGCAATGGGACTCTGCGGTCCGCGGGTCCAGCGGACGCGGATGAACCAGGGCTCCGCCGCAGCGTCATCCTGAAACATCCTGATGGCATTCATCATGCTGAGGTCCTAGCGTCTGCTCTTACTGTGTCCTTTCTTGCGCGTCATCCCTAGCCATCATTGTACCGATCGTGCCTGCCGTGTCTATCGTAAGTACCTTATTTTACATATAGTTATGATAGAATCATGTCCGCTAGACGGTCGCCGTTCCCTATGATCCCCGGTCGGAACGCATCAAGACGCATATAATCCGTGATGTGATGCGAGCCTTTGACACAGCGATTGAGAAGATGTCGGCACTCCCGCCTGAGGAACAGGATCGAATTGCGCGGTGGCTTCTCGGTGAGCTGCAGGACGAAGAACGCTGGACTCAAGCGTTTTCAGATTCCCAAGATGCCCTGAGCAGGCTCGCCGATGAGGCCCGCACTGATGTTAGAGCGGGCAGAGCTACGCGACTTGATCCCGACAATCTGTGAAATCGCGTGCGACACCCCGTTTCTGGGCCGCCTACCGAGGATTGCCACCGGATATTCGGGGGCTCGCAAGAAAAGCGTACTGTCTCTTTGCAGGCAATCCCCGGCACCAAAGCCTCCGCTTCAAGAAGGTGCATGGCAGCGAGCCGATCTACTCAGTCCGCGTAGCGCTCGGATACCGTGCGGTTGGTCTGCTCCAGGGTGATGGCATTACGTGGTTCTGATCGGAGCGCGTGCCGACTACGATCGACTCCTCGCAAGACTCTGACGGAGCTCCATCCAAGGCAGCCAACAGGCCGGCAATCGGTTGCAGGTCGGGCGATGGGAGCCTCCTGCTGACAGTTGGCCGATGCAACTCCCGCTCCAAACCGAACCTGCTTCGCGGGCTCTCTCAATTTCTCCCGTGGCGTTCCGCAAGCACATGGAACGCAGGGCTCTGTCCGAAACGGAATTGGTCCAAGCGGGGTGAGAGTGATCGGAAGCGTCTCTTTGGAGTGTCGCAGCCTTTCCGCGGAATGTACGCTGCCGCTCGGTACATCCTTGAAAATTGTCCATTGCGTGGATGAAATACAAGGATGATTGCCCGACGGGCCAAGCACGCCATCCTAGACGCCCTCGGGTATCAAACCACAGTCGCGATCATCGGGCCAAGACAGGTCGGCAAGACAACGTTGGCACGCGAGATCGGAGACGAATCGAACGCGGTCTATCTGGACCTGGAGGACCGCACGGACCGCCAGAAGCTCGAAGACCCTAGGATGTGTTGGTCATCATGGACGACATTCACAGGGTGCCCGACCTGTTCAGCGATCTGCGCGGCATCATCGATTGCGGTCGCCGAAAAGGAATCCGAGCCGGTCGTTTCTTGGTTCTCGGCTCGGCCTCAGTCGATCTTCTCCGCCAGTCGGGCGAAACGCTGGCAGGGAGGATCGCCTATGTGGAAATGGGTCCGCTGGACATACTGGAAGTCGATCCCGGAACCGACGCGCTGGTCCGCCTCTGGGTTCGGGGCGGGTATCCTGACAGCTTCCTGGCTCGCAGCGGCACCGTCAGTCTCAAGTTCAGGCAACACTTCATCCGAACCTATCTGGAGCGCGACGTCGCCTCCTTCGGTCCCCGACTGCCGCCAGCGTCCCTGGAGCGGCTGTGGACCATGCTGGCGCATAGCCAGGGAGCTGTCCTCAATACTTGCGGGCTCTCGCGGGCGCTGGGGACCAGTCCTCAGACCGTAACCCGCTACATCGATGTGCTGTCGGGCCTCCTGCTTGTCCGCCGCCTTCCGCCGTTCCGCGCCAATGTGGGAAAGCGCCTGGTTAAGTCGCCGAGGGTGTATGTCCGTGACAGCGGACTCGTCCACGCACTGCTCTCGATCGGGGATTTCGGAGCACTTTCCGGCCATCCCGTGGTTGGCCGGAGCTGGGAGGGCTTCGTCATCGAGAACCTGTTGGCGGCCGCCCCGGAACGGACACTGGCAAGCCATTACAGGACCGCCGCGGGCGCCGAGGCAGACCTGGTGCTTGACTTCCCGGACGGTAGCCGCTGGGTGGTCGAGGCCAACCGCAGCCTTGCGCCCACACTGACGAAGGGCTTCCTCAACGCACGGAGAGACCTCAGACCGGAAAGATCCTTCCTCGCCTACCCCGGACACGAGCGCTACAGAAAGAGCTCCGAGGTCGAGGTGATCGGCCTGCGGGAACTGGCGACCGAGGTGGCCGGAGTCGAAGCGCAATTGGACTGACCACTCCGTGCTGTTGTGGCACCCGACGTTGCGCCTGTGGGCGGGGGAGCCTGTCGCCACATGATTCCGGCCAGTGTCACAGCCAGCTCCTGCCTGCCCAACGTGCGGCGAGCGGATTCCGGTGATTTTGGGCTCCGCTCGAATTGCCGCGGCGGAGTTCGATTTGCGACGCACGGCTCCGCCGCAGATGGCGCTCCAACCGTCGTCAGCCCCGTGCGAGACCGGCGGGCAAATGCGCATTTCCGGGGTATGCTACCTGAGTCCGGGCCGCTCCGATAGTCGCTGGCCTGCGAATCGCACGACGGGTCCGCGGGACTCTCCGGGCTGAGTTCTGACCGGGGCGTTGAATGGGCCTGCGCTCTTCTGTGGTCCGACCACTGGCCTGTGTCACGGAGCCAGTCCGAGGATCGGCAAGTGCTCGAGGAGGTGAAGGCCATAGGCAAGCGAGACACCGGCTAGCAGCGACACCGTCAAGAGGATTCGGTCGTGCCCGTGGAAGTGGATTTCCGGAAGCAGGTCGTTGAGCGAAATGCACATCAGCGCTCCCGCCCCGAATGCGAGTGCACGGCCAATCGCTCCACCCTCGTCCGGACCGAACACACCGAAACCCCAATACGCCAGATAGGCGCTGACTGGACACAGCAGAGCGACCACTACGTTGATGGTGACCGCGGCACGAAATCCAATGCGCGAAACCGGCATCAGTCCGAGAATCGAAATGGAGTCCAACGGCTTGTGGGAAAGGATGGCCAGGAAGATCCCGAAGCTCGGCAGGATGTCGTCGCTCTTGCCATGAAGACCGCTGCGAACAGCAGCACCAAGCGCCGTGCCCTCTGTCAGCGCGTGGATTCCCAGCCCCACGACGACTCCGACCCAGCCCAGCGAGGGGTCCTTACTCCGGATTTCATCGTGACTCTGAATCCCGCTCCCGCCGACATCATGTTGGTGGAATCGAAAGACACGTAGCAGGAATACCATCAACAGCATGCCAATGACCATCCACCAAGTGGCGACTCCCACGGCGTCCGGACCCTGGATCTGATCGACGCTGTGCGGAATCAGGTGGTACAGCGCCACACCCAGGATCAGACCTGCTACGAAGCTCATCACCATCTGCATGCGCGTATGCGACAGGCTGAGGACGCCTTGGGCCCAGACTCCAAAGAGTGCGGCAGCGACGATCGCGCCTGCGTAGCAGGCCAACAGCAGCAAGGGGTGCAGGATCACGAATCGGGCCTTCAGCTTACGGGCAGACCCCGGTTACTCCCAGCCGCGGTCTGGTTGGCGCGATGGATGAGCCACCGGCCGGTGTGATCCGGCTTGAGTGGCACATGGACCGGAGCCTGACAGAATGAGACTCGACTTCCGGCCAAGAGCAAGGAGTATATCAGGCCGACTCTCGGGACTCGAGGTCGGCCGGCCCGCTTCCTATCCGCCGCTCGGACCCGGTACGCCAACAAATGACCCGAACGGGTGGCCAGGGGTCAGCGGATTCAGGACTCGTCCGGTAGAGGCGTGCCGTTCAGAAAGCTGCACAACCCCGGCGTCCGCGGCGCTTCTGTGCGGAGAGCCACCCGACCCGGCAGGGCGTCTCCCAGGGCCGCAACCCTCCTTGTAGCGCCAAATGCGGAGCGGACAAGCCAAGAAGGAAGAACTCTCGAAATCCCGGGACAGCCGATCTAGGCGATGTCAAAGGAGATTCGACGTGCTGCGGTTGCCGTCTCTGGATCTGCAATGCGTTCACGCTCGCTCGCACCTCTCCGGATCATAAGAAGGCGATCTGGAACGTGCCGCCAGCAGCAAGCCGCCGATTCGCCGTGCCGAATCCGTGAAATGCCGAACCTCCTCGGCTCGAAGTCTACGGCCCAAGACCGTGCGCTCCCGGTAGGAAAGCCACTTTTTGAGCACTTGGTAGCCGCCGAGCCGAAATTCCCAGACGGCGGACGGGACGTTTCGCCAGAAGGCTTTCCCGTTCAGGTGGACATCAACGGTTGTGTCGCCGAGCACGGACAGTGTGTTCCTCATGGCTGCGGATTCCGCTGGCGCGTAGGCGCGTTCGACGGTGCGACCCTTGCCGGGCATCACGGCGTCAGACGCACCGAAGCGTCCCCATCCAGCGGTCACAGCGAAATCGTCGCCCGCCATGTTGCGGCCCCTTACTGTGGTCGGAACGGCGATGGCGGCGATCTCGGTTCGCAGCGGTGCCTGCGTGACGCCGGGCACGGCAGTTCTTGGGTCGAGCAGGGCAGCGAGACTGCGCCCGTGAGCCGCGGACCGGACGAATGCTTGGGCCGCTCCGTCGGCCTCGCCGTCCGGCCAGCCGGGCAGCGGGATGCGGGGCCACGCCATGCGTAGGGCCCCGGTATTGGACTCGCGATAGGCCGGATCGTGAAGTGTGGCGACAACAAGGTAGAACAGATCCTCGACATTGAGGTCAAGGCAGCCGAGATAGCGCTTCGCCTGATCGGTAAGGTTGGCTCGGCGTCCTCCACGCCCGTCAGCTGCCAGGCCATCATCTACACGCAACCAAGTCGGGTACCAACTCGAAAGCCCGTTTCCGAAGTTGTCCGCGAGATCGACGACCAAGGTTCCGCGCGAGAACTCCTTCTTGGCTTCGCGCTCGCGCGCTTCGATCCAGACGTTGCCGCCGAACACGTGGGGCCTGTAGTTGGCCCGCTTCTCGTCGAGCAGCTTCGTCTCCTTCTCCCAGTAGAGCCAGCGGTTGTCGAATGGCCGGTATGCGAAGCGGACGAATCCGGACTCGTCCGGCCCACCCCGCCCCAACAGTGAATCACGGACGGCGCACGCATTGAAGCGCGCCGTGGACTTCATGACCCTCGGATAACGCCGTGCGATCTCCTCGTGGCTCAATGCCGGGTCGAAGTACTCGCCGACACGCGCCCGAAGGCGGTCGAGGTCCGTGTCCACAAGAAAACCGTCGCGGCTCGTCTTGACGCCCGGAAAGGAGACCGGAAACAGCTCAGGCAGCGCGGGCCAGTCAAACCAGTCGGGGCTCACGACAGTTGGCTTGAATGGCAGGCCCAGCCGAAGGTTCGGCTCAAGTGTTGAATAGTCGGCATCCACGGAGTCTTCAGCGATGCTGTCTAGGAGCGCTTGCCGTCTCTCACCAGCCTTGGCGTGATGGAAGTCGCGGTACAAGACGTGGCCGCAGGGCGGCCTTTCGGTGCTGGATTCGGACTTGGAGGCAAGCGTGATGCTGGTTCCGACCTTGATGCCCGGCGACTTGCCTTGGACCGCAAAGACCGTTTCGCTGGTCCTCCCATCCGGAGCGTACTCCGAAATGATGCGGTCGCCATGGAGGTTGTCGATCCGGATCGCATCGAACGCTTCTAGGAAACGCTCCCGCATCCCGGTAAAGGACAAGCCGTCCAGCCAGGAGTAGTTGGAGATGAAGCAGACCACGCCCCGGCCGGTCTTCTCGGCGATGCGTCGCTCCGCCATGCGGAAGAACCGAACGTATAGATCGTTCAGGCCCTGGCCTTCGGGCCGGCGCACACGCTTCGTGGTGCGGTAGGCTTCCGAAAGTTCGCGCTCTTCTTCCACCGCCATGCCCGCGAACCCGTTATAGGGCGGGTTCCCGATGATCACCAGAATCGGCTTGTCCCGCTTCACCTGCTCCGCCCGGTCGCGCTCCTCCTCGAGTTCCGGGAAGGGCAGTGGCTTGTTTGTGTGCGGCTCCCAGCCGGTCAGCGCGTTGGTGAGGAACACGCCCGCGCGCTCGGATCCGTCTTCGGCCAAGGGCGCGTCGAGATTCTCCAGTGTCACGCCGACCTGCAGGTGCGCGACGACGAACGGCGCGGGCATGATCTCGAATCCGAACACGCGCCCAATCGCCGCCTTTCTCACTGCCTCGCCCGCCAGTGCGCCAACCCCCTGCTCTTCGAGATTGCGGGCAACGAGGCGCAGCACTTCCGCCAGATAGGCCCCGGTGCCGCAGCACGGGTCCAGCACGTAGACGTTGTTCGCTGAGAGGCCCTCCGGGATGCTGAGATCGTCCTTCAGCGCCTTGTCCACGCGGGCCACCATGTAGCGGACCACTTCCGTTGGCGTGTACCAGACGCCCAACTGCCTGCGGAGGGCTGGGTCGAACGCTTCGAGGAACGGCTCGTAGAAATACGGCACCGCTTCGCCCTCGTCAAACCGCGAAAAGAACGCGGCCCTGTCCACGCGGTCAAGCGCCGCCGAGGTCCAGTTCAGGACCTCGACCAGGCCGAGCGGCCTCAAACGGCCGGGGTCGGCCAACTGCTGGAACAAGGCCCGCAGCACGGGCGCCCGCAGATGCCAGCCTGCCTCACGCCATCTGAAGCCCTGCTGCGGACTGTGGTGGCCTTCGAACAGTGGTCCGTTCTGCATTTGCTCCTGCCGTGACCAAAGCACCCACGCTGAGAAGACGCCGTAGAACAGCGTCTGGATCAGTGTCGAACGCAAGAAGCGATTCCCCCGCTCCCCCTCGAAGCGAATCCCGAGCGCTTCCTCCATCGCCGAGCGAACGGCCCGAATCGATGGAATATTACTCGCCGCTGCGATACGAGCCAATCCGTCGCGGGCGTAGGAAGCGAGCAGCCAGGCCAGGTCCTTCGGCTCGGCCAAGGCAGCTCGGTGCGAGAGCGCCCTGATGAGATACTCGCCGAGACTGGTGCCGACATCGCGGGCGAAGGCGCGGGGCGTCTCCACCTTGCGCCAGAAGTCGTACGCGTCCTTGGCCAGCCTGAAGGTTTCGAGCTTTGCGGGGCCTCCCATGTCGTCCGCGCCCACTAGGACGAAGCTCCGCAGATTCGTGACCAGCACCAGCCTGTACCGGCCCCAGTAGCGGGTCACCTGATTCGACTCGGCTGTCAGCCAGGCGTCGTTCCCCACCCCCTTCACTTCGACGACGCCGCGCTCGGGGACTTGTCCCCGTCGCGGGCGGCCGCTCTGGACTTGCCCCGCGGTGAACAGGGCACAGTCAGGATGGCCGGCCCCCTGGTCCGCCAGTTCGGAAACGCAGAACACCTTGGGCTTGAGCGTGCCGCCAACTGCGTCCAGCAGGCCTGCCAGCGCCGGACAGTACGAGCGCTCCCCGGTCGCAGCGCCCGATGCATGCACGCGCCCGAGGTCGGTGAAATACGCTTCCGCCGCGACGATCAGCCTTGTGGTTCGCCCGGTCATCGTGCCTTCCCGGCGATTCGGACACGCCTCCGCTGTGAGGGTGCCATCCGGCGGTTCAAGAAAGATACCACGACGCACGGGTTCGAGGCGGCATTGCAACGCCGGCGACGCCGAGAGCGGAACGACCGCGCTGGGATCGGAGACTCTAGATTCGAATCCCTCAATCCAGCAGTTCGCTCAGTTCGGAGGCAATGAGGTGATGTCTGCCGAAAGGATTCCGCAAATTGTTCGCTGTCCTTCATCCGTGCTCATCGTCCCCGGCGGATCACGGCTGCACTCAATGGCATTCGTTTAAGGATTAAAACGCATTCGGTTTAAGCACCGCTGGCTGGC
>JAPPMB010000104.1 GCA_028819255.1 Bryobacterales bacterium | reverse complement strand
TGGACTTCCAATCACACCATATATTGAGGTTGGGCACTCAGGTCAGTAAGTCCCCTTCGATTCCATCGATTCGAACCTTGACGGTCCGGACCCGACCTTCTACCGTGCCGATCCGGGCAGGACATTCCGGGTAGGACTCCGCTGGACATTCGGCGTGGAATAGTTCAGGGCATTCCCGGCAGGCCGGGCACGGGCCCGCGGGCCGAAGCCTCCGTGATCGTGATTGACGCAGAGCATACGGATTCGGCCCATACAGGTCCTGAAGATCTTCTGCTGGAAATGACCGAGCCAAGGACGTGCGAATCCGTTCGAATCGTCGTGCGGCCCGCTCGGCAGACCCGCGTCGGAAGTGCCGCAGGACCGGTTTCGACCTCTCGGAGCCCGGTTGGGCGCCATTCCGAGGATCAGCCTGGGCGGTCCGCCCCGCCAATCGCGGCCCCGGAGACGAATCCGCGGACGCGCCAGCGGGGCGCCCCGCGGCCCTGTGCTATTCTTGGTCTCGCAGAGCGGGAGGGTGCTCTGCATCCTGACCCCTTGGATCGGAACAGGGGAACAACCACAGATTCGAACAGGAAGAGTTCCGCCCGATATGGGACACAACATTTTTTTCGGCAATTTGCCGACCTGGGTCACGGCCGACGACATTCGGTCGTGGCTCGAAAGCAGTGACCTCGTCTGCGACGCGGTCCGCGTCATTCGCGACTTTGAGACACAGGAATCGAAGGGCTACGCCTTCGTCGAAGCACCCAACGAAGAGGAGATGGTAGCCATCATCCGTCGCTTCAACCGGGCTCCGATCGACGGCAAGCTCCTGAGGGCGAAGGCCGCCCACCCCAAGGGCAGCCGGCCGCAAGCCCAGCGCAGGGGCATGCGCCGCCGAGGCTCCGGCGGGCCGAGACCTAAGCGGGACTCACCGAACAAGCAGGTGGGCGCCTTCGGCGAGGCTCTTCAGAAGGCGCTGTAGGCCGGCCGCAATCCGGGCGTCGGCGCGGGAGCGCCGGGCGCCTCGGCTCACGCTATGGGCCGTTTCGCGTATCCCGGCCCGGCGTCCGGGTCGTTCGTGCCGTCCCCCTCGAATCCGGGGTGGCGGGGAGGCGGTCGGTCCAGGACCCGCTCGGTTCGCGGGTCGAAGCACATCTGCCGGCCGCTGCGGTACGAATCGACGCCCAGCTTGATCGCGACCATCACCTGGTACCCGAAGCGCGCATCGAACACCGGCTTCCGGCGCGTTCGCACGCACTCGATGAAGTCCAGCATGTGCGCCGTGCGGGCCTTCTGCTGGTCTCGATTGTCGACCTCGACGCGAACCAGGTCCTTTCCGGTGCGTCTGCGGAACTCGTCGGCGTAGATCCGCTCCGGGCGGGCCGTCACCAGGCCCGGCGCCACGGAGATGGACGCCCGCTGGCCGTAGATCGCGGGCCCGTGAAGGAAGTTCGACGCCTGGGACCCGCACGAGCCTACGAGGTTGATCACCATGCCCGCGTACTCGATCGTCGTCGAATAGGTGTCCGGGACCTCGCGGTTCCGGAACAGGTAGATTCCTCCGTGCCCGCTGACCCGCTCGGGAAACTGCGGCCCGATCGCGTAGAGCAGCGGGCTCAGCCGGTGGTAGAGGAAGTCGGTGCCGATGCCGCCTGAGAAGTCCCAGTACTTGCGCCACCGGAAGAAGCGCTCGCCGCTGAAGGGCTGCTCGGGCGCCCCCCCCAGGAAGCGCTTCCAGTCGACGGTGGCCGGATTCGCCTCCTCGTCGACGTGGTACTGCCACACGCCCGAAGTGTGGTTGGACGAGTAGCTGGACTGCGCCATGACAACGGGACCGGCCAGTCCGGCCCCAAGCATGTCGCGGGCGCGCGAGTACGCGGGGTCCGAGACCCACTGGCTCCCGACCTGAAGAACGCGGCCCGTCTCGCGGGCGGTCTCGGCAATCGCCCGGGCCTCGGGGATGGTGCGGGACATGGGTTTCTCGAGATACACGTCCTTGCCGGCCCGCATGGCGTCAATGGCCATCCTGGCGTGCCAGTGGTCCGGAGTGGCGATGACGACGGCGTCCACGTCAGCCCGGGCCAGCAAGTCCTCGTAGGCGTGATGGATGTCGCGCTCGGCCAGCCCGATCAGTTCCCGGGCCCGGAACTTGGCCCGGTCGTAGATGTCGCTCGCGGCCACGACGTCCAGAATCCCGTCCCGCCTCATCATCGGCAGGAGCCGCCGCTGCAGATGGCGGGTGCCGATGTTGCCGACGCCGACGATGCCAATCCGGACCCGGTCGCTCGCGCCGGCCGTCCGGCCTGCGGACGCGGCGATGCCGGCGCCCATGAAAACCCTTCTCGACGGCCCTCCCGTGTTCATCGCGTGCTCATTCTGGCACAGGGGCTGCCCGCCGGGCCGCCGCCCCCTACAGGGAAAGCAGCACCTCACGGGCCTCCTCGTACCCGTCGAACCGGCGCTCATCCGCCAGAAGCTCCGGCGGATGAATGATGCGGCGCCCCCGGCGCCATCGAACCGGATGCCGGACGTGCAGCATCTCGTGGAACAGGACGTATTCGACGGCGACGATCGGCACGTCGCGATCGTCCAGCTTGCGGTTGACCACGATCGCGTCATGAGCGCGATCGTAGTTCCCCATGGTCCTGCGCGAGGCCCGGACGCTCCAGCCCAGTCTCGGCTTGCGCAGGGCCGCGTCGAAGTACCGCTCGTTGAGGCTGTCGAAGAGGGCGTCGAGGTCGTGCACGCGCCCGGCGGGTGGCCGCATGTGCTTCTTGCCCCGCGTCCTCGCCGCCTCCAGGATCCTCCTCTCTGTGGCTGGGCTGTTGACCCACCGGCGGTACGCCTTCCGGGCCGGCGTGGGAGCCTTCTTTCCGTACAGCCTGCCGATGAGGAGTTCGGCGAGCCCGGCCAGGACCTCGGCCGGCGCGGTCTCCAGCAGGTCACTCAGTCGGACCCGCATCCGTTCGGTCGACGCGTCGAACCTGATGGTCGACCGCAGCTTCGCGAACGGGCGGAACTCCACATCGAAGCCCGGGACCGCACTGTGGGGCACTAGCTCGCGAAACGCCCTTGCGAAGATCTGCCCCGGCGTCTCGGTACGGGATTGCGGGCGGTGCCCGTCGCCTACCACGGACAAGGCGGGCGGCCTGGCGGGGATTCCCCGGGAGAAGCGGTCACCTGCTACTTGCTGGATGCCGCCGTCCTCTGCGCCACATACCCCTCGTAGCGGCGATGGACCAGAACGTGAAATGTCGGTTGCTGGAATTCCTCGATCGCGTACAGATACCCCTTGCTGCGCAGGTTGAACAGCACGTTCCGGACCCACGACTGCTGCGACCGCGACATGCCCTTCTTCGAAAGGTCGAGGCACGCGCCCGTGAGATGAACGGACGCCTTGGGGCCGGTTGACGGTGCCGCATTGACGTTGCGGCGGGCCAGAGATTTCTGGTAGCTCACGGTCCGCAGCAGGCTCGTGACCCGGAGCGGGCGACCGAATCGCGTTCGGAACTGCCGACTGATCCGCTGCAGGAAAAGGCGCGCCCACGGACGCAGGTACCGGTAGTCCGAAGGCACCCCGTGCAGGTAGTAGTCCCGCGTCTTTTCGCTCACAGGCACAAGCAGCTCGAGACGCGCCCAGCGCTTGATCATCGACTTGTCCTTCATGCGCGAAAGGTGGTCGTCGTCAGCAAGGCGGTTCTGGTCCGCCTGGGATCCGGAAGTCGCTCGCAGGCTTGGCTCGGCAGCCGCCGAAATGCACAGGCCCAAGACAAGAACCACCAGAATTGGAGTACGCATTCCTCACAAGATACCAAACGCATTGGAAGATTGGCGCGCAGACCCGAGCGTAGGAATCCCTCCGGTCTCCGTTTTCCGGCCCGGATTCGAAAGTTCGCCCGACGTGATGCATGCAGGCGGAGCCCGGATCACCGAAGTGCCGTGGATCTGCGCCTGCATTCCCCTTATCCTCATGAGTGCGAACGGAGAGACGCGCAGGAACGCTCTCTCCCAAGGCAGGGCTCGCGGAGCCGATCGAAGGATGTGGAGCATGGCAGCGGCCGTTGCGCGCTGCGCCGGACCGCTGGCGCTGCTGCCGGGTCTGTTCGCCCAGCACGGCTGGATCGCCGAA
Source organism: Bryobacterales bacterium (assembly GCA_028819255.1). GTDB lineage: Bacteria > Acidobacteriota > Terriglobia > Bryobacterales > UBA6623 > VXMF01. The sequence continues at coordinate 31,503 of JAPPMB010000104.1, read as the reverse complement.
AGCCCGCACTTCCGGGTGCTCGTCCAGGAGGCGCCCGGGCTTGACGGGGAGTCCGCGGCGACTGCCGCGGACGATCTCGAGTCGATCAGACGGGCCTTCGAGCAGGCAGGCCTGGGATCCCCGCGCCGCGAGGACGGAAGGCTCGAGGTGCTGATCGTGCCCCACCGGCTGCAGCTGCACGCGCTGCTGGGTGATCCGCCCTCCTCCCGTACGCGGGGCATCACCATCCGGGGTCTCGACCGCGACTGCGTCGTCGTTCCGTGGCACGCCCCCCTGGGGACGAGAGCCATTCTCGCCCACGAATACGCACACCAGCTCGACGGCCGGAACTGGCCGCCCTGGTTCAGCGAGGGCAGGGCGGTCTACCTGGCGCGGCGGACGGCGCCTCGGGCCGACATCGACACCTTGTCGGGCCTCTTCGCGATGCTGGACCGCTCGTCGTGGATCGCCTGGGAGGACCTGCTCTCCGCAGACCGGCACAGCCCAACGGCCCAAGAGGAGCTGTTCCAGGCCCAGTCGTGGCTCCTCGTCCACTGGCTGGCCAGCGGCCAGCCGGACCTTTCCCGGCTTTCTCCGGCCTACTCCGCCGAAGTCCTCGCCTCCCTCGAAGGGACGAGTCTGAACGCTGCGCTTGTCCAGCACCTGGCCGAGGCCAGGAACGGACTGCGTGACTGGCTCGTCCCGCCGGCCGTCACGGCGCCCGCTGCCCAGGGACGGGCCGCCGAGGAATGGCGAATCCCGCTCTTCGAGGCGGAGGCGCGGCTGTCGCTCCGAATGCTGGCCGCGGCGGAGGCGACGCTGTCCGATCTCGCGGCGCGTTTTCCGGCCCAGGCGAGGGTCCGGGCAGCCGAGGCGGCACTGCAGCTGATGCGCGGAAGGCAGGAACAGGCCGAGCGCGGATACGGGGCGGCCATCCGGCTGGGCGACTCGCGGGCGAGGACGGCCTACCGCTACGCAGTTCTCCTCCTCGGACCCGGCGAGGCTCCGCGAATCCGCGCCGAGGAGGCGCTGCCCCTTGCGCTGCGCGCCAGGCAACTCATGCCCGGAACGCCCGATCACCACCTCGCCGTTGTGCATGCGCGGATGCTGTCGGAAGATTGGAAGGGCGCCTTCGCGGACCTCCGCCCCCTGCTTGCCTTCCCGGGATGGGCGGGACGAGCCGACCAGGAAGCCCGGGAGATCCGGCGGCGCATCGGACAGGCGATCCGGAGCGTTCCCGCGCCGGAGCTCGCCGGCCATCCTGCGCCGGAACCGGGAGCGGCGTCCGTTCCGGAGCCGGCGGCGATGGGTGCCTGGGTGGAGCCCGAGGAGGGACGGCAGCCGGCGGCCGGCTACCGCTGGCCTCCGTACGGAAGCTGGCTGGCCCATGGACGGATTGCCTGGGTGGAGTGCGACGGGGACCGGAAGACCGTGATCCTGCACTCGCCGTACCAGCGTCTGGCGCTCAGGGAGAACCCGGACCGGCCGCCGAAGCTGATCAATCGGCCGTTCAAGCGGAAGACCCTGCCTTGCAGTTCCCGCGGCTGGTCGGTTGCCGTTGCCTACCGCAAGTCTCGCGGCCCGGGCGGGACCCACGGCGAGATCGTCGGCATCCGGTTCTGATGCGGCTACATGATGCCGTACTTGGCAAACGCCTCGCGGGTCGACATCCCGTTCTCGATTTCCCGGCGCACCACGTTCTCGCCTTGGACCTTCTCCAGAGCCCGAACAAAGACATCCTCCTCGTGCCTCCGGGGAACCACGCACACGCCGTCCCGGTCGCCGACGACGACGTCCCCGGGACTGGCCGACACCTGTCCGATCCGAATCGGCGAGCGGTAGTCCACGACCTTTCCGCGGGAGCCCTGGTCCTGCGCGTACGCGCCATGCCCGAATGTGGGAAAGCCGAGCGCGAGAATTCCGTCCGTGTCCCGGTAGTAGCCGTCGACCACTGCCCCCGCAGCTCCGAGAATCCGGGCCCGCGTGCTCATGAGTTCACCCCACAGCGCGTATCTCGGCGAGCCGCCGCCGCACAGATAGACCTCGTTCGGCTGCAGGTCGTCGAGCGCCTCGAGCATCCGTCCAAAGGGCGGGTCCGGCCCGGCCTCCGCGGGATCGGCCGGCAGGTCAACCGTGTGGACGGGCATGGCGCGGCCGACCAGCCGGGTTCCGGGCGAGATCGGACGAATCTCGGCCGGCAGGAACTGCGACATGAGACCGGCCTGATCCATGACATCGCCGACCACTGCCGAGAAGAGCGAGCGGCGAACCATCTCGAATAGCTCCTCGTCGGTGCTCCAAGGCGGTCGCACGGGCCTGCCTCCTATTCCGGCGGACGAGGGGCCGCCGAAGTCGAGAGGTCCGGACCGTAGCGTCGAATCATGTCCAGAACCAATCGGGCGCGGCGGACCCGTTCGCGGGAGAGAGCGACGGCCGTGCTCTCGATGTGCGACCCGCTGGGATAGATGTCGGGTGCGTTGCGCAGGCCCAGTTTCACGTACAGCGGCGAGCCCACGCGGATCAGCTCCGGCACTTCGTAGTGCCGCACGAAGCCGCCGATGTTGTCAGGCGCCTCGACGTACAGGTCGATCGGCACGCCGACCGCGGCGCGGATCGAGGCCAGCTGCGGAAGCGTGAGGTCGGACGGAACGTTGATGGTGGACGCGCCGAGGTCCTCGAGAACGCGAGCGGCGGCCGCGTTGGCGGGGGCCATCATGACCGAAGTCTTCAGGATCAGGTCGCCGGGCACATCCCCCGACCGCCTCATCTTGCCGAGAATCGCCAGCAGGCCCGTGTCCGACACCAGGACGCTCCGAATCCCGAGCCCGGCCGCCCTGCGCACATCCTCAACCGCATAGACGAGCTGCTCGCTTCCCCTGACGCTCAGCCCGAGCGCCTGGCCGGCGGGCGAATAGGCTTGGGCGCCGATGTCGAACGTGGCCCTCGGACCGACGAAGAGGTTGACCTCGATCCCGCGGGGCGCAGCGAGCTCGAGCATTTCCCGGATCTCCCCGTCGCTGAGCAGCATGATGCCGCTGCCCTGGCTGACCCGATGGACCGGCACGTTCAGCCGGTCAGCCTCCTCCAGCACCGCGGCGAATGCGCTGGGACCCTCCGTGCTGGGAATCTCGATCCTGTACTGGGCGCCGTCCGGGAACCGCAGCATCGAGGCAGGGGCCGGGTGCGGATCCTCGGACGGCCACCCGAGGCCTGCAAGCGCGTCCCTGGTGCCTTTCATCGATTCCTCGCCCCGTCCCTGATGACCAGCCCTTTGCGGTCCAGATGCGCGTACATGGTCTCGGTGCTGCAGCCGGCGCGCTCGAACTCCGACGCCACCGCGTCCACGGCCTCTTCCCGTCCGGTCTCGTAAAGCACCAGGATTGCCGGGCCTGCCCCGCTCAGCGCGCAGCCCAGCAGCCCGGGCACCCGAAGGTTCAGGATTGCCGCGAGACCCGGCACGCGAGCGGCCCGGTACGGCTGATGGAGGCGATCCTCGAAGGCGACGGGAAACGCGTCACGGTCTCCCTTCAGGAGCGCCGCGACCAGCAGGGTGGCCCGCTGGATGTTGAACACGGCGTCCTCGCGCGAATAGGCGGAGGGGAGCGCTGCGCGCATGCTGGGCGTCGGCAGTTCGAAGTCGGGGCAGACGACGGCGACGGAGAAGGCTCCGGGCAGTTCCAAGCGCACCGCGCGGGTCACGCCGTCGCCGCCGATCGCTGCCGCCGTCACCGAACCGAGGACTGCGGCGGACACGTTGTCCGGGTGGCCCTCGATGCGTGCAGCCTCGTCCAGCAGGCGATGCTCGTCCCAGCCGAGCCCCAGAACCCGGTCGGCCAGGACCACACCCGCCACGAGCGCGGCCGCGCTGGACCCCAGCCCCTTGCCGACCGGTATCTCGTTGTCGATGCGCAGCTCGACGGGCGGCAGTCCGAGCCCTTGGGTGCGGGCGACCCGACAGGCCGTGCGGAGGATGAGGTTGTCGCCGTTCAGCGGGATGGCTTCGACGTCGCGTCCCGAGGCCCGGACCCGCGTCGCCGGAGCCTGCCGGAAGCGGCAGGTCAGGTGGATCGCCAGCGCCAGCCCCAGGGTGTCGAAGCCCGGTCCGAGGTTGGCGCTTGAGGCCGGCACGCGCACCTCGGTCAGGCCGGCCATAAGCCAAGATTATAGCCCAGCCCCCGGGCTGGACCGGCGGGCGCGCAACCCCCGACCGTTCAGTGAAATGCAGCGAAGAACACGATGGCGGCGCCGGCGACGAGGGCGAGAGTGAAACGTTCCGGACGCCGGACGGAGGGCCGAGCCTCGGAAGCCGCTGTCTCCGACGCAACCGAAGCCCTCGACGTCTCGAGCCATCCCGCCCCGGCGCCCCCGTACCGCTCTCCGCGCCTGCAGCTGGCCAGTGTCAGTCCTCTCAGCGCCTCGTCGCCGGCCCTCCCGCGCAGGGCCGTCCAGACCGCCATCGCACCGCCGGTGACGACGACCGCCCACAAGTAGCTCCACCAGACGCTGATCGCCCAGTCCGGCAAGGGCCAGGCCAGGCGGTCGCCGAGCATCGAAACGGCTCCGCAGGCGATTCCCGCAACCATTCCCGCGACCCCGGACTGGCGATGTGCCGCCGTGAGCACACCGGCCGCGAAAACGGTCGCAAGCGGAACAATCGCAACGCTGGAGAGTCGCAGGTAGAACGCCACCATGCCCTCTCCTAGGAACGGGACATAGAGAAACGAGACCGCGATGCAGGCGACGGATGCGGCTCGGGTCGCGCGGAGGATCCCGCCCTCGCCGGCCTCCGGGGCGAGAAACCGGCAAAAGACGTCCCTAGTGAACACCGCTCCCAGCGCCGAGCCGATCGAGTCGTACGTCGAAAGACAGGCCGCCAGGACTCCGGCGAGCACGAGCCCGGCTAGCAGCCCGTCCAGATGATCGACGAACAGCTGGGGGAATGCGGAATCGACATGCGCCAGGCCGGGATAGAGGGCCTTCCCCATCACGCCCAGCGAGACGTTGCACCACATGACGACGATCAGCACGGCCGAAGCCAGGGCCGCGGCGGCGCGCATGTCCCACTCGGACCTTGCTCCGAGCAGCCTCATCGACTGGGAATGGTTCACAATGCAGTACGCAGCATGGACCGAGATCCAGCCGAACAGCACAAGGGCGACCGGCACACCAGGACCGCTCAGGCCGTCGTAGCTGAGAACCCGCTCGGCCAAGCCGCCTTCGATCATCTCCAGACGATTGTGGAGGGCCCGCCAGCCGCCGACGGCGCTCCAGATGACCAACCAGAGCAGGCCGGACGAGACCGCGATCATCGCAGTCTGCATGGAGTCGGTGGCAACCACCGCCCGCAGCCCGCCGCTCGCGGTGTAGGCGGCGGCGAGGGCGGCGAGGCCCACCACCAACCACCACGCGTCCGAGCCCCAGCCCGTCACCGCCCCGAGCAGCAGGAACAGAGAGAACGCCATGTTGCCCATCACCTGCGTGCGCTGCTGGATCTGGACGATGGCGCCAAGCAGCCGCATCCCAGGGCCGAACCGGGCCTCGAGGTACTCGGCGTTGGTGAAGAAGCCGGCGCGATAGACCGGCACGAGAACCACACCGGTGGCCAGCAGCCAGCCGATCGGGATGCCCAGCCACCAGGTCGAGAGGTAGGCGATCCCGTACTGGTAGGCGGCGCCGACCACGGCCACGAAGTCGCCGCTGTCGATGGCGGTCGCGAAGAGCGAGAGGCCGACGGCGGGCCAGGCGAGCTTGCGGGCCGCGAGCTGCCACTCGACGGCGCTCCGAGGCGTCCGCGTGCGCAGCCAGCCCGCCGCAACGACGGCTGCGTTGAGCCCGAGCGCGAACACCCAGCCGGTCCAGTGCATGCTTGAGGCCTGTCCGCCGGGCCTAGTCGCGGGTCAGATCCGCGACGAACCGCTCCGCTTCCGCCTGATGGGCCCGGACGGCGCTTTCCAAGGACGGAAACCGAGGGGGATCCGTCTGCAGCGTCCAGTTTCCGAAGCGGTCGCGCCCCCTCACGAGAACCGAGACCTGGCCGGGGCGCTCCGGCCTCACGTCCGGGGTCATGTAGCGGATGGCGACGCCGACCCGCGGCCGGTCCGAAGAGTTGGCGTGAGAGCCATGGATCGCCTTGACGTGATGCAGGGACATCTGCCCCGGCCGGAGTTCCACGTCGACGACGTCCGCCTCCTCGTACGCGGCCTGAACCACCTGGCCCCGGGTCAGCAGGTTGCCCTCCTCATAGGTGTCCCTGTGGGGGAGGATGGACAGCCGGTGGGATCCCGGCAGCAGGCGCATGCACCCGTTCCGGACCGTGCTCTCGGTCAGGGCCACCCACGCCGTCACCACCTCGCCGCCGTCCAGCCCCCAGTAGGTGCCGTCCTGGTGCATGGTCACGAAGCCGGGATCGCGAGCGCGCTTGGGAAACACCTGCGCCGACCAGAGCATGACGTCCGGACCGATCACCGACTCCACGGCATCGAGAACCTTCGGATGCCGGCACAGATCCCAGGCCCAGCGGTAGTACCGGTGGATCTGGCTCATCTGCACCGCTTTCGGCGATCCGCCAAGCGCCCCGGCAATGCCTTCATACCCCGCCATGCACCGTCGGACTTCCGTCCGGCCGAGCGCGTCGATCGGGAAAAGGTAGCCGGTTTCGCTGTACTCGGCGATCCGGTCTGCGTCGAGTCGCGGTCGCATCGTCCTTCCCGCCGCCCATCATACGCGCACCGCCGCCCGTCAGGCCGGCCCGCAGCCGGGCGGCTACAATCGTTCGCTTGGCGTCCGACGCGCGATCGCTGGATGTGGGCTGCGGGCGGAACAAGCGTCCCGGGGCTGTCGGCATCGACCCCAACCCCCGCACTGCCGCCGACGTGCTGGCGGACATCGACGGGCGCGGCCTGCCGTTCCTGGACTCGACCTTCGCGTCGGTCAGCCTCATCCACGTGATCGAGCACGTCGGGGACGTGGTCGCTGCCATCGAGGAATCGCACCGCGTGCTCAGGCCGGGAGGCCGGCTCCTGGTCGAGACGCCGCACTACTCGGATGCGAGCTCGTTTGCGGACCCGACGCACCGCTGGCACCTGAACTCGTTCTCGTTCCGCTACTTCACCGAGGCGGGCGGTTTCGACTACTACTCCCGATGCCGGTTTCGGCAGGTCCGCCTCAGGGTTAAGCTTCTGCGGCTGTGGAGGCTGCTTGGATTCGAGCTGATGGTCAACCGCTCGCGGGCGTTCCGCAAGTTCTGGGAGTACTACCTGTGCTTCATCGTGCGCGGAAAGGCTCTGGTCTTCGAGCTCGAAGCCCTCAAATGACCCTGTGGTATTCTCCGAGAGATGGATCTGGTCGGGGTCTATTCTGCGCTCGGCCAGAGGGGCTGCAACAAGCTGGTCCGGACGATTTCGATCGGAGCGCTGCGAACGTATGGCGTGTACGAGGCAATCAAGATCCGGTCTAGGCTGCACACGCTGAACCGGCAGAAGCTCCGCGCCACTTCCCCCAAGCTGTGGAAGCGAATCGCGGACGGCGACGAGGCCCTTGCCAGGGACCTGTCGGAGGGCGTGCTCGTTTCGAACATTCCATTCATCGTGGCGGTGCTGGATTTTCTGGGAATCGAGCACGACGGGAGCGGCTTCTTCCCGGGAGACACCGACAGCATGAATCGGCTCACGCCGGGCTGGGCGAGCAAGGTGTTCGGCGAATTCAGCGGGCGCTATCCCGACGATCTCGTTCTGCTTTACATCAACCACCTCGGATGGGAGACGAGCACGCTCGAGACCCCGTACCTGGGGCCAGGCGCCGGGACCCCGGACGCGGCGCCGGACCAATCGGCTCAGGCCGCCTCGGCCTGACGGCAGTGACAGTGGGAGGGCTGTGGTCGCGATGACTGCGAGACGAATCGGAATCCTCACAGGCGGCGGCGATGTCCCTGGGCTGAACTCGGTCATCAAGGCGTCGGTGCAGAGCTGCGACGAGCGCGGGATCGAGGTGATCGGCATCCGCCGGGGCTGGAGGGGGCTGACCCACATCCACCCCGTCCACGGATCCGACCCCGAGTACCTGCTGCCCCTGGACCACCACAACACGAGGACGGTGGACCGCACAGGAGGGACGTTCCTGCACTCGACCCGCACGCGGCCGTCCCACATGCGGCTGGACGACATCCCGGAATGGCTGCAGCGAGAGCTGGGCCGGGTGAAGGAAGTCGAGCCGGGGATCCTCGACCTCACGCCGTTGGTTCTCGGCAATCTGGAAAGACTCGGGATCGACCACCTGATCGCCATCGGCGGAGATGACACGCTGAGCTATGCCCGGCGGCTGCACGACGAAGGATTCCCGGTGGTCTGCATCCCGAAGACGATGGACAACGACGTGCCCAACACGGAGTACTGCATCGGCTTCTCGACCGCCATCACGCGGGCCGTGGACAACATCAGCCGCCAGCGGACGACGGCCGGGTCACACGAGCGGGTCGGAATCTTCCGGATCTTCGGCCGCGACGCCGGCTTCACTGCTTTGTACACCGCGTACGTCACGGGCATCCACTGCTGCATACCGGAGCACGTGTTCAACCTTGAGAAGCTGCTCACGCTGATCCAGCAGGAAAAGCGGGCGAACCCGAGCAAGTACGCGCTGGTGGTGCTTTCGGAAGGCGCGACCTGGGAAGGTCACGCGGTGCAGGAGTACGGCGAACCGGACGCCTACGGCCACCGGAAGAAGATGAGCATCGGCGAGGCGTTCAGCCAGGAGGTCAAGCGGCGCATCCGGGAGGAGACCATGGTGAGCGACCTCACCTACGACCTTCGGGGCGGGCCGCCCGACTTCATCGACAGGCTCGTGGCGATCACCTTCGCCTCCCTGGCCGTGGAGTGCGTCGCAGACGGCGGATCGGGCAGGATGGTGGCGATCCAGAACGGCTGCTACGTCGACGCGGACATTCCCGGCGACGGACGCAAGTCGAATGTCGTCGACGTGGAATCGATGTACGACGTCGAGCGCTACCGGCCCCGATACGGAAACAAGGTGGGGCTGCCCATCTTCCTCAACCGCTTCTGATTCCTGTCCGGACGCGTCCAGGAAATCCTCGTCTGCGCGCCGGTTAGACCCACTTCAGCGCCCGCTGGCGGAAGAGCCAGACATATCCGAAGATCAGGATGGCCAGGAAGACCAGCATCTCGATCAGGCCGAAGAGGCCGAGGACGTCGTACTGGATGGCCCACGGAAGCAGAAAGATCGTCTCGACGTCAAAGATCACGAACAGGATCGCGACCAGGTAGAAGCGAATGGAGTAGCGCCCCCGGGTGTTGTCCTCCGGAGCGATCCCGCATTCGTAGGCCTCGAGCTTGATCTTTCCGGGCACGCTCGGCCGGATCAGCTTGGCCGCGATCAGTGTGACGATGGGGAACGCGGCCGCAATCCCGGCGAAGATCAGTATGGGGATGTAGCCTCGCGGCATAAGCCCTGATTATATCGCCCGGACGCTGTGCGGCCCGTGAAGCTTGCACGCCGAAAGGCGCAGGCCCTCGCCGGAACGTCGATCAGTCCTCGAACCGCTCGCGCTCCGGATCGATCCTCTCGCTCGGCGGCCCAACATGTATGTGGGGCCCAGTGGACTGTCCGGGAATCGCGCTCCGGAACGCTATGTAGGGAATCCCCAGGCTTTCGAGCATGTAGACAAGGAACTGGCCCTCGTCTGAATCGGGATGCACGGCGACGTCGATGCGCCCGGTGTGATCAAGGCCCATGGCGCGATGCAGCGGCGTGTCGCCCTCGGCGCTGACGGGAGGATCAGTGCCGAACGTGGCACGATACATGGCCCCGACCTCGAACAGAAGCTCCTGCTCGTACTGGTCGAATCCGTAGAACCGGTACGGTCCCTCGTCTCCCTCCAGTTCTTCAAGGTAGGTCTCCGACGCGGCCACCTGCTCCATCTGCCGGACCAGCCTTGCTCGGGCCTCCGCGAGCTCGGCCTGCCGCATTGCGGCGTCCAGCTCGTCTCTCGCCTCGCGCAGCCGGACGACCGGAATGACATGGGCCTCGACGCGCGCAAGGGTCAGGTCGAACCGCTCCTGCACAATTCTCTGCAAGCCCTTGGCGGCATCCAGCATTACCTCGATTTCACGGGGCTCAAGGGTCTCGCTCAAGAGAGTGCGGCGCAAGGTCTCGCGATAATTGCGTTCCAGGTGGGCGCTCTCGGCCTCGATGAGGGCGTTCCGCGGGAGTGCCCCCGCCCTGACCAGATCCCGGACACGCTGAAGCTCGGGGTCCACCTGGCCGAACATGGCCGGCGCCAGGCCGGCAGTCAGAATCGACGCAGCAAGCCGCACCCAGAACCGCATCAAACTTCATTCTATCCGTGGTCCGCGCATCCGGCGGGATTCCGGAGGCGCGGGGCGAGAGCATCGGCCGAAGCAAGTCCTGACCTCGCCCGCCTGCGCCGTCACCACCCAGGCGGCTGAGGCGGCTAAACGGGAGCGGCGCCGGGCCCTCAATCCGAATTCTGAGGACCGTCGCCGCTCCGGGCAAGCTCAGAGAGCACTCGGTCAGGTGATCGACTGCCTCTCGGGGGCGTAGTGGCTCTGCGCGCGAGAGAAGTGGAAGAGGTCCCTGGATGGCGGACGGGGAGCTACGGCAACAGTGTGGGTGGAACAGCGGGCAAGCGCGAGACTCGCGACCTTCCGCGAGACCTATCAGCGAGAGGCTGAGGTCAGGGTGAGGAAGTCTCTGGGGCTTCCGCCCTAACAAACTCCGAGTTGTTGGAGTCGGCTTATTCGGATGGTCGCAGCTCGCCCGCCGGGCCGAGCAGGCCTTCGGGGCCGATTCCTTCAGGGGATGCCGACGGGACGCCGGCAGAGACCAGAGTTCCAGCGGGAGCCGGCCGGTTCTGGGGCAAATGAGGAATTGGAAGGCCGTCCGACGTGAAGGCTCTGTGCGGCCCTCGATAGTCGACACGAAACGGCCCGATGCGGTTGCCGGCAGTCCTCAGTTCCATTGATCGCCACCCTTGTCGTTCGAGGGGGACTTTCCGGACTCGCTCCCGCCACATTCAGGGGCAACGGGCGTTTCCTGAACCCCTCAAGTTGACGATGGCAATCAATCCGCCTGGTTCTTCCGGTTCTTCGGAGTGTGGACTGGAGTCTTCTTATGAGAATTGCGGTGACTCACCTCAGCCGGAGACTGGTTTCTCGAAACGGGGGGGCGAGCCGATTCTCGGCGAGCGGTCGGCAATGGCTGGCGCTGCCGGTTTCGCACACAGGACCATGGGAGTCCCCGGCCGTTCGGCCGGTCCGGAACCCTAATCGCGACTACACTAGAGTTGAGGGCCGGACCCGAACTCGATCAACTGAACTACATGGAAGACTGGGAACTTGCCGTACACGCAGCACTGGAGCGCAAGGCCATCGACCCAACAGTCCTAGACATCGGTCGAGTCAGCACGTTTACGGAGCAGTTCGTCATTTGCCACGGAACGAACTCCCGGCAGGTTCAGGCCATCGCGGACTCCATCCACGCGGGACTCAAGTCCGAGGGGCGGCTTCCGCTTCACATCGAGGGCTACGAGCGTGCGGAGTGGGTGCTGCTGGACTATGGAGACTTCGTCGCGCATGTCTTCGCGAAGGACAAGCGGTACTACTACGACCTGGAGAGGCTCTGGAGGACGGCTCCGCGGCTTCCCGTGCCGGTCGCGGCGTAGAGAGGCCGATCCTCGCCTGACTACCCGGCCCGGCGCCGGACCGCTGGCGGCGATGGGCCAATCTACCAAGCCTCGATGCGGTTGCGAAGCGCGTTGGCTCGCCTGAAGTGCCGTTCTCCGGCATCTGACGAGAGTGCGGAGCGGAGTCCTTCGACCTCGCGCACGAACGATCCGAGGGCTTCGTCAATTGCATCCCCGTTGGTCTCGAGAATCGCGGACCACACCCCATGCGGGCTGGCGGCCAAGCGGGTCATGTCGCGGAGGCCGTCGCCCGCGACCTCGAGTTCGCCCGGGGACTTGAGGCGCTCTCCGAGGGTTGCGGCCAAGGCGGTCGACACGAGCTGGGGCATGTGCGAGGTCCAGGCGACGGTTGTGTCGTGCTCGGCGGCATCCATCACCCTCTGACGACAGCCCATCAGGTCAAGCCAGTCCAGGAACGTCCTCATGACCGGCGTGTCGGGCAATGCGCCCCTGATCGGCACCAGAGCATAGAGCGCACCGTTAAACAGGCCGGCCTCTGCGACCTCCACACCGCGACCTTCCTTCCCGGCCATCGGGTGGCCGCCGACGAAATCCGCCCCGCCGCGGAAGAACTCGCATGCCCGTTCGAGGATCCTCCTCTTTGTGCTGCCCGCATCGGTGACCAGCGCGTGTTCAGGCACCAGCCGACTCACTTGCTCCAGCTGGTCCACGATGTGCGTCACTGGCTGGGCCATGTAGACCAGGTCGGATCGCGGCAAGGCCTCTTCGAGCGAACTGCCCCGGTCAATCACACCCAGGTCGAGCGCCCGCGCCAGCGTAGCGGGAGAACTGACACCGAAAATGCGCCCGGAGAAACCCACGCGCCGCAACGCCAACGCAAAGGAACCGCCGATCAGGCCGACCCCGACCACAGAAACTGTGTTGATCGCCGGCACGGAGCTAGTCGGTTCGCTCCTTCTGCATCGCCCGCATTTCCTTCATGACGGCCACGTAGATGCGCTGGAGGGCCTCGTCCGAGAGCGGTCCGCAGTTCGAGGAGAGGATATTGTCGAAGACTCGCTGCTCGCGAGACAGCTCCTGCACGGGCAGTCCTCGCTTCCTCTTCAGAGGCGCAAGTCCAAGAACGCTCTCCCCGCGGCGATTCAGCAGCGCGACGAGTTCCTGGTCCACCCGGTCGATCTCTTCGCGCCAGTCGCTCAGGTCCTTCATCTCCCCACCGCCGCATCCGATGCGGGAGACCAGTCGAGTCCCCGCTTGAATTCCCTCGCAAGCGCCTCCAGCCTCGCTTCGAGAGACTCGTCCCGGGAATGCTCCTCGATCAGGCGCACGAATGCGCTCCCGACCACCGCTCCCTCGGCAAAAGGAGCGACCTCTTCCATGTGCCGGCGCTGCGACAGACCGAAGCCGATTGCGACGGGAAGGCTGGTCGCCCTGCGCGTCCGCCGGAGCAGAGGGACGGCGTCGCTGGCGATGCTGCTCCGAACCCCCGTTACGCCTGCTCTCGAAACCGCATAGACAAATCCGCCACAATGGCCGGCGATTCGCGCGATGCGCTCCTGCGGGGTCGTTTGGGTGACAAGAAAGACACAGTCGAGCCCGCTTGCGTTCATCTCGGACACGTACCCGGCCGCCTCCTCAATGTTGAGGTCGGTGAGCAGGGCCCCATCCACGCCGACGCTTGCGGCGTCGGCGGCGAACCGCTCGAAACCGTAGCGCAGGACGGGATTCAGGTAGCTGAACGCAACGACGGGGATCTGTGACGTCCGGCGCAGTTCCTCGACGATTCGGAGGACTTTGCGGACCGTGGTTCCGGACCGCAGCGCTCGCTCGCTGGCCCTTTGGATGACCGGGCCGTCGGCGATCGGGTCCGAGAACGGCACCCCCAGTTCGATGATGTCCGACCCGCCCCGCTCCAGGGCGCCGATCAGGGAGACGGTCCGGTCCGGTGACGGGTCGCCGGCGGTCAGAAAGGCGATGAGGGCACGGCTGCCTTCCAAATCGCACCGGGTGAATGCCTGGGCGATCCGTCCCGAATTCAGCTGGGGTGACGGGGTAACGCTAGATTCCGCGACCCTCACGGCGAATCACCATTGTACAGAGCGGGAATGCCGCCCTGGGAAGCGCTTCGCGACAGGTCGAGATAGCGAGTCGCGGGCCGCGGCCGAGAGCCCGGGCCCTCGGCGTTCCTCGTCTTTGGAGAAGTTCCGGGCCTCTGCTATATTCCACACTGGTAGATGAAGGTCGCCAGACTCGATGTCTCACGATACCGGATCCCGCTGAGACCGCCCGTCGCCGATTCCACTCACGGAATCATCCGAGACTTCGCCCTGATCATGGTCGTCGTCCGGACCGACGACGGGCTGGAGGGGATCGGCTACACGTACACCGTAGGCCACACGGGGGGAGCTGCGATCGCATCCCTCATCACCGACCTCATTCCGGTTCTGGTCGGGAAGGATCCACGCCGAGTCGAGTCACTGTGGCAGGCGATGTGGGCGGCCACCCATTACGTAGGCCGGGGCGGTCCGGCAAGCTTCGCCATCTCGGCAATCGACATCGCCCTGTGGGACCTCAAGGCCAAGCGGCTGCACGAGCCGCTATGGCGGCTGCTGGGCGGCAACCGACCCAAGGTCCGGGCCTATGCCGGAGGAATCGACCTGAACCTGCCAATCAACGAATTGGAAGAACAGACGTACAGGCATCTGCAGCGCGGATTCCGGGCCGTCAAGATGAAGGTCGGGCTGCCACGACTCAGCGATGACCTCGAGCGTGTCAAGGCCATTCGTGAGCTGATCGGTTCGGAGAACGCTCTGCTGGTGGACGCCAACATGAAATGGACGGTCGAAGAGGCGGTCCGCGCCTCGCGGGCCCTCGCCGAGCACGATGTGTACTGGCTGGAGGAGCCGACATCGCCGGTCGATGTCCGGGGCCATGTTCGAATCCAGCGCGAGGGCCCGCTGCCTGTCGCGGCGGGCGAGAACCTCCACACGCTGGACGAATTCGACGCATTGATTTCTGCCGGAGGCGTCGCGTTTCCCGAGCCGGACGTCTCGAACTGCGGAGGCATCACGCCCTGGATGAAGGTCGCCCATCTGGCGGAAGCCCGTCACCTCCCCGTGACCTCCCACGGAGTGCATGACCTGCATGTCAGCCTGCTCGCCGCGATTCCCAACGCGTCGTTTCTCGAGGTGCACGGATTCGGGCTCGATCCCTACCTCACCAACACGCTGAGCCTGTCACGGGACGGCTACGCCGAGGCGTCTGACCGGCCGGGTCATGGGGTGGGATTCCGCAGACGCGAGCTTGCGGCGCACATCGAGAAGTGAGCGCCGGACGGGGGTCATTCCCGCAGCTGCTGGGTTTAGTCCGGGCAACCGGTGCGGACCGCATTCACGGCCCGATGCCGGGCTGGTAGCGTGCGCTTGATCAACCTGCGCCGGCACCGGATGAGAGCCACCCTGGCTCTTTGGATGCTGACCGGGGCACCGCATTCACTTCCGCAGCATCCGCCGGCACCTGGCCAGTCCGCCATGTTGGTCCGGGACGGCCTGGTCGTCGACGTCCTCGCCGTGGAGACCGTTCCTCATTCCGACATCCTGGTCAGGAACGGACGAATCGCCGCCTTCGGGAGGACTGGAACCCTGACAGTCCCTGCGGAAGCAGTCATTGTCGAGGCATCGGGCAAGGTCGTAATTCCCGGGATCATCAACGCCCGCGGCCTAGTCGGATTCGTTCAGAGTCCCAGACGTCCGCAGGACCACTTTCGACGCGACGAAGTTCTGGCGCAACTGGGCACGTTTGCATCCTACGGCGTCACAACGACTTCGACACTGGGGCCTGACGGTGCGGTCCTTGCGGAGATCCGGAAAGCGATCGGGTCGGAACTCTTCGGGAGTGTGGCGAGGGTGGTCACTCCGATCCGCGCCTTGTCCACGTCCACTCCGGATGCAGCCCGGCTCCCTGCCATTCGCCCGGCATTCCAGATTGTGGAGAGCCCCGCCGCAGGGCGTCAGGCAGTGGACCAGCTGATTGCTGAAGGGGCTGATCTGATCGAGCTCCGGGCAGACGCGGACTCCGGGAATCCTGGAGATCCCGGAAGCGCTTCCTTGGCAGTCCTGGAACGTGCGGCGCACCATGGCCGGCGCGTCATGATCGTTGCGCAGGGCGAAGCGTCCGCCGCGAGGCTCGTTCGGGCCGGGGCGCGGATCGTGGCCGGCAGCATCACGGACGCGGTCGTCAGCGACGCATTCGTCAAGCTGCTCCTTGAATCGAACGTGGTGTACGCTCCGGCGCTCACCGCCGAGTCCGTCGGCTTCGAGTACGGGGACGACGTACCGTGGCTGGATGATCGATTCCTGCGCCGTTCCCTCCAGCCGGGAATCGCCGGCACACTCAGGGGGCCGACCCGAATGCAGCAGGCGCTTGACCCCGACCGGGCCCTCAAGTTGCGCCGGTTTGCCACAGCCCTCCGCAACCTGCGTCGAATTCAGGAGGCCGGGGTCGAGATCGGATTCGCGAGCACATCCGGCTTCCCGGGCACGTTCCAGGGGTATTCGGACTACCGCGAGGCGGTGCTCATGAAGCGAGCCGGCATGCCGGCGATGAGCGTGATTCGAGCGTTCTCAACCGGCACCGCCAAGGCGCTCGGCTTGGAAGGACAGAGGGGCGCCCTTCGCCCGGGCTGGCTGGCGGACCTGGTCATCCTCAACGCGAATCCGCTGGACAACATTCACAACCTGCGTGAGATCCACGCCGTATTCATCGGAGGCAGGCTCGCGAAGCTCTAGCCGGGCGCCGACCTGCATCCATTCCGGCCTGATCGCAGACCGGCCGCCTCTCCGACATCGCACGCATTGCGAATGCGCTCCCCACTGCATGCGAGTGGTCATCATGTCGTCCGAACCCGCAATCCATATTAAGTTGCTAGAGAAGAATCCGGTCATGAGCAGCTACCAGTACTATGAGTCTCAGGCGATTGACGATCCATTAAATGAATCTCATAAGAAGACATTGAGAAAGATCTCGTCACGGTCTGAAATTACTTCACGGACATTCTCCAATCACTAGTACTGGGGAGAGTTCCATGTTAATCCACGCCAGCTAATGGATCTCTGCGTTGATTTGCACTTATACTTATCCAGTTGGGGGCAGCGAAGATTCATGATGCGGATACCCAAGCACTTCATTAATCCATCTCGTCTCAAGGAGTTTGCCAGTGAAGTCGACGAAATAGAGATGCTGGAGTCTGGAAAGAGCATTATTGTTGATATTGATTTCAGTCCTGAAGAGCCTCAAGAGTCACAATGGATGGACCTTGACAAAACATGCGAAGAATGGCTCGAATCGCTCCGCAGCGACGTGATTTCCGGTGACCTGAGGCTGTCCTACCTCCTCTGGCTGACTGCCGTTGAGCGAGGATTCCTCAGGAACGAGTGCAAGGAGCCACTTGCGGGAATTGGACCGCTGTCGGCACCGCTCAAGAAATTCGCCAAGTTTGTGAAGATTGATTCCGACCTTGTCCAATCGGCTGCGGAGTTATCAGGCAGCACCTATGCAGGAGGCGCCTCGGTCGATGTGTCAAGCAGCGCGATCGCGTCCATTCCAGACAGTGAGAAAGTGGGACTGCTTCGGCGCATTGTCAATGGCGACCCGCATGTCGCCGCCGACATTCGAAGAAATGCTCGCACCTCCCAGGGCACCGTACGAGGGCGAACACCTAGCAGGCACCGAACTGTTGCGGAAATTCGGAAACGGATGTTAACCGTCGGCAACGAACGACGAGCCACGGCACTCAGGCGGCGGGGCGCAAGGGTCTGGACCCAAATCGAGACGGAGATCAACAGCCGAACCCCTCAGGGCTACGACAAGGCGATTGAATTGCTCGTGGACGCGCGGACGCTGTCCGAGGAGACCGGCGCGGTCGGTGCCTTTTCGCGGCGAGTTCGAGGGATCAAGGAACGGCACCGGCGCAAGTGGCGGTTCCGCGAGCGCCTCAAAGCGCAGCAGATGTGATTTGCTTGGGGGATGGACATGGGTTGAATACTTCACTATTCATGGCACCTAGAGTGATCAGTATCAGACAATGCCCTTGATGATCATATTGTAGAATTGTGAATCATATATTGACGATATATTCAGCCCATATATCTAGAATAATGTTTCTTGATGGACGCATCGATATCAAGTGTTCTTCCACTAGTCTACATTCCACCCATCACGAGGAGACTTGTGTTGGGAATGTCCTTGGCACTGCGCTGCCGCACGCAAGCCGCAGCAGCAGCCTTGACCGACTTCACCCCGAAGTGGCTCGTGATCATCTCGATGAATCTTGGTGAAACACTTCAGCGTCTTGGAATGACCACGACCGTCCCCAGCGCTAGATCCGCTTCTGCATGGCTTGGGGCTCCACAATGCAGCGAGGCCCAGGTTCGTGCGGGTCTGGGTCTTCACGCCGGAACGCGGGCTTCGTGTTCCTGCCCTCCCCCGAGTTTCCAGAGCATCGCCCGATCGTGCTCGGCCAGACACCTTGAGTCTCAAGGTCCGATTCCGACGCGGCTGAATCGGAGATTCCCCGAAATCACCGAAACGGCGGAACTGAGGTTCCGTGGCTTGGGCAACCGCCCCTCGTTCGTCGCTACCTGTCGCACACCAAGTTCTCAGGGGATACTCTCCTGCGGACCGACTGCCGATTCTCCCGTCGGGCTGCAGGAGAGACAGGAGTGTGCCAAGCTTGACAGCCGTCGTGTGACCGGTAATACTGAAGCGGTCCGTTTGGTAGTATCCGAGCGCTAGGAAAGGAAATGTCATGGTAGGCATCTCACTGAAAATGCCGGAGGCTCTTGCCGCGGAGGTAGCCGCCGTCGCCCACCGCAAGGGCGTGAGCAAATCGGCCCTGATTCGCGAGGCCATCGAGATGTTCCTGAGCGGGGACGAGACCAGCCGGCCCAGATCGGCACTTGAACTGGTCGCTGATCTGGTGGGGAGCTGCGAGGGTCCCGCAGATCTGTCCACGAACAAGAAGTACATGGAAGGCTTCGGTCAGTGACCCGCGGGATCATTCTCGACACAGGACCCTTGGTCGCGCTCCTCAATGCACGTGATCCTCACCATGATTGGGTTTGCACCCAGTGGGATTTGATCGAATTCCCGTTGCTCACCTGCGACGCGGTGGTGGCCGAAGCGTGCTTTCTCGCCCGGCGCCTCACCCATCGCGGGCAGGAGAAAGTGCTCGAATTCGTCCGGCGCGGTGCCATTGACCTCTCGTTTCCGCTGGCGGTCGAAATCGACTCCGTTGCCCAGTTGGCCGCGAAGTACCGCAATGTCCGAATGTCTCTCGCGGATGCGTGTTTGGTCCGCATGTCTGAACTCCACCGCTCCAGTCCGGTCCTGACACTGGACTCCGACTTCACAATCTATCGCAGGAGTCGGCGGCAGCCGATTCCGCTTCTGTCCCCCAGCCTCTCGCCCCCCAAATCCATCTCAGCAGAATAGGGCACCAATGAGTGCCTCCGATACTCAAGGAACTATCACACTGCAATCACCAGATGGACACCAATTGAGTCCATTGCCTAGTTTCTTTCCGTACGCTTCCCAACCCAAAATGGGCTCGACCAGGCGATTGCCCCATCAATCTGCCGCACTCGCAAGTAGTAATAATCCCCTGGCTCTGACGCATCGTGGTCGGTGTACGTGAAGTCCTGATCGAGTGCCCCTCCGGCAGTGACAAGCTGCACGGACAGGGCGTCGACGTGTTCCAGAACCCTGTACTCCCTTCGATCCGCATTGCCGCTCAGGTCGCCGAGACGAAACACTTGTCGGTCAGCGGGCAGCACCTGCGGCGTACGCTCGTAGCCACCGGACCCGCGTCGCTCGCGGGTCGCATCCATGTCGACGACGACGCGGGTGCCCGCACTCGCTCCACGAAGTCTCATAAGCAGGGACGTGCTTCGTCCCCGCGTGTGCATCGCGAAACGGACGCGCCCGCCGTCGAGTCTGGCACTGTAGGTGCCGGGATGCCGGAACCACGGCTCGTCAAGACCAACGATCTCGGCCCCTTCTACGCTGATGACTCCCTTCCATGGTCGATCCCCTCGAGGCACCTGCCTCCTGCCAAGAACTTCCGTGGAAGCCTCAAAGCTCACCTGAATGACGGCATCGTCGCTGACATCGGTCCCGACATAGCGCTTTGTGTAGATGATCGATCCGTTCTTGATCACGTCTATGGCGTCGATCGGCGCCGTGCCATTCACCGCGCAGCGGATGATGCGGTTCGGAGAGTGCTCCTGCTCGCCTCCCATGCCAACGCCGTTCAGGTCCGCGTACAGCACGATGCGCTCGCCGGTCGTCGCATAGGTGGAGCGGCTTCGCAACCCGTCAAAGATGGCGTCGGAAGTGTTCTCGCTAGCCAGCACCGCTGCCAGACCGCCGAGCTGGCGGTTCGTCCCGCCGCTGTAGCCGGGATGACCGACATGGTTGTCCGAGGCCCCAACGAATCCCACGCGGTATCCGTTCTGCAGGTACTTGTCGCCAAACCAGTCGAAGGTGCCATGGCCGGATTGAATCTCGACGAGCCTCTCCATGGAGCCGTCGCTGTTGGTCCAGTCGCCCGGCTGGTGCGCGTGCGGCACGACCAGCACATCTTCAGTGGCATTCCGGCTACGCAGCCCTTCATACAGCTCGTCAAGCAGGGGCGCTGTCTGATTCGGCACCCGCAGGCGGCCCGGCGTGTCCCGGAAGAAGACGTTGTGGTGTCCGCCATACGGCAGTCGGGAAGTCCACTCGAATCCGAGAATCGTCGTGAACTGTCCCGGCTCTCGGTACCTCTCCACCAGCTGCTGCAGAGTCCTCCACTCGAAGTCATCCATCCAGATGTCGTGCTCCGACAGGCTGAGGAAGTCGAGGCGGGCCACATCGCGTCCAAACCTGTAGTAGCCGTCGGGTGACCCCTGTCCCTCGGCGAACCCGGTGTGGCCGTGGGTTTCGCCCCAATAGACTCGATGGCTTGGGTCGCGCTCGACGCGGACGGGATTGCTGGTGCCGCGGAGCAAGCCGTCGGTCGAGCGAATCTCGAAGCGGTACACCCCCGGCCTGTCCAGCCTGACGCCGCCAAGCTCGTACATCGCCGGACTCCCCTCGGGAATCCGATGCAGGGTCTCACCGTTGAGGAGGACCTCGAACTCCGGCGTGGTGCCTGAGGAGAGATTCTTGTGGCGATCCTCCGAGCGGACATGCACTGCAAACCCCTCGCCGGGCTCGACGACGGAGGGGGCGACGGCGTTGACGAAACGAATCGGCTCCTCGCCGACGACCACCATTGCCGGCCACCGGGGCGTGAGGAGCCATCCGTTGGCCTCGAGGTCCAGAAAGGTCTTGAACACGACGTGGTCGTTCGACCAGGTCTGCAGTTTCAGGCCTGGGCTGCCGCCAGTCCGATCGCCGAAGGTGAGAGTGACGGTTTCGCCCTTGACCAGGTCCGCTCCCGAGAGCCTGAAGGCAATGGTGTTGCGCGTTTCGAAAGTGGCCCAGATCCCCCACGGCTCGGAGGCATCGAACCGGGCGTCGGGATTCGAACTGCGAATGGTGACGAAGTTGGGGGCCGAGGGATCCGACGTCTGCAATCCGCCTGCCCGCCCCTGTCCGACCGCGATCCCGCCCCCTGCAGCCATCGGCAGATCCCCAACTTCGTAGGTCTCGCTCACCGTCACGAATTTCCCGGCCCGAAACGGCCCGTTCGACGAAAGCGTGAGTCTTCCGATGCCATTTGGGCTTTCGTCCTTGATTTGAAACTCCCGGGCGTACTGGGCGATGAAGCCTGAGACGCGCTCAACCGGAATCTGTGGGCCGCCTGGCTGCAGTTTCCGCAGTCCTCGATTCGCATTGGAGGCCAGTTGCGGAAAGCCTCCCGGCACTGGCCCGCCAGTCAGGGAGTACGCATTGGCCCAATCCCAGAGCGTGGCCAGTCGATCCGAAAGGACCGAGACATTCGAAGAACTCTCACCTGCTTGGGCCTTGAGTCGCTCGACTCGCTCGCGGAGGTCCGGCTGCAGATAGTCAGCGGCGGAACGACCCTCGTCCTGGGCCACCAAGCCCCAGATCAGGAGTGTTAGCAGCGCAAGAAGCGCCGTGGTCTTGAATCTCATGACCGTCGCTCGCGGGTGGGGTGGTGGCTGTTGGGCGACACCAACCCGCGAAATTGCATACGAGAGTACCAAGGACTCCAGATTGGATTGAGACGACCAACTTGATAGTCGTCGTCGCGCAGGTTCCCGGACTCCTGGGCCCCGAAGTGAGGCCCTGTGTCCGTGGGATACTGTTGCCGAGTTACGGTGCGGGTTGTCAGCGTGTCTTCGAATCTCGTGTTGGTATCGTCCGTTGCCGTTCTGCTTCTGCTGGTCGCGGGCTGCGGCAGCCCGTCATCGGCGCCGAATATCGTCTACATGATGGCCGACGACCTGGGCATCGGAGACGTCAAGTGCTATGGAAGGGACCGATGCCAGACGGAGACTCCCGCGTTCGACTCCTTGGCGGAGGACGGGATGCTCTTCACGGACGCCCACGCCGTCGCCTCCGTCTGCGTGCCGTCCCGGATCGCGATCATGACCGGGAGGTATGCCTGGCGGTTCGCCGGGCCGAGTGAGAACGGGCCTTGGGGGTTCCTGAATCCTCGGCTTCCAAGTGGCGCGTTCACAATCGGAACCATGCTCCAGAGCGTCGGGTACCGCACGGGATATGTTGGCAAGTGGCATCTGGGCACGCTCATGCAGACCGTCGACGGCAGGAATCAAGGCCTTGACAACGTCAACTACGGCCGTCCGCTGCGGGTCGGCCCGAACGACTACGGGTTCGACTTCTCGTTCATCCTCCCTGGTTCGCTCGACATGTACCCCTACGTCTTCGTGCGAGATGGAGAATTCCAAGGTCAGGTCACTGCCCGGAAGGGATGGAGTGCGTTCAATCGCGTTGGCCCTGCCGCCGAGGATTTCGAGGACTACAAGGTGCTGGACACTTTCGCGACAGAGGCGGAGACGTTCATCGCACGGAACGCGGAAGACGCTAGGGAGGGCAGTCCGTTCTTCCTCTACGTCGCATTGACTTCCCCGCACACCCCGACAAGTCCGAGTCCGGAATTCGAAGGGACCAGCAGCCTCGGACTCTACGGGGACTTCGTCGAGGAAACCGATGCAACCATGGGCCGCGTCCTCAGAGCCCTCGAGGAACACGGCCTGACCGGCACCACGCTCGTGATTGCCACATCCGACCATGGCGCCGCACCGTACGCCGGCAACGTCCGCAAGGCTATACCGAACCAGATCCGCGAGCTCGAGAAGCTGGGTCACCACTCGAGTGGAATCTATCGGGGCTACAAGTTCACGCTGTACGAGGGCGGGCTGCGGGTTCCATTCGTCGTCAGGTGGCCTGGCACGGTCGAGCCAGGATCACGCTGCGACCGCCTCGTCGGACTGAACGATATGGCAGCGACCTTCGCGGAAGTGGCGGGCGTCGAGACACTCGAGCGTGACGCTCCAGACTCGTTCAGCATCGTCCCCCTCCTCACGGACCCAGCTGGTCCGGCGCCGGACCGGGCGCTGGTCATGCAGTCGCCACTGGCATTCGCCGTTAGGCACGGGAAATGGAAGCTGGCCCTCAGTCCAGGCAGCGGCTCACGCGGGGTTTGGGGGACCCTGCCGGTGCCGGAGGAGGCTTGGGGACAGGCGCTTGCGTCCTTTGGCTCGGCCCCATTGGAATCGGACCTGCGCAAGGCGCCGTTTATCCAAGTGTTCGATCTGGAGGGTGACGTGCGCGAAACGAAGAACCTTGCTGCGGAACGGCCCGAGATCGCTCGGCTTCTGAACAGCCGGCTTGACGAGGTGATCCAAAGTGGCCGCAGCACACCCGGGCCCGCGCTTCGCAACGACATGCCATCCGTCGATCTGCACAGCAACGCCAGACACTGGATCAGGCAGCAAGCAGCCTCGAACTGATTGGGGCTTGTAGACAATAGTGCCCAGTCAGGCTGATTTCAAATCATGGATTCAACATCAAGGCACTGGGAGAATATGATTGAATGAAATAGAAAAATCGTAGATCAAGTCCCATGCTGCATACATGGTTCGGCTGAAGGTACGCCCTGTCGTCGGATAAATCCTCGTCCATATTGCCGGCCCGAACCGGCAGGGATGTCGAACGGGAACGTGACGAGATTCGAGCCAGTCGTCGTAGCGGAGTCCGACTAATCTGCCACGGCGAGTCCATGGTGTGACGGTGTGGGAATGCTTGGAGACACACACAGTAAGTCGCTTATCGGAAAGGGATTGTGCCTGCGACATTGCGCCTCGGACCGAAGTTCGCGCCGAGCGTTCAAGCGGTTCGCGCAGGGAGCAGGTCGGCGCGGTAGGGGATGTGCGTTACGAGGCTCGGACGATCGTTCTACCACAACCTATCAAAGTGCCGAGGTCAGGGTGCTGGAATGATTGCAGAGACTACACGGACGCGAAATCGAGATTCTTCGTGATGCGAATGCCTTGTGTAGAAAACAAGTCCAGGAATTCGCGTGTCCGCTGCCTCGCCGATTCCTCCTGTTCGACCGTCAGGTTGACGTTGAGCAGGTCAACCATCCACGGGGCCTTCTGCCTCCATCTCACATAGTCGTCGACAACGATGCGAGAGACGGGCAGAGTCGTGAACTTAGAGTCATCATGAACATCGACGTTTCGTGCTTGTTGAAGCTTCGAGAACTCTTCAGCAAGCAGTCGCGCGAACATTTCTTCGGTAAACGGATCACCTTTTTCGGCGCCTGTTTCCTGGTCAGCTGCTGTGAGAGTCGCCGTCTTGTGCAGCCATTCCCAAAGGATGCTGAGCCGGATCTCTCCTGTCGCCATATCCTCCATCAGGTAGAGAACGTCTTCGTCTCCGAAGAAGTCAGCAGGCTTTAGGGCTGCTGCTTGGAATCCCTGCTCGAAGGCGTTGCCGTATTGGAGGGCCACGCTGATCAGGTCTCGGGCTCCACGGATTGTTCGCGGTGCCGACTCGAGAAGCACCAAACCGTCAGCGTCGGCGTCGGTGTAAGTCAGGGGCGCAAATGCGCGGCCTGCTTGGTTCGCCTGCCCCACCTTTTCCCAGACCGGTCGAATGATGTGCACCATCTTCCAGTGGGCAACCCACTTCCCACTGGCACCCTCTCTTTGCTCGCGCTCGGCACCGAGCGTCGCTTTTCTCATGCTCGCGGATACTCCCTCCGCGGAGCCAACCGGAATATTAGGTTCCATGCCGCCCTGCCAGAGTGCGAATTGACCCTTCTCGTCGGGAGTATTGGTGGATCGCCGCACGCGATCCTCGTAGTTCCGCATGTAACCGTAGGTCATCACTACAGCGTCAATGTTGGGGTGGATGAAACCCGGATCCCAGGCCATTGCATCAGCCACGCTGTTGATGTAGTCCCAGCGGCCGGTATTGAATCCTACGAACCGGTTTCCGAGCGCGGCCCGGATCTCCATCAATTGGAAGGAGGCCTCGATCTGCTCGACCAGAACATAAGTCTTGACGGCCCCGCTCTGCAGGCCCAGAGACGACTCGACGCCACCGAGAATCTCATGCCACAGCGCGGCTTCTTCCGCCGTCTGTATCTTCGGAAGGTAGAGAACCAGGCTCGAGCCCTGATTCGCCAATGTCGCATGATTAGCAGTAACGTAGAGCGCAGCATCGACAATCGACGCCGAGAAGCCGCTGCCGTCGCCGTTGCGAATGTGACGATCCTCCAAGTGAAGACCTCGCGCTCGGAAGATTCTAGTGGTAAAGGAGAGCTGTTTTTGCCAGTCGCTGACGATCCTGTGCCCGAAAAAGTCTTCCCCCCACTTGTTCATCTCTCCTGCCACAGTTTCCGCGGCTGTCAGAAAAATCGGGTCCCTCGCGAATGCCAGGCGCAGGTTCCGCTGGTTATCGAGCGACATGGTCTCGATCTGCCCTAAAGCATCCTCGCCGTCAAACATCCAGCCGTCCGCACCGGAGAGCAGTGCATAGGCAACATTTCGGATGCTGCTCTCGATCGGAGACCGAGGTTTCGCTCCGGGACCGGTACCCTGTATCCACTGGCACTGCAGGTCATCCGGGATAGCCGAACCGATGAACTTCCCGGCCCGTGCGTCGGCAACCTTGATATCCGTCCGGGGGATTATGGATTCCGGATCCAAGAACTGGATCCTTTCCGCCTCACGGGCGCGCCGTCGGCGACGATCCAATCTGGCGTGCATCACGTCCTTGCGGTCGCGATCCAGGTCAGCCAGATCAGCGATCACGTCAAGAGCCTTGGGTGTTAGCACGTCGGAGTAGCGTTCCCGAACGCCCGCCCCGATTTCGATTGCAGCGGATCGTGACATCAGGACAAGACTACTACAAGGCCGTTGAAGTGTCTCGGGCGGCGAGGGTGTCGAGAGTCTCGTGGCTCGGCACTCGCCAATTCGTCGGATCCGAGGAGCCCGCGTTGTCGCCTAGCCGTGCCGGCACGTGTAGCTTCGGAGAGCCACTTGGATTCAGCGCGATAAAGCGCCCGGCGCCTTCTAGTGGCCGGGAAATCCGCCCAATTCCGGCAGTCCGGAATCGAGATCGGCTTCTTGCGAAGAGCTTCATGCTCTCGGATGCCCGAAGCGGTAGGACGATCTTGCGTGTTTGACTCTTGTTGTCTCAATCTCCAGCGCCCGTTCCTTGCCCTGACAGCACTCATGTTCACCCGCCGGGCCGAACCCGGGATCTACCAGGCACACTCAACTCCAATTCCTCGTTTCGTCTCGTCTGCTTCAACCACTCCGGCCGCCAAGTCGTGCCACCTGACCCCGGTGTCGCACTCGGCATTCCTCGATCAGGCGCCCGCCCCCATCGACGTCCTCAGTGCTCACCGCTCCGGCCAAGCCCCACCTCCGACCCGATGCCCAGCTGCTCACGGTCGCCGGAAGAACGATGAACGTCCCAAGTTGGCGAGTCCCCGCAGGCCCACGGCGCCTCTCCTACGGACGCCAACATCGCCGCCTCTTGGGTCTTTGGCCGCATGCTGCACTATTCTCGGAATGCGAGACTCTCGAATCTGCCCTCTTCGACCGCGTGCGAGGATTGCTCTAGTGAAGATCGACGAGCACACGAAGATCTGCTGCCTCCTCCCGGCGACGCCGAAGTCGAGCATTGTGACCCCAGCGAGCCGGCAAAGGCTCCCTGTTGGTTGAGGCGGCGATTCGCGGTCGAATCCTAGTGGACTTATGGAATCTACTGATCGCTTGGAACAGCTTCCGCCCGGGGCAGGCCCGGGGACTCCCGCAGATGCCGTGAAACGTTACATTGACCGATGTTGTCACGGTGCATATGGGTCACGAATCAGACTACGCAGGGCGTCGAGTGACGTTCGCAAATCGATCTCCGCAACCCACGCCGCTGGCTCCCATTGAAATGAGGCTGGAGTTCGTTGAACTTGCGATGCGCTGCACCGACATGTGCTACATCTGCGACGCGTAGCCCAGTTCCGACGCTTTCTCTGCCAAGAGACCGACGCGGACGAACTCAGCGCTCTCCGCGATTTCGTCTGTCGGCAGAAGTAGCATGCGTGTGCCAAGTGTTAGGTCCAACTTGAGTGCTCATGCCACTCGCAGTCCCTGACGGCGTCGTTATGGTCGTCAAGTCCGTCGCGCCGATCCGCTGTTGCGTGCCGGAGAAACTACCTCGTCTGGAAGATCCAGCAGTGAACTCGACATTCCCGATGGATTGAGTCACGGAGGACGACCAGTCGCCGTCCGTGGTGGACGTGTGCGAGTGCGTCATGTTGCCAATACGCTGTGAAGTGCCGCGTATCGAGTCTCCTGATGGCGTTGTCAAGTTGTAAAAGGTCGTGTTCCCGATGCGAATGCTCGTCCCGTGCAGGGTTCCGGATGCAGTCGTCACGGCCATGAAGCCCGTCGAGCCAATCCTGTGGCTGAAACCGATACCAGCACCCCCGACGGAATTGGCGATTCCAAGAGTGAGCATGCGGTTCTCTTCCAGGCCAGACCGGTCGTCCGGTCGTGCCTGCGGAACGACGATTCCGCCTCCAGCAAGGACAAAGAGCCCTGCCAGGCCTACGGTCCGCAATCCAGCAATTGAACGGGGCATAGCTCACCTCCCAGTTGTCAAGATGAGACGCTTGCCGGGCATGTTCGGTTGCAAACGATTCTTGACCCTGTCCGGCCTCCCTCGTATCGCTTTCGGGATAGGCATCACACACCACCACAGCCGCACGGGGAACGCCGGTTGCCGTAGTTCCCGCTCGTCAGGCCCCAACTGGCCCGGAGGCGTCCACCTCGGCATGGCGGCCCGTCGCAAACAGCTTCGCGCCTGTGTCCGAGCCGCCTGAGCTCACCGTTCATGTTTCTCGCCGGATGACGCCCTACCTGCTCCACCCCTGCCGGGGCCTGCTGTCGCTGTCGATCCCCCGCTGGCCTACAAGGCGAGGCCGTGCGCGTCGAGCCGGATCCCGATCCAAGACAGCAACCAAACCGCGAGAACGATCATGCCCGACAGTTGGTCCGGCAACCAGTCTGGAACAGCAAGCGAGTACAACCCGAATCCGGCTGAGTGCGACATCCCGCCAGAGGCTGGCCCCGAACGGCTCGAACAGCAGGGGGCGGCTGCGAGAATCCGCATCGCTGCTCAGCGCGGCGCTGTATGAGCGACAACGACCATTCTCTCGGCAGCCAGCGGCCGACATTCCTGCCAATGCTGTCTTCACCGATGCCCCTGCCGGATCGACTTTTCTATCGCAGCAGGCTTGGTGATCGCGTTCAGCGGCGATGCGACTTCAATGGGCTTCTTTCGTGCGCGAGGCATTGTCACCGCAACGCCCGACCTGTTGCAGTGGATCGATAATCGTCAGGAGGGGGAAATGACGAGAGTCGCTTTCGCGGCTACAGATTCCCCCGTAGCCGTCCCACCTTGAAAGCCCTTCCCGCCCGACTCGGAGCACTGAGCCAAGTGCGCCGGGATGCGCGTCCGAGGCCGTGGGCGAAGTCATGAAGAACGCGGTCAGGTGGTACGACAGGCACGCCGACGCCATCGCCCCGCAGTACGAATCCGTCGAACCGGAGGCGCTGCACAGGTGGCTCGCTGACCTGCTGCCTGAGCCACCGGCCATCGTGCTTGATGTCGGAGCCGGAACCGGGCGGGACGCGGCATGGCTGGCGGGCAAGGGCTTTGACGTGTTCGCCGTGGAGCCCTCGAAGGCGATGCGCAGGGTCGCCGGCGAACTGCACCGCTCGGCTCCTGTGCGCTGGGTCCGCGATTCGCTGCCGTCGCTGGAGGCCACGTTCCGAAGCGGCGTTTCCTTCGACGCGATTCTTGTCTGCGGCGTGTGGATGCATCTGCCGCGCAGCCAGCGGCCGAGGGCCTTCCGCAAGCTCGTCAACCTCCTCAAGCCGGGCGGTGTGATCGCGATCTCGGTGCGCATCGGACCAGCGGATCCGGAACGAGGGATGCACCCTGCCGATGGTGCCGAAATCCTGGCGCTGGCCAAGAACCACGGGACGATCGTCCAGAGGGAGATCGCCACCGCCGACCAGCTCGGTCGCGACGGGATCCACTGGTCCAACTACGCATTACGGCTTCCCGACGACGGAACCGGTGCGCTTCCCCTCCTGCGACACGTGATCCTGAACGACAACAAGAGTTCGACCTACAAGCTCGGCCTCCTGCGCTCGGTTTGCCGCATCGCCGACGGAACGGCGGGACTCGCCCGCCGGTCGGACGACGACATGGTCTCGGTGCCGCTTGGACTGGTTGCACTGACGTGGCTGAGACTGTACAAGCCCCTGATCGCCGGGAGCTTCCCGCAGAGCCCGCAGAACGATGCGGGGGGACGGAAACTCGGCTTCGTGAAAGAGGGCTTCCGGAGGCTCGAGACGCTCTCGAAGCTGGATCTGCGTGTGGGAATGCGGCTCGGCGAGCCTCACTCGACGGCCCTTC
The DNA here is from genome assembly GCA_028819255.1 of Bryobacterales bacterium. GTDB lineage: Bacteria > Acidobacteriota > Terriglobia > Bryobacterales > UBA6623 > VXMF01. Next base: position 1,880 of record JAPPMB010000104.1, on the reverse strand, counting down.
ACCGGGCCCTCCGCGACGCGGCCAACACGATTCGGAGAATGCCCGCGAGATACATCACGCTTCCGGACGGTTCACGGGTGCTACCGGTCAAGAGCAGTGGAAGCCCAATGCCTGCATCTTCCGGACTGGTCGTCGACGAGACCTACCTGCGCGGCTTCGGAGAGATGCTGGTGCCGTGGAGAATCTGGCAGGCCCTCCAGCGATTTGCGGTCTGGATCGAACCGGCGCTCGTCGAGGAGTGGATTCGTCTGATGCGCGGATACGCGGAACGCCAGGGCCGGGACATCCCGCGAGACCGCATGGCGGCAGCGATGACCTGGTCCGACCCGGCCCGCGAGGTCACCCTCGCTAGGCGGCAGGCGGAACAGATCCTTGACGGCGGACAGCTTTTCTGCGTCTGGAGCGGCAAGTCGTTGTCCGCGAAGTCCCTGCACATGGACCACTGCTTTCCATGGTCGGCATGGCCTTGCGCGGACCTGTGGAATCTGATGCCGACCAATCGGGCAGTCAATCAGAACGAAAAGAGGGCGCAGCTGCCGAGCGCCCGCCTGATGATGGCATCCCAAGATCGAATCATGTCGTGGTGGGAGTCCGGCTACGGCTTGTCGAATCCCGCGATCCACGAGCGGTTCGTGATCGAAGCCGGCTCGAGCCTGCCCGGCGTTCAGCCCCGGGAGAGGGATCTCGACGCGTTCTTCGACGGCGCACTCGCGCAGCGGGCCAGGCTGCGACACAACCAGCAGATTCCCGAGTGGGCGGGAGACAGGTACGTCTAACGCCGAGACGGCGAATCTTCCGGAGAAAGCTGCCTGATTTCCAGCCTGATGCGGTCGGCCACCTCCCTCAAACCGGCTTCCTCGGCGAGGATCAGCGCGTTCGCCATCTCCTCCCTCGCCTCGGTGTCGCGACCGAGCCGGCTGTAGGCTCGACCGAGCGTGTAGCGGACAAACGCACCGCTCCCGTCCTCCGGACCCGCCAAAGCAGCCTCGAGGTGCGCTGCTGCGTCGGCCGGGCGGCCGTTTTCCAGTGCCCGGGCTCCGAGATTCATTCTGGCGGGACGGTTGGTCGGATCGTTGGAGATCGCCTGCGTGAAGTGCGGGACCGCATCCTCGCCCCGGTCCAGAGAGGTCAGCGCCACTCCGAGATTGGCGTGAGCCCTTGCTGAGTTCGGATTGACCTCCAGCGCCCTGCGGAACGCGGCGGAGGCGGCCGACGGATCGTCCTGGGCCGCCATCACGACTCCCCAGTTGTTGTGCAGCTCCTCGATATCTGGGTCGATGGAGCTCGCCGCTTCGTAGTGGGCCCGGGCCCTTTGGAATTCGCCCTTCTGCCCGTAGGCTCCAACCAGATTCGCGTGCGCCGACGCCATCTGCGGGTCCATCTCGAGAGCCCTCTCGTAGGCGCTGATCGCCTCGTCCAGCCTGCCGGCGGCCTCCAAGCTCTTTCCCTGATTGAGGAAGTGGTGCTGGTCGGCGGCAAGGGCTTCCACGCGTGAGAAGACTGGGTCCTCGAGGGGAGGCTTGTCGCCGCTGCCCGTGCCGACCATCTCGAGGTGGCGCACGGCCTCATGCTCGTGTCCGGCCATGCGATGGGCCATGGCCAGCGCGTAGCGTGCCGCACCCGAGCCGGGCGAGAGCGCCACTGCCCGCTCGAGCATCGGGATGGCCTCGCCGCCGTCGCCGAGGTCCAGCAGGACCCTCCCAAGGGCGTAGGCTGCAGCTGCCCCGCTGCCCTCAAGCTGCGCCGCGGCCCGCAACGCGGCCGCGGCGGCGGCCGGCGTTCCCGTCGAGGTCGAAGAGCCGCCCCGCCTGATCGCCGCTGGAGCGGAAGGTCGCTTCTGGCGCGCACGCCACAGCCGGGGAGCAGCCTCAGTGTGGCGC
>JAPPMB010000144.1 GCA_028819255.1 Bryobacterales bacterium | reverse complement strand
GAGGGTCGCGACGGCGGCATCGGCGGCGTTGCCCCCGGCCATGAGCATGCGCAGACCCGACATGGAGGCCAGCGGATGCCCGGCCGTCACCAACCCGTTCGGTCCGGGGACCGCGGGCCGGTGCGCCGCCCGGTCAAGGTGCCGCGCCAGGCCCCTGTCCTGGGCTGCAGCGCCCGGCGGCAGAAGGAGGGCTACCGCGGCGAAGAGCGTGATCATCGGGATCGAAATGCGACCCATCAGGTCCTTCCTTTGCGAAGGTGACACAGGCATCTGGCAAGCTGCACACCGAAGGTCGCGTCCGCCAGCGGACCCCGGACGCAGGCCAGCGACATCGAGCCGATGGCCGGTGCCGTTGCCCTCAACGCCTGCTGCGTTTCCGTCTTGACCGCCACGAAGTGCGTCGTTGGCCGTTGGGCCGCTTCCGAGATCGCCCGGAAGGCCGCCGCGGTCATGGCCGTCCCGCCGGAGGCAGTAGGGGGCCGCCGGACCGGGGCTGGGCTTAGAGTGGCTACCGCGCGTGCACCGGTCCTGTCACGAATCACCAGATAATGCCGATCATATCGCGATTTCCTGACTCACGACTCTGAGATTATCGAGATCATGACCGCTCAAGCGGGTCTGGCGGCCTCAGGGATGGGCTGATAGATCTCTCGGTCGGTTTGCCCGACGAGCGGGCAAACGATCACTCACCTGGGAGGTTGCATGACGAAATCCACGAGGTGCCTGCTGCTCGCAGGCGGCGTTGTTCTGGCTGGAGCTTGTATCGACGACCAACCGCTCGGCGTGACCGAGCAATAGCCGGTCGAGGACGAGCTGACGATCGAGAGCGCGGTGGCGGCCGCGTGGCGCGAAGACAGGGCAACCTCGCCCATCATCAACAGCGACAGGCCCCGGCTCGGGGTCCAGGTCACCGTTGATGGCGACCTGGAGCCTGACTCGCCCATCACGATCCGCGTCGAAGGCGAGGCGAACGGCAAGATCGTCGGCGGCGAGGTCGTCGTCCTGCTGCCGACCTTCGCGGCGATGGACTACGCCGGGTCGGACAAGCAGCCGTATTACCCGGCCGGCAAGAAGATCCCGGCGGCCGCACGGTGGACGCTGCCCGCGATGGAGGAGGGCGACCACTGGAAGGAGTCCCTCGACCTTGATGACGTGGAGAAGGGCTACTACCACATCGCCGTGGATGTCCGCGCGAACGGTCCGGAGGGCTCGAAGGGCTCCGGCAACCTGATTGACGAGGTCCACCAGCAGCGGTGGATGTACATCATCGGTGGGGGCGGAGTCCTCACGAACGGATTCGACGAGTCGCTGTTCCCTGACGAGATCGCGCCTCAGCCCGGCCCGTTCCGGCTGCGCGGCGGCGGGAGCCCCGGCCAGTCGGCTGCATCTCGTGATGTAGGGGCCGATGGGGAAGAGGACCCGGTGTACGTGTTCGTCTCCTACCTCGAAGATGAGGAACGGATGCCGGCGGTCGATTCCTACGCCTACGCCAACACCATACTCGAAGAAGGCGAGGATGAGGACTGGCCGCCGAAGACCGAGGGCCACACCGTCGGCGAGAGCGGTGTCGTGGCGTTCACCTGCCCGGCCAGCGGCGAATACTGGGCGGGCCATGTGACGCTTCCGTCGAACGAGGACGTTGGCGGCAGCGGTTTCGTCGGACACTGGCAGGCGGGTTCGGCCGATTGCGGCGACACGATCCAGGCTCCGGGCTCGCGCCTCGACTACCTGCCGTGGACGTTTCTCAAGGAGGCGGTCCCGCTCCTGGAGGAGCATTTCGGCAGGGATCGAGATTTGATGCACTGGCAAACAGATCGGGACCGTGTGGCGAAGGAACAAGGCTCGCGCTACCTGCCGGTGTGGCTCGGCGACAAGATCGAGTTCGGCTTCACCTACGACAAACCCTGGACTTCCGCGCACGAGTTCTTCCACGCGCTGCACGAGACCGAGCTGGGTGGCCTCTGGCCCACCGGCAGCTGCGGGGAGCACGACGTTTGGTACGTGTCCTCCTACACCTGCGCGTTCCTGGAGGGGGTCGCGGACTACGCGGGCTACTACTACGATCCTGAAGACTCCCGGACGCTCGACCTGCCGGACGGATACGACCACCCAGACGAGGATCCCCCCTACGAGCGGGCCGAGATCGAGGGGTTCGTGGGCTCACTGATCCTCGACCTCATCGACGAGTACGATGAGACCGAGAAGACCGACTCGACCTCCTACGACGCGAGCTATATCGCGGACGTGTTCGCGAGCTGCACGGTGCAGCTTGATGAGGTTGGCGGGCGCGATGAGCGCGACGATGTGACCGATTTCATATGGTGCCTCGAAGGCAGGGTGAACAGAGAACTCCATGAAAAGCACTTTCCGACCGGCCCCGCCCCGCCCTTGAACGCGGCAGAGTCGGCTACCGAACCGGACGACTGGAACGCCGACCACATCCGCGCGACATGGCTCTTGAACGTGAAGAGGCGCGCAGGATGAGGCTCGTCGTCCTGCTGCTCGCGGTCGCGGCGTGCTCGGTGGGGGAGAGCGAGCCGGAGGCGACGCTCGAGCTCATCGTCAGGGCACGGGACAGCCGTCTTGACGATCCGGCAGATATGGCCGGCATCAGGATCGAGATCACCGGGGCCGGGCCGACCAAGGTCTACCCATGCGCCACATTTCAAGGAACCCGGCGTGCCGCGGTTTCGGGTGCCGGACACCGGCCAGGTAACCGTCTCGACACAGATCGCGCAGGACGACGAGATCGTGGTGCAGGGGTCTCTCAGTTGGGAGCTTCTGCCGGGAACGCGATGGACTCTGGATATCGAGCGCACGCCGGAACTCAAGTCCGGGTGGCCGCGCTGTGACCTCGGCGAGTGTCCCGAGAACACGCGCATCGCCTGCGACGGCTGGTATTGCCGTGGCGTCTGGCGCTTCGCCGTGCGTGAGGATGCCGCGCGTGTTGAACACGACTCGCTCTGGATGGTGCTCTACCGGGTGATGCCCGATGAGTGCGAGGACATCTGCTGGAAGTGACGCGAAGGAGGAGACTACAACGAGACCGACTAGCCTCTTCCTGGGAACGCACCAGAGGCCCTGCCGGAACCCTCATGTTCCGGCAGGGCCTCTGGCCTTACTTGGATCGCCATCACGTTCATCACCCAGGTGTCATCGCGGATGCGGTCCCACTCGCTGCCGGGTATCAGGGCACCCTCGAAGCTGGCCTTGAGACACTGCGCCCGACGGGCCAGCCGATCCGCCGCCAATCTGGCATTCCGGCGTTGCCGCTGCCAGACTCAACGCTCCCCGAATCGGACTCGAGCGGAGCGGCCGCCGGATGTACGGACCCGCGCCGCCGAAACCCCTGGCCCAGCGACCATGGACCTCACCCTCCCCATCAGCCTGGCCCGTCCCGTCGCCTTCCTCGACCTCGAAACCACCGGT
>JAPPMB010000020.1 GCA_028819255.1 Bryobacterales bacterium | reverse complement strand
CGTAAAGTCAAGCACTTAGGCCTACATTTGGGCACTTAAGTATATAATTCCCAAACAGAAACACAGTCTCCGAAGGTGGTCTGGAGGGCGGTAACCCTCTTAATTCGAAAGACTTACAAGCGTTCCAGACCCGCCAGTTTGGGATGAGGTTCAGTCTGGCGGTGAACCATGATCTCCACGTGCATTGGGGCGGATGCTGAACAGCCGAAGCAGATGCGGTACTGGTCGTTGATCCGGATGCCGTGCTGACCCGCTCGATTGCCGTGGAGTGGTTCCAGCCGGTTTCGCGGCGACGCCCCCAGATCTGGTAGTGCACTGGCAGAATTGAGGCAGTCAAGCATTCTCGCTGCTCTTCTCCGGAGTATCGCTGGACAAGTCTTCCGGGCTGCTCTCGTTCGTAACACTAATCTCCCGACCCGGCAGACGCGGGGCTGGAAGACCGGTTCTCATCATTGACTCATTTGAGTCGCCGCGGTATTGTCACCTGCGGATGGAGAACTTGCGCACCAGTGTGGACATTCCGCGCGACTTGCATCGAAAGCTGCACGAGGCCACTCGAAAGCGGGGCTGCTCGGCCCACCAATTGATTCTTGAGAGCATTGAGCGAATTGTTCGCGAGACGCCCCCGCAACGACCCAAGCGCCGGCTATCGCTCGAGCGTGCGCCGGTGTCATCGCGTGGTCGTGCATTTGACCCTTCGGCTGATCAGATTTATGGGCTCATTGAGTTTCCCTGACATCAACGTCTGGCTAGCGCTGCTCATTGAAGATCACGTTCACAGGCCAGCGGTGCTCGCATGGTGGCGTGCCGACCAGTCCGAGCAGGTCGCATTCTCCCGTCTCACCCAAATCGGCGTCCTGCGCTTGCTGACTACGTCTGCCGCAATGAATGGTCGGCCGCTCTCGATGGCGGAGGCGTGGACGGCTCACGATTATCTGTATCTGGATGATCGGGTCGTATTCCTGTCCGAACCGCCGTTGCTGGAGGAAGCGATTCGCAACGCGGCTTCCCGCAATCAAGCGTCCCCGAAGCTGTGGGCGGACGCATGAGCGGCAGCATTCGCCGAGGCGGCAGGCGCCAAGGGTGGGGACCTTCGATCAAGCGCTGGCGAGTCGCTGCAAGGCGAGTCGCCTGCTGACCGGCTAGCGCAACCCCGGATTCTACGGGCACTTGAAGCCTTGGCGTTGGGCCATGGCCGCAGCGAAGCCTTCGGCTTGCTTCAAGTCCTTGGGTGGCGCCCCGGACACCGGAATCACCGATGTGAGCCGGATGACCCTCGTATTCCGACGCTTTGAGTACCGGAATTACCGGAGTCGGAAAGCCTCCTCGTCTGCCACTCCCGGCGGTCGCTCGTACGGGATGGTTCCATCACCTGTCACCACGACATCGCTCCCCGTCCGGTGCCGGCCTTTCGAGCAAACGGCAGTGGCACGGGAGCCAGAGGAGCGAAAGCCTGATGCCTGCCGCGCACCTGCGGGCGGAGGATTGGTCAAAGCCAAGGCTGTCTACCTCGCGATCAGAATCCTAGCGGCCAGGGCCATCGCCGCCGGAGCGCAATCGAGGGCCGCTGGGCCATGCATCGCTCCAGAACCGTGTGCGAGAGCCGCCTGACTCGGCACTTTCCTGCATGGTCCGAAACGCTTGCTCGGGCCGCGGCCTCTTGATGCGTGATGCGCAGCATCATGCTGTGGTACTATGAGGCATCTGACATGAGGACGACACTCAACCTGTCTGCTGAGGCCTTGGCCAACGTGCGCCTGCTCGCACAGCAGCGCCGCGAGAGCCTCGGTACTGTGGCCTCGGAGCTGATTCTCAAGGCCCTTGAGCCCAGGGAAGCGCCGCGCATCAGAAACGGTGTGCCGCTGTTTCCCGCCCGTTCAGAGTCCAAGAATCAATCGGCCGCTCCTGATCTCGAGCTGGTCAATCGACTCCGCGATCAGGAATAGTGACCCACCTGCTGGACGTCAATTTCCTAGTGGCGCTGTTCGATCCGCGGCACGTCAACCACGATGCGGCTCATCTCTGGTTCGGGACCAGGTATTCTTCCGATTGGTCCACATGTTCCATTACGGAAGCGGGGTGCGTCCGAGTGCTGTCCAACCCTGCCTATCCCAACGTGTCGGCGACGCCCAGTGATGTGTTGCGGCGGCTGACTAAATTCTGTGCTTCGGGAGGGCATTGCTTCTGGCCAGACGATCTGTCGCTGCGGATTTCCCTCGGCAGGCAATTGAGGGGGCGACTGCTGGGCCACCGGCAGTTGACGGATTTCCATCTTGCAGCGCTGGCCGCTCACCGGGGCGGCCGCCTAGTGACGTTCGACGGGAGACTGCAACGCTCACTTGCGGGTTCGCGACTTTCGTCCTCGGTCGTGCTTGTTGAATAGCGTCTGATTCGGAGCAGCTCAGGCTGACCTCGGGCTGATCCGAATCCGAGACGGGTGATTCCCGGCGCTGGGCAGGTCCCGCACCGGATGCCTCGGGGAGGCTGCCAACCCCGGCGGCAGGCCAGCATCGGTCCGGGTACCGCCTGTTCGTGGAATGGGTACCGATCCGTGGGACGAGCAGGGCGATCGACCGCCGGAAGCTGGGTCGCGTCGGGAATCGCGAACTTCGTTGAGGGTGCCGACCGAGCCCCGCGAATGGCCGGATCCCGGTCACATCTTCAGGGATTCGGCAAGAGGCTCGAGCAACTGCTGATACGCTGGGACGCCCGCGAACCGCAGTGCTGCGCATCCCAAGATTCTCGCTCGCCACGTGGATCCTGATCTCGATGGCACTGGGCCTCAGCCTCGGTCTGTCGGCGCCCGGCTGGGCCGAGCGCATCGAGTTTGTCAGCGACCTGTTCCTACGCCTGATTCGATCGATCATTGCGCCCGTGCTGGTCGGCGTGCTGATCCGAGCGATCGCAGGCGCGGGGTCCCTTGGCGCCTTGGGCCGGCTGGGCTGGAAGTCCGCAGTCTGCTTCGAGGTTGCCACAACCATCGCGCTGCTGCTCGGATGGTTCAGCGTGATGGCCACCAGGCCCGGCGATGGTCTCGTGGTCGGAACCGCAGACGCTGCCGGGATCGATGGGCCAGCCGGCCTGGCCGAGACACTGGAGAGCGCCGTCCCCACCAGCATCGTCGACGCGCTGGCGCGCGGCGATGTCCTGCAGATCGTGGTGTTCTGCTTCCTGTTCGGCATCGCCTGCCTGTCAGTCGGAAGCAAGGCTCGGCCGGTGGTGGACTTCGCCGACGCCTTGGCCGAGGTCGCGCTCCGCTATACCGACTACGTCATGTATCTCGCGCCGCTGGCGGTGCTGGCAGCCTCCGCCAACATGGTCGCCGGCGCCGGCATCGGAGGGCTGGGTGGACTGGCTGAGTTTGCTGCTGTCGCGTGGCTCGCACAAGGCCTCTTCCTTGGAGTGCTGCTGACGGGCGGTCTGTTTCTCTGCGGGGTGCCGGTGCGGCGGTTTGCACGCTTCGTCCGGGAACCCTTTCTGGTCGGCTTCGCGACGACCTCGAGTGCTGCCGCCTTGCCGCAGACTCTGGAGAACCTGCAGCGATTCGGCGTGCCGCGGCGCGTCCTGGGGGTGGTTGCTCCGCTCAGCCTGAGTCTGAACCTGAACGGCAGCACGATCCACCTTGGAATGGCCACACTGTTCATCGCCCAAGCCGCCGGGGTCGAGCTTTCCTGGGAGCGGCAGGCTGTCATCCTGCTCACCCTAAAGCTGACCAGCAAAGGCGTGGCAGGCGTGCCGCGCGCCAACTTTGTGATCCTGGCCGCCGTGTTCGAAGGTCACGGACTGCCCATGGAAGGACTCGGTGTTCTGCTCGGGATCGACGCGCTGATCGACCCGATCCGCACGAGCGTGAATGTCGCGAGCCACTGCTCGGCGCCAGTCATGGTGGCCCGCTGGGAAGGCTGCGAGTTCCTTCCCGAGCAGATCCGGGAGTAAGGCTGCGGGCCTGCTGAAAGACCTGTTGGCGTCTGGACCTGCCGGAGCGGACTACTGCTGCATCCACTGCTGGCGCCGGGGCCACTTCGGCCCTTCCTCAAAGAACCGCACGCCGCTGCCGATGCGATTCCAGTCGCCAAGCTCCTCGCGGGCGCGATCCGCCAAGGCCGTCAGTCGCTCCACGACGTCAGGATTGGCAGCAGCCACATTGTCCTTCTCTCCGATGTCGGCCTCGAGGTTGTAGAGCGACAGCTCGGTCACCGGCTCGAGAATCTCGCCGAGGAAGGCGCCGCTGCGAGCAAGAAGCCATTCCGAATCGTCGCGCCCGGGTCGGGGAAAGACCAGCTTCCACGGTCCGCTTCGGACCGCGTCCAGGTGCGTCTCCCGGTAGTAGTAGAACGCTTCATGAGGGCTCTTCGCTCCCGGCTCGCCGAATATCAGGGGTGAAAGGTCGCGCCCGTCCAGTGTCCGGTCGGCGGGCAGCTCGGCTCCTGCCTTCGCGATGAATGTCGGCAGAAGGTCCATGTTCGTAGCGATCTCTGCAGTCTCCGTGCCCGCGGGAACGTATCCGGGACCCCACATCACAGTCGGCACACGGATCCCTCCTTCCCAGGTGGTTCCCTTCGCTCCTCGTAGCGGCCCGGATGAGCCGGCGTGCTCAGTGATCGCTGCCGTGTACTGCGGCAGCGAGTGATTGCTCCAGGGACCGTTGTCCGACGTGTAGACCACGATGGTGTCCTGGTCGAGACCCAGTTCGACAAGAAGATCCACGATCTCGCCCGTGCTGGCGTCGAGCTCCTCGATCACATCCCCGTACAGCCCGCGCTCCGAGCGTCCCTTGAACGGCTCGGTCACACCCAGCACGACATGCGCCATGGTGTGTGCGATGTACAGGAAGAACGGCCTGTCCTGGCTGGCACGAATGAAGTCCAGCGCCTCGTCCGTATAGCGGCGGGTCAGGTCGTCCACGCCCGCAGACTCCTGGATCCGCTCTTCGTTGCGATAGACCCAATGCACTTCCCCGCTGTCGTTTGCGCCGACGACACCGAACCAGTAGTCGAAGCCCCGCCGGACCGGGTTGAGCTCGGGCTTGAATCCCTGTCGACGCTTCGTGATGTCGACCTTGCCGATCATCGCCGTGGCATAGCCGGCGTCTTGGAGCACCTTCGGCAGCAGGATCTCCTTCTCGTGAACGTACGGGAAAATGTTCTTCTCGTTCCCGTACTCCGCAACGCGGATGGGATAACTTCCTGTCAGGAGAGCCGTGCGCGACGGCCCACATACGGGCTGGGCGTAGAAATCGGTGAACTTCATGCCCTCGGCGGCCATGCGGTCGATGCGCGGCGTCCTGAAATCGGTCGCCCCGAAGACGCCGAGGTCGCCATAGCCCTGGTCATCGGCGAACACGATGATGAAATTGGGCCGCCTCTGCGCCTCTTCGGTCGGGGCCACGCACCCGGCGAGGCCCATCGCGAGACACAGGGCTATCAGGATCGATTGCGGTCGCTTCAATGCTGGGGGCTTCATATGCGAGTCAGTGTAGCGAGAGGCAGCCGGACTCGCCGGTCGTCATCCAGTCCGATCATCGATACCGGATCGCCTGTTCGCCGGGCCAGCGGCGGAACCATTCCATTGCAGTGGTCCGAGCCGTCAGCCTTGACGGGAGGAGGGCCGCCGGGACCCAAGATTGGGGCCGAAGAGGTCATCCCGCTGAGGACTCCGGCGTCGCCGGGGCTGAAGCACCTGGACGTAAAGGGGTCGCGCCAACGGATGTCCTCGCGGGGTTCGCGACGGCACGGAGTCCACCGGCTTGGGCCGTGAGGGCAGAAGCCAACCTGCGTCAGCCGGATGGGTCGCCGGACCAGTACCAAGGCCTCACAAAGACCGGATGAACGATCCTCCTTCCCTACGGCGGCCGTGCTCTGATCTGCCAGGGACCAGCCATGCACTCGTAGGACGATCAGTCGCTCATGCGGGGCGTGGGCCTTGCCTCGCCGCCGATGTGAAACGTCAATGTCTTGGGCTTGCCATCGCTGCCAAGCTTGAACATGACCGTTGCGGCTGTCCAGCGGAGAGAAAACTCCTCCTCCGAATGCGGTAGAAGCTCCAAGGGCGGCAGCAGTCCGAACTTGGCCCACAGCGTGCCGTCTCTTCGGGAAACGACCACACCCTGGACGCCGCCTTCTCCGTACTCGCCGACGTAGTTGTCGAGCATGAGCGGGGTCATCGTGATGATGGGCTTGGTCTGGTGGCGGCCGGGACCGGGTCTCGGCTCCTCATCAAGCTCGCGAAGCCAAATATTGCGGAAGAGCACGGGGTTCCCGTGATCCTGCAGCTGCAGGGGAAGTCGGTCCGGGTGCGACTCGTAGGGCAGGTGCTGCAGCCAGGAAGTCGGCCCCCAGATTTCTGAATTGTCGTGCACGAGCACGCCGTTGTGGAGCACGGTGATCCTGGCCGGCTGGGCGACCGAGCCATCTGGGCGAAATCGGGGACGACGGAACACGATGTCGTACGCCTGCCATTCCCCGGCCGGCAGGCTGGCGTTGACCAGGGGCGGGTACTGCCCGTACACGGCCGCCGCCTGGCCATCCGGATAGGTGGTGTTCTCATGCGAGTCGAGCACCTGGACCTCGTACTTGCTCATGAGAAAGACGCCGCTGTTGCCGCGGCCCTGGCCCTTGCCCCGGCCGGGTGTCGGCGCCGCCCACTCGATGTGCAGCTGAATGTCGCCGTATCCATCGCGGGTCAAGACCGGCCCGCCGCCGGGCACTGCTGCGAGGCTTCCTTCCTTGATGATCCACTTGGCAGCGCTGCCGTCGGCTGCGCGCCAGCTGGACAGATCGGTCCCGTCAAACAGCACAACAGCATCGGACGGCGGCGGGACCGGAAGCTTCACGCTCGCGTCGACCTTGGCCGGAACCGGCCTCGTCATGTCGTGGATCTTCCAGCGGGTGTGGGACTGGGATGCCGCCGGCGAAGCGCACAGGATGGCCGCCGACGCGGCCGCTACGAGGGATCTCTTCAGGTTCATGGGGATGTATCGACCTCCGTTCGATTCTGGTCCCGATTCCCGCGAGGGGTCTCGGCGGTGACATTCTAGCGTCCGGTGCCGCTGGATGGCGCGCACGTACGGGCTTGCTGCGGAGGCCTATTCACGGGCGTCGGAAGCAAGATGCATCCCAGGGGCGAGGGGCGGACAGACAGGCTGCCGTCAAGACCGCCTCCCTTTTGGCACATTCCTAGTGCTCGGTGACGACATGGAAGGGTGGGCCGCCGCAATTCATCGATGAACTCCGACACGGTGTGGAGTTCCGTTCGGACGCTCTTTGGGAACTTTCGCTTGAGCGGTGCAGGAACAACGAGCTTGACCCTAGACTTGGCCATCTCTCGATGCTGGGCTACGGATACACCCTCCTGAACGGCAAGCAGGTACGTCCGCCGGAGAGGTCGACCAGACTCGTTCAAGACCCCCCTCTTCCTTAAATCTCGGACCTACCGTGACGTTAAACCAAATTGACAAGAAAGTGCCGATTCAGGCCGAAATAAACTGAAACGTAACACTTGGATCTATCGGACCAATCCGGTCTTCCATGAGGTTCTCTTCAGGTACATTCCGACAGACCCAGACATGACATTCGGGCTTTCGATCCGGTGTGGCTTCCGAGAATACAAAGATTGCCAGTGCACCTGTGCTCTCTGGATCCAGCAGAGCTGAGGCGGTACCGCCCAGCCCGGTTATCCTAGCCTCATCTCGAGACCCGGGATGGAGCTTGTTGTTATACCAAACAGCCCGCACTTGTCGGTGATCATCGTGAGAGTCGATATAGAGGTCGAACCTAGTATCCGGATTGCGCTCTTCGAGGATGTTCAGTGTCGGGAACACCGTAGACAGCAATTGCTTCGGCACGGGCGGCCCCGCCTGATGATATCCGGTTGCGAGCGTGTCGGTTCCCGACAGTCGTTTCCCATACCAGTGCATTCCCGGGCGGGAGTGGATCTCGATCCATTTCACGAAGTCAGTCGGCATCAATTCGTTGCCACATCCACTTGAGACTCTAAAGCGAGGTGTATTCTTGACATTAAGTTGCCGGGATGCGGTTGTCAAGCGGCTCTCAGGGGTGTGTGCGGTTATTCTTTGGTTTTTCGCGACTATTCATACCAACGGTTTTCCGACCACCGGTACTGATCCCGGCAAGACACGGATCCCGGAGTCAGGACGGAGCAAGTCGGTTGGCAGAGTTCCACACGGCTGGGGTCACGGGATGCGTGTGACCTCGAACTGACGCCAGTTCCGGAAATTCGCTCGATGCGGGCACGAATGCCGGTCTGGCCCCAAACTCCGCCGGTCAGTCCACGAACAGGAACTCGTTGCTCGCCAGCATCGCTCGCAGGAATCCCGCCCGCTTCTGCTCCCCGCTGCCGCTCGCCTCTGCGAAGTACGCCCGGGCCCTGTCGGCCTCCTCCCGGGTCGGCCCGCGGCCATAGACGGCTCGCGCTGCCTCTTCCACGAACGCGTCCGGACCGTCGGCGGTGGTGCTCCAACGTTCCGCCATCGTCTGGGTCTGCTCGTGAATGAATCCGGAGTTCATCAGATACAGCGCCTGAAGGGTCGTCGTGGTCGACTTCCGCTCGCTCATGGGAATGTTTCCGTCCGGACCGTCGAAGAGGTCCAGGTACGGGTGCTTCTGAATCCGGGGCTGCATGATGTAGACGGACCGGCGCCTCGTCGGATAGAAGTCAGAGAACGGCTCGTGCTGGCGGTAGAAGTAGGTCTGACGATGCGGAAACGGGTGGCGGTCGCCTCGTGAGAGGTCGAGGTCGCCGCTCAGAGCCAGGATCGAGTCCCTGATCTGCTCTGCGTCCAGCCGTCGGCGGTTGAATCTCCACAGCAGCAGGTTTTGGGGATCCCGTCCGTGGTTCGGGTCGAAGTCGAAGCTGGCCTGCTGGTACGCGCGCGAAGCAAGGATCAGCCGATGCAGTGCCTTGACGGACCAGCCGCTGTCGATGAAGTAGCGTGCCAAGTAGTCCAGCAGCTCGGGATGGGTCGGAGGCGTGCCGCGCACGCCGAAGTCGCTCGTGGTGCGCACGAACCCGGCTCCGAAATGGTGATGCCAGATCCGGTTCGCCATGACGCGTGCGGTGAGCGGGTTGGCTGGATCGGCGATCCAGTCGGCCAGCAGGCGCCGCCCGCTGCCCGTGTGTCCCTCTGGCACATCGGCGCCGCCGAGGATGCGCAGGAAGCCCCTCCGAACCGTCGGGCCGGCCGATTTCGGGTCGCCGGCGAGGTGGACGTGCGAGTCCTGCACCGTCCCTTCGGTCACGGCATAGGCGGTCTCGAGAGGAGGCTCGGTCCGGGCAAACACGGCTCGCTCGGCGCGCAGTTCCTGCAGCTCTTCCCAGACGACCTCGCGGGAGCGTCCGGGAGTGGTGATCAGCATGTTCTGGAAGGACTGGTACTCCCGAAACTTCTCACGCTCCCTGTCGTTCCATAGGGTCAGCTGACTTCGGTAGGAGGCCATGATTCGCTTGGCCTCGTCCTCGCCGACCCGGTAGACGAAGTCCCTGCGATAGGGCAGGTGCTCGGCTCCCGGCGCGGGGAACACTGTGCTGTCGAGGATTCCATAGAGCCGGTAGTAGTCGGCGGTCGGGATCGGATCGAATTTGTGGTCGTGACAGCGCGAGCACTGAACGCTCAGGCCGAGGAAGGTCTTGCCGAGATTGTCGATCGTGTCCTCGAGAGTGATATGGCGCAGGTTGTAGGGGTTCACCCCAATGCGTCGGGAGATGGCGAGATAGCCGGTCGCCACGATCCGGTTCCATCGCTCGGTCTCGCTCTCGGACGGGAGGAGGTCGCCTGCGATCTGTTCGCGGATGAACTGGTCGTACGGCATGTCCCGCTGGACGGCGTCAATGACATAGTTGCGATACTTGTACGCCTCCGGCACCGGGAAGTCCCCTGAGTCCCCTGCTGTGTCTGCATATCGGACGAGGTCCAGCCAGTGGCGGCCCCAGCGCTCTCCGTACCGGGGCGAGTCCAGCAGCCGCTCCACCAGTTCGCCGTAGGCGGCAGGCGAGTCGCTTCTCAGAAAGGCTTCCATCTCGGCTGGGGTGGGAGGCAGGCCTGTCAGGTCGTAGGTTAGGCGCCGGATCAGCGTCCGCCTGTCAGCCGGCTCCGACGGCTGCAGACCTTCCTCATTGAGCCTGGCCAAAAGGAAGCGGTCGATCGCGTTGGCTGAGGAATCGGCGCCAGGCGGGGCTGGCACCGGCCCCGGAGCGAGCGGCTGAAAGGCCCAGTGGGCCTGATGCTCCTCGCTGATGGCGTATTCCCTGAGTTCGGGCTCGGCATCCTCCCACGCCACACCGTCGGCAATCCACTGTGCAAGGTCGTCGATCTCAGTCTTCGAGAGGGACCCGGTTGGCGGCATCCTGAGATCACCGTCGTGCCTAACCATCCTCAGAAGCAGGCTGGCATCGGGATCCCGGTTGACTACGGCAGGTCCGGACTTTCCGCCCTTGAGCAGGGCTGCCCGGGAGTCCATGCGGAGTCCGCCCTGCGGCTCGGCGGCGTGGCAGCCGAGGCACTTGGCCTCAAGCACCGGCCGGACGCGATCCCGAAAGAACTCGCGGGGCGAAAGCGGCCACGGCGCCCCGATCTCGATCCAGCGGGCGAGAGACTCGAGTTCATGAGTCTGGACCCGATTTCCGTTCGGTGGCATGCCCATGCGCCCCTTGATGCCCTGGATCGCGTGGAGAAGGATGCTCCCATCGGGGTTGCCCGGCTGAATCGCCGGCCCTGACCGTCCACCCTTCATCAGGCCGTGCCGAGAGTCGAGACGAAGGCCGGCCGTGGCGTTCTCGGCGTGGCAGCCGTAGCACCGGGCAAGCACCGGCCGGACCTTGGATTCGAAGAACTCCGCTTCGGGGGACGCTCCGGCGAGCTGCACGACACAGACGGCCAGAAAGAGCCAGCGACGCGCCACGGCATCTATTCTACATTTGCGGCTCTGCTCTCGGGATAGGCACTGGATGCTGAGCAGCGCGGCATCCTGGTCGCAAGCCCTTCCCTCAAGCGCCCTGATTGAGATCTCCGGACGAGCCTCACCTTCCCCTTGCTCGCGATCCACTGGCACTTGAAGGCTGGTTGTCGGCCTGCCGCAGTGAAACCGTGGAAAGCTGGCTGCCCGGTGCCGGCGGTCTAGTCCGGCGCTGCGGTTCCGGAGCCCGTCTGCAAGTGCCAGCCATAGCGTGTGTCTCAATGGCCTGGCCCACCTCCGTCCCATCCCCATCAAGGAGGAACTAGCGGGAAGCTACGAGTCATTTCGCTGCTTCACCAGGACTTGCCGCGTCCATCGTGTGGTGTGGCTCCGCCGGGTTGCCAGGCCTCTCTAGACTGAAGTTCCCGCCGGGGAGCAAGTCGGAAGTACTTGATTACAAGGGCGTTTTGGCCGGATTCGGAGTGTTGTTCACTGGGAACGCGCGCCACAGTTTCATGGCACGCGTCTGCAGTGGAGCGGGATCCGGCACTGGTGGCGGGGGGCTGCGGGGCGCAAGCTCCTGCAGCCGGCTCGAGAAGCCGTGCAGCGGCAGACCGTCTTCGCTCGTCCGACGGTTCTTCTTGCGCTGCAGATCCTGCGGCGGCTCCGCCGCAGCCACCGGGTCACGCTCCGCCTGCCAGCCCTCCGGCAGCGCTGGACCGGACCCATTCGACGTGGCAGCATCTGGAGCAGTCTCTACCGATGCTCACCACGCCCGACCGTCCGCGATCACGGGTTGCCCTCGATTCGCAGCAGACGCTTCCCCGTCCGGATGAAGAAAGAGCCGTCTGCCGCCGCCACACCGTAGACCCGGCCTTCGACCTCAATCCTGTTCTCGGCAATCGTCTCCCCGCTCGACCGGGAAAGTGCGGCGGCGCTCCCGTCAACTCCAAAAAAGTAGAGGTGCTCCTCGCTCGCGATGCCGGTGGCCCAGCACCCCGAGGGAATCCTCCTCGTCGAGGCCTCCTGCCCCGTGAGCAGGTCGAGTTCGTACAGGACGCCCACGGAATTGACCAGCCACACTCGGCCTCCTGCGATGAGCGGGGAACTGTATTCGGTCGTGGCCTTCTCCGCCGTCCAGACCGTCGCATCCGGCGCACTCAGCCGGAAGGCGTGCGTCCCGTTGGGCTCGCCCGACGCGATCACGACCATGTCCCCGGAAACGCTGGCAGAGGGGACGGCATACCCGCGCCCGCCTCGAGCCGGCCGACGGAACTCCTCGTGGCCGGTTCCCGTGTCATAGGCCACGACTCCTCCACCGGCAGTTGTCAGGATCAGCGAGCGCCCCGCGTGCTGTACCACCACGGGAGTCGAGAACGACGGAGCCGCGGGTAGGTCCCGCACCCACTCGTCACGACCGTCTTGGGTGGCAAGCGCGTACAGGCGTCCCTCCCCGAATGGAGCGACATGCAGGAAGAGGCGGTCTCCCGACATCACGGGCGAAGAGCCGAGGCCGTGGCGTCCGGCCCAGTCTTCCCCGCTACGCGGCAAGAAGCGATTCCAGAGCTCGTTTCCGGCGTGGTCCAGCGCGATCAGGTCGCCGCTCTCGAAGAACACAAAGACGCCGCTCTCTCCGGCTACCGGCGTCGGCGCGGCGTTCGACAACCGATCATTCGCCTCTGCCTGAGCGGACGAGGGTCTTCGGTCCCGCCAGGCCAGCCTGCCGTCCGAGTGCCCATAGGCGGAAATCACCAGGGTTTCCTTGCGAGGCCCGACTGTGGAAGTCACGTAGACCTTGCCGTCGTGAACCACCGGGCTCGACTGCCCGTAACCCTCCAGTTCCACTGCCCAGACCACGCTTGAGTCATCGGCCCACACCACTGGCAGGTCGAGGTCCGTGGTCAGGCTCGTGCCGTCCCCTCGAAACCCGGGCCAGCTGCCACCAGCCAGCAGTTGGGCCGCCACGAAAAAGGCAAGCAAAGTTCCGATCCGCATCGTCAGCACCTAGAAGGCCAATCGAACGGACAGTTGGAACTGGCGCGGCTCGTACGTCCTCACAGACTGGCCGAACCGCCCGTCACCCAGATTCCCGATGGGCTCGCGGTAGTTCACGCGGTTGAGGATGTTGAAGGCCTCGGCGCGGAACCGAACGGTCACGGAATCCCGGATCGACACCGACTTCTCCAAGGTCACGTGCAGGTCGAAGTACGTGGGAGCCAGTTCCGAATTGCGCGCCAAGGACTCCACGGTGCCCGGCTCCGGCAGCAGCTGGTCGGGCGCAACTCCGTCGGCCAGCCGGAAGCGGGTGCTGCCAGCCGGGGTGCGGTCGAGCGACCCGGGAATGTCATTGATCCGGTTGATCCGTGAGCCATTCGGATTGTCGGTGTTGGACAGAAGCGAGAACGGGGTTCCGCTGCGTGCCCAGACGAGAGTGCCCAGTTGCCAGCCCCCCAAGAGGCGGCTTCTGCGGGCGAACGGCAGCTCGTACGTGCCGAAGACCGTCAGAACGTGCGGTTGGTGGAAGTCTGCGAAGGAGCGGTCTACGTTCCAGTCGGCTTGGTCCGTCGGCACGGCGCTTGACCCTGAAGCCACGTCGATGGTCCGCGAGAACGTGTAGGCCAGTCGGTAGGAGAGGCCGCTTCCCAGGCGCGCTCGGACGGCAGCCTGCAGCGAGTCGTAGTCGGAGTAGGCACCGCCCGTCAGGTAACTGACGACGCCGCGGCTGGGGTCGGGGCGAAACGGGGCGCGCAAGTTGGGACCGCCGTTCGGCAGGGATGTTCTGGTCAGCTTCAGCGCCCGATTCCCAACATACGCAATGCTCGCGACCGATCCTGCACCCCATAGCCGGCGCTCGACGGTCAGGTTCCAGTTCTGCACGTAGGGATTGACTAGGTCGCGGTCTAGGACATACTCGTCCGAGCCGACCCGGGCGCCTTCGAGCGGGTCGGGCAGCATCGGCCGAAAGCGGGAATAGGTGGTCACACTCGGCGGGGTGAATCGCGACTGTGCAATGGAGCCCATGCGCAGGGGGCTGAAGAAGAAGCCATAGCCGCCCCGGAGCACGGTCCTGTCCGCTCCGTTGACGTTCCATGCGAAGCCGGCTCGCGGCGCGATGTTGTTCGGATCCGAGCCGTAGTCCTGCTCGAGCCGGTCGTACTTGTCGCCGGGGACGCCATAGTATTCGTATCGCACCCCTAGATTGAGTGTCAGGTTCGGGGTTAGGCGCCAATCGTCCTGTGCGTAGAGGCCAAATTCGTAGTTGCGCTGGTCGATCCGCGAATCGCCGAACGCGCGCGAGTACACTAGAGGCTGCCCGCCAAGGAACGCGCCGATCGACGGGAAGATCAGTAGTCCGTTGAAATTCCGGTCGCTAAGGGAGTTGTACTGAATGTGACGGCCAATCACCCCGATCTTGATGATGTGCTTTCCGGTCACCAGCGTGAAGTCGTTCGAGTACGTGTAGTTGTGAAAGCGGGTAACGGTAAGCGGGATCCACGTGCCTAGGCGAGGCAAGCCGGTCACTAGGACAATGCCCGCCTGCCCATTCAGCGACGGGTCGCCCAGAGACGGACTGCCCGGACTGACCTTCGCATAGTACGTCGAGTACGTACCGCGGAACTGGTTGAAGGTCCGCAGGGAAGGGTTCGATTCCAGGCTGACGACTCCGGATCGTGACAGGTTGTCGGTTTCGGCATTGCCAGCTGCAAGGCGGGATCTCGTCGGTCCGATCGCATTGACCCAGTTCGTGCGGGCGCTGAGTCGGTGCCGGGTCCAGGGCTGCCAGTCGAGCCGCAGTAGCCCGGTCTGGCTGGTCTGCGGGCTCGGCACCGCAGCGCTGTGCAGGTTCGTGCCCGGTACGTTCGGCAGGGGGTACAGCGGAAGCAGCGAGCGGACGCTGGGAGCGGCTCGCGCGCGCTGCTCTGCCGTCAGGGTCTGAATCGTCGATGAGGCCCGGTACTGGTTGCGGGCACCCACCTCGTAGCCTCCAAAGAGGAACAGGGAGTTACGCACGATGGGGCCTCCCAGCGTGACGCCCGGCATGTTGAGCCGGCGTGCGGGCCGCTCCGAGAGCAGCGCGCCGCGCGAGTTCAGCTTCTCGTTCTGAAAGAAGTGATACGCGGAGCCGTGCCACTCGTTGCTGCCTCGCTTGGTGACGAGGTTGACAACGGCGCCGGACGCCCTGCCGAATTCGGCCTTGAAGTTCGAGGTGTGTATCTCAACGGCCCCCACGGTCTCCATCGAGACAGGCTGTTCCGTCAGGCCGCGCCCCATCAGGTTGCCGGCAACCGGATCGTTGTATTCTGCCGAGTCGACCATGGTATTGACCGCGCCGATCGGGCGGTTGCCGTTGACGGTGAACGGCGCGTGAGACACGTCGGCGAAGCCGACACCGGGAGTCTGATAGCTGATCGCCCGGTAATTCCGCCCGACGTTCGTGGCCAGCATCGGGATGCTCTCCACCTCTGGCGGTGCGTAGTTCGAGCCTCGCACGCCGTTGGACGCGACGCGCTCGAGCTCGTCGTATGAGGCAACCACCATAACCTCCTCTGCCACGGCTCCGAGCTCAAGCCGAATGTTGCGGACAACCTCCTGGCCGGCCACCAGCTCAAGGTCCTCGACGCGGTGTGCGCGGAAGCCATCCGATTCCACGGACAGGCTGTAGGCGCCGGTGTCGATCCCTGCCAGCCGGTAGAGTCCTGCCGCGGAACTGACAACCTTCGTGACTGTGCCCGTCTGCAGCGACTCAAGGGCAACCGCCGCACCGGATACGGCGGCGCCGGACGGATCGAGAACACTGCCGGTCAGCGTAGCCGACCCGACCTGGGCGACCGCCTGGCCGCTGCCGAGCAGGCAGGACGCGATTAGGATTGCAAGATGGTTCCTTGTCTTCATGATTCCTTTCATGTGGGGTGATTCCCCGAGGGACCGCTCTCGGAGCTAGGTCCTTTTCCTGCGCCTGAGCCCGAATACGAGTGCGGCGCCCAGCGCGGCGATCGCCAGGAACTGCCAGCCAGCCGGGCCAGTCGGCTCAGAGGCGGGCTCCGCAGCTTCCCGGCTGGAGCGCACCAGCCTGCGGCCCTGCACCAGATCGGAGCCAGCCAGGCCGGCACTCCTGTCGACGGCGTTCGTGTAGGCCACCTCAATCGCGGTCCCCTCGAGATTTCCAGGGGCCGTCAGGGCCTGGCCCAGGAAGTTGTGGAACTGTACGTTGTCGACGGTGCGAGCGTCCCCGGCCGGGCCGTGATCAGCGACGGAGCGGGCGTATCGGTTCGCGACCCTGATCAATGTCTCGGGATCCGCCTCCCAGTAGCCCTTGCGGGCGGCCTCGATCAGCACCGCCGTCACGTTCTGTATCGCGTAGGGATTCTCCTGGTCGAACCAGTCGGGAAGGCCCAGACCCAGGGAATCTTCCACGTAGACCCGTTGCACCTCGTCCCAGACGTAATCGTCGATCGCCTCTGGCTTTGTCACCTGCCAGCCAAACAGGTTGGTGGCGGTCTGCGCCATCTCGACAGCACCGGAGAAACCCTCGTCCTGCTGCTCCCGGATCCAGCGGGGGTTCCAGTACTTCCCGCGCAGGTCGCGGGTGAGTGTCTCCCGAACCGTCTCCAGGCGGCCCCGCTCCGCGTCCCTCACGTCAGAGACGTAGGTCTCGGGCGAAGTGCCGCTCGTGTCCCGTACGGCCATCGTCATGCCCCCGAGATACTCGAAGTAGTGATCCAGGGTCAGCGGACTGATGACATTGGTGGAGCGGCTGAGCGAGACCGCCTCGGTCCCAGCCAGCGCCTGCCTGTAGAGGCCGTCGATCTTGGCGCCCCAGTCGGCGCCTTCGGTGTAGACCGCACCAACCTTCGCCAGGTATTCCTCGGTCAACTTGGAGGTGTCTTCGAACTCGCCGCTACGGATCGTGTTGTCGATGACACCCGTGCCGTACCCTCCAACGTTGTTGCTGAAGACCCGGGCACCGGCGAACAGGCGGGCATCCTCGGCCGACATTCCGGCACGCTTGAGTTCGATCTGGGACTGGTCGACGTGCTCGGCGATGAAGTTGTTGCCGTCGATGGCTCCGGCAGCCAAGCGCACCGCCTTGTCCAGGAACTCCATGCGATCCGGGAAGGTGTCGCGAAACAGCGAAGCCGCCTGGATCACCACGTCGACCCGCGGCCGGCCCAGTTCCTCGACGGGAACGAGGTCCAGATCGGCAACGATGCCGTTGTGATCCCAGACCGGACGTACTCCGATCAGGTGCAGGATCTGGGCCAGATCCGTGCCGTAATGGCGGATCAGTTCCGTGTTCCAGAGGGTGAAGCCCACCTTGCGCGGATAGCGCCCGAGCCGTTCCCGCTCGGCATCGAGTAGGGCATCCGCGAGCGAAACGCCGACTTCCCAGGCCGCCTTGGTCGGCACTTCCTGTGGGTTGATGCCGTACAGGTTGCGCGCGGTCGGAAGGGCTCCTGGGTTGCGGACAGGGTCGCCGCCCGGTCCGGGCGGGATATAGCCGCCCTCCAGTGCATGCAGGGTTCGGGGGATCTCTCTGGATGTGAGCCTGAGCGCGGCAGAGATGCCATTCACCAGGCCCTCGTCCGGGCGAAGCGACGGCGCAACGCCGCGACCCTCCAAGGCCGCCTCGACGT
The DNA here is from genome assembly GCA_028819255.1 of Bryobacterales bacterium. Lineage (GTDB taxonomy): Bacteria > Acidobacteriota > Terriglobia > Bryobacterales > UBA6623 > VXMF01. Next base: position 18,577 of record JAPPMB010000020.1, on the reverse strand, counting down.
TCCGGACGGCCCGTTGCCTGGCGGCTTCCCACCGCGTGCCGCCCTCCTCACTCAGGCCCAGTTCCCGAAAGGCTACGCGCCGGACATAGTCGTTGCCGACCATGGAGGTCACCAGCGGAGCCGCCTCCCTGGCGGGAGTGCTCCTGGAATGCACGTGCAGACCGAGGGGTATCCGGTCCTCATTGATCAGGTGGATGTGCAGCTTCAGTTCGGCGACTTGCTCGTCGCTGGGCGGGTCGTCGGACCAGTCCAGACCGAGATCCTCGTCGAATCCGCGAGAGTTGCCCAATCGGGCGATCTGCTCGCGCAGGCGCTCCTTGAGGCTGCCCTCCTCCAGTCCGACGAACTGCTCCGTCGCGCGGTACAGTTCGCCGGTCTCGGGATCAGCCTCCGACAGCGAGGCCGCACCGATGGGGGGCACCTGGTGGTCGACGGTCACCGCCGAGCCCCTGCGCTTGGCGATGAGGGCCTCGCCGACGTTGTCCATGATGTAGACGTAGACGTTTGGCATGCGCCCTAGCGTGATGTCCGACCAGTCATCGGCCAGCTGCCCGAGCGGACGCCCGGGCAGGAACTCGTGCGTGCCGTGGGTGCCGTAGTTCACGATCGCGTCGGCCTGAAAGTCATCCTGGAGCCACCAGTAGGCGGCGAGGTACTGGTGATTCGGGGGCACCCGGTCGTTGTGCTGCAGCCGGGCGTCCATGTTGGCCCCGCGAGCCGGCTGGGGCATCAGGATGACGTCGCCGAAATCGAGCTTTGGCAGGACCAGCTTCCGGCGGCCGTCCCGTTCGACCGTCATGAAGCCGCCGGGCGGAGGGCCAAAGGTGGCCACGACCTCCTCTTGCAGGGCATCCGGCAAGGAGGAAAACCGGCGCAGGTAGTCGCCCTCGTCGATGAGAGTGACCCCCTCGAGCGAGGCCAGGTCGGCGAGCTCGCCCTGCTGGCTCTCGCTGATGTTGCGCCCCTTTCGCAGCATGTCGGCCAGCAGCGCATCCGCGTCCGCGGGGATTCCCTCGACGCGGTATCCGGCATCCCGCATCCCCTTCAGGAAACGAATGAGGCTCCTGGGCACGTTTAGGCTGGCCGCCGTGATCTTGCCCTTCCCGATACCCGAGACATAGATGATTGCGACCTTCTTCTCGGCATTGGGCTTGACGCGGAGCTGGACCCAGCGGAGGGCGCGGTCTGCCAGGCGGTCGATGCGTTCCCGCTCCACGGCTTCGAAGCGGCGGCCGCTCCATTCCGCCCGCATTCCTTCGATGAGGGTCGGTTCGATCGCACCGTCGATTTCGGGCACGATCGCTCCCATCGCGAGACCGACCCCGCGGAGCCCGTTCTTGGTCTGGCGGTACTCCTCGAAGGTCTCGCCGGTGAACATCAGGGACGTTCCCCGCATGACCGGGAAATCGAATTCGGACTCGAGCAATTCGACGCCGCGGGGCCCCTGGAACCAGCGACCGTGGCGACGGGAGATTACCAGGTCGGGCTGGAACTCCCGTACGAACTGCGGCATCTTCTGGTTGCCGAAGATCGCCGCCACGTTCACGCCCCTGCTCTCGAAGGCCTCGAGAAGTGCCCCGGTTCCAGTCGTCATGCCGAGCCGCCAGCCGTCGGCGAAGTCCAGCAGGATGTGGGGCGCCCCTTCGCGATACCGGCCGGATTCCCGCGTCCATTGCACGTACTCGCTGGTCGACAGCATCAGGTCCGGGGCCTCGGGGTGGTAGTACCCGTCGTCCGGGGTCGGCTGGGGATCTTCGTAGGAGGCGGCGCTCCCGAGGTAGTGACTGGCCGCGAACCGAAATAGGTTCGCTATGTTTCTCGGCCCGCTGTGCTCCCAATAGGTGCTGAGCTGCTCGGCATGGGCTGGGTCCGCCGCGAAGCCTCCCAACCGTGCGTTCCGGTCTGCCGGGAGGAAGAACACCCCGGCGCCCCTGGCGGCAGCCGCCCCAATGCCATCCTGTACGGCACGGGTCAGCGGCTCCATGCGCCGGCTCGATATGAAGATGACGTCGTAGCGCGAAAAGTCGGCTGTCTCGAGTTCGGGGTCGTCCATCCGTTCCCGCATCCAGAACCAGAAGCGAATGCCGGTCTCGTCGGCGGCGTCAGCCAGCAGGAAGAGCTGCTGCGGGGGCACCCCGAGGAACAGCATCCTCGGCATCAGCAGGTGGTAGGCAATGCCTCCGGCCAGGATCAGGGCCGCCCCAGCCCCGGCGACCCAGCTCAAGAGCTTCTTGTGCCGAACAGTCATCATTCCCCCGTCGCAGTCTCGACGCCCTCCGGGACGTACACGACTTCTCCACTTTCAAGCCGATAGGCCACGCCCAGGCGCGTACCCCTCCCCGCTCCCTGTAGTTCCGACGACTCCAGCCTTTCCAGGAGCTCTCCGCGCTTGACGATCATTTCCATGTCCGGTTTGCCGGGGTTCGTGACGATCGTGATGTCCTTCTGACTCATCCGCGCGGCGATTTCGGCGAGGCTGTCGGCCCCGGCGAGTGCGATCAGGAGCGCGACCACGAGGACCATCGATGCATCGAAGAGGTTGACGACCCCAACGAGTGGATCTCCTCCTGCCCCTTCCGCTGCAAGGGGGTCTGCAGAGGGAGACCAATCCCGCAGCTGCGAGCGCTGCGCCTTACTGGGTTCCATTTGGACGCTCCCCGTTCTCGCGCCAGTTTTCGATGAGGAACCGGATCTCGATCAAGTCCGCTCGCCCCCAGATCCGCGTGATGGTGGCCAGCCCGAACGCAGTTCCACCGATGATCAGGCCGATTACCGTGGTGGTGAAGCCCAGCAGGAGGTTGGATGCCATCTGCTGCATGTTGCCCTCGGCAAGCCCTGCGAGGGCGGGCTGCAGGGGAATCAGCGTCCCGACGAGACCCAGCATTGGGCCGGCTCGGGACACGATCGAGAGTCTCTCGATCCGAGCTCGAAGGGATGTCTCGATGTCGGTGACCCGCTTGTCCACTTGCACGCTGTACAGACCCTCTTCGCTGAGAACGTCCCGCACGGAGGCGAACCGACCCCGCCACCCCTGGCCCGAGAAACCCTCGACGGAAGCCCCTTCGGTGCGGCAGGCGGCCAGCAGGGCGCGATTGGTGCGATGGTCGAGTGCCTCGGAAAGGAACTGCCCGACCTGGAATGTCGTGCCAGCGAGCAAGGCAAGGATGGCTACCAACGTGGGCATGAGGAACGCGTTAGACAGCGAGTAGAGGATTCCCGACAAGGCTTCCATGGAAGGGCAGGATCAGTAGGAGTTTCGAAGCCGGGCCCACAGGAACGAGGCGCTGACAAGCGATACGACGATTCCGAGCACGGGCAAACTCTGGGCCCAGTCGACATTCCCCGGGAGGGCCCGTCCGGGCTGGGCCCGGTGCGGGAGCAAGGGCAGCAGCAGGCCGCTGATGTTCGAGGCGGCCAGGAATCCCAGCGCCGTGCCTGCCGCTGGCTGGCTTGCGGCCCGGCGGCGGAGAGCGAACGCGACGACCAAGACCACCGCACCGTAGCCAGCCATGACGCAGGCGCCTGCCAGTGGACCCGGCAGGTTGGCCCACCTGAGTGCATGCCATGTTGCCGCACCCACCGCATACATCAGCAGTGGTGGCGGAAGCACCAGCAGCCAGCGCGACCAAGGAAGAAGGCGACGGTTCCGCTTCGCCGACTCAAATAGGAGCCATAGGATGCCATGGACGGCGATTGCCGACCCCCAGACGAAGGGCTCACCGACCAGCGCGCGCGCATCGGTCAGCGACAGTTGCTCCGCAACCGCGCCGAGAGATCCACCAGCGACAAGCAGCGAGGCGCAGTATGCCAGCCGCAAGGCCCGGCCTTGGAACGCGGCCAAGCCGAGAGAGTCCCTTGCGGCAAACAGAACCAAGCCAAGACTAATGGGCAGAATCCAATCCACTACGCCTCCAAAGACTCACGCTGCGGGCATTTTGAGGCCAATGCCAAGGAAAGTCGGGGAACGGGTACGGATTTTCTGTCAACGGGCCAGATCCTGTGGTGTGGGGTGTGATCGGCTGACTGAGAACCACGGCGACACAAGCCGATGACGACCAGCTGCGGCTAAGGGGCTCGGAGGAGCCGTTGCCTGAGCCTTCGTCGGACACCGTGGGTTGGCATTCCAACAGCGGACGGCTCCAATGCACGGGGTCCCAGTGCCGACCTTGGACGACCAAGGCGAGGACGGCAGTCTCCCGCCTGCGAGTTTCGAGCAGCCTTGTTCCGGGGCCATCTGCATGGGCGCAGCGAGAACTGCGGATTCCATGCCCGTAGGGGCCGACAGCGGGAGATTCCGAGAATGTTGGCAGAGACTGGTCGTCGAGACGGGGCCGGTCTCGGTCCGGCATCGCGGTGGCAGATGGGGCGATCTCGGAAGAGGGGCTACAGCTGAGCCACTGACCGGCAAAGCGGCCCGGGAATCTTCGATTGACGTCGCCGCGCCTGGGCTTGGATCTGAGGGCTCCTCTCTGCCCTCCTCCAATGGGCCGCGCGGATCCGCTGGTGGTTACTCGGAAGCCAATTCGCGACCCTGAAGGGCCAGACCGGACTAGCAGTTCTGAGTTTCCTCCGAAGGGACGTCGCCTGACGCCAAGCCAGTCGACCAGAACCTAGAATTACCTCACAAATCCAACGCTCCCAAGGACTCGCCGTCCAGATGGATCTCGACTTGCCCCACAACCCCGAGAATCAACCTACCTTGGAATGGTTACCGACGCGCTCGCTCTCGTCGTACGAGATGACCACCGTGACCTCCTCGGCTCCGCCACCGAGTTCAATGCGAATGTTGGGGACGATCCCTTGGCCAGCGACCAGCTAAAGGTCCTCCACGCGGTGTGCGCGGAAGCCATCCGATTCCACTGTCAGGCTGTGGGCACCAGTGTCGATCCCTGCCCCTTCGAGCGACACGGATTCACGGCTGAATGGTGACGAGCAAACTAGGTGGCAAAACGAGCGCCATGCGAGGTACCACTAAGCCGGATGCGATCCCCAGCATACATCGATACATCGGTCATCAAGAACAGGGTCATGAATAAGAACGGTACTCCCTATAAGGGTCCAGGTCAGCGGTTTCGGAAAGGCATTAGTCTTGTCGAAGTCATGGCCATGTTTCCTGACGATCACACTGCCGGACTATGGTTCGCCAATGTGCGCTGGTCCAGCGGCCCGGTCTGCCGCCATTGCCAGTCCTCCAACTTGCTCTCCGGCTGCTCCCATCCCTCGATGCCCTACCGCTGCCGCTCCTGGCGCAAGCGTTTCTCTGTCCGCACCGGCACGGTGATGGCCGATACCAAGCTGGGCCACCGCACCTGGGCTCTGGCCATCCATCTGTTCTCGACCTGCATCCAAGGCATCTCGAGCATGAAGCTGAGCCGCGAACTGAACGTCACACAGGAGTCGGCCTGGCACTTCGGTCATCGTCTGCGGGCAGGCTGCGCCCGACCGGTGGAGGTGAACGAGGTCAATCTGGGCGGCAAGGAGAGCAACAAACACGCCGGCAATAAACTCCGTGCCGGGCGCGGAACGGTCGGCAAGCAGCCGGTCGTCGGGGCCCGGGACCGTACCAGCGGCCGAGTGGATGCCCGGCCAGTGCCGAACACGACCAATGGCGAGCTGCAGGGGTTTGTGCGGGAGACTGCGCGCCCGGCACCGCAGTGCACGCTGCCACGCCCTTGTCCTATCCGTCTCTGCAGGGCTTCCGGCATGCGGGGGTGAACCACTCCGCCGGGGAGTTCCTGCGGGGCCAGGTCCGTACCAATGGGATCGAGTCGTTCCGGGCGATCTTCAAACGTGGGCCGTACGCCACCTACCATCACATGAGCCGACGGCATTTGCACCGCTCCCTGGCGGAATTCTGCGGACGCAGCAACGTCCGGAAGCGGGACACGAACGACCGGCTGGCGTGGCTGGCGCGGGGTCTGACGGCAAGCGTCTGACGTGGAAGATGCTGCAGGGCGGGGAGGACCCGGCGGCGGCAGCCTGAGCGCAGAGCTGCGCATCAGGATCGGGCGCCCGGAGCGGAGCGGCGCGCCGCATGCCGCAGCATGGCGGCCGAACGGAAAGGCCAAATCGCGGAACCGCCGGAGCGTGAAGCGCGTGCCTGTCCGACTCCGGAACGGGAGGCTTTGAGCGGTCCTGCTGCGACCGGGGACGCTCCTATCCCGTTCGGGCTCAGCCCCTCCACCGGCACCCGGCCATCCGCTCACCCTGTCGGCCAACCTGGACGGTCTGCTGCCGGCAAGGCGGTCCGAGCCACCAGAGGCACGAGGAGAGCACGGGACTCCGGCGGACATTCCTCTGTGGACGGCACGCGACGAAGGCGTATCGGAGCCCGCGCGGCGCGGGAATCGGCCGTGTGTTATCCTCCCGCCGCCGGCCACCATATGTCGTGTATGTACTTCTGATCACACCATATAGTGGAGTTGGGTGCTCAGCTCAGCAAGTCCCTTTTCGTGATGTGGTGATCCTGGCACGTCAGGAGGTGACCCGAGAGTAGTGGCGCAGTGCGAAAGAGGGATTCCACTTCGTTGTATCGGAGCTCGTCGGGCGAGGGGGTCGCCAAGGGGATACCCGTGCGGCACGTGGTCGTCTGGCCGCAATCGAAGGCATGACGCTCCGCGATGCCACTGATGATGCGGTGATGCTGGCCCGAGAACTCATCGACGCTGGTGCAGTTGCCCCAAGCGCTACAGCGGACGCGTGCATCAGAGTTCGTTACGTCGCACCAAGCAGCGCACTCCTCTCAAGCCTTGTAACTGACTGCCGAACAAGGGCTTAGGCGCCCTTGCGGCACCTTCCAGCGACTTCACCTTGATGGGTTTCGTTTCATTTCGCATGTTGCAACCGGAATCTGAGCGCCGAAAGGCGGCCGGCGGCGTGGGAGCGGGGCAAGCATGCCGTGGGGCATCCCAAGTCGCAGCGGCGTCGCGGTCGGCGTACGGTGTGCGCCAGGCTCTTCATCGGGCCGGCCCGTTCGACACGCTCGGGGAGCGAATCGGAAGTTGCGCCGTGAACCGCGTCAAGGACCAAGAGCAGGGAGGCAGCGGGTTTGCCCCCTGCGGGCCCGGTCATCGGCCGTTTCGAAATCGCCCGAGGTAGTCGGTCCCGGCAGTTCGGGGAAGGCCCGGGCCCGATGCCCGCGCCTGCAGCCGCGTAGGCCGCCCGCCGGAGGAACCGGCTAGGAACTTGCCGTGCCCGCACAGAGCCAGCATCCTATTCGCGTGTCTCGACCGCAAGGCTGTTCACTACCGAGAACACCCCGGCGACGCCGTTCGCCTGCACGCCCGCTATGTTCTTTTCCGCCGTGTTATGGACCACGCCTTCCAGCGTTACGTCACCGTTCTTCACGATGATGTGAATCGGGGGCACTGACTGTATGGCGTAGCGACTGAGCACCGGATGGTAGTAGATCGCCCGAAAGACGGCACTTCGGATGCGATCGTCGTTGGACGAGACTGGGAGCACCTCGATCTTGTTGATGACCTCCGAGATCCCTTCGATTCTCTGGACGACGCGCTCAGCCGCGGAACGGAGTGTGGGCTGCGTGACCCGGCCCGCGAGTGTGACGGTAGAATCCCGGACTTGAAAGGTGAGGTTGTCGAACACGCTGTAGTAGGGCAGCATCACCAGTTCGTGACGAACCTGGCGTTCAACGCCCTCCAACTCCGCCGCTCCCAAACCGGTTGCGAGCAGGGCAGTCAGAGTCAGTGATCTGATAATCGGATTTCTCATGTTTCTCCTCCGTATTGGTCGGTTCCAACTCTTGGACGGAGTATTGCGAGCCATGGTTACGACCGCACGATCGGAGTGACTGCGTCGCTCCCCAGACTGGTGGTCGCTGGGCCTGTCCGCGTCGGATGTGCGAGCGTATCCGTCGCGGCCACAGGATCATCTGTTTCGAGTGCCGAACCGCTGCGACACGGGAGCCCGTCCATCAAGCTGCAGGCACCTCGGGCAGCCCAGAGGGCGTCGCCGCCGCTCGCGCAGCAGATACCGCACATGGTTGCCCATCGGCTGCCGGTAGCCGATCGGATGGCAGCGCTGCACCCATTCGTTCCACTCCCCGACCGCCTCCCGGCCCCGCACCACCTCCAGCTGCAGCGGCCTGCACTCCGCCAGCGGGCAGGCTCAGGATGCCGAGCCGCTCGAGCGCCGCCAGCAGGCCCGTCGCCGACTGGATGCGGTTGTTGCCGTTCGGCGTCTGCCAGCCCAGGTGCGCACAGACCGTCTGCCCCAGTTCGGTGCGGCTGAGCAGCGGAAGCGCGCTCACGATTTCCTGCACGTCGGCAATCTGCCGGCAAGTGAGGCGTTCGCCCCCAACGGTCGTGGACTGCAGCTGCAGGATGCGTGGCTCCAACGGAATCGGTCTCGCCCCCCACACCTTGGCGGGGCAGGAAGAGAAAGTCGAGAGGGAGACGGAAAACCTCGCGCCGCTGTGCTCCGACCCAGCAACGCAGACGACGCTGCGACAGGGATCCCGCCCCTCGTCCACCCCCAGACTGAATGGTTACTACGCAGATTCATGGGACCACTCACGATCAGGTCCCAGTTGCGACGCTGGCCGGGCGGGGCGAACCCGGCCAGCTGCCGCGAGAAGGCGGCGGTCGGGGAGGCGCACGCGCAGCAATGCTTGCGGATTCTGTGCGCCAGCAGCGTGCCGGCCGCCAAGGTGACCGGCATCCGGGTCGTGCTCTCTTGCGGGCTCAGGACAGCAGAGACCTGACGGAGGCCGTAGACTTTGCGGAAGTCGGCGTAGATGCACGGCTCCAGTCACTGCGAGTAGGGACAGTCGCAGAATCAGTGGAGCGAGCGGCGGTGCTCGGGTGTTGCGCGCAACACCCGCCGAATTTCGGCGGTTGCTGCACACACCAATTCGGTGAGTAGGGAGAATCGTATCCTAGTCATTCCCTGTCTTGCCGTTCCGAGTTGATCGAGAGGTCGAGTCGTTCCAGACGCTCTTCGATTCGCTCTAGTCTCTTGTCTGCGTCCGTGCCGACAAAGTATGCGGCGATCGTTGCGCTGAGGGTCGCGACAAGACTGATTCCGCAAATCATCAACGCCGCTCCGATCAGACGCCCAAGCATTGACACCGGAGCGATGTCCCCATAACCAACTGTCGTGATTGTGACCAAAGCCCACCATATGGCTCCCCAGAAATCCGCTGTTTCGGGTTCCACAATCGTCAGAACACCGGCACCAGAAACCACGACGAACAGGACTAATCCAGCGAAATATAGAAAGCCAGTTCGCCCGACCGTAGCACGAAGAGCAGGGGTGGCTCGACCGATCGCCGCAACGACTAGGACTACCCGGAATACACGTAGGAGACGAGCCAAGCGGGTCACTGAAAGAAAATCAGGAAGTAGCGGAAAGCTCGTGATCACGATCACTCCGTTGAGAACGTGATGTAGGCGTGGATGCGTACCGTAGGAGACTCCCACGAACAAGTCTACTGCAAATACGGCCCACAGCAGCCAATCGATAGCAACAATCGTAACAGAGGCCTGTCCGAAATGTTGGAGGGCAACGATCGGGACTGTTGTCACCGCCGCTACGATCACCGCAATCTCCAAGAATCGCTGGACCCTTGTGATGGAGAATCGCCGCTCTTTGGGGCTATCCATGCTTTCTATAGTGTCCGCTTCGTCCAAGAGCCTCGCGGATCACAAAGGGTTGCTCGGCCTCGGAACTGGTTCCCAAGTCGGATGGTCGCTCGGCACCAAACAGCCATCGCAGTGGCCTTGCCTGCCCACATGACGACCTTGCCGCCGAAGGTGCAAACCTCAAGATCACATCGGTAGAGCCAGCAGTAGCCTCGATACGATTATCCACTGTAGCGACTAGGGGCACCGGTGAAGCAAGGACTCTAGCTCCAATATTGTTAACATAAGGACGTACAACGGCCAAACTAGTGTGTGCTGAGAGAGCGGCGGAGGATCCGCCATGGCGAGAACTCGAGCCGTTCTTCCCGGAGGGGCGCGGCTCTCAGACTACTTGAGCGTGGGGGGCGTCGCCAAGGTGTTCCCCCTGCGTGCGGTCCGGGCAGCGCTGCGGGAGTGCGGACGTGCCATCCGGCGGAAGCGGGCGCTGCCGGCGGAAGCGATGGTGTATTCTTCGAGCGGGCCGCACTGGCGCGCCGACTGGGCAGGAGCCGCTCGGCACTGGGGCGCCAATTGGCCGAACTGGCGGCCAGGAGAGTCTCCGAGATCGAGCCCGCACCGAATCAGCACCGGGCCTCGCGCCAGCCTTCTGGCCTTACCAGGCTGCCCCGTCGCGCTCGGCAGCGGCCGCTTCAGCAGCTTCGGACGGCAGCGGCGCCGCCTACGTCGAATGCGTGCGGTAGCTGCTGGCCCGGCCCTCCTGCGTGCAAGCACCCTTCACGGCTGCCGACGAGCGACTGGCAGCGGACTGGCACCGCGCCGACATCCCACTGGAGACGGTCCGGCAGACCCTGCCGCGGGGCTGCTTGCGCAAGTCCTTTGCCCTCATCGACCGGCGCGACGCCCAGCCGATTGCCAGCTTGCGCTACTTCGAGGGCCCGCAGGAGGAGGCGCGCGGCGGATCTTTCCCAACAGCCTACTGGCAGCACGTCGAGTCCCATCTCGAGCGCTGCAAACAGCACTGGCGCACCCAGCCAGCCACCGCGCCGAGCCGGCGAGGGCACCCGGGAGAACGGCCATGATGCGGCCTGTGCCGACTGCTGGGGCCCTGGCTGCCACCCGCGGTGGCCGCCCGGATTGGAATCAGGCACAGCCGCGCGCGCAGGGTCCGGAGGCCCCCTGCCTGCCGCCGAGACAACACCAAGGAGAGATGAAGTGCCTGCAGTTTCGTGGACTGATGAGTGTGCTGCGCGTGGAACAGCTCGACCTGCAGGCCGGCATCCTCCAGAGCCTCGTAGGGCGCCTACCAGAAGATGCCGGTGCCCTCGATCGCGGCCGCGGGGACGGCGTGCCCCCTGCACCGCCCGGTCGGTTCGCACAGCCCCTTGGGCAGCGCGCTGAACTCCCGCGTGGCGCGCAGAGGGCGGTCCATGCCGGGCTCGCACAGCCGCACGGTGGCCTCCACCTGCATCTCGTGGGCTTCGAGTCTCGCGACGCGGGGACGGAGGACCTCCAGGGAGTCGGGGTCGAAATGGTCCGCCACGGCCCCGGAGGCCACGGTGACGGGTTGTGTCATCATCACCTCACTACCCGGCGGAAGCGGGGCGGGCGTCGCCCGCTTTACAGACCGACCGCCGAACGGTCGTCTCGGTTTATGGTGTGTCCACTGTGCAGGCAGGGCTCGAGGCGGACGACTGACGTCCGTCTTGTTTCCGGGGACACAGAGCGACGCTGCGCACCGGGCCGGTTCGCGCTACGATCTTGGCCCGCTTCCGCCGACCCTACTCTGGCACGGCTGCCGGACGCGACGGCGGCACGGATCCCGCCATGCCGTGCGGCAGTTCGGATGCGAAAGGTTCCATGCAGGCGGGGTGGTCGAGATGCCGATCATGAGCGCCTAGCGTCCATAACACAATCCACCGCCCCCAGCTTGATTTGCACGGGCTCGCGTTGATATGTGATCATCGCGTATTGGGCGCGGCGGAGGTCGGATGAGGGTGTTCGGGCTGCCGGGGAGTTAGCTCGGCGTCGCGGACCTGGGAGCGAGGGTGAGCGGCATGAGCGACGAGGCGAACCCCATGAGCGCGCTCGTACAGGAGCTCCGGCAGGAAATCGCGAGTCTGCGGGACGAACTGGAGCAGACGCGGCAGGCGTCCGACACCAGCTACTACTATTCGAAGGCGGCGCTCGAAGCGCCGTCCGCCGTCGCCGGCATTCCGCCGCGGGGCATGTCCGCGAAGGCGGTGCGGACCATCATCGAAAACAGCCACGCCATTGACTTCAACCAGAAGCTGAACACCTCCTCCTACGTCAACGTCGAGTTCGAAGAGGACGAGGAAGCGGTAGCCATGATGGGGCTGCGCATCAACCTCGCCGACCAGACGGTCTATCCCCGCTCCTACGAACTCCACGACGCCGTCGTGAACATGATCGCGCGGCTCTGGCACTGCCCGGAACCCGAGGACTTCGAGGAATACCTTGTCTTTCCGGGCGCGGGCACCGTGGGGTCCACCGAAGCGTGCCTGCTTGCCGGCCTCGCGCTCAAGTTCCGCTGGCGACGCTGGTACGCGACGCGGACCGGGAAGAGCTTCCAGGCGGTCCGGGGCGAGCTGCCGAACTTGGTGATCTCGTCGTGCTTCCAGGCCGCCTGGGAAAAGCTATTCCGCTACCTGGACATCGAGCCGCGGCTGATCCAGCCCCGGAACGGGACCTTCACCGTGGACCCCGGGCAGATCCGGGAGGCGGTGGACGAACGGACCATCGGCGTGGTCTGCATCATGGGCAACCACTACGGCGGGCACTACGACCCGGTCTGGGAGGTCAGTCCGCTGGTCGAGGAAATCAACCGGGAGCGCGGGCTGCAGGTCGGCATCCACGTGGACGCCGCCTCGGGCGGCTTCATCGCGCCCTTCCAGGACCTCCCACCCTGGGACTTCCGCCTGCCGAACATACTGTCCATATCGGCCAGCGGCCACAAGTACGGCGAATCCTGCTGCGGCACCGGCTGGATTGTCTGGCGGCAAAGGGCCGACCTGAGCGAACACGTCGCGACTTCGGTGACCTACCTCGGCGGGAAGGCGGATTCCTACACCCTCAACTTCTCCCGGCCCGCGAGCGGTGTCTACGTCCAGTACTACAAGTTCCTGCGCTACGGGCTGGCCGGCTACCGACAGGTCTGCGAGAACATGATGGGCAACGCCAATTACATCCGAGACGGCCTGAAGGCCATGACCTGGAACGGACACCCGCGCTTCGTCTTCCTCGATCACGGCGACGAAGGATGCCTGCCGGTTGTCGCCGCCTCGCTGAACCCCGCCTGCGGCTTCACCTATGACGACATTGATCTCCAGCACGCGCTCTCGCAGCATCACTGGTACGTCGGCGGCTACAAGCGGTCCTTCGAGCACCCTCTCACCGAGGAACGGCTGCCGCTCTACCGCGACGGAGATCCGGACCAGACCATGTTCCGGATCGTGGTCAAGAACAACCTGACCCGCCGTATGGCCGACCACTTGCTGGCGTCGTTCGAGGAGACCTTCAAGTTCCTCGACACCGTGGACTTTTCGAGGCACCACGGATTCGACAGCCGGCAGTTGCGGCACAAGGATCAGCGCCGGCTGACCATGCACTGCTGATAAGGCCGCCAGCAGGCTGTTCATGATCGAAGCCCTGCCGTCGCTCGGGCTGCCCCTCGTCGCGGCGAAACTGGCCGAGGCGGCGCTGGCCCGCTTCGGGGTGAACTCCACCATCGCCTACGCGGCCATCGGCCCCAACCGTGCTCCGCGCACGCCGGGCAGCGTCCAGCATCTCAGTCGCTGGCGCTCACACTCTCCCTCGTCGACGGGTTCAGCCGGCCCCTGCCCCCCACATTCCCGCCCTACCGCATCGACCGCAACGATCCCTACCTCGAGCACCACCCGTTCCGAATGTTTAAGATCAAACCTCGCTGTCTGATTGGAATTCAAGTCTTCATGAATCCTGCATGCGGCGGCAACCTGCGCTTTCTGGTATCGGGAATGTTGTCGGATCAGGAGAATCATCGCCTCGTTTGCACGACTCGAACAGGAATTGGTCGTGGCGTCTTCCCGGGGCTGATTCGACATGCCCTTCTCTTCATCGCTTGTACCGCCTCGGCTTCCGCCCAGACTGACGCCCACAAGGGCCGAATCACCGGCCTCGTCCTCGACGCGCTCGGCGCTTCCGTCGCCGAGGCGCGAGTTACTGTCGTCAACGACGCCACCGGGGTGGCGCGCACGCTGCAATCGAACAAGAACGGGGAATACCAAGCTTCGAGCCTGGATCCGGGATCGTACACCATCAGGGCCGGAATGGAGGGATTTGCGGACTCGTCCCTCGACGGCGTCTCGCTCAGAGTCGGAACCACCGTCCGTGCGGACATCACTCTGCAGGTCGAGGAAACGAGGTCGGAAATCGAGGTCTCGGCGTCGTTGATCGACCCGGCCCAATCAACCTCGGACAACATCGTGGACCCCACGGCGATTCGCGACTTGCCGATCAACGGTCGCCGGTTCCAGGACTTCGCCCTGCTCACGCCGACCGTTCAGGTCGATCGCCAGCGCGGCCAGCTGTCGTTCGTCGGACAACGAGGCATCAACTCCAACGTGATGGTCGACGGAACCGACTACAACCAGCCGTTCTTCGGCGGCATCCGTGGGGGAGAGCGGTCCAATTCCATCATCACGGTGCCGCAGAGCGCCATCCGGGAGTTCCAGGCCGTCGCCGCAGGATACACCGCCGAATACGGGCGTTCATCCGGCGGCATCCTCAACGTGATCACCAAAGGGGGGACCAATCAGGTGCGCGGCGACGCCTTCCACCAGGTCCGCGACCGCGGATTGGGGGCCGAGGACCCATTCGGTGCGAAGGTGCTCGAAACCCTCCGGCAATCCGGAGGCTCCCTGGGTGGCCCGCTCGTCCCGAACCAGGCGTTCTTGTTCGCCGCCTTCGAACGTCAGTCGGCCGACACGCCCAGACACGTCGAGTTCCCGCGACTCGCAGGCACATCCGGGGCCGCGGGGCCGGAAGCCTTCAATCACTACCGAAGCCTGGAGGAACCGTTCGAATCCACGAACGACGCCTGGGCCCTGACACCGAGATTGGATGTCCATCTGCGCGGCACGCAGACGCTGACATTTCGCTACAACGCGTCGAGCGCCACGGCACTCAACACCTCCACGACGGGGAATCCCCGCCAGTCTCGGACCAACCGGGCTCTGAGCAACAACGGAACCGAGAAGGACTCGATCCAGTACTTCACCGCCCAGCTGACAAGTCTCTTGACGTCCGCCTGGATCAACGAAGCACGAATCACGGCCAGCCGCGAGGAGCGTCCGCGTCTGAACAACGCCTCCAATCCGCTGGTTCAGTCCACGATCGGGCGGTTCGGAGCCCGCAGCTTCCTTCCCACGGTCCAGCACGACACACGAATCCAGGTGAACAATGCCGTGTCGGTGACCAGCCGAGGCCACAGCGTGAAGCTTGGAGTGGACTACAGCCGGCTGAGCGCCGGCCAGACCTTCGGATTCCACCAATTCGGCCGGTTCATCCTGTTCGGGTCGAATGCCGACCACCATCTCGACTGCCTTTCGAGTGGAGGCGAGATTGCGAACCGGTTCGATTGCGCGGGAATCTACCTGCGCCAGATCGGGAACCTGCGCACCGACATGGACCAGAGCCAGCTCGCGCTGTTCGCGCTCGACAGCTGGCGGATCAGCCCGCGGGTGACCCTCAACTATGGCGTGCGCTGGGAAGCGCAGGCCAACCCTGACCCGCAGGCCGGCAACGTCGCGCTGGTCGACCGAGTCCGCAGCGCGAAGCTTCCCTTCGGGCACACCGATCCGACGGTCATTCCGGACGCCACCGACCAGCTGATGCCGCGCTTCGGCTTCGCCTACCGCCCATTTCCCAAGTCGAGCCGTACCGTGGTCCGTGGGAGCTTCGGAATCTACTATGCCGCGACCCCGCTGCTCCTGCTCTCCGATCCCGTCAACAACTTCCGCGAAACGCCCGGAAACCTGTCCATCGCGCTGCCGACGACCGAGCGGACCGTCTATCGGCAGTTCATCGCCGCAGGGATAGACCTCAATGAATTCGCACTGGGGAGGATTCCGGTGTTCGCTGCCGAGCAGGTACAGCGCGTCGCCGGCGGCGGAACGGATCCGTTCGCTGGAGCACAGCCGATTACCGTGGCCGACGACTACCGGAATCCGCGGTCGGTCGCGTTCACGGCGGGCATCGACCACGAAGTCACGCCGGTTCTCGTCGCCGGAGTTGACCTCCACCACGTCAATACCGCCAACCTGCAACGCAACAGGGACTTCAACCTTCCCGCTCCGGTAGTGCGTCCCGGGGATCCGGCGATGATCCCGTTCATCGACGCCAGGAACCGCCCGGTCGCCTCTCTGGGGTCGGTCACGGTCCGAGAGTCGTCCGCGAGGTCGCTCTACCGTGGCGTGACGGTATCCGCAAAGTACCGGCCCGGAAGCTCTCTCCAATGGGAGGCGTTCTACACCTGGTCGCAGACCTTTTCGGATGACGACAACGAGCGCAGCGCGACGGGGTTCGGATACAACGACCCCTTTGCCCTGGGCAGCGACTACGGGCCGGCCAACCACGACATTCGCCACCAGTTCACGTCCAATGCGGTCCTTGCGCTGCCATTCGGCATCACGTGGTCCGGAATCGCTCGCATCACCTCGGGACCGCCCATCAACCCGCGGGCCGGACGAGACCTGAACGGGGATCGATCCAGCGGAGGAGACCGAGGGCTGAGCGCTCCGGGAAGGTTTCTCGGGCGCAACGCCTTCCGCAACCGCGGGATGTCGAACTTCGACATGAGAGTGATGAAGAACATCCCCGTCACGGAGCGAGTGTTCGTCCAGCTGTCGGCCGAACTCTTCAATGCCTTCAACCTTGAGAACGTCGAGTTCGCGGGCTTCAACACGACCTTCGGCCCGGGGCTGGACCTGGAGACGGGCGAGTTGGCTGGCCCGCAGCCGCGGTTCATGCGCCTGCGGACCGAAAGCGGCGATTATGACCGCAACAACCGCCAGGTTCCGGGTGTCAGCCCGCTCCAACTCCAGTTCGGAGCACGGCTCTTCTTCTAGTTGCGGTTCAGGCCCCTCGAAGGCGACTCGATCGCAAGAGGGCTCCGCATGGGAATCGCCGCTCCGGCCCGCCCATGTGCAACTACGTCGGTGGGTCTCAATCCGGCCGTCGCGGTTCCAGAGGGCACCTCATCGATTGGACCGATTTCCCTCGCGCCAGTACTCGCAGAAGCCATTGCCGAAGAGTACCGCGAGAACACAAGGAAACGGTGTTAGAAGACCTTTGGGAATCCGGTTCCCGAAAAGGCGCCCTGACGCCAAGTGCGTTCCGGGGTTTGGCGGTCGAGGAACTAAGTCGCCATTCCCGGCAAGCGGTGCTGATCGCGGCCGAGGTGCAGTACGTCGAAGAACAGGGCGCGATTGGTGGACATCCTTGACTGGGCTCGGCGGGCCATGCTGGAAGGAGCTGACCGCACCCGCGCCGATTTCGACTCGGACGAGAATTTCTTCTTGGCCGAAGTCAAGCGGGTGGAGGTCGTTGGCGAGACCGCGAGCCGCCTCACTTCGGACACCCGCAGATTGATGCCGGAAGTGCCTTGGGCCGCTGTTGCCGCGACGCGGAACCGATTGGTTCATGCCCAGCACAAGGTGAGCAGAGACCGCGAAGCGGAGGCCCGGCCGCGTCCACGATCGATCCAGGCGGGCGTGTGAATTCCCCATCGCAGCAGGATGGCGAACGCGCTGCCTGCGCGAGCTTGTAGGAGGAGCAGACGTCTCCGCCGTATTTCCGCGGGGGTGCCAAGTGCGGCACAATATGCGCAACCAGCAATGAACCGGCGTCACTTTCTCAGAACCTCCTCGGCTGCGGGCCTTGCGCTTGCCACCACGCGGCGCACGGCATCAGCTCAGAGCGCAAACGATCGCATCCAGGTCGGCATCATCGGTCCCGGTGTCCGGGGCATGCAGCTGACCAAGCAATGCATCGAATACGGCAGCAAGTACAACGCCCGGGTCGGAGCAGTGTGCGATACCTGGACCAAGCACCTCCAGGCTGCGGCCAAGCTGGTAACAGAGTCCTATGGAGCCGAGCCGAAGGCGTTTGGGCGTTTCGAAGACATGCTTGCGGACGATGAGATCGACGCGGTCATGATCGCCACGCCTGATCACACGCACGCCAAGATGATGAAGTCTGCCCTGGAAGCCGGAAAGGATGTCTACGTAGAGAAACCGATGGGTAACGTCCTCTCGGAAGTCAACGAAGCGATGGGGGCTGCCGAGCGTTCAGACCGGGTAATCCAGGTCGGCACCCAACGCAGGAGCTTCCCTCGCTACCGTTCGGCTGCCGACATCGTCAAGGAAGGCCGTATCGGGAAAGTCGTCAAGGCTGATGTCATCTGGAACATGTACAGCCCGTACCGATGGGCGAAGTCGGAAGAAGACCTCGAGTCGGTCAGGGACGGCGACGTCGACTGGGAGGGCTTCCTGATGGGGAAGCCGGACCGCCCGTTCAATCCAAAGATCTACCGCTCGTTCCGTCTGTTCCGTGATTTCTCGAGCGGGATCATCGACCAATGGATGTCCCACGGCATCGACGTGGTTCACATGCTGACCGGCGAGCTGTACCCCACCAGCCTCGTGGCGTACGGAGGCCTCTATCGCTATCACGACTACCGGGAAAACCCCGACACCGTCCAGGTGGCCCTGGAGTACGGACATGGCAACAGGAAATTTCCCGCGAGCTTCTCGGTCTGCCTCAGCACGAAGGCTGGCAGGGCCACGCATGTGCTGGGCACCCTGGGAACACTCGAGGTCGAGGACTCGTGGCGAGTCTCCGGGGACGGCAGCGAGCATCCCGACGCCCTAGCCCTGCCGAGTAGCCTTATATCAATCTGGACAACGACTTTTTGGGTC
>JAPPMB010000088.1:2112-36762 GCA_028819255.1 Bryobacterales bacterium | reverse complement strand
CCGTAAAGTCAAGCACTTAGGCCTACATTTGGGCACTTAAGTATATAATTCCCTTCTGTTTCCATGTAACCCCCGGTGGCCTTCTACGTCGAGTCCATCCCCAACTGCAACAGCCCCGCCGTCTTCCTCGGCCAGGCCTGGCGCGAGGGCAAGCGCATCCGCCGCACCGGCACGCCGCAGAGAAACAGTCCGCCCGTCAGCAGCACTCCAAGAAAGAGGCCTTGTGCGAGCCACGCGACAGCAGCGAACTCCGCGAGGCCCTCCGGCGCTCCGAAGCCGGCGCCGGCGACCATTTTGGCGGAGGCTCCTAGCACTGCCGGCGGCGCGAGATACATCACGTAGTCGGTGTAGCGAAACGCGACCTTGGCCAAGGCGTCGGCGAAATCCACCACCGGCCGAGCCTTGCTCCCGACTGAGAGGCAAGCGATGCCGAACAGGAAGCAGATCACCACGATCTGCAGGACATCGCCGCGCGCCAGCGCGTCGACGATGCTGGTGGGGACGGCGCTCTCCAGTGTCTCGGCCAGACCGGCCGGCCCATCGATCCCGGCAGCGTCTGCCGTCCCGACCGCTAGCCCCTCGCCGGGCTTGGTCGCCATAGCAATGGTTCTGGCAATCTCGAAGCAGACCGCGGCCTTCCAGCCCAGCCGGCCCAAGGCGCCAACGGACCCCGCGCCAGCGATCGCTCGGATCAGCACGCCGACCAGCACGGGCGCAGTGATCGATCGAATCAGGCGCAGGAACGGATCGTTGACGAACTTGATGCGACCGGCCCAATCGGGCGCCGACAGACCGAGGCTGAGGCCCAGTGCCATCGAGATCAGGATCTACGTGGCGAGCGAGAATCTTGGGATGCGCAGCACTGCGGTTCACGGGCGTTCGAGCAAATCAGTAGTTAATCGCGCCCCTTGCCGATTCCCTACACGTGTGACCGGGATCCGGTCCTTCGCGGGACCCGGTCGGCACGCCCTCCGAAGTCTGGGATTTCCGATGTGCCCCAGCTTCCAGCCGTCGGTCGCCCAGCTCGTCCCACGGACCGGCACTCGTTCCACGATCAGGCCGCACCCGGATCGATGCTCACTTGCCGTCGGGGTTGGCGGTCTCCCCGACGGCCGATGGCCGAGGCATCCGGTGCAAGACCTGCGGATCGACGCAAGTCTGGAGGAACTGGGCAAGGCCGTCACCCGCACCGTGCGGCTGAAGTTCCACAAGCCGCAGCGACGGCGCTAGGGCGGCGATTACGGCAGGTGTTGGTGATCGCTGCAGTATTGCCACAGGTAGGCGTCGACCTGCTGCCGTGTGAGTCCATACTCATTGCTAAGGAACGTGATCATCTCATCGACGGTCGCGGAGCACTCCGCCGCGCATTGTCGAATCCAAGTGTCGGGCTTCTCAGTGTCTTCAATGCCTAGCGCCAGCGCCATATGCCGACTCGTTGCGTCCCCCATGTAGGGCAGCTCTCTCAGCGCTGCCCGTCGCCTCTCCTGCAATCGCCCCTTGAAGGCAGGCCAGCCCTCGCGGTGGATCAGCCGACATCCCTTGAGGAAGGCGTCCGCCTTCCGTTGGTTGCGAATCGGCAGCGTTTGCGCATCTATCGACTCCATGGTGGCGATCCGATCTAGGTCGAGGTCGTGAAACCCCTCCATGAGGCCGGCGAAATGCTTCTCGACCACGGCATTGCGGAACCCTGAAACGAAGATGACCCAAAGGTACTGCAAAAGGAACGATCTTAGGTCAACCTCGTCGAAGTCCAATGGGACGAAGACGTTGTTGCCGACATACTCACGTGCCGTCTCCAACATCTGCTTGGCCTTCGCCTCGTCCAACTCAACACCTCCATGCCCGGCCTTTCTGATTCGGGACGCTTCCCTAGGCTCAAGTGCCTTGAGAATCAGCTCCGAGGCCACAGCACCGAGGCTCTCGCGGCGCTGCCCTGCGAGCAGGCGCACGCGGGCCAGTGCCTCAGCAGACAGGTCGAGGGTCGTCCTCATGCCAAGTTCCACAGAATACCAATAGCATGATGCTGCGCATCACGCATCAAGAGTTCGAGTTCGCTGCCCGAGCAAGCACTTCGGACCATGCAGGAGAGTGCCGTTCCAAGAATTTGAACGACAGAAACACCACACCACCGACCGTCCGGCTGGTCCGCCACTCCTGCCAGCCGAGCGAGGCTGAACTGGAGGAAGATCTGCGCATGGACGCAAGTCTTGCGGAGCTCGACAAGCCCCAGCGCAGACGATAGGTCCGTCAGTCTCCCGTCGAATCCGGTGCTGGCGCAGCCGTCGGGCGGAATAGCGCCGCGCCCTCGATCATGCCTTCGATGTGCGCCACTCGCACCCCGAGCCGACGCAGTTCGCCCTCAAGCACGTCCAACCGCTTGTCCGCACCGGACAGGCCGTTGAACATCAGGCCGCCCAGGGCGGCCGATGTTTATTGGTCGCCGGAGCAGGGGGCTTGCCGCTCAGCTGGCCAATCCCTGTTTGAATCCCGCTCTGGCTGCCGGCCCTTGCACGGGACCGGCCGCCCGGCCTACATCTCGTCTGCGGACGGGCCGTACATGCCCGGAATCGGCACGTCGTTCAGCCGGAGGTACACGCTCAGCTGGGCGCGGTGATGAATGATGTGGTTCAGCACCATGGTCTTGAGGGTCGTGATCCGCGGCATCGAGAAGATCACGTTCCCGCCCATCAGGAGTGTCCACGGCTGGTGCATGGCCTCGTCGCTGGTTCCGGCGATCGCTTCCTTGGCCTCCGCCACCATCCTGTCGAAGTGCTCCAGCGTGGCGTCCCGGTTCCGGGCGACGTACACCTCTGGCGTGGGGCCGCCCGGGGGTCTGATGTCGAGCTCGTCAAGCTGGACGGTCACGGTGCCCCAGCCGGCCATTTCGGCCACGTGGCCCGCCAGCCGCCCCATGGACATGGATTTCTCGTGCGGCTTGAAGTCCAGCGTCTCGTCGGGAACACGTTCCAGCATCTTGCGCGTGCTCGCCATCTCGGGGCCGAACTCGGCAAGGAAGACCTCTGCAATCGTCATGTCTGGATTATAGGAAGTTGCGGATCCCCTCTCTCGGCGCGCACTCAGTCCGTGTCGCGCAGCCTCGCCCGCCGCTGCCGGTTCACCTCGAAGAGCGCGATCCCGGCGGCGACCGAGACGTTGAGGGACTCGACCCTTCCCGACAGTGGAATCCGCACATGGAAGTCGCATCGCTCCGACACCTTGGCCCGCAGGCCCCGGCCCTCGCTTCCCATCACGAGACAGCAGTGGTCCGCGTATTCGATGGCGTCGTAGTCGGCGTCGGCGGCCGCGTCGAGGCCGTACAGCCAGAAGCCCGCCTCCTTCAGCCTGTCGAGCGCCCGGCCAAGGTTCTTCGCGCGGACCACGGGCAGCGACTCCAGGGCGCCTGCAGCGGCCTTCGTGGTCGCCTCGCTCAGCCCGGCCGACCTTCTCTCGGGAATCACGGCGGCCGTCGCGCCGGCCGCCTCGGATGTGCGGATGATCGCGCCCAGGTTGTGCGGATCCTGGACCGAGTCCAGGACCACGATCGTGCTCGACTCTTCCTCGTGTGACAGGATCCCGTCCAGTGTCCGGTATCCCGCCGCCGCCGCGATGCCGACCACATTCTGGTGTGCCTTCGTTCCCGCCAGCCTCTGCAGGACGGACCGCGGCTCGAACCGGACCGGGATCCCGATGCGCCGGCACTCGTCGATGAGCGGACGCAATCTGGTGTTCCGCGCGCCCCGCGCGACGACGACGCGGTCGAGCCGCCGTCCGGACGCCCGAGCCGAACGCAGCGCGGCCGAGACCGCGTGAATGCCGACCAGACGCCGCATGGCCCGCCACCTATAATAGGAATCCCTCCCCTCTCCCCGCGTTCCAGGGATGCTGCGTTTCGTCACAGCCGGCGAGTCTCATGGCGAGACGCTGGTCGCCACTCTGTCCGGGATGCCTGCCGGCATGCCCGTTGATCTGGACCGCGTAAACCGCGAGCTGTGGCGCCGCCAGCAGGGCTACGGCCGCGGCGGACGGATGAAGATCGAGAGCGACAAGGTCCATGTCGTCTCCGGCGTTCGCCACGGCAGGACGATCGGCTCGCCGATCGCCGTGCTGCTCCGCAACCGCGACTGGAAGAACTGGACTGAGAAGCTTCCCGTCCAGGACTATGAGGGGTCGGGCGAGCATGCCGTGCCCGTCCACCGCCCGAGACCGGGGCACGCCGACCTTGCGGGCTGCATCAAGTACAACTACCCCGAGGCGCGGTACATTCTCGAGCGCGCCAGCGCCCGCGAGACCACCGCCCGCGTGGCGATGGGAGGGTTCGCCAAGCTCCTGCTCTCGGAATTCGGAATCGAGATTCTGAGCCATGTGGTCGCCGTTGGCGGCGTCGAGCTCGAGCGGCCTGTCGCCTGGGAGGAGCTCGTCGCGCTCGCGGCGAAGGACGATGTGATGCTCGGCTGCGTCGATCCGGAGACCGAGCAGCGCATGAAGGCCGCCGTCGACGTGGCCTACCGCACCGGCGACACGAGAGGCGGCGTCTTCGAGGTCGTGGTGCATGGTGCGCCCCCCGGGCTCGGATCCCACACGAGCTGGGACTCGAAGCTGGACGGCAGGCTGGCCCAGGCGATCGTCTCCATCCAGGCGGTGAAGGGCGTCGAGGTCGGCTCAGCGGCTCTGGCAGCCGCCTCGCCCGGGTCCAAGGTGCAGGACACCATCCACTACAACAAGCCCCGGCGCGAGTTCTACCGCGGCTCCAACAGGGCCGGAGGCCTGGAAGGCGGGATCACCAACGGTCAGGACGTGGTCGTGCGCGGCTACCTCAAACCCATCTCGACGCTCAGGCGGCCCCTGGAGTCGGTCGACCTCAAGACTCGCGACCCGGCCGTCGCAGCCTACGAGAGATCGGATGTCGCAGTCGTTCCGGCGGCTGGGGTGATCGGCGAGGCGATGGTTGCCCTGACCGTCGCCCAGGCGTTCCTGGAGAAGTTCGGCGGGGACTCGCTCGGCGAGATCCGCCGCAACTACGACGGGTATCTGGAGCAGGTGCGTGCCTTTTAGTCCCGGCTCCCGGCCCGGCAGGTGGCGGCAGGACCGATGAGCAGCCTGAGCGACAGGGAGCGGCTGAAGGCGCTTCTCCAGCGGCATTCCGTGCTCCGCGGACACTTCGTTCTTGCCTCGGGCAAGACAAGCGACGTCTACGTCGATTGCCGCCTGACCACCCTGCGCGGCGAGGCGATGCCTTTCATCGGCCGGGTGATCCTGGACCGCATCCGTGCTCGGGGCTGGAGGCCTCAGGCCGTTGGCGGGCTGACCATGGGAGCCGACCCCGTCGCATGCGCGGCCGCCCATGTTTCCCAGGCAACCCCGACCCCCGTCGATGCGTTCGTTGTCCGCAAGGCCGGGAAGGGCCACGGCCGAAAGCGTTCGATCGAAGGACTTGCGGAGATCCGCGGCGTCCGATGCGTCGTTCTGGACGATGTCTGCACCACGGGAGGATCCACGGTCCAGGCCATCCGGCGCGCCAGAGAGGCCGGCATGGACGTGCTGGGAGCCTGCTGCATGGTGGATCGCGAGCAAGGGGCCCTTGAGGCGCTTGCGGCGGTGGGGTGCGAGCTGGAGTCGGTGTTCACAATGGCGGAGCTGCTGGCCGACTGAGACCGCCATGGCAGGGTGGGAACCTGCGGCGCACGGCGTTCTCTGTCTCCCGGGGGCTCGCTGCCATGCCCTACGCGAGCCGCTGGCGGTCACCAGCTGCGGCTGGCAGCCGGCCTCCCGCGTGTGAGGTGCGCACCCCGCTCACGAGTCTCAATCGCGAGGACTGTTCGGGACACTGGAGGTCCTTCAGGCTCGCGCGAGCCTCCGGTACACCCGCCACGTTTCCGCGGCGCACCGCTCCCATGTGAAGCGCCGGGACCGGGCCGTTCCCTTGCGGCGGAGTTCCTCCCGCAGGGACTCGCTCTCCAGGACTCGTTCCAGGGCCCCGGAGATCTCGTCCGTGGAGAGAGGGTCGACCAGGACTGCCGCGTCACCGGCGACCTCCTTGACGGCGGAGGCGTTGGATGCGATCACCGGCAGGCCCACCGAGAAGGCCTCAACGACGGGAAGTCCGAAGCCCTCTTCCAGCGATGGGAACAGCAGAACCTCGGCGGAGGCATACAGGCATGCCCGCACATCATCGGACACATGCCCCGCAATCCGGATCCTGGGCCTCGCGCGGCTGTGCTCGATCCGCTCCAGCACACGGTCGGCGCCGAAGCCGCTGCCGCCGGCCAGCACCAGGCTCGCGCCGCCGCCCGCCGCTTCAAACGCCTCCACTGCTCGGCCGACGTTCTTGCGGACCTGCAGCGTCCCGATGTGGAGAACAAAGGGTCTCGAAACGCCCAGGTTCGCCAGAATGGCCTCGCATCTTGCGGGGGGCGGTATGGCCAGCGGCTCGGCTCCGTGGTGAACGACGGTGATGCGGGATCTTGGGAAACCGAGCCGCGAAGCGACCTGCTCGGCGGTGTAGGCGGACACGGCGATGACGTGGTCCGCACGATCGGCGGTCTCTCTGGCAAGGCGCGCGAAGCGCTGCCGGAACTCGGCCGTGGAGTACTCGCCGGTCAGCGCGAAGAGGTCGTGGTAGGTGGCGACGCAAGGTGCCCGGACTCCCTTCGGAAGCCGCTGGTTCAGGCCGTGAAAGAGCTTCAGGTCGCGCGATCCGACCCGGAGCAGGGGCTGCTCAAGCAGACGGCGCCTGGCGTTGCGCGGCAGGCGCCTGCCGAGCGACCGGAAGTAGCGGTTGCTGCGGAAGAACCAGCCGAATCGCTCGTGCGGTTGCTGTCGAGCCAGTTGCCAGATGAGATTGCGGGCGTAGACCGCAACGCCCGTCGGCGGGCGGTCGAGCCAGTTCCCGGCATCAATACCGATCATTTGACTTGCCTGCAGGCGACTGTCCGAGTGCGTCGAGCGCCTGCCCGACGCGGGCCAGAACGGTGTCGCGGCAGTGGGGCCCTTCGGCTGGAATCACCGTGACCGGTCCCGGACCCCAAGGAGTCCAGCGCCGCCGGAAGGTTGCGCTCGGCGCTCCCGCAAAGATCGAGATCACGGGAACCCCCTGAGCCGCCGCCAGGTGCGCCGCTCCGGAATCGTATCCGACGTAGACGTGCGAGGCGCCAATCAGGTTCCCGAACCCGTGCATGCTGCCCCTCCAGGTCATCAGGCTGGACGGCTCGAGGGGAGCGCGGCTTCCCTCGTCGCGGTGACACTTCGAACCCGAGAAGGCGAGATAGCGCCGCCCGGCCCGTCGAGCCTCCGTTTCCCCGGCGCCGCAGTCGAGCACGCTCATGTAGCCGCGCTCGCGAAGCAGGTCCAGCAACGCGTCCTCGAACCTGCCGTCCAGCCGCTTGCTCTCCCTGCCGCCGACACCCAGGCTGATTGTCGCGACGGGGCGGACCGGCCCCGTCCTGAGCTGGTCGCACAAGGGCTCCTCCCCGTATCCGGACCGCACAAACGGATGGACGGGCTGGGCGTCGATCCCCCACATTGACGCGCACCACTCCGTCGCGACGCGCCCCAGCGGCTCCGGGCTCTCCGGCAGCCAGGACCGGCTCTCGAAGAACCGGTAGTGGCGGTCGTCGGTGACCGGAAGCAGCCCGAGCTGGGTCAGGCGGCTGTCCGGATCGATCACAACCGACTGTCCGGGCGACAGGCCGACAGTGCAGGCCTGCACCTGTTCCCGGATCATGGGCCAAGCTGCCAGGCGCTCCGTCAGAAGGGAGCTCCTGCCGTATGAGACCTCCCGGCCGTCGATGCGTTCGTCGCCGGCCAGCAGTGCCAGGTTCTTTCGCGGAGCAAGGAACGTCACAGAAGCGCGGGGAAAAGCCCGCAGGGACGCGCGGATCACCGCGCTGGTAACGGCTATGTCCGCTCCCAGTGTGACTCTCGACAGCACGACCGCGGTCGTGACGCGCTCGGGATCGAGCGGATCAGGCCGGCCGGCGGTCCGGATGGAGGAATACCGCCTCGCCAGCTCCGCCGGTCCCTGCAGTCCCTGACGGGCCAGCTCCGCCGCCACGGGAGATCCGCTGGCGTACATGACCTCCGACATGAACGCGACGTAGGCGTCGCAGTGGACGGAGGAGAACCGGTCTGACCAAGGCTCCACGATGTCCAGGAAGATCGCACTCGTTGCGGCGCTCGCAACGGGCTCATCGGCCGAGAATGCACGGGCTGCCAGGAGTCTGGCGCCTCGCACAAAGTCCGCCGAGCCCGCAGGGGAGCGTGTCACGAGGTCCACAAGCTCGCGGAGCCGCATCTAACTCAGGATGGCAAACACTGGACGACCCGCGGATGAAGCGCGGGACGCTTCGCTGCCGCCGAGCAACTGCTTCCAGACGGAAGGCCGTCGCTGAAGGAGGCGGCCGCCCGGCCACGACGGGCGGGTCTTCGATCCTCGGGAATCACTCGGCCGGATCCGCTTCCGAAGTCGGTGAAGCGGCGGCAGCCGCCTCTGGGACAGCGCCTCTGGCCCGGCAGGGATCTTCTCTGGCCTGCTCAAGGGGCCTTTCGGCAGGGCTCCGCGACACCATGCATGCAAGCGTGCCGGAATCCGCCCCGTTCGGCCCACTCGTTCCGCTAACCGGCGCCACGCGCGTCCGCTGGGAGGGCCTCCTGATTCCCGAGCCGCTGCAGGGGACAATTCCGATTCCGGACCTCCCCAATGGCTTGGGCGCAATCAAGGTCGATTCAGGCCCAAGGTCGGTGGTGACGGGCGCCCTGTTGTGGATTCGGGGTTTGCCTGCCCACCCGCAACGGAGCCGGGGCTGCGCAGTAGCCCCGACCTGCTCGACCTGCCCGCCCGCACCGTCGATGCTGGTATCATTCTCCATGAGGGATCGGCGCCCGCCGGGCGTGACTCGCTGTACGCCGGCTAGCGCATTCGAATCCGCATGTTCGAACGCTATACGGAGAAGGCCCGGCGCGTAATTTTCTTTGCCCGCTATGAGGCGAGCCAGTTCGGCAGCCCCTACATCGAGACTGAGCACCTTCTTCTCGGCCTGATCCGGGAGGACAAGGCCCTCGCAAACCGATTCCTGCGGTCCCATGCCGCCGTCGACTCGATCCGCAAGCAGATCGAGGCGCACACCACGATCCGCGAGAAGGTCTCTACCTCTGTGGATCTCCCGCTCAGCCACGAGTGCAAGCGCGTGCTCGCGTACGCCGCCGAGGAGGCCGAGAGGCTCTCCCACAAGCACATCGGGACCGAACACCTGCTGCTGGGCCTGCTGCGCGAGGAGCGCTGCTTTGCGGCGGAGATCCTCCACGAGCGCGGCCTGCGTCTCTCCACGATCCGTGAGGAGCTCGCGCGCGTCCATTCCGAAAAGATGCTCTCCACCCGGCCGAAGGAAGGCTCGCTGCTTGCGGAGTTCAGCCGGGACCTGACCCAGGAGGCCGCGGACGGCAAGCTCGACCCCCTGATCGGGCGCGAGGGGGAGCTCGAGAGGGTGGTGCAGATCCTCTGCCGGCGCACCAAGAACAACCCCGTTCTGATCGGCGAGCCGGGTGTGGGCAAGACGGCGATCGTCGAGGGTCTCGCGCAGCGCATCGCGAGCGGCGTCGTGCTTCCGTTTCTCTCCGAGAAGCGCATCCTCTCGATGGACCTTTCCCTGATCGTCGCCGGAACCAAGTACCGCGGCCAGTTCGAGGAGCGCCTCAAGTCGATCATGAAGGAGCTGATGGAGAACCGGAACTCCATCATCTTCATCGACGAGCTGCACACGATCGTTGGCGCGGGATCCGCCGAAGGGTCCCTCGACGCGGCAAACATCCTCAAGCCCGCCCTCTCGCGGGGGGAGCTTCAGTGCATCGGCGCAACGACTCCGAGCGAGTTTCGCAAGTCGATCGAGAGGGACCGGTCCCTCGAAAGGCGCTTCCAGGCGGTGAAGGTCAGCCCGCCGACAGAGGAAGAGGCGATCCGGATCCTGATCGGCATCAAGGAGCGCTACGAGAAGTTCCACGCGGTCGTCTACACCGACGCGGCGGTGGAGTCGGCCGTGTACAGCTCGATCCGCTACATCCCGGACCGCTTCCTGCCGGACAAGGCAATCGACCTGCTCGACGAGGCGGGCGCGCGCGTCAAGCTCCAGCAGACGAAGATGTCTGACGAGACGGCCGAGATCCACAAGCGGATCAAGTTCATCGTCAACCGCATGGAGAATGCCATCGCGAACCACGAGTTCGAAAAGGCGAGGTTCTATTCGGACGAGGAGCGGATGGAGCGGGAGAACCTCCGCCGTCTGCAGAAGCAGCAGCAGCTCGACCAGGCCGTCACTGCCACGGTCGGCAAGGACGACATCGAGGAAGTCGTCGCCCGCTGGACCGGTGTGCCCATGACCTCGATCAAGGAGGAGGAGATGGACAAGCTCCTCCGGATCGAGGAGGACCTGCACAAGCGGATCGTCAGCCAGGACAGTGCGATTTCCGCGCTTGCCCGGGCGATCAGGCGTTCACGCGCCGGTCTCAAGCCGGTTGACCGCCCGGCCGGATCCTTCCTGTTCCTGGGACCGACGGGCGTGGGCAAGACCGAAGTCGCGCGGGCTCTTTCCGAATGCCTGTTCGGGAGCGAGAAGTCCCTGATCCGGTTCGACATGTCCGAGTTCATGGAGAAGCACTCGGTGTCGAAGCTGATCGGCTCTCCGCCCGGCTACATCGGATACGAGGAGGGCGGCCAGCTCACGGAGCGGGTCAAGCGTGCGCCCTACTCGATCATCCTCCTGGACGAGATCGAAAAGGCCCACCCCGACCTGTTCAGCATCCTCCTGCAGGTATTCGAGGACGGCCAGCTGACCGACGGCCTCGGGAACACGGTCGACTTCAAGAACACCATCGTCGTCATGACGTCCAACATCGGCGCCCGGCACCTCCAGTCGAGGACGCCGATGGGATTCCAGGGCAGCTCGCCGGAGCAGCGCACTTCCAAAGCCGAGCAGGAGGTCCGAAGCGAGGTCAAGCGGACGTTCAATCCCGAGTTCCTGAACCGCATCGACGAGACGATCATCTTCCGGTCCCTGACCGACGACGACCTCCTTGAGATCGTGCAGATGCTTGTCGGCCAGATCAACCGGAACCTGATCAGCAAGGGGCTGCAGATCCGGCTTACCCACGATGCCGCCAAGTACGTCGTCGACCAGACCGCCGCCGACCGGAACTATGGCGCCCGTCCCCTACGGCGCGCACTCCAGCGCTGTGTCGAGGATCCGCTGTCCGAAGCCCTGATCCAGAATCAGATACCGAGGCCGGCCGAGATCGAGATCTTCCGTGCGGCGGAGGGGATGTACTACCGCAGGATTGATCTTCCCGAGGCCGAGGAGGATCCGGAAGGGGACGGCGGTCTGGCCGTGGCGACCAGAACGCTCCTCTATTCGGTCTAGAACCCGTCCGCCGAGAGATCCTTTCCCCGGATTGCAGTCCGCTTCCCCCTCGGCGGCCTTGGCTCACATTCTTGGAAACACCGTCCTGAGGGCGGGGTAGAGTTCCCGGAACAGTTCGTACGGAACCCTGTACGCCTCGACCAGGTCCGGGTCCGGTTCCGTCCGCTGCCGCTCGACCGTCACGGCCCGGCAGGCCTCCTGGACCGTCCCGTAGGCTCCCGTCCCCACCATCGCGAGGAGCGCCGCGCCGTACGCCGAACCCTCCTGCGTCTGCAGCGTTGCGATAGGCTTTTGGAAGACCCCGGCGAGAATAGTCCGCCAGACCTTCGACTTGGCCCCGCCACCCGACGCGCGCACCGCGGAGATCTCGGCGCCAAGCGACTCGATGATGCCGAGGCAGTCGTTCAGGCTGTAGGAGACGCCCTCGAGGATCGACCTCACCAGATGGGCCCGGGTGTGCTTCGCAGTCAGCCCGATCCAGCCCCCTCGGGCATAGGCGTCGAGATGGGGCGTCCGCTCTCCCATCAGGTACGGAAGCCAGATCAGTCCCTCCGCCCCGGCAGGCGCCTGTGCCGCCTCCTCGGTCAGCAGCTCGTAGGCCTCGACTCCGCGGGCTTCGGCCTCCTCGGCCAGAGCGGGCGTGAGCTGGTTGCGGAACCACTGCAGACTCAGGCCCGCCCCCTGTGTCACTCCCATGACGTGCCACTTGCCCGGCACCGCGTGGCAGAACGTGTGCACCCGTCCCTGCGGGTCGTAGGCCGCTTCGTCCAGATGCGAGAACACCACTCCCGACGTGCCGATCGTGCATGAGACGAGACCCGTCTCCACGATGCCGTTGCCGACCGCGCTCGCCGCCTGGTCGCCGCCTCCCCCGAACACCGGGGTGCCGGCCGCGAGGCCGGTCAGTTCCGCCGCGGATCCTGACACGCGCCCTGTCGGCGCCGAAGACTCGACGACTTCCGGAAGGATGGACGCGTCGATCCCGAGCTTTGCCGCCAGCGGCCAGGCCCAGCGCCGTCCCATCACGTCGAACAGGGCCGTTCCGGATGCGTCCGAGACGTCGCTGACGTACTCGCCCGTCAGCCGGAAGCGGACGTAGTCCTTGGGCAGCAGCATCTTGCGGACCCGCTCGTAGCTGCCGGGGTCGTGGTCCCGGACCCAGAGCAGCTTGGGAGCTGTGAAGCCCGTCAGCACCGGGTTCGCCGTCTGCTCGAGCACCATTTCCTTCCCTGCGGTCGCATTGATCCAGTCCACCTGCTCCTGGCTGCGCTGGTCGCACCAGATCAGGGCCGGTCTGACGACCTCGTCCGATCTGTCGAGGAGTGTGAGGCCGTGCATCTGCCCGGAGAGTCCGATCCCGGCAACGTCGCTGCCGCATGCGCCTCCCTTGGCCAGGACCTGGCTCACGGCCTTGCAGGCCGCATCCCACCAGTTCTCCGGCCGCTGTTCCGCCCACAGCGGGCGGTGCATCACGATGTCCTCGTGAGGAGCGGTCATCCCGCAGGCGACCCCGCCGTCGGGCCTGACAAGCAGCGCCCGCGTTCCTCCCGTTCCGATGTCGATTCCCAGCCAGTACTTCATGCTGTCCTCTTCTCTCGATGGTCGGCGGCCCCCGGCTCCGGGCGTGCGGCGAGCCTGGAGATCTCCTCCCGCAGCCGGTCCGTCAGGGCCTTTGCAGTAAGCCCGGGCTCTTCCGCGGTGGGTGTCGGCCGCCCGATGCGCAGCTCGACGATGCCCGGCCTGAGGTGCCATGACCCGGGAGGCAGCACACGCCCCGTTCCCGCGATGGCCATGGGAACCACGGGCACTCCCGCCCGGATCGCGATGTGCGCTGCGCCCGTCTTGAACGGCCGCATCGTCTTGCCTCTGCGGCGTCCGCCTTCGGGGAACACTAGGATCGATCGTCCGCCGGCCACCTTCCCTGCGGCGTAGGCGATGTTCCTGACGGCAAGCCTCGGATTCACACGGTTCACCGGCAGATGCCCGGCGCGGCTCAGGTGCCACCCGATGAACGGGATCCTCCACAGCCCGGATCTGGCCAGGATCCGGAATTCGTGTGGCAGAAAGCCGAACATCAGAGGCGTGTCGATCAGGCTGAAGTGATTCGACACGAACACGTACGGCTTGTCGGACTCCAGGCCCTCGCTCCCCAGCACGCGCAGATCCACCAGGAACACCGCCATCAGCATGCGCCCCCAGGCCCTCGCGATCCGGTGCTGCAGCTCGCCTCTGCTGTCGACCAGGGAGGCCAGCAGCGAAAGGAATCCCATCACGCTGGTGATCGCCAGCAGCATCGGGATCATCCAGCACACAGAGCGGAGAAAGCTGAAGGTCTCCCGCATCCGCAACCGTCGATTCTATCCGAGAAGGTCCCGGGCCTCTCCGACCAGGAAGATCGAGCCGGCGACGACGATCCATCCGCTGCCGCCCGCGCTGCGATCCGCGATGCGCATCGCCTCCTCGATGTCCGGCGCGGTCTCGATCCGGGCGTGGTGGTGGCCGACGGCGGCGAGCAGGGCCCGGGGGCTGGCCGACCGCTGGACCTTGGAGCGCGTCAGCACGACCCGGTCGGCCGCTGGAAACATCCAGCCCGCGATCTCATCGACAGCCTTGTCACGGGAGGAACCGTAGATCAGCGTGACGTCGCGGTCATGCGCCTCCCGCCCAAGGAAGTCCGCCAGGGCGCGCGCGCCGTCGGGATTGTGCGCGGCGTCAAGCAGGACGCGCGGGTCGGAGCGCGAGAATTCCAGCCGGCCCGGCCAGACCGTCTCCCGCAGTCCGGCCTCGATCTGGTCGGACGACACGCCGCAGTCGTCCAGCGCCGCAATCGCCGCGAGGGCGTTCTCGATCTGGTGCTCGCCCGCCAGCGCCAGCTGGACGTCGACCGTGCGGTGCCGGCCCTCGGCCCGGAACCTCCACCGCCCGGCCACGCTCCGCGCGTCCCGCACCTGCCATTCCCGCTCGACGTCCGCGACCCCGGCGCCGGCCTTGCGGCAGAACCGCAGCAGGACTTCCCGCGCTTCCGGTGCTTGCTTGCCGATCACGGCCCGGCAGCCCGGCTTAATTATCGCCCCCTTCTCGGCGGCGATCCGGCGCAGTCCGAGCCCGAGGTAGCGCTCGTGGTCGTGGTCGATCTTCGTCAGCACGACCCGATCCGGCCTTACGACGTTGCTCGCGTCCAGCCTTCCACCCAGGCCCGTCTCGATGATCCTGAAGCCGGTGGCGCTCCGCTCGAAGAGGACCAGAGCGACAGCCGTGACGGATTCGAAGAACGTCGGATGCGAACTGCGCCCGTGCCGTGCCATGACCCGCTCGTTGGCCCGGCGCACCTGCCCGGCGGCGCTCTCGAGCGCTTCGTCCGACACGGGAGCGCCGTTGAGGCGGAACCGCTCGTTGAGGCGGCTCAGATGTGGCGAGGTGTAGAGCCCCGTCGAGCAGCCGGCCATCCGCAGACCGCTCTCAATCATCGCCGCAGTGGATCCCTTGCCGTTGGTCCCCGCGACATGGATGATGCCGGCGGCCTGCTCCGGGTTGCCCAGCTCGTCCATGAGCAGAGTCATGCGGTGCAGGCCGAAGCTCTCCTTTCGGATGGATCCCAAGAGAGAGAAGAGGTATCGGACCGAGGAATCCGTCGGCATCCGCAGTCAGGATGCGGGACCGAGGAAGAAGTCCAGGGCGTTCCCGATGTACTGCTTGAGCTCGGTCCGCGGCACAACGGCGTCAAGCATCCCGTGCTTGAGCAGAAACTCGGACCGCTGGAATCCCTTGGGCAGCTTCTGGCTTATCGTCTGCTCGATGACCCTCGGGCCGGCGAATCCGATCAGCGCGCCGGGCTCGGCAACGTTCAGGTCGCCCAGCATGGCGAAGCTCGCCGTGACCCCGCCCGTGGTCGGGTCAGTCAGAACGCTGATGTAGGGCACCTTGGCCCGGTCGAGGGCCTTCAACGCCGCCGAAACCTTGGCCATCTGGACCAGACTCACCATGCCCTCCATCATCCGGGCTCCGCCGGAGGCGGAGACGATGACGAGGGACTTGCGGTCGGCGGCCGCCAGTTCGGCGGCCCGCGTCAGCTCCTCGCCGACGACTGCGCCCATGCTGCCTCCGATGAAGCGGTATTCCATGGCGCAGACCACGGCCTCGTGCCCCTCCAGGGTGCCGACGCCGCACAGGATCGCATCGTGCAGGCCGGTCTTCTGCTTTGCGTCGTGAAGGCGGTCCTCATAGGGCTTGCGGTCGTTGAAGCGGAGGGCGTTCGTCGTGCGCAGGTTTCCGCCGATCTGTTCCCACTTCCCGTTGTCGAACAGCATGTCGAGCCGGTCCCGCGCGTTGATCTTGAAGTGGAAGCCGCACTTCGCGCAGACCATCGACTGGGCTTCGAGATCCTTCTTCCAGATGGGGGCCGAGCACGAACCACATTTGATCCAGAGTCCCTCGGTATGAACCCGCTTTGGCTTCTGATCCCGCCGGAACCAAGGCATTGAGAAGGGGGGCAGCCCGTGGCGGCCCCCCGGAACTCCCGATCATAGCCGTTCCGGCCCCCGCGCCCGGGAACGGACCGGCCCGGCGTGGCGCCCCTCTCGGTGTCCGGAGCGATCCTGCCCCGAATCTCCAAACTTGCGCGGTGGCCGTCGGACGCCGGCCGACGGCAGGATGGAGCAGCAAGCTCCCCGCTCCCACCCTCAGGCAGCCTGCCGGCGGCTTGCCGTGGCCGCGCCGATGCTGCCGCGTCCCGAGCAGTTCCGCGCGGCAGTCTGCGCCGGGCGGCGCAGCAGGCCCGTATCGACCCGCGGCGGCTCTTCGAAGAGGCTCGGCTGCACCGGAGGGGCCGGCTCCGCGGTCTCGGGACGGAACGGGATCGTGGCGGCAAGGCCGTAGCGCCGTCGAATCCGATCCACTCTTCTCTCGAGCCATTCCATGTAGCCCGCCGAGACGTAGGCGCCGCGGCGGTAGTGGGACCGATATCTGGCCGCGAGGTGCGGGAACCGCCTCTCGAGGAACGGCATCAGCCGCTTCCTTGCCGACG
Source organism: Bryobacterales bacterium (assembly GCA_028819255.1). GTDB lineage: Bacteria > Acidobacteriota > Terriglobia > Bryobacterales > UBA6623 > VXMF01. Next base: position 20,334 of record JAPPMB010000088.1, on the reverse strand, counting down.
GCTGGAGGAACAGCGGATTGGCGGTCCAGCACGAAGCGTCCACCCGCTTCGCCTGCGCGGCCACCGCGCTCAGGACCTCCTTGGTGTCGGTGATCAGGGGCAGAACGGGGCAGCTGAACACGCCTGCCGGGATGCCGCGCCAGCGCAGCTGGCGCACGGTCTCCATGCGCCTGTCGGGCCGCACCGCGCGAGGCTCCAGCAATCGCGCCAGCGCATCGTCCATCGTGGTGACGGTGACGTTGACGCGCAGGTCGTTGCGGGCCGCGATCCTGCCCAGAAGGTCGATGTCCCTCAGGACGAGGTCGGACTTGGTCGTGATCCCGATCGAGTGGCCCGAAACCGTCAGGAACGCCTCGAGGATGCCTCGCGTGGTCTCGAACCTCCGTTCGGCCGGCTGGTACGGGTCCGTGCCCGTGCCGATTGCGATGGGTCCCTTGACGCCCCGATGCAGTTCGCGCTCGAGCAGCTCCCTGGCCTTCACCTTTGAGAACACGAGCGATGTGAAGCGCTCGGGATCGTCGATTCCCAGGTACTTGTGGGTGTATACCGCATAGCAGTAGTGGCAGCCGATCTCGCAGCCGCGGTACGGGTTGATCGTCCAGCGGAAGGGCATGCGCGGGTTCGCGCACCGGTTCAGGATGCTCTTCGAGGGGAGGCTGCGGTATTCGACTCTCCGCTTTGTGACGAGTGTCGCCCCCCTTGCGGCCTGTGCGGCAATTCCGACAGAGGATCGGGTGGTCATGGGTGTATTTTCGTCTTTTCTTCTCCTTCAATCAAGTGGACGGGCGAAGAAAATGCCGATATTTCCGCAAGTGGGACGGTGTTCCGACGCAAATCGCCCGATTCGAAACCTCCGGCGCCGCGCAAGGGCGCCCTGGCGGTCCCGCAGGAGGCCCGCCGGCAGCGCGTGGGGAGGGCTGCGGTCCGGGGCCGGAGCTAGTTCCGGTGTTCCCGGAGGATTTCGAGCATGCGCCGCAGGGGCTCGGCGGCACCCCAGAGCAGCTGGTCGCCGACCGTGAAGGCTCCGACGAACAACGGCCCGAACTGCAGCCTCCGGATCCTTCCGACGGGGACCTCGAGCTTGCCGCCCACGGCGGCGGGCGTCAGCCTGGACAGCGTCGCTTCCTTGGTGTTCTCTACGATCCGCACCCAGGGATTGCCGCTGCGCAGCATGTCATGGACGTCGCTCAGCGGCACCTCCCGGCCGAGCTTGATGCACAGGGCCTGGCTGTGGCAGCGCAGGGCGTCCACCCGGACGCAGGTGCCGTCGATCTTGACCGGCGGATCGGCTCCGAGCAGCCTGGTCGCCTCGACGCTGGCCTTCCATTCCTCGCGGGTCTGGCCGTCATCCATGGCACGGTCGATCCACGGAAGCACGCTGCACGCCAGCGGCGCCCCGATCTCCGTCGAGGGCAGCGAGCCCGAGCGCTGCACCTCGGTGACCGCCTGCTCGGCCTCCAGGCTGGTCAGACTCGTGAGATCCCTCCCCGGTAGGCTCAAGTGCCGGAGCTGGCGGGTCAGTTCGCTGAGCTTGCGGGCGCCGGCCCCCGAGACCGCCTGATAGGTCATCGTGGAGACCCACTCCACCAGCCCCTCCCGATAGAGCCCCGAAATGGCCATCAGCAGCAGGCTGACGGTGCAGTTCGCTCCGATGAAGTTCCGGCACCCGGTCCTGAGGTTCCGGCGGATGCGGTCGCCGTTTACGGGATCCAGGATCAGCGTGGCATCCGGCCGGAGCCGGAGGGTCGAGGCCGCATCGATCCAGAACCCGTTCCAGCCCTCGCCCCGCAGTCGCTCGTGCATGCCGGACGTGTATCCGCCGCCCTGGCAGGTCAGCACGACATCGAAACGACGGAGCTGCCGAACGTCGAGGGCGTCCCCCAGAACCCCGGACACGCCGCCCGCGGGAGCCTCCCCGCCCGCGTTCGAGGTGCTCAGGAAACGGACTTCGAGGCCCTCAAGATCCCCTTCGGCCCGCATCCTCTGCAGCAGAACGCTGCCGACCATGCCCCGCCAGCCGACAAATCCGACCCGCAACACTCTGATTTCCCCCCCAATGGCTCTCGAGCCGGTCGTTCCGGCTCGGCGACCGGCGGCGGCTCCGCTAGTCGCTGGAGGCGTCCTGAGTTTCGGACCCCTGCCACGCGCTGATCTTCAGACGGCGACAGATCCAGCACAGCCCTTCCGAACTGTCCGTAGCGCCTGGCTCGCCGCAGATCCGGCAGGGATACGTGTTGACGGGCTTGGGCCGGAAAATGTGCTCCGTGGCAGTGTCAATCACTGCAGGACTTATGACGGCGGAGTTCAAGGACTGGGATTTGGTCGTTTTTTGCATAGGTCGAGCCGCTCCCTAACACGCTAATCATAACCTATGAACGATTCGCGGCTCGATGTCCATTGCTGTTGCCTGGCCGATTCGATTTTCGACGGAAGGACGCGAATGGCGTAGTGCGCGCGGTGCAGCGCATCAACCGCCCGGCGCGGAAGTTCCGCCTGTCGGCAGCGGGACGCAACATCGGCCGCAACGGCGCCTGCGGCGTGGTTGAGTCCGTCAGCGCCTCGCTGCCCTGGCTCGGGGGGCTCGGTGACATCCTCAGGGGCGCGGCGCCTGCGTGGTCGGGGTTCGTCCGGAATCCCTGTCAGGCGAGCAGCCTGTCGATCACGCGGCCCCCGACGTCCGTCAGCCGGAAGTCCCGGCCCTGGTGCCGGTAGGTCAGTCGCTCGTGGTCGAAGCCGAGGCAATGCAGGAGAGTCGCCTGCAGGTCGTGGACATGGACCTTGTCCTCGACAGGCTTCAGGCCGATGTCGTCGGTCTTGCCGACGACGCGGCCGGCAGCCATCCCGCCGCCGGCGAGCCACATGCTGAAGCAGTCCGGATGGTGGTCCCGCCCCGGATCTTCGTCCTCGCGGTCCATCTGGCCCATCGGAGTCCGTCCGAATTCGCTCGCCCAGATCACCACCGTCGAGTCCAGCAGGCCCCGCTGCTTGAGATCCTCCACCAGAGCGGCGCTCGGCTGGTCGACGGTCGCACAGTTCCGCGTGTGCCCCTTGTCCAGTTCCTTGTGGTCATCCCAGTCGCCGTGCGTGAGCATGACGAAACGCACGCCCCGCTCGACCATGCGGCGCGCCAGCAGACAGTTCGTGGCATAGGCGTGCGTAGGCTCCTGGCCGACTCCGTAGGACCGGAGCACGTGCCCGGGCTCGTCCCTGAAGTCCAGCAGCTGCGGCACTGCGATCTGCATCCGGAACGCAAGCTCGTACGAAGCGATGCGGGCCGCGATCTCCTGGTCGCCCGTCTTGAGCAGGCGGCGCTGGTTCAGGTGCCGGATGGTGTCGATGCGGGCCCGCTGAAGCTCGCCCGTGACCCCCTCTGCGTTGGACACATAGAGAATCGGGTCGCCGACCGACCGGAACCGTGTTCCCTGGTAGGCCGAAGGAAGAAACCCGTTGGACCAGATGTTGGAGCCGGCGTTGGGGCCCTTGCCGGAACCGAGCACGACGAAGCCCGGCAGGTTCTGCGACTCGCTGCCAAGGCCGTAGGCCACCCAGGACCCCACCGACGGCCGTCCGAACTGCGTCACGCCGGTTGAGAGCAGCAGGGCTCCCGGGTCGTGGTTGAAGGCTTCGGTATGCATCGTGCGGATCATGCAGATGTCGTCGGCGCGGCTCCCCAGGTGCGGCACCCAGTCGGAAAACTCCATCCCGCTCTGGCCGTACGGGCGGAATGTCCGTGCGCTGGGCATGATCTTCGCGTTGGGCTTGATGAAGGCCAGCTTCAGGTCCTTCGTCATGGAGGGGGGCAAGGCCTGCCCGGCCCACTTCGCCAAACCGGGCTTCGGGTCGAACAGGTCCAGCTGGCTCGGAGCGCCCGACTGGTAGATCAGGATTGCGTTCTTCGCCTTCGGCTCGAAGTGCGGGCGCTTCACAGCCATCGGTCCGGCGTCAGGGACCTGCGCGGCTGCAGTGCGCCCCTCCGCTCCCAGCAGATGCGCCAGAGCAACGGCCCCCAGGCCGCCCGAGCAGTTGTCCAGGAACTGCCGCCTTGCAAGAATGCGCTGGAAATCGAGCTGGTTCATGGCGGTCACTCCCGTGTCAGGAACTCGTCCAGATTGAGCAGCGCACTTCCTATCGAGACCCATGTCGCGCCGTCGAGCCGGTCCACTCCGGGCAGATTGACGGCAAAGAGCTTCTCGGCGGATCGCGGCGTCCGCTCGAGAATCTCCCGCTGGCGGTCCCAGGATGTCTCCAGAAAGTCCAGTTCCGCCGGATCGGGATCCCTGGCGAGACAGAGCCGGAAGGCCTGCCGCAGCCGGTCCGCGAGATCTCCGCGGAACTCCGTCAGCACGCGGGCGGCGAGGGCCTGGGCCGCCTCCAGAAAGACGGGGTCGTTCAGCAGGTTGAGGGCCTGCAGGGGCGTGTTCGTACGCCCTCTGCGGCATGCCGTCTCATAGGTGTCCGGCATGTCGAACGCGCTCAGCAGGGGGTACGGCGCCATCCGCTGGTACTGGATGTACATTCCCCTGCGGTATCGGTCCGGCCCCTCGCTGGGGACCCAGTCGTCGTCTCCGGTAGCCCCCATCCGCCGTGCGCCTTCGGGCTGGGGCGGCCGGACGCTGCGTCCCCCGATTCGAGTGTCGAGCAGGCCGCTCACGACCAGCGAGGAGTCCCGGATCAGTTCGGCGGCAAGCCTCAACCGGGCCTGCCGGGCAAGCAATGCGTTGTCGGGATCCGTCGATTCGAGATCCCTGCGGTGATCGGAGGACTGGCGATACGCCGCGGACATGACGATCGTCCTGATCACGGACTTCCAGCTCCATCCGGCCTCGATGAATTCCGACGCGAGCCAGTCGAGGAGCTCGGGATGGGAGGGCTCCTCACCCTGCGCTCCGAAGTCCTCGGAAGTCGGTACCAGCCCTCGCCCGAAGAGCTCCTGCCAGATCCGGTTGACCGCGACCCGGGCGGTGAGGGGGTTCTCGGGCGACACGAGCCACTCCGCAAGGTCGATCCGGGTGTGGCCCTTCGATGCAGCGGGACCGGACAGCCATCCCGGCATGCCCGGATCGACGGGGACGCCCGGCGCCTTGTAGCTGCCGCCCAGAAAGACATGGGTCTGCCGCGGGCGCTCCTCGACGTGCACGGCCTGGGCCTCACCGAACTCCGGCAGCGACCTGTCGAGTTCTCTGAGTCTCCTGGAGAGCTCGACAAAGCCGAGCTCCTCGTACTCCTCCTTGCTGAGGACACGACCGTACTCCCTGACAAAGAAGTCGGTCAGAGCCTTCTCGTGCCTCACGGAGCGGCGCTCCGGCGGGGTGCGGATGATGCGTTCGCCCAGGTTGACATACGTGCGGAGCTCGTCGAACGTCACGTCCCACGCGGCGGACTCGCCCGGGTGGTCCGCGGCCCACAGCACCCTCTGCTCCCAGGGCGGCTTCCGCTCGAGGACTCCATGGCTCTCGAGCAGCTCGCGACGCTGGCGCTGGTAGGAGGGAAGAGCCCGAAGGTACGGCCCGCGCTCGCCCGGGAGCGGGGCGTCGATGTCGACCTCCTCCAGGTCGTTGAAGAACGCGAAGAGCTCGTAGTACTCCTTCTGTGTGAGGGGATCGTACTTGTGGTCGTGGCACTGGGCACATCCTGCCGTGAGCCCGAGCCAGACCGTGCCGACGGTGTTCGTGCGGTTCACCACCTGCTCGAAACGCCATTCCTCGGGATCGGAGCCGCCCTCGGTGTTGGTGGGGGTGTTGCGGTGGAATCCCGTTGCGACGTGCTGGTCGACCTTTGGGTCCGGCAGGAGGTCTCCGGCGATCTGTTCGAGCGTGAACTGGTCGAAGGGCATGTCGCGGTCGAATGCCTGGATCACCCAGTGCCGGTACCTCCAGGCATGTGGCCGGAAGTTGTCCCCGCGAAAGCCGTCGCTGTCGGCGTAGCGCGCCAGGTCCAGCCAGAACCGCGCCCACTTTTCCGAGTAATGCGGGGAATCCAGCAGGCTGGCGACGAGATCTTCGTAAGCCTCAGGGCGATCGTCCCCAAGAAACGCCTTCCGTGCCTCGAGCGTCGGCGGCAGGCCGGTGAGATCCAGGCTCAGACGACGAAGCAGGACGTCCTTCGAGGCTTCCGGCGAGGGCTCGACACCCAGCTCCTCCAACCTCGCAAGCACGAATCTGTCGATCTCGCTTCGAGGCCAGGTCCCATTCACCACGGCTGGCGGATCGGGTCGGGAAAGCGGCTGGAAAGACCAGTGGGAAAGTCGCTTCTCGCCGCTCGGCACGGACCCCTCGGCGGAATCCGGCCACTCGGCGCCGGCGTCGATCCAGGCCCTGAGAAGTCCGATCTCCGCCGCCGATAGGCGCTCGCCCTCGGGCGGCATGGGCTTGTCCGCGACAAGACCGGCGACCATTCGCACCAGCCTGCTGTTGGCGCTGTCGCCGGGTACGATCACCGGTCCGGAGTAGCCGCCCTTCAAGGCTTCGGGACCCCGGTCCAGACGCAAGCCCTGCATCTGAAGGGAGGGGCCGTGGCAGGCATGGCAGCGGGCGCTGAACAGCGGCTCGATGTCGCGCGAGAATTCGACCGCGACAGTGGAAGGCTCGGGAACTTCCGGGGCTTCCTGGCCGTGCGACGACGAACCGACAGCAAGCATTGCCGCAAGCGCCGCCACGAGGAGGACCGGCGAGCCCGGCACCGGGACCCGCAACCGCATTCGCTTCTTGCCGGCTGTTCTCGGGTCCATGTCGCTTCTTGCTAGCCCATCGGAGAAGGTGGATCGGCGTCCGGCGACAGTCCGTTCGTCGGACAGCGCCGAGCGTCCGTGGACACTATATCAGTACCTGCGGGAGCCATTCCGTTCTCGTGGACAGTAGGAGTCGCGGGAGGGCAGGGCCGAAAAAGGCGCCCGATGATGAGCACACAAGAAAACGCGAGCACTTGGTTGACCTGTAGCCGGACGCAGCGTAACGGCGGCTCGGAGTTTCCGGGGGCGGCTGATCCAATGTCTACGGCCGCGAGTTGAAGACCGCCCTGTCCAGGGGCAGCGGCTCTATCTTGTCGAAACCCGCAAAGTCATCGCAGTTCTGGGTCACCAGAACACGAATGTGGTGCACCATCATCGTGGCCGCGATGTTGGCGTCGTGTATCCGGTTGCCACGCACGCCGCTCGTCATGACGAGTTCCCGCAGTTGGAGGGCAACAGGCTCGGTCTCGTCGAAAAGGGTCACGAATCTCAGGAACTCGTTGACGTTCGCGACCGCGTCAGGAACCCGAAGGCCCAGACCGTTCGACTCCGCAGGCCTGGTCGAAACCGCCAAGTACTCGCGCAGGACTTGGCCGCTTGCGGCCAAATGGTATCCACCAGAGTCGGCTTCCGCAAGCAGCCGCTGCGCCTCCTCGTGCCCTGGCCGCAAGGCGTCGGTCGCGGTCACGAGGATGTTCGTGTCCAGGAACAGGATCTCACCGACCCTCGCTGCCATAGATCTCGTCCCTGTCCCACGAAGTCGAGCGTCCAACCCTGACCGTTACCAGTTTCGGCCTGCGCACCTCGGATTCCGAAGGTGCCATTCGGGCAGCTCGGGCGAGGATGCTGTGCACTTCGCCTTGCAGTGAACGGTGGTGGCTCTTGGCTAGGCGCTTGAGCGCATGGAGGGTCTGGGCAGGAACGTCTCTGACAAGGATGGAGCTCACGTCGCTAGCATAATGATACCGCTTCGGAGCCGCTTCCTTCGGTGACGCGCCGCCGTTGAGGGACTTCGGCGCGGACCCTCATGCTCCGTCCGACTGTCAAGCCGATGCCGATCAACTCTCGGACGACTTGCGGAACTCGCTCCGGCCTGCCACAGTTCGCGTCCACCGCAATCGGCCGCTCCGCCTCCGAAAGCACGAACACCGATGAACTGCGGGATCGCCGGAGTCTAATCAGGCTGGTCGTGAGTCGGCGTTCTGCACCCTGACAGGGGATGATCGAAAGTGCATGCCGGCGAATCGAGGATTGCTTCCGGGTGCTGAAGACGGGCTTTGGGGCGCAGCGGACGGCGTTTCGCACTGCGGTGAGGCCGCAGCGGGACGTCGCGATCAAGAGTGTGATCGCCTGGCGGCTCATGGTGCTTACGCTGTTGGGACGGGAGGTGCCGGAGCAGGAGGCGGAGCTGCCGTCCACAGACCCGGAGTCGGAACTCTCTGCGCGACCATGCCGGCGGCTGCCGAGTTGAGGCCCCGGGTCATCCGCGGGCGGGCATGCGATTGGTGGCCCGATTCGGGGGTCACAGGGGCAGGCGGCAGGACCGACCGCCGGGCCACCCGACGAACTGGAGAGGCTGCAACAAGCTGACGACAGCGACGGCAGGTCACCTCGCGTGCTCAGAATGGGTGGGAGGAGCCGAACCGAGAGCTGACCGAACCGTCGTTGTCCAACTCATTGATTCCTCTCTGGCGGGACAGGATCGGATTCATGGTCCGTGTTCGGTTCGCCATTGCCGTGCCGGAGCGCCGCTGGATTGACCTGGGTCGTTGGCTTCGCAATCGCAGCGAGACTCCGGGCTTCCGCCGGCTGGAGACCTTGATTCCCGAGGCGCATGGCCATATTCTGTGCCTTTCCTCGCCAGACGGCGTGGACCGCGTGGGGAGATGGCGTGGCTTCGGCACGCGTACCGCGTCGGCACACGACAGCAACACTAGAATGAGGCGTAAGGATGGGGTCGGCAGGAACTCGGCCGGTAACGGGCGCCGTAGTCAAGCGCGTGGTGCGAGCCATCGTCGGAGCCATCGATCCCGAGCAGATCATTCTCTTCGGCTCGCGTGCCAGAGGAGCGCACGGAATGGATTCCGACATCGATCTTATCGTCGTGCAGTCGGAGCCGTTCGACGCGGCCAGAAGCCGGTATCGCGAATCCGTTCGCGCATACGAAGCGGTTTCCGGAATGGGAGTTGCGACGGACATCCTCGTGTACAGCCGGCCCGAGGTTGAGTACTGGCGCGATTCCCTCAATCATGTTGTCGCCCGGGCTCTGCGGGAGGGAGAAGTCCTCTATGAGCGACCGGAAATGCGCTCGGACGCTCGTTCAGTCCGCGGAACGTGACTTGCGTGCTCTGCGGGGGATGTCGGACCACGAAGCCTTTGCCGACGAGATCGCCGGGTTTCACGCCCAGCACGCCGCTGAGAAGCTGCTGAAGGCATGGCTTGCCATTGACGGTCAGGTGTTTCCGTTGACGCACAATCTGGGCACCCTGCTCGACGTCCTTCGGGACCACGAGCCGGACGCCGACCGATTTCGCGGACTGATTGCCCTCAATCCGTTCGCCGTTCAGTTTCGGTACGAGGCGATCACTGGGGACGCGGAGCCACTGGACCGAGAAGGCCTGGCCCGAAGCATCCAGAGGCTGCTGGAACGCGTCCGGGAGGCGCTCGGCGAACCGGCCGAATCCTGAGTCCCGAGAATTCCAAGGGCGCAAGGCAGTCGAGGTCGCCGAGTCTCCAAGCCTTCTCAGGTCGTCCTTCGTGGGTTGCAGGCGGCCGGCCTGCCTTCGATCTCCAGCCCGTTTGTCCTCGCCGAGAGCCTTCGGAGACCGGTGATCGAAAGGCCCGGTGCCAGGAGCAAGCCTGCTGGGCCTTGCTGGCCAGCGGGCGTGAGCCGGATCTCAAGGAGACCCTCCGGCCGAGGAAGCGAGACGGGGATGGGACTCGACCATACCGGCGTTCCACGCGGTCAACGGATCAAGGATCCTTGCCGGCCCATTCAGCAGCTCATGGCTGCATGCGGTTCTTGCGCATGCTCTAGAACCGGCGATGGAAACGACCCCGCGGACCGGTGAAGACGGGCACGAAAGCTACCGCTCCGCTCGTGCTCGTCTACCAGGTGCGACGGCAGCTGTTCGATGCGCCGGACGAGTACGCTCCGTGCGCTCTGCGGTTCGAGGCGGCAGACCGTACGAAACGGCGGATGGATCAGCTCCCGCACAAACGTCCGGTCGGGCTCGGGCACGATTCGGCCGGTTTCCGGATCGTCGCGCAGACTCTCGATGCGGGTGAGGATTACCTTGACGATCCGAGCTCCGACAGCAGGCACTCCTTTGTCGGCACGCCAGCCTCTGATGGCTTGCAGATCCGTTATCGCCGACTCGGCAAAACGAACGGCGGCCTTGTGGTGCAAGCTACTCGATGCCGAGCTGCGCCTTGGCAGTGGCAAAGGTCGCCTCCCGGCAGGACTCCAAGTCCGCCAGCTTCTGCCCATGTATCCTGGCCTTGAGATCCGGGGTTCGGGTGCGAGACGGCTCCTGAGCCGGAGCACCAGGCTTCGGGCCGGTCGAAGCTGGTGCCGGGTCGGGGATTCGGCGAGACATGAACGGGGGCACACGGACTTTGTCTGGCGGCGGTCCGGCCTCGATGGCGGAGGGAGAGCCCGGATGACAGAAGCAGCGCGTCGGGGATGGGACTCAACCTTTCCGGAGTTTCGCGCGGTCCGAGGATCACGGATCCTCGCCAGGCTTTGCAGCACCTATCCCGACTCCTCGCCAGAGGAGGTTGACTCATGGCGAAGGAACGTCCCGACGCTCCAGCGCGAAGTCGGGGAGGTCGTCAGGGTGCGAACCGATGCCGGCGAATTCACGGCAGTCATGGAATACGAGCTGCCGATGGAGTCGCGCCGGGCGGACGTGGTCCTCTTGCTTCATTACGGCGTGGTGGTGGTCGAGCTGAAGGGGAAGTTCGACCCCTCGGACGCGGACGTCGATCAGGCTCATGCCTATGCACGCGACTTGGCCTGCTATCACCGGGACTGTCACAACAGGCCTGTGCATCCTGTGCTTGTGCCGACCCGGATGAAAGGGCGCGGCCGCACGGAACGCGGCGTTCGAATCTGTGAGCCCGCAAGCCTCGACACGCTGGTGTCCTCGCTGGCTGGGACGCAGGTCAGCGAGCCTATCGATGCCGGGCGGTTTCTTGAGGCCGATGCCTACCGGCCCCTGCCATCGCTCGTGCGGGCCGCACGGGACCTTTTCCACCACCAGCGCCCCCCGCAGCTCTGGCGGTCGGCCGCGAACACAGACGCTTCCATTGCGACCGTTCAGCGAATCGTCGGCGAGGCCCACAGGACAAAGACGAGAAGACTCGTTCTGCTCCGAGGTGTCCCCGGCTCGGGCAAGACGCTCGTCGGGCTGCGGCTGGCCCATTCGCCGGCTCTCGACACATTCGCGGCCAGCGCCGACAGGCCCCCAGCCGTGTTTCTCTCGGGCAATGGTCCGCTGGTCGAGGTTCTTCAGTACGTACTCAAGTCCGCGGGGGGCGGGGGCAAGACCTTCGTCCGCCCGATCCGCGAATACGTAAGGCGCTATGCCAATGCGCCGCGCCTGGTGCCCCACGAGCACGTGATGATCTTTGACGAGGCCCAGCGAGCGCACGACAGGGCACGTGTTTCCGATGTGCACAAGGTCTCTCTTCAGAAAGCGCGCTCGGAACCGCATCACTTCATTGACTTCGCTGAGCGGTTGCCCGGATGGGGTGTGGTGGTCGGCCTGATCGGGGACGGGCAGGAGATCCACGTCGGTGAAGAGTCCGGGCTCACCCTGTGGGAGCGGGCGCTGTGGGAAAGCGGGCAGAGGAGCTCGTGGACCGTGCACGGTCCGCCAGGCATGGCGGGCCTGTTCCCGAGAATCACGTTCGAGGAGTCGCCGGAACTCAGTTTGAACCAGACGATCCGCTCACATTTCGCTTCGCGCCTGCACCGCTTCGTGGAGCGTCTCGTAGGGCCCCCTTCCTCTTCGCAGTGCGACTTGCGGACCTTGTCCGGAGAACTTGAACGCGAGGGTCACGACCTGCGCATCACACGCGACCTTGAGACAGCGAGGCGCTACCTGCGCGAGCGTTACAGGGACGATCCAAGGGCGAGGTTCGGCCTGGTAGCGTCCAGCAGGGACAAGGACCTGGTGTCGTACGGAGTTCCGAACGACTTCATGTCCACGCGGCGAGTCAGGTACGGTCCCTGGTACAACGACGCCGAGAACGACGCCGGAGAGCGTTCCTGCAGGCATCTCAGACAATGCGTGACAGAGTTCGGAGCACAGGGCCTTGAGCTTGACGCCGCCCTTCTCGCGTGGGGCACCGACTTTCGGATCGAAGGAGGCAGTTGGTCGATCGCGCTGGCTCGCAAGTACCTCAGGAGAGGCAACTCGAGGGTCCGCGATCCTTTGCAGCTTCGCGCTAACACGTATCGCGTGCTGCTCACCCGCGGACGCGACGCGCATGTGGTGTTCGTTCCCCCGATCGACGCACTCGACGAGACGATGACCTACCTCCTGGATAGCGGATTCCGGCCCCTCAGGTGACCACGCTGTCCCGAACGGCTCCATCCGCGCCTTGAGGCTGCAGCGCGTTCTGTCTTCGCCTCTGGTTTCTCGGTCTCGGGGAACCGGAGCCGAGAAGGCATTCCCCTCGTACAATGGTGCCGTGTCCCGATTCGCCCTCGCTATCCTGCTGGCAATGTCCGTTGCCGAAGCCGCCGCCGAAGTGAAGGAGTTCACCATCCACGTCGAGGACTCCGTCCTGGCGGACCTCAAGTCGCGCCTCGAGAGAGCCCGCCTGCCGGACCAGATCCCCGGTTCGGGCTGGGACTACGGTTCGGACCGGGCCTATATGGACGCACTGCTGGAGTACTGGAGAACGGAGTACGACTGGCGCAAGCACGAGGCGGCCCTCAACGCGCTTCCCCATTTCAAGGCCGACATCGACGGCATCGACATGCACTTCGTGCACGTTCGCTCGAAGGAGGCCGACGCCACGCCGCTGGTGATCACGCACGGCTGGCCCGGCTCCGTCTACGAGTTCATGGAGGTCGTCGGCCCCCTGACCGACCCAGTTGCGCATGGCCGCGAGGCCGGCGATGCCTTTCACGTCGTTCTTCCGTCAATGCCCGGGTACGGCTTCTCCGGACCTTCGCACGAGCGGGGAATGAGCGTGGACCGTGTCGCTGCGGTCGTCGCCGGGCTGATGGAGGAGCTGGGCTACGCGCGGTACGGCGCGCAGGGCGGCGACTGGGGCTCGGGGGTGTCGCAGTGGCTGGCCCGCGACAATCCGGACAGGCTGATCGGCATTCACCTCAACATGGTCGGAGGAGGCCCGCCCGAGGGCATGTCCGATCCCGAGGCCGGGATTCCCGCGTGGGAGCTCAAGCGCCACAGGGAGCGCGCCGCGTGGTGGCAGGGCGAGAACGCCTACGGAAACATCCAGGGCACCAAGCCCCTGACCCTCGCCTATGGCCTGAACGATTCGCCGGCAGGTCTGGCGGCGTGGATCGTCGAGAAGTTTCGGGCTTGGAGCGACTGCGACGGTGACGTCGAGAGCCGCTTTTCGAAGGACCAGCTTCTGACGAACATCATGCTGTACTGGGTCACCGAAAGCATGCCTTCGGCAGTGCGTCTCTACTACGAGTCCAGACGCAGCAGGCGCGGCGCGGGCCGCGTGGAGGTCCCCACGGCGGTTGCGGTCTTCCCTGGTGAGATCTTCTTTTCCCCGCGCAAGTGGGTCGAGGCCCGGTACAACGTTGTCCAGTGGACGGAGATGCCGCGCGGCGGGCACTTCGCCGCCATGGAGGAGCCCAAGCTCTACCTCGACGATGTCGCCCAGTTCTTCCGCGGGTTGCGGTAGGAGCTTGCGCGGCGGGCCTCTTCAAGCTCACTCGCGGGCCAGTTCCGCGAGCCCGGCCTGAATCTCGGACTCGGGCATCCAGCGGCCGCGGACCATGACGCCCGCCCGTCTGGCAACGTTGCCCACGTCGTCAAGCGGATTGGCATCGAGCAGGAGGAGGTCGCCGCGGCGGCCGACTTCGACCACGCCGAACTTGTCGCTTCCGAAGTGCTCGGCGGCGTTCCGCGTGCCCGAGGCGAGGATCTCGAACGGCGTCAGCCCGGCGTCGGCCATGATCCGCATCTCGCGGTGGATCGAGAAGCCGGGCACGCTGAAGATCTGTGGCGCGTCCGTGCCGAACACGATGCGCGCCCCCTCCTCCTGCAGGGCCTTCAGCAGCTTCCTGCGGATCTCGATCACCCGGGAGCCCGACTCCGGGTTGAGCCGTTCGCGGCGTCCCGCCTGCGATTCGACCCATGCGTTGACGATTCCCTCCGGCATGTACTTGAGCTCGTCGAGACTGGAGTAGTGCTCGACCGGTCGGTCCGCGTTGAATGTCTCCCACAGCGCCATTGTCGGCACCACCGAGGCGCCGGCAATCTTCGTGGCCCCGACCAGGGACGGGATCTTCGACTCGTCGGCGTGCAGTCCTAGGTCCCGCGACCGTACTTCGGGCTCGGCGTTCCTGATCGGTGAGTCGTCGGACTCCAGCGCGTCGAGGAAGTTGTCCATGTGGTCCACGCTGCCCTGGCCTTCGGCGAGCGCGTGGAGGAGTCCCACCTCGTTCGGGATGTGCCCTCCGAACGGGATTCCTGTCTGCCGGGCCTCCTCCGCGATCGCGTCGTAGACGTCGACGCTGAGGCCCTCCAGGATCTTCAAGAGGTCGAAGCCCGCAGCATGCTGCTCGCGCACCCTCGCCCTCGCGGCTTCCGGTGTCAGACCCGGGGTGTTGCGGAATGCCGGACCCGCCGCGTAGATCGTCGGACCCAGCCTCGTTCCGTCCTCGATCTGCCGGCGCAGCTCAAGGTGGGACGGGTTTCCGAGCATGCCCCTGACCGTCGTGACGCCGTTCGAGAGGAACAGGAAGAGAATGCGATCGACGTATTCCGGAGCGGCGTCCTCCGAGGGCAGGTGGGCGTGCATTTCCGCCAGTCCCGGGAGCAGGTACCTCCCGGTCCCGTCAACCACTTCGGCTCCCCGTGGCGGGCGCACCTCTCTTGACGGTCCCATGGAGGCGATCAGGCCCTCCGAGACCACGACGGTCCGCGCTTCCAGCACACGCTCCGCATCCATCGGAAGCACGTTGACGTGCTCGAATGCGACCGTGCCTTCGGGGGCGGTCCGGCACCCCAGCGCGACGATCGCCGCTGCGGCCGCGGCTGTAAATCGGAACCTCATCCTTGACCCCATGTTGAGCAGGCGGGATTGCCTCACCGGCATGGAAACTCCCCGCGCGGCCTTCAGTCCTCCGGCTCTTGGAAATTCTCTACCATGTACCCGTAGTAGGGACCTCGAAGGAACCCGAGAAAGATCTCGTTGACGAGCCTCAGGCCCTTGGTGACGAGGTAGTCCCACTCCCCGTCCAAACTCTCGATCGCGACAGACACGCTGCCTTTCCGGTTCGTGCTGCGCACCTTGAGCCGCTCGGGATCGACGCGCCGGTGCTCCGGCAGACCCGCGTCCGAACGCTCCCTGAGAAACCGTTTCAGGTCCCGGTAAAGCGCCGAGCCCAGTACCAGGTTCGGCAGGAGGTCCTTGAACACCAGAGTGCCGCGCTTCGGGTCGAAGACGACGCGCACAGGCCGTTCCTTGAGCCAGACGAGCGAGCACTCCAGCCGGCCCCGCACCCTGGCCGCGGCGAACGACCGGAACACGCCGCGGTTGGCGCGGTCCCTGAGCAGCTTCTCGACCGCGACGGCCGGGGCGTACCAGTCCCCCTTCAGTGGTAGTACGCCATGCATCCCGGCTCGACCTTCTGGAGGAGGCCCGGCGGGTAGTCGCGGGCACTCCAGAACTCCTTGATCGCCTGACAGTTGATGACGGTCGAGACCCCCTCGGCCGCGGCGATCTCGTAGCTGCGCTTCAGTGCGGGCGCGAAGTCGTCGGCATCCGTGACGTACTCGCCCCGTGCCCCAAGAGCCTCGCCGATCTTCTCGTACCGGAGGTTCTCCTGGAACAGATACATGTGCTGGGCCCGCGCCGTGTCGCTGCGGCCGCCGCTCTCGCCGGCCCGCCAGACGCCCCATGCGTTGTTGTTGTACACGACCAGCACAGTGGGAATCCGGTACTTGCTGAGCGTCTCCACCTCCATTCCGGAATAGGCGAAGCCGGCGTCGCCCGTGACGGCAAGGACGGGGGCTCCCCGGTAGGGCGCCTGCGGGCCGGTGCCCTGCTGGACCGCAGCCCCGGCGCCGACGGTGTACCCGACGTCGGGGCCGATCGCCCCGTACTGGTAGGCTCCGTTGCAGACCTGTCCCGGGCGGAAGGCCCGGATCCGCCGGCGGGTGTAGCGGCCGATTCCGTAGCCGCCCGAGACCACGGTGGTCTGCTCCTTCGGAAGGTCTCCCTTGTAGAGCAGGTCGTCGATTCCCTTGGAGATGACCGCGGGATGCACGCATCCGGTCTGCGCGCTGTACTTGAGTCCGAGCCTGTAGTGCTCGTCGTTCTCGGCCTCGAACGCGGCGCGGGCGGCTGCGAGCTCGTCGCGCCACGCCGGCCGGCTCTTCTTCGGCAGTTCCTCTGCGAGCGCTTCGAGAGCGGCCTTCTCGCAGCTCACGATCCCCAAGTCGATGGGGAGATTCCGCCCGATGTCGGCGGCGTCGGGGTCGATCCGGATGTAGGTCGCGTCCGGGTCGAACGAGTACTCGCCGATGTTGGGCATGCAGTACTGGCCCGCCAGAACGACCAGGTCTGCGCTCAGCAGGGCGTCCGGACCCGTGTTCGCCGAGAGCGGATGGTCGTCGGCAAAGTGCCCCCGGCTGGGGCCCGACTCCACCACCGCGACATCCCCCTTCTCCGCAACGACCTTGAGTGCGTCCCACGCCTTGCTGTAGAAGACGCCGGCGCTGGCGACGATGATCGGCCGCTCCGCCTTGTCGATCATCGCGGCGGCCTTGGCGATCTCCCTGGGGGAGGGGTGGGGCCTTGATGCCGTCCGGTACTTGGACTTGTCGTAGTAGAAGCGCAGCTCCTCCGGACTCTCGAACCGCTGGCGGGCGACTTCCCCGGGGAAGTCGAGGTGAACGGGCCTCGGCACGCCGCTCTTGAGCTGGCGGAAGGCGTAGCCCGCGTACTCGTGTACGCGCTCCGGATTGATCAGCCGCTTGCCGTACTTCTTCATGCCCACGGTCGTGGGCTGCTGGTAGACACGCTGGATCCCGTGTTCGGTGTCCTCGAGGCCCAGCGTCATGTTGCTGGCCAGCACCAGCAGAGGGGATCGCGCGGCGTTGGCGGCGGCGATGTTCATGATCATGTTGGTGAACCCGGGCCCCTCGGTGCCGGACGCCGCGACCACCTCCCCGGTGACGCGGGCGAATCCGTCGGCGGCCGCACACATCATGCCCTCCGTCCGTCCGCCGTAGCTGGGAATGCCCTCGGAGGCGATCGCGTTGATCACCACGTAGTTGCCGGGCGCGCAGAACAGGGCGGCCAGACCCTCTTCCTTGCAGGCCTTGGCGAAGATCTGGGCTCCCGTCATCGGGAATTCCGCCGGTTTCGGATTCTCCGACAGGCTTGTCGGCACTTCGCCGGGGATCTTGATGTTCGAGTCGTGCTTCGCCCTGGTGGAGGCCTTCGCGCCCGCGCCCGCCGCCACCGCGGCGGCGACGGCGCCCTTGGCGACGAAGTTGCGTCTTGACACGGGGTCCGTGCCGGCGTTTCGCTTGCTGGACATGATTTCTCTCCCGGCGGGGCGTCCCCCGCTCCTCTATTGCTCGTCTGTCGGCGCGACGGGGCGCTGTTCCCTCGGGCCGATGCTCCTCAGGTAGTGGACCAGCTCCCAGATGCGCTCGTCTTCAAGCTGCCGGCTGAACGGCGGCATGTCGTGGCCGGCCCCGTGCTTGATCGAGACGAAGAGCTCTCCGTCGGTCGTCCCGTAACGCCATTCGTCCGGGGCCCGGAGGCTCGGGGCTTCGAAGTCGGGGTTGGCCTGGGCGCGCCCGTCCGCTCCGTGGCAGTACTGGCACAGCCGGAGGTAGCTCTTGCGGCCCTCGCGGGCGACGGCCTGGGAATAGGCAACCGGGTTGCTGAAGTTCCTTGCCTGCTCGGGCGTAGGGCGCACAGTGCCGCCGTCCGCCGCATGCGCAGGCAGAAGCAGCGCGAGAACGCCGCAAACGGCAGCCGGTCTTGCGAGCATCTTGGGTTCGTTCGTGGGCGCAGCGGACATGCCTCCGTCCGGAATCCCGCATCGAGCGAAAGCCGTGGGACACGACCGGGCCAAGCCTTCTGCACAGACAGGATACCCGAGGCACAAGGACGCCGCCAGTCGCGGCAGCTCCTTCCGGGTCCCTTCAAGCACGAAGCGGGGGGGGGGGGTGGGAGGCGGGGGGGGGGGGTGTTTTGTTGGGGGGGGGGTGGTTTTTGGGGGGTTTGGTGTTGGGTTTTTTTAGTTTTTTGGGGTT
>JAPPMB010000088.1:0-2102 GCA_028819255.1 Bryobacterales bacterium | reverse complement strand
CACCTTAACCCCCACCCACACGCCCGCCCCCCGGGCGGCCCGGCCCTGCCGGGCCACTCAACCCCCCACGCCCCCGCCACGTGGCGCGCCGGGCCGCTTCTCTTGTTAGGTGCCGGAGGGGTTGATTCAGGGGTCTTTGGTTGAGGATTAGTATGCGTTGGTGGGGTTAACCCCCCCGGCAGTTATTACTCTACCGAATTCCATAGACCTTGGCAAGTGAAATTACGGAATTTTGTAGAATTTTTTTCCGCCCTCATTCTTGAACTGACGTAACCCGTTCATAACGCATGAGTTGTCCCTGCCACTCGGGTTCGAAAAAAATTCAGGAATTCGTCCGTGCTTTGGGAATCAGGGTGCGGCGAGCGCAACGGGGCGGATCGGAGAGCCCGTGGCCCCTCGGATCCGGAGCGGGGAGGCGACGAATGCGAACTCGTGGACGCCCTCCCGCGAGAGTCCTTCGAGGTCCAGCGCCTCGATGATGTGGACGCCGCTTTCCACCAGCAGATGGACGTGGACCGGCATGGACGGAGCAGGGAGGAACTCGAAGGCGATGGTGTCGGAGCCCGCGGCGAATACGCCCCTCGCACTCAGCCAGGCCGCGGCCTCGCGGTTGACGCCCGGGCAGCGCATGTTGTTGATGAAGCGGCCGGCATCGCCCCAGAAGCGGCCCCAGCCGGTCCTCACGAGCACGATGTCGCCGGCTCCTGCGGACACTCCGGCCCGCTCCGAGGCCCGCTCAAGGCACTCCGCGTTCACCACGAAGTCCTCGGGCAGCACGTCGAAGCCCTCGCTGCGTGCGACATCGAGCAGGACGCCCCGCCGGAAGATCGGCTCGATGGTGTCCACGTGGTGCCGGGACAGGCCGCCGCCGTAGGACTGGCAGCCGAACGCGTCCGCGCCGCCGAAGAGCTTGCCTCGCAGGGAGAAGTGGCACAGCGCGTCGATGTGGGTGCCCACGTGACCTCCGAGGGCGATGGATTCCGCGGCCGCGCTGACGCCCTGGAAGGTACTCTCGCCGTGCGCCTTGCTCAGGCCGTACAGAAAGGGCGGATGGTTCGGGTGGTGAGGCATTCCCACGTAGTAGGGCTGCGCCAGATCGATGATCCGGTGGCGGGCCAGCCGCTCCAGCAAGGTCTGCATTGCCGAGCATTCTATCGGCTCGCGCTCCGCATGCGCCGGATACGGTCCAACGGGGAGATGCAGGGCCTGCATGGGATCCGGGCTTCCAGTGGTCGCATTCTGTGCATGCCGCTGCCGTAACGAGACTCAATTTGGCGGTTGCGAGGAAATTCTTCCGTCCTCCGTCCGGACATTTCTTCCTGTTCGGGCCGCGGGGCACCGGAAAGAGCACATGGCTTCAAGGCGCGTTTCCCGACTCCTTGTGGGTCGACCTGCTCGATCCGGCGCAGCATCGCCGTTATTCGGCGCGGCCCGAGCGCCTGCGGGAGGTGGTTGCGGCGGCGAACCCGACGGCGGACGTCGTCGTTGACGAGATCCAGAGGGTGCCCGACCTGCTCACGGTCGTGCATCAGCTCATCGAGGTTCCCGGCTGCCCCCGGTTCGCCCTGAGTGGATCAAGCGCCAGGAAGCTGAAGCGGGCGGGCGTCGACCTGTTGGCCGGGCGCGCGACAGTGCGCGCCCTGCATCCGTTCCTCGCCGCCGAGCTGGGTTCATCCTTCGATTTCGACGGGGCGCTCGAGCTTGGCATGCTCCCGCTGGTCTGGGATGCCCGGGATCCCGGGGACACGCTCCGCGCGTACGTCGCCCTCTACGTCCAGCAGGAAGTGCAGAGCGAGGGGTTCGTCCGCAACATCGGAGCGTTCCACAGATTTCTGGAGGCGGTCAGCTTCTCACACGGTTGCGCGCTCAACGTCAGCGAAGTCGCCCGCGAGTGTGCGGTCAGCCGCAAGACCGTTGCGGGATTCGTTGAGATTGTCGAGGACCTGCTGCTCGCGTATCGCGTGCCTGTCTTCACCAGGAGGGCGCGCCGGCGAACGGCCGTGCATCCGAGGTTCTACTTCGTGGACGCCGGCGTCTTCCGCTCCCTCCGTCGTGGGGGGGGGGGGGGGGGGGGGGGGGGGGGGGGGGGGGGGGGGGGGGGG
>JAPPMB010000160.1 GCA_028819255.1 Bryobacterales bacterium | reverse complement strand
TAGCCTTCCGCAAATGCCCAGATTAGGGCCAATTATGTCTGTGAAAATCGGTGCTCCTAGGACGGTGAGGCATCCGGTCTGGAACAGCAGCGCCCGGTCGCGATGTCGCCGACATCGAAGGTCGACAGCCGCCGGTCGCTGGCCAGCATCCCCCAAGCGTCGCGGCATGGACGCCCCGCTCCACCAGCGTCTCCACGGATACGTACTACAGGCGCCGCCCGACGTTCCGCTATGCGGAGATCTTCGCGAACATCGTCGTCACGCTCGGCGCCGGACCGTTCGGCGAGCGGCTGATTCTCAAAATTGCGCCGAATGCGGCGCGAAACGCCATTGAGTACATCAAGGGCATGGACTAAGGTAAACGTGGATGGCTGGCTGGGACGAATTGGATCTAGTCTCGATCGAGTGGGAGAAAACATTCGGCGAGGAACTAAAGATCGGATTTCTTATCGATATCGACGACGTTCCGATGCTGCGACGCTGCATCCGAGAAAAGGGCCAGCAGCCGCTTGAGGATCACATCGAGCGCCTGATGCGCGACGGATCCGTTTACTAGCCCCGAGGTCGCTATAATCGCGACGTGAGCGCGGCGGCAGGCCAGGCGAGCACTCGCACCACCACGCCCGAGGGGCTGCTGCGGGCGGGAGCCGTCCTGACGCGCTCCCAGGAATGTCGGCGTCCCAGTCTCGAACCACCACGCCCTGAACCTGCGGTTGCGAAGCAGCAGCAGCGCGTCGAAGGGATTGTAGACCGTCTCCTCGCCGCCCCGGCGGTAGCCGTCGTACCACTGCCGGACGCGCTCCCGGTCGAGACCCTCGACGTCCGGGGCGAACACCGTGTCGAGGTCGTTCTCCGTGTATCGGCAGACGGGCGAATACTGCGGGTCCATGGTCACGTCGACCAGATTGTTCAGGCCCGAGAAGAGGCTGGCCTTTAGGGACCTGCTCACTCCCGTCAGGAAGCAGAAGCGGATGTGGGCGCCAATGTCCTTGATCGTCGCGTACAGGTCCCGCAGATCGTCGCGACTGGCCACCGAGACGCCCGGCTCCTTCGGCGCGTCCAGGATCGGCAGGTCGTACTCGTCGACCAGCACCGCCACTTGCTGCCCAGTCTGGTGATGTATTGCGCGTAGGAGGTGGCGGAAGCGCTCAGGCCCGGCATAGTAGCGACCTTGGACCCCGGCTTGATCCTCGATGGCGTCGAGCTGGGCCGTCAGGTTCGCCTCCACGTAGCCCGGCACCTTGAAGTTGCCGGTGCCGAAGCTCAGCCGCACCGACCACTCCCAGTGATCGCAGGCATCCACTCCCTCGAACAGCTCCTTCAGCGTGTCAAGGAACAGGCTCTTGCCGAAGCGCCGCGGCCGCGACAGGAAGTAATGCTTGCCCTGCTCGGCCATCTGCAGCGCGTAGCCGGTCTTGTCCCCGTAGCAGCAGCCGCTCTCCCGAAGCTCGCGGAAGGTCTGGATGCCGGTCGGCAGGCGGGGGGGACCGGGACATGACGCAGCTACTGCTGTACCCGTCCCCGGACGATCCTCCAAGCAGCTGCCGATCCCGCAGTCCGCACCTCCCGGGGCTTGGATCGACCATGCACGGTGCACATCGTTGAGGATCGCCGCCGCCGCCTCGGAGACGGGCGGCCGAATGGCTCGGACAGTCGCCCCGCATGCAAATCACGAGCTGACCGGACCGGACCGAGCACGCTTGCGCTTCGGGAGGCGAGATCCCGCAGTCAATCGCTGTGCGGGCTGTCGAGCGTCTGGCTGGGGCAAGAGGCCTCCGCGAGTCTCGAATCGCAGCAACTGCGCACGAGCAGGACCCGCGCGAGGCCAAGGCCCGCCGACCGACCCGTGTGCCCGGAGTCGGCCGGGCCGCCTCCCCGCTCAGGCCCGCTCCGTCTCGAAGCCCGCCACGTTCCGGTCCCTCTCGCTGAACTCCACTCCCACCAGATGCACCGGCTCCCCTAGGTGCCGGTACTTGTCCGCGTAGCCCCGCTCCTTCAGCTGGGCCAGCGCCGCCCCGGGACCCGCGCGCTCCGCCACCTTGAACTCGAACAGATACACCCGGCCGCCCGCCCGCACCGCCATGTCCAGCCGCCCCGCGCTGCCGCTCTCCTCCACCCTCACGTCCATGCCCGCACCCGCGAAGTAAGAGTAGAACACGCTCGCGTAGTAGCCCTCGTAGCGTGCGATCTCGTTCCGCGTGTGCCACTGGTGCGGGATGCTCGCGAAGAATGCCCGGAACAGCTCCTCCAGACAGGCCATGTCGGCCGAGTGGAGCCGGTCGTACAGGGACACGCTGTGCGCTTCCTGGCGCGACCTGTCCTGCACCAGGCGGCTCAGCAGACTCTCGTTGAGGCTCTGGCGCACCTCCCGGTTGGGATAGCCCAGCCGGTAGTGGCGCCTCCCGCCGCGCCTCTCGATCCCCTCCACAGTGAGATAGCCGGTCTGGAACAGCAGCGCCTCGGTCGCGATGTCGCCGACGTCGAAGGTCGACAGCAGGTCGTTGCTGGCCAGCATCCCCTCCAGGCTCGGCGTCGGGATGCCGCGCTCGACCAGCGTCTCCACCAGGAACCGCGGCGTGCCGGTCTCGAACCACCACGGGCCGAACTCGCGGTCGGCCAGCAGCAGCAGCACGTCGAAGGGATTGTAGACCCTCTCCGCACCGCCCCAGCTGTAGCCGTTGTACCATTCGCGGACGCGCTCCCGATCAAGACCCTCGAGTTCCGGCGCAAACACCGCGTCGAGGTCGGCCTCCGTGTAGCCGCACACGGCGGAGTAGGCCGGGTTCAGCGTGATGTCGCGGAGGTTGTTCAGGCCTGAAAAGAGGCTGACCTTGGAGAACTTGCTGACTCCCGTCAGGAAGCAGAAGCGGATGTGGGCGTCGCTGTCCTTGACCGTCGCGTACAGGCCCCGCAAGTAGTCGCGGTTCGCCAGCGCGACGGCCGGCTCGTCCTCCAGCGCGTCCAGGATCGGCTTGTCGTACTCGTCGACCAGCACCGCCACTTGCTGCCCAGTCTGGCGATGCAAGGCGCGCAGGAGGTGGCGGAATCGCCCGCGCGCCGTGGCGTGGCGCGGCTCCACCCCTGCGTCGGTCTCCAGGGCATCCAGCTGTTCCAACAGATCCGCGTTGAGGTCGCCCGGCACCTTGAAGTTGCCGCTGCCGAAGCTCAGCCGCACCACCGGGTGCCGCACCGACCAGTCCCATCGCCCGCAGATCTCCAGCCCCTCGAAGAGGTCCCGGCCACCCTCGAACAGCTCCTTCAGCGTGTCGAGGAACAGGCTCTTGCCGAAGCGCCGCGGCCGCGACAGGAAGTAGTGCGTGCCCTGCTCGACCATGCGCAGCGCGTAGCCGGTCTTGTCCACGTAGTAGCAGCCGCGCTCGCGGAGGTTGCGGAAGCTCTGGATGCCGATCGGCAGGAGGCGCCTGGACATGGCTCGGGTTTTACTGTACCCGTCCCCTGCGGATCCTCCAAGCCTTGGACGCTTCCGGCCTGCCGGATTCCGGCGGACGGTGCGGGTTGCGCCCCGCCTCATGGGCTGGGGGACCGCCACGGCCCACGGGAAGCGCCCTATCCGCCCTCTGGATTCTGGGCGTTCCTGAACACGTCCCCTCCGGTTCCGAACGGAACAATGCTGTACGACTCGTCGGTCTTGCGAACGCGCATGTAGGCATCCAGCAGCTCCTGTAGGCGGCCCCTTGCCTCGCTGGTCCGGGGCTCGGGCGGCAGCGGTTCCATCCCGTACCGGGACTCGTCGCTCGTGACGGGAACGTCGTACATCCGGCCGTCCTCGTGCAGCCGGAACCACTTGTTTCGCACGAAGTGCAGGTCGCCCTCGAACGACATGTAGAAGTTCTCCCGGTCGACGCCGGGCTCGCCCCTCAGGCTGTGGGAGAGATCCATGCCGTCCGTCGGATGGTCCGTCTCGATGCCCGCGACGGACAGGAGCGTGGGCTTCATGTCCAGAAGCGAGAAGAGCGCGTCCCGCACGCCCGGGCGAACGGTGCCGGGCCAGCGCGCAATCAGGGGCACCCGCGTCCCGGCTTCATTCATTGTTCGCTTGCCGCCCCTCACCGAGAGGTCGCCGAGCCGGCTCACCAGGCTCGTCGAAGTGCCGTTGTCTCCGGTGAAGACGACCAGCGTGTTCTCTGCAAGACCGAGCCCGTCGATCTTATCCAGCAGCCTCCCCACGATCGCGTCCATGTAGGTGATCATGTGACCTGCCTTGCGCTCCGCGGCTCCGAGGTCGTCCGGGTACCTGCTTGCAGCCAGACCGTCCAGCCCTGGGGGCGGGACCAGCGGGCCGTGAACGAGATTCATCGGGTAGTAGGCCAGGAAGGGTCGGTCGCGGTTGCGCTCCATGAACCCAAGCAGGAAGTCGGTGTAGTAATCAGGCCCGTAGGTGTCCTGACCGTGGATCCGATACTCGCCGTCCTCCCAGTTGTGAGGCGCGTAGTAGCGGCTCCGACGCTCGCCGTCCCAGTACTGCACCCACAGGCAATGCTCGTCGAATCCGTGGGACTCCGGCTGGTCCGGGTGCGCCTGGAAGTCTCCGAGGTGCCATTTTCCCGCGATCGCGGTTGCGTAGCCGTGGTTCCGGAAGGCGTGTGCGAACGTCTCCAGATGAACCGGCAGGCGGTTTGTCCTGTCAGTGTCGTCGGGGCTGTCCAGCCGTTCCAGAATGCCGGTGCGGCTGGGATGGAGCCCGGTCAGGATCATGGCCCGTGTGGGACTGCACACCGGGGTGGCGAACGCGTTCTCGAAGCGGGCGCCCTCCCTCGCCATAAGGTCCAGGCGCGGAGTCGAATAGGCGGTGTTGCGGTAGCAGGCGAGCGTCTCCGCGCCGAGGTCGTCGGCCATGATCAGCACGACGTTCGGCCTCCGGCCAGCCGGCGATTCCGGCTCTCCGCCGTGCTGGCTGCAAGCGAGCAAACCGAGGGCTAGCAAGGCGGGGGCGGTCTTCACGAGTCGCATCGGCCGGTTCTTGCGCGGAGCAGTCTCGGGGTGGCTGCTGCGGGGGTAGGATAGCGCCTTCCCGGTCTCGGATCCCTCGGCGGGAATCTCCGGACTGGGGCTGCGCGCCGGCACCGCTGCTTCCGCATGGCTTGAGTGTGTGCCCGGTCGGTTCGATGCCGGGGAACCGTCTCGCCGTGGCCCTCTCCCGGGACAATTCCGATATCCGAGTCTTCCCAGATTCGGGCGGCGCGGGACGACACCACAAGATCCCAAAATGTACAATTCAAGTGTCGCAGAGGGGCCGGGAGGCACTTGGTTTTCGGATGTGGCCTTCCGGCAGGTGATGGTGAGGATGCACCCGGTTCGGTTTCTGGTAACTGTCTGCCTGCTGGGCTCCGGCTGGGCGAGTGCATTGCTCGCGGGTCCGGCATCCAGCCTCGGGGACCGTCTGTTTGCGCTTGAGGTCAAGCCCGTGCTGCAGGCGAAATGCCTTGCGTGCCACGGACAGGATCCGCAGGTGCTGCTCGGCGAGCTCGACCTCGGCAGCCGGGCGGGCATGCTGCGCGGCGGCCAGTCGGGGATTCCGGCGGTCGTGCCCGGAAACGCCGCCGGGAGCCGTCTCATGCTTGCGGTCTCGGGCGAGTCCTCCGAACTCGTCATGCCCCCCAAGGAAAATGACCGGCTCGGGCCTGAGGCGATCGCCGCCCTGCGGGACTGGATCGACGCCGGAGCTCCGTGGCCCACGGACGACGAGATCGCGGCGATTCGAAACGAGGAGCCGGCCGCGCCGGGTTCCGGGCGAGGCGTGCGGGTTCGGACGAGCGGCGGCCAGAGCGAGGAATGGACTCGGCGCCTGTACCGGCCCGACGACATCTGGGCCTTCCAGCCGCTGCGGCGGCCGGCTGTTCCCGATTTCGGCGGATGGAATCCGATCGATGCCTTTCACAGAAGAAAGCTGGCCGAGGCCGGCATCAGCCTGGCCGCTCAGGCGGACCGACGAACACTCCTCCGGCGAGCCACATTCGACCTGACCGGCTTGCCGCCGTCCCCGGAACAGGCCGGGCGGTACCTTGGCGATTCCGGGCCGGACGCGTGGGAGAGCCTGATCGACCGGCTCCTCGCGAATCCCCGCTACGGCGAGCAATGGGGGCGGCATTGGCTTGATGTCGTCCGCTACGCCGACACTGCCGGAAACTCCAATGACTACGAGCGGTCCAACGCCTGGCGCTACCGCGACTACGTCATCCGCTCGCTGAACGCCGACAAGCCATACGACTCCTTCGTACTCGAGCAGCTCGCCGGCGACGAGCTGCGGCCGGACGATCCCGAAATGCTCGTGGCGACCGGCTTCCTGCGCATGGGCCCCTGGGGCTCGGCGATGGTCCCGAAGAAGATGGCCCGGCAGGCGTATCTGGACGATGTGGTGAACAGCGTCGGCCAGGCGTTCCTCTCGATGCCGCTCCGCTGCGCCAAGTGCCACGACCACAAGGTCGATCCGGTGCCGACGCGCGACTACTACCGCATTTACTCGGCATTTGCGACGACCCAGATGGCAGAGCGGGAGGCAGGGTTCCTGCCCTGGGAGAATCTGTCGGGGTTCGAGCAGGGACGGGAGCACGTGGCCCGGCTCCGAGACTTCGCGACCCGGCACAAGAAGATCCTCGAGGAGAAGATCGAGAGCGCGGCTCGCGAATGGTTCGAGGAGCGCGGCCTCGAGTACGTGCCGAGCGCAAAGCGGACCAAGCTTCCCGACGAGGAAAAGCCGCCGCGCTTCCACGGGCTGACGCCCCAGGACGAGGGTCGGCTCAAGGTCCGTCGCCAGGACGAGTGGATCTGGACAAGACGGCTGGAGCGCTACGAGCCCATGGCGCAGTCGGTCTTCAACGGGCCGGACTACGTCCCCGGCAACGGACGAAAGCTGAGGGTCCCGTCCAGGCTCGACCCGGACTGGCGCCCGGACTCGAGGATCCTGGACGGCGGATCGGTGCACGCGCCCGGCGAGGCGGTGAGTCCCGGAGTCCTGAGCGCCACCCAGCTGCCAACCGCGTACGGGAGCGGCAACGGGCCGTATGCGCTGCCGGAGGGTCTGTCCGGCCGTCGTCTGGCGCTGGCGCGCTGGATCGTCGATCCGCGCAACCCCTTGGCGGCGAGGTCGATCGTCAACAGGATCTGGGCGCATCATTTCGGCCGCGGCCTCGTCGCTACGCCCAACAATCTGGGCGGCCTGGGGGGCAAGCCGACCCATCCGGACCTGCTGGACTGGCTCGCGACCGACTTCGTTCGGAACGGCTGGTCGATCAAGCGCCTGCACCGGCTGATCATGACCTCCGAGCTCTACAGGCAGAGCGGCGAGCGAGCCGACATGAGACAGGTACGTGACCGGGACCCGGAGAACCGGCTGCTTGCGTACTTCGAGCCGCGCCGGCTGGCGGCCGAGGAACTGCGCGACACCATGCTGTTTCTGTCCGGGGAGCTGAATGTGGAGATGGGCGGGGTGCCGGCCATGCCGGAGATCAACCTGGATGTCGCCCTGCAGCCCCGCATGATTCAGTTCTCCATTGCGCCCGCCTACCAGCCGTCCCGCACGCCGGCCGAAAGGAACCGCCGGTCGATATACGCCTACCGCGTCAGGGGCCAGGCCGATCCTCTCATGGAGGTGTTCAATCAGCCCAGCCCCAACGACTCCTGCGAGCGCCGCGATTCCTCGTCGGTGAGTCCGCAGGCGCTGACGATGATGAACTCGGACTACCTGACCAACCGCTCCATCGCGTTTGCGCTGCGAATCGAGCGGGAAGCGCGCGATTCCGCTTTGCGAATTGAGAGGGCCTTCCAGCTTGCCTTCAATCGGCCCGCCGAAGAGGCCCTGGCCCGCGAACTGGCCTCGTACCTGGCGGAAATGGAGTCACACCACAAGTCGCACACGCCCGTTCCGGATGCGTTTCCGACGCGAATCACCCGATCCCTGGTGGAGGAGTTCACGGGCGCCCCGTTCGAGTACGAGGAGTGGCTTCCGGCCTACGAGGAGTACACTCGGGACACGGAGCCATGGGATGTCGGGCCGAAGACCAGGGCACTTGCCGACTTCTGCCTCCTGCTGATCAACTCCAACGAGGTTGCCTATGTCTACTGACTTCGTGAAACGCGATTCCCGATCTGCGGGAGTATCCGGACGGCAAGAGGCGGTTCGCCTGGGCCGGCGCGAGCTGCTCTTCGGGCTCGGGGCATCCGCCGGGACGCTGGCGTTCACGGGCCTGCTGGCGGGCGAGGCCCCCGCCGCCGGTCCGCTCGCCCCGAAGGAATCGATGCTGCCGGCCAAGGCCAAGGCCTGCATCTTCATCGTGCTGGAGGGCGGGCCCGGGCACATGGACACGTTCGACCCGAAGCCAAAGCTGACCGAGCTACACCTGACGGAGTCCGCCCGCGACCCGAACCAGGTCCTGGTCGAGCTGACGGCCAAGACGTTCTACGTCGGAAGCCCGTTCACGTTCCGCAAGACCGGGAATTCCGGCATCGAGATGTGCGACCGCTTCGTGCATCTCGGCGAGCGGGACGTGGCCGACGAGCTGTGCATCTACCGGGGGTGCCAGGCGCAGTCGGTCAACCACCCGGATGCCCTCTACCACCTCAACACCGGAAGCACGCTGGGCGCGGATCCCGGCGTCGGGGCCTGGGTCGCGTACGGTCTCGGCAGCCTGAACCAGAACCTCCCGGGGTACGTCGTGATGACCGAGCTTGCGTTCCCGCAGGGCGGGGCGGGGAACTGGTCCAACGGCTTTCTGCCCGCCCACTACCAAGGCACGCTGCTGCGGCCCGCCGGATCACCGCTGCTGGATCTGCAGCCGCCCGCGTGGAAGACCCGACAGCAGCAGCGGCGAAGCCTCGACGTGCTCGCGAAGATGAATCGCGCCCACGCGGAGCGCCATCCGTCCCACGACGAGCTGGCGGCCCGCATGGAGAGCTACGAGCTGGCCTTCCGGATGCAGGCGGAGGTGCCCGACATTGTCGACCTCACCCGCGAGTCTGACGCCACCAAGGAGGCCTACGGCCTCGACAGCGAGCCGACGAGGGCGTTCGGCAGGCAGTGCCTGCTGGCCCGCAGGCTCGTCGAACAGGGCGTGCGCTTCGTTCAGATCTTCTCCGGAGGATGGGACAGCCACGACTTTCTGGAGCGGAACCACTCGTCGCGCATTCAGAGCATCGACAAGCCCTTGGCGGCTCTTGTCCGCGACCTCCGCCAGCGCGGCATGCTGGACGAGACGCTCGTGGTCTGCTCCGGGGAATTCGGAAGGACTCCCGACAACAACCGTCGCGGCGGAGTGGACGCCAACGGCAGGGGTCACAACGCCGACGCAATGGTCGTGGTCATGGCGGGCGGAGGCACTCCCGCCGGCACGGTCGTCGGCGCCACCGACGAAGTCGGAAACCGGGCCGTGGAGGTCGTCCACCCCCTTAAGGACCTGCATGTGACTTGGCTGCGTCTCATGGGTCTGGACGACAACCGCCTCACGTACTTTCACGGCGGCCGCTTCAAGCAGCTCTCGCAGGTCGGAGGCCAGGTGATACCGGAGCTCATCGCCTGAACGCCGCCGTCACTCCTCCTGCCGCGTCTCCCGAAGGAAGTCGCCCCATGCGGTCGGGTCCCCGTGGATCGGCGCAACGGTCTCCGGATGCAGGCCGTTTTGCCGGGCATTCCGGAGCAGCACCCTTTCCTCCTGCGTTGGACGGGGGTGGTCCTCGGGAAGAAGCCCGGGATCGTAGAGGTCCGCCTGGATCAGGATCCGCTCGCGAGGCAGGTACGCCATGAGCATTCCCTCCACGTGCACGCCGAGGCCCTGCACATAGAAGATCTCCAGGAAGCGCTCGCCGTCGCCCAGGATGTACTTCTCGTCCACGTCCTCCATCGTGTAGCCCTCCGAAATCTCGGTGGGCGGATAGAGCGAGACCATGTCCGGCTCGAGCATGCGGGGGACGTAATTCAGCAGCTCGCTCTCGTAGAACATCCTGTTGCGCTGGTGTGTGACGATCGTCGCTCCCACGTGAAGGTAAGTGCGGATCCCGCCGAGATGGTCGTAGTGGTCGTGCGTGTTGACCAGGAACCGGATCGGCTTGTCCGGTACGAGTTCGACGACCTTGTCGATCACGGCCAGCGACCGCCGCTCGTCCAGGGGAGCCTCGACTACTGCCACGAAGTCGGAGAACTCGACGGCAACGCTGTTGTGCGTGCCGCCTCCGAGAAGCCAGACGCCTTCTGCGAGCACCGTCGGGACCACGGACGACGGTGGCCGCGGCGCCGCCGAGAGAACCTCGGCGGGCACACTCACCTGCTCGCAGTCGTTTGCCGTCATGTCGGGAAAGCTCCCGCCGAAGCTGTTGTGGCCGCCGGTCAGAAGAGGCACCTGGCGCTCGTCGTCCCAGCCGTCGTGACGGTGCCATCCGGCGGGAAAGAGGATTCCGTCGCCGAGGTCGGTCCACTCGCTGAACTCGTGCTCGTAGTTCATGTCGCCCAGAACGGGGTGAGGCACACGTGTCTGAGTGCGCTGAACGATGTGTCCCTCCCTGACCGTGGCGTTGACCCGATACTTGCCCAGCACCGTGGCCGAAACCACGAAGACCTTGGGGATGCCTCCGGTCGTTGCGCCGTCCCGGCCGCTCTCGCCAAGCTCCCAGCGCCAGATCGCCGTGGGATTCGCGCCGGGCATGCGGGCGGCCCGGACAAACCCGTGCGGGGTCATCCACATGTCGAGCTGCCACAACTCGGCGCTGCGGGGCGCCGGCACCGGCCGGCCCGGTCCGTCGGCGTGCCAGGCATGCCGGCCGCTGACTGCGAACGTCTGCCGTTCGTGCCGCTGCAGAGGCGTGCCGCCCAGCCATCCCGGTCCGTACTTCCACGAAGCCGGATTCATTCCGGGTTTGCGGGAGAAACGTTCGACGGACACGCCGTTTCTGAAGTCGATCGTGCGGGAATACGCTCTCAGGGCCTCGCCGCGCGGCCAGTCCGTGTTCTGGGTGATGTTCTGGCCGACCATCCCGGCGTATCCTTCCCCCGAGAAGCTCACGCAGTGCAGCTGATCGACGCCCATCGCCTCTGCCGCCGCGTCCAGCACCGGAATGGGGTCCACATGGCCGGGCGGCGGGGCCTGCGGGTCAGCCGGCGCCGGAAGCAGGAACACGGCAAGGACGAATCGTTTGGCGCACTGATGCATGGGCGTGCGTCTCGGACGGCGGGCGGCGGCTCCGTCGAGCCCTTGAGTATAGACAGCCCGACGGCGGCACGCGGGCCTTGCGCGGCCGCCGTCCGAGGCCGTTCGGCACTACACTATTCGCAATGCCCGGCCCGATCGACCGTCGCGGTTTCCTTGCGTCCGTTGCAGGCTGCGTCGGCGCCTCGGCCTGCGGCCTCGATCCGGCCGCACGGCAGGCGCTCCAGCTCTGGTACTCGCGTCCGGCGGAGAAATGGGTGGAGGCGCTGCCGGTCGGGAACGGGCGCCTTGGCGCAATGGTCTTCGGCGGCACGGCGTCCGAGCGAATCCAGGTCAACGAGGACACGGTTTGGCAGGGCGGGCCCCGCAGCTATGCGAACCCGGGCTCCAGAAGATGGCTTGGCCGGATCCGGTCGCTCCTGTTCGAGGGGAGACAGAAGCAGGCCGAGGACCTCGCCATGGAGCGGTTCATGAGCGTTCCGTTCCGGCAGAAGGCCTACCAGTCCTTTGTCGACCTGCTCATCGAGCGGAGCGGCGTGGACGAGTCCGACATCAGCCAGTACCGGCGGTCCCTCGACATCGAAAATGCCGTGGCGCGTGTGGAGTTCACTTCCGGCGGAGTTCGCCACACCGGGGAGGTTCTGTGCAGCTTCCCCCGGCAGGTCCTGGTCCTGCATCTCACCGCAAGCGGCAACCGCCGTCTGTCGTTCGCGGCGGAATTCCGGACATCCCACCCGGTCGACTCCGTCGGCGAGGAATCCGGCGCCCTCAGGCTTGCGGGGCATGTCGAAGACGGTGCGATCAGGTTCGAGGCCAGGCTCCTGGCGACATCGGACGGGAGGGTCTCGATTACGGGGGAACGCCTGAGCGTGCAGGATGCGAGCGAAGCGACACTGCTGCTGGCCGGCGCCACCAACTTCGTCGATTTCCGCGATGTCTCCGGGGATCCGGCCGAGCGCACGACATCCGCTCTGCGGGCAGCCAGCGGGATCCCGCACGACGCCCTTCGTGCGGAGCATGCCGCCAGCCACCGCGAGATCTTCGACCGTGTCCGGCTGGATCTCGGATCGAGCGAGGCGGCCGCCGAGCCGACGGACAAGCGCATCGAGAGGTTCGCGTCCCGTGCGGACCCGCAGCTCGTTACGCTCCTGTTCCAGTACGGCCGATACCTGCTGGCTTCCTCGAGCCGCGGAGCGTGCCAGCCGGCCAACCTGCAGGGCATCTGGAACGACCTGGACAAGCCGCCGTGGGATAGCAAGTACACGGTGAACATCAACACGGAAATGAACTACTGGCCGGCGGAGCCGACGGCGATGGCGGAAACACAGGAGGCCCTGTTCGCGGCGTTGCGGGAAACCGCCGCCTCAGGCGCCGAGACCGCTCGCGAGCACTACGGCGCCCGAGGCTGGGTCCTCCATCACAACTTCGACCTTTGGAGGGGCACGGCTCCGATCAACCACTCGAACCACGGCATCTGGCCGACGGGCGGAGCGTGGCTCTGCCAGAACCTGTGGCAGCGCTACCTCTTCGGCGCTGACGAGGAGTTCTTGAGGGAGATCGCCTATCCGCTCATGCGGGGGGCGTGCGAATTCTTCTTGGATGTGCTTGTCGAGTCGCCTGACGGCGAATGGCTGATTTCAGGACCCAGCAATTCGCCCGAGACAGGCGGACTCGTAATGGGCCCGACGATGGACCACCAGATCATCCGCAATCTGATGGGGAACACCATCGCAGCGGCCGAGACGCTCGAGGTGGACGAACCGTTCCGGGAGGAGCTCGGAAGAGTGCGGTCGAGGATCGCCCCCAACCGCATCGGCCGCCTCGGCCAGCTTCAGGAGTGGATGGAGGACATCGACGATCCGGAGAACAAGCATCGCCATGTGTCGCACCTGTTCGGACTCCATCCCGGCGTCGAGATCACGCCCTACGGCACTCCCGACCAGTTCGCGGCCGCCCGGAAGTCGCTCGAGTTCCGCGGAGACGGCGCGACGGGCTGGTCCATGGGCTGGAAGGTCAACTTCTGGGCCCGGTTCTTGGACGGCGACCGCGCGTTCAGGATTCTTGAGGGCTTGCTCGCCCCAGTCCCGGAAACAAATACGCGAGCACTCGACGGGCGCAGGGGCGGCCTCTACCCCAACCTCTTCGATGCACACCCCCCGTTCCAGATCGACGGCAACTTTGGCGCCACCGCCGGAATCGTCGAGATGCTTCTCCAAAGCCACGATCCGCACGGCACGCCGCTGGGAGACAGTTCGGTGCAGAGGGGGCATGCCGGTTTCCTGCATTTGCTGCCGGCGCTGCCGCGCGCTCTGCCGGGCGGCCGAGTCACCGGCCTGCGGGCCAGGGGCGGATTCGAGGTGGACATCGAATGGCGCGACATGCAGCTGGTCAAGGCCAGCATCAAGTCCCGGACCGGCAAGCCGCTCACGGTCAGGTACGACGGCAGGGAGATCGCAGCGGAGCTGCCTGCGGGCCAGGTGCTCGAGCTGACCGCGGAGTCAGTGGCCGGCGCCCAGACGGCTTGAAGCGATTCTCGGGATGGCGGAGCCCCGCCACTCCTGGGGTCTGCAGGAGGACCGGACTTGACGACTGGCAGGCGCGGCTCACACCTTGCGGCCACCGTTCTGTTGACGGTTGGGCTGCTTGCGGCGGGGCCGGCGTCAGCGACTGAGGTTCGAGTGGCGTGTGCTGCGAACTTTCGGGACGCGGCGGAGGAGATCGGGTCGGCATTCGGAACGGCGACGGGCCACGCGGTCACATTCAGTTTCGGTTCGACCGGTCAGCTCTTCGCCCAGATCGCATTCGGCGCCCCGTTTGACGCATTCCTGGCGGCGGACCGCGCAAGGGCGGCGAAGGCCGTTGACGAGGGGCTGGCCGTGGCGGGCAGCCAGTTCACCTACGCGTTCGGCCGGATCGCACTGTTCAGTGCCGACACTGGCCTTGTGCACGGTCCGGAGGTGCTCACAGCCCCACGCTTCTCCAAGCTCGCCGTTGCGGAGCCGTCCGTGGCGCCGTACGGGCAGGCAGCGGTGGAGGCGATGCGGGAGCTCGGGGTTCTAGGCCTCGTGAGCGACCGTGTTGTCCGCGGATTGAGTGTGGCTCAGGCGTACCAGTTCGTGCGGAGCGGCAACGCCGAGCTCGGCTTCGTGGCGCTGTCTCAGATTGCGTACCATGCGGAGGGGTCGCGCTGGATCGTGCCGACACGACTGCACAGGGCCATCCGGCAGGATGCCGTGCTGCTCGTGCGAGGCGCCGGGAACGATGCGGCCAAGGCGTTCCTCGCGTTTCTTGCCGGCGGCGAGGTGCTTGAGATTCTTGCCAAGTATGGATACGGGCGTGGGGAGTGAGCCGTGCTTGATTCAGCCAGCCTCTGGCCGCCGGTCGTCCTGACGCTCAAGCTTGCGGCCGCCTCGACGGTTCTGCTGCTGATCGTCGGCACGCCGATCGCGTGGTGGCTTGCCCGAACCAGCGTGCGCTGGAAGGAGGTCGTGGCGGCCGTCGTGGCGCTTCCGCTCGTGCTGCCGCCGACAGTGCTCGGCTTCTACCTCCTGCTGGCGCTCGGCCCGGGCGGCCCGGGCGGCTGGATCGCGGGTCTCACAGGCGCCCGAACGCTGGCATTCACCTTCGAAGGAATCCTCGCCGGTTCGGTGGTCTACTCGATGCCGTTCGTGGTGCAGCCGATCCGGAATTCCTTCGAAGCCGTGGGGGGCCGCCCGCTCGAGGTCGCAGCCACGCTCGGAGCCAGTCCATGGGACGCCTTCTGGACGGTCGCGATTCCCCTGGCCAGGCCCGGAATCGTTTCGGGTGCAGTGCTCGGCTTCGCCCACACGATTGGCGAGTTCGGGGTGGTCTTGATGATCGGGGGAAACATCCCGGGCGAGACCAAGGTCCTTTCGATCGCCATCTTCGAGTATGTCGAGACGCTGCAATGGGCGCGTGCGCATGCGCTCGCCGGCGGCATGCTCGTGTTCTCGTTCGCCGTGATCCTCCTGATGATGGTGCATCTGAAGCGTTCCGAGCGGCGGATCCCATGAGTGCGGACCGAGACTTGATCCGTGCGCGGTTCTCTGGATCGCTCGGCGCATTCTGGCTAGATGTCGAGTTCGAGGCTCCGACTCGGGGAATCACGGTTCTATACGGCCCGTCCGGGTGCGGCAAGACGACGGTGCTGCGGTGCGTGGCGGGCCTCAGTCGGATGGCCGGCTCGCTGACGGTCGGCGGGGAAGTCTGGCAGGACGACGCCGCCGGGCTGTTCCGGAAGCCCCACAGGCGGGCTGTCGGGTATGTGTTTCAGGAAGCAAGCCTGTTCCCCCATCTCTCCGTGCACCGCAATCTGCAGTACGGAGCGCGCCGGGCAGCGGAGACCGGATCCGATGACCTCCTGCCGTTCGATGACGTCGTCGACCTGCTAGGGATCGGCAGTCTCGTGAACCGCTCGCCTTCGGCGCTTTCCGGGGGCGAGCGCCAGCGCGTCGCGATAGGCCGCGCCCTTCTCTCGCGGCCCCGTCTGCTCCTGATGGACGAACCGCTTTCCGGTCTGGACCAGGTCGCGAAGGAGGGAATCCTCCCCTATCTCGAGGCTCTGCACGAGCGGCTGTCGATTCCCATCATCTACGTCAGCCACGACATCCGCGAGGTCGCGCGTCTCGCTGACAAGATCGTGGTGCTGTCGAACGGGCGGCCGGTTGCCGCGGGTCCCGTCGACCGCGTCCTTGAGCGCCTCGACCTGGAACTGAGCGCCGGACCATTCGAGGCCGGTGTGGTGCTGAGAGCGCGGGTCGCCGGTCACGACCCGCGGTTCCGAATGACCCGCCTGGTTCTCAACGGGCAGGAGATCGTCATTCCCGGCGCTGACCTCCGCGTGGGGGACGAGGTCCGGTTGCGAATTCGCGCTCGGGATGTTGTGCTCGCGAAGTCGAGACCTGCGGCGATCAGCGTGAGGAACATCCTCGAAGGGACGATCGTGGAGATCGCCGAGGATGCCGAGACGGCCTTTGCCGAGGTTCTCGTTGATGTCGGGGGAGGGCGGTTGCGAGCAAGGATCACCCGCGACGCCTCTGCGGATCTGGAACTGACTGCGGGGATGGGCGTGTACGCGCTGGTCAAGAGCATCTCATTCGACCGACCCGCGATAGGGCCCAGCCGGTCGGAAGCCGTTGCCGGCTGAGTTTCCCACGGTTTGTCTTAAGCGGCCCGGGCACTGCTTCCACATGCTTGGCGTCCCAGCCGCCCATCTACGAGCTCCGTCGTTCCTTCCTGGACCCGGGCAATGAGGAATCGGTGCGATCGTGGCCTGAGTTCCACCGCCCGCGGACTTCGGACGGCTCGGCTTCGCCTCCACCGGCCGCCGCGTGCCCTTCCCGATCAGGTCCGCCAGGGCCTGCGGCGCCCTCCAGGCGACTCTACCGTTGTAGACCACGACCTCCGGCACCGCCGGCAGCCGGTCGCCTCGGACCGCGCGCCGCCCCCGGCCACAGGCCTTCGAACAGCCGGACCGCGTAGCCCTGCATGCGCAGCGCCGTGCCCCAGTCCACGCTCGACTGGAACTCCAAGATCAGTACCACGTGCAGCCACTCCAGGCCGTCCTCCGCGTCGCGGAAGCGGACGGGCCAGACCAGGTCGTTGGAGCGGCCCCGCAGGTTCGAGTCGATCCGCTCCGTTGGCAGCGGCCCCGGCGTGGAGAAGTCGAGGCGCTCCACCCACTCCTCGCCGCCCTCGAACAGTTCGGCGTCGAACCCGCGAACCAAGTCCTCCACGACCCGCGGGTGCGAAAACATGGACTTGTAGGACTGGTCGCGGCGAATCGCCTTTCCATGCGGACCGCGATCGTCCTTGCCGCATTTTCGTACGCCGCGGCCCATGGTCCAGCCGAACGGTCACCTCCAGGCCGCAAGCAGGAATATTGACATGTGTCTGAACCGAAAGTATGCTCGGTGCGAACTGGCGGGTTTGATTGCGACACCGGCGGTGCCATGTCGCACACCAAACCGAAAGGGGAAGCAGACTCATGACTTGTGGACGAATACGGAAAATCCATCGCCTATGGGTGCCGATGGTTGCGGTGCTGGCACTGGCGACCGCATCGTACGCGCAGGTTACGACCGCGACGATCTACGGGCGTGTCCAGGATCCGACAGGCGCGGTGATTCCAGGCGCGGAGGCCGTGGCGCTGAACGATCTCACCGGAATCGCGAAGTCCGCAATGAGCGACGCCCGCGGGGAATTCACGATTCCGTTCCTGACGGTCGGCCAGTACACCGTCCGCGTGACCTCCAGCGGCTTCAAGGCCTACGAACAAAGCGGTCTGGCGCTGGCGTCCGGACAGAAGGCGGACCTGACGTTCGTCCTCGAGATCGGGGTCACCACCGAGACTGTGAATGTGACGGCTGAAGCGCCGCTGCTCAACACCTCGTCAGCGGAGCAGGATGTGAATCTCAATGAGGCGCAAGTCCATGAACTTCCGCTGCGGCGCCGGGACATCACGAGCATTCTTCAGAACGGCACGGGGCTTTCCGCCGGGGACGGCACGACCGTGTCGATCAACGGGCTTGCCCCCCGTAGCTTCTCCTTCTCCGTTGACGGCGTGGACGCTGCCCCGGACTCGGAGTTCCCTTCCATTTCGCTCTACCAGAACTTCAACTTCATCAAGGGCGTGACGGTTGAAGCCGTCAGGGAGGTCGAGATCTCCAAGAACATTTTTTCCGCGGAGATCGCCCAGACGACCTCGGGAAACTTCAACATCATCACGAAGGGCGGAACGAACGAGATTCACGGCAGCGCGTTCGAGCAGTACCAGGCCGGCGGCCTCAACGCGAACAACCATCTGCTGGCCCGGAAGACCTCCCGCATCTACCACCAGTACGGAGGCTCGCTGGGCGGAGCGCTCGTCCGCAACAAGTTCTTCATCTTCGGGGCGTTCGAAGGATACCGCCTGAACGAGCTGCGTCCCCTGACCGGATTCGTACCGTCGCTGAAGTTCCGGGACGAGATCGCAAGGGCAATTCCGGAGTCGGCTGCCTACTGGGACGCATGGCACCTCCCGACCGAGAACCCGGCGAATCCGGACGACGCCAGGGCGTTCGCAAGCGTAGCCGGCGCACTGCAGAACGAAGACAACCACGCCTCGTTCCGCGGCGACTACCAGATCGACAGCAACTCGCTGCTGACGGTCCGCTACACCAGGGGACGGCCCCTGCAGTTGACGCCCAGGCTGGCGCGCGGCAACCCGCGCGTCCATGACGGCCTGAACGAGAACGTGGCTGCCACGTTCAATCGCGTCATCACTCCGACCACGACAGCCGAGACCAGGTTCGGCTACAACCGCTCGGACATGCACCGTGTCGACCAGCTGCTGACGCTCAACGTCGCCAAGGTGCTGGGCGCGGGGCTCCCCGATGCGGGCCAGGCGCGACAGTTCTCGAAGACGGGATCGACAACCACCTTCGAGCAGAACTTCGCCAAGACGAGCGGCCGGCACTCGATGAAGTTCGGAGGCCTCTTCCGCGTGCACTACGCGCGGCGGATCCTCGCGGACACGCCCCGCTTCAGCTACAACACACTCGGCGACATCCTGGCCAACAATCCCGAGAGCGCCTTCTTCAACTTCGGTCTGGACGAGTTCGAGATTCGCCGCAATTTCTTTGGGCTCTTCCTGCAGGACGACATCCGCGTTTCGCAGGATCTGACGCTGAATCTTGGCCTGCGCTGGGACTACGGAACGGTGCCTGTCGAAAGGGACTCCCGCTTCTTCAATCGCGACGGCCCGTTCGGTCCGTTCCTGCCTTCGGAAGACGTCTGGAAGGAACACTACAACATGTGGTCTCCCCGCTTCGGCCTCGCGTGGTCCCTCGACGACAAGACCGTCGTCCGCGGCGGCATCGGAGTGTTCTACATTCCGTTCAACCTGTTCTCGGGTCCGGTCGAGCTGGTGCGCAACGGTCTGGACGTCCCCACGCAGGCCAATCTGGGCCGCGAGCAGCTCGAGCAGTTCAACCTGAACTACGGGGCGACGCGTGAACAGGCACTGCCGCTTGTGGCCGCGAGCAACATCGTGACGGGCTCGGCTGTCGATCCGAACTGGGAGAATTCCTACAGCCTACAGTGGACGTTCGGAATACAGCGGCAGCTCACGGACACGATGGTCTGGGACATCTCCTATGTCGGAAACCGTGGGATCAAGCTGATCTACAGCCCGACACTGAATCGCAACCGCCGCGACACGGGCCGGCTCGAGGTTCCCGGCTTCTCCAGGTTCCGCTACTACCAGAGCGCCGACAACAGCGACTATCACAGCTTCCAGACGTCTCTCAGGAAGCGCATGTCCAGAAACCTGCTGGCGAACTTCCACTACACGTGGGCGAGCAACACTTCGTATTTCCGCGGGGATTACACCTGCTGCGGCGGAGGGGAGGAGCCGCAGGACCTCTTCGACCTCATCTCCAACCACGCTCCGACGCCGTTCCATATCCGGCACCGCTTCGTGGCCGACTGGATATACGAGCTTCCGTTCCGGGCCTCGGGGGGAACGGCCAGCCGGCTGCTGCTCCGAGGGTGGCAGATCGGCGGCATCTGGACCGCGCAAACCGGCACGTCGCTGAACATCCGCCAGGGGTCGAGCGGACCGGGCGCGCGCCCTGACTTCATCGGTTCGAGCCATGCCGCGGCGATTCGGGGCAACCACCGCAATTCGCTGGAAAACGGCCGCTACCAGTACCTCGATCCCGCGGCGTTCTCCAATGTGCCGCGGACCGAGTTTCGGAATCGGTCCGTGCGTCCTGGCACGCTCGGCCGGCGTGCGATATACGGGCCGGGCCTGGGGCAGGTCGATGTCTCGCTTTCGAAGAACTTCAATGTGAACGAGGAAGGGATGCGAATCCAAGTGCGGGTGGACCTTTTCAACGCCTTTAACCGCACCAACTTCGACCGAATCGACACGAACACCCGCGGCGGAGGATCGGACGCGATCCGTGGAGGCTTCGGGCGCATCACTCGGGCACGACCCGGGCGGGAAACCCAGTTGTCCATTCGATTCGACTTCTGAACCAGCGGCGGGGCCGGTCCGGCGCCTGACCCCGCACCGGCTCCGGGGATCCGCAGTCCGGTCCGCGACTCGCACGGATATCATCGAGTCATGCGGTCGGTGCCCGGGCTCTGGGGCGTGATTCTCGCCGCCCTCGCGGCCGGTGCCCAGACGGCGGCGCAGGCCGGACCGACATTCAACCGTGATGTGG
This sequence comes from Bryobacterales bacterium, assembly GCA_028819255.1. Lineage (GTDB taxonomy): Bacteria > Acidobacteriota > Terriglobia > Bryobacterales > UBA6623 > VXMF01. Next base: position 17,655 of record JAPPMB010000160.1, on the reverse strand, counting down.
CTCCGATCGTCTGGGACCGATGCGGAACGTGCCATCGTCCCGGAGGCGCGGGTCCCTTTCCCCTGATCGACTACAGTGATGTCGCGAAACGCGCCGACCTGATCGGGGACGTGATCAGGAGCCGCTACATGCCCCCGTGGCCTCCGCAGCCCGGCGGCGCCCCATTCGAGGGCGAGCGGCGGATGTCGGACGCGGAGATCGCGACGCTGCTCGAGTGGATCGAGGACGGTCGACCAGAGGGCCGCAATGAAGACCTCCCTCCTGCGCCGACCTGGCCGTCGGGCTGGACGCTGGGCAGGCCGGATCTGGTTGTGGAGATGGAGGAGCCGTTTGCCGTTCCCGCCGAGGGGCCGGACGTGTTCCGCAGCTTCGTGCTGAAGATCCCGATCGACCGGACCCGCCATGTCCGCGGATTCGAGTTTCGTCCCCGCAATGCGCCGATCGTGCATCACGCCCGGATACTGCTCGACGCAAAGGGAGTCGCGCGCTCGCGGGACGAGCACGAACCCGGGCCCGGCTTCAGCGAGGGGATGGCGGTCGGTGAGGTGTTCGACCCGGAAGGACACTGGATCGGGTGGACTCCCGGGAAGCAGCCGACCCTGCTGGAGTCGGATCTGGCGTGGCGCATCGATCCCGGAACGGACCTGGTGCTGGAGCTTCACATGCTCCCCACGGGAAGGCCCGAGAGGATTCAATCGGCACTGGGGCTCCACTTCACCGGAGAAACTCCGAAGCGGACCCCCTTCATCCTCCGGCTGGGTCGGAACGACATCGACATCCCGGCCGGAGCGTCGAACTACGCCATCGAGGACTCCTACCGGACGCCGGTGGCCATCGAGGTCCTGAACGTCTACGCGCACGCCCACTACCTGGGCAAGTCGGTCCGGGGTTGGGCCGTCCTCCCCGGCGGCGAGGAGAGACAGCTTCTCCGGATCGACGACTGGTCGTTCGACTGGCAGGACGAGTACCGCTACCTGGAGCCCGTCAGACTGCCCCGGGGCAGCCGCATCCACATGCGGTTCACCTACGACAACTCCGCGCGGAATCCGCGCAATCCGAGGGATCCGCCCCAGCGGGTGACCTACGGCTGGAAGACGTTCGAGGAGATGGGGGATCTCTGGTTTCAGGTTCTTGCCGCCAGCGACGCCGACAGGGAAATCCTCGCCCGCGACTTCCATAGGAAGGAGCGTCTGGCCCAGATCGCGGGCCTGGAGAAGCAGCTCGAAATCGCTCCCGGGGACCTTGGCAAGCGCAAAGACCTGGGATACCTGAACTTCCAGGCCGGACGGTTTCCGGAAGCCATCCGCGAATTCGAGCGGGTGATTGAACGGGACCCGCGAAGCGTCTTCTCCTGGCACAATCTCGGACTTTCGTGGAACCTGCTGGGCGAGACGGACAAGGCGGCGGTCGCATACCGTGAGGCGATCGAGGCGGATCCGGGCCATGCGCCTTCCCTCAGCAATCTCGCGGTCGTCCTCGCGAACGCCGGCAGGGCGGGAGAGGCTGAGCAGAGCCTCCGGCAGGCGATTCGCGCGCAACCGCGATACGTCGAGGCCTACGGAAACCTCGGCGCGGTCCTGGTGTCGCTTGGTCGGTTCGAGCAAGCCATCGCGATCTACAGGCGGGCCGTCGAGATCGCACCCGACTACGGTCCCGTGCATTACAACCTTGCGGGGCTCTACCGGGATGCGGGACAGCTTGAAGCGGCCCGGCGCCACTATCGAGCCGCCAAGGAAAGCGACTACGAGCGGGCCGCCGCCCTCGCCAGCAAGGCCTTGGACGAGATGCCGCCGGCGACGACCCGCTAGCGCCCACAAGGCGCGTTCGGCGGCGAAGGCGCCGGATTCGGGCCACGGTCGGCCCGCGGTCTCCGGCTTGCGCTTCAAATGGGCGGGGAAACGGCCCGCGCCGACCCGGACGGACCAGGCAGTTCGTTCAGGAGCCCGAACAGGGCCTGCAGCCTTCCAGGGGAATGCCGCCGTGACGGTCCGGTGTGCGGCCCCCTTTGCGGCCGGCCCGGCGCCGGACGGCTCAGTCGAGTTCGGCTCGATGGCTCCGCTCGTAGTGCTGGCGCAGAAGGTCCTTGCCGTAGTCGTTGCCGTTCGGTGTCCGCATCACCGCATGCACGTGCTGGCGTTGCGGCACCCTGGGCAGCCTCATGAAGATGGGGCGCTGGTGGTCGAACTCGATCAGCACGACGGGGCTGTGAACCCGGTAGTAGAAGACCGAATCGTCCTCGAAACCGCCGATCCAGGCGAAGCGGGTCCTGTCCAGATGGTCCCGGACCTCGTCCATCCTGACCTTCGCGTGCCCGTCCGACATGTGGCCGACGAACCCGTCCACGACGGAGAGAAGCAGGCCCTGCTGCGCCTCGCTGAGGTCGCCTGCCGAAATCCCTGCATAGTCCAGGTCCAGATTGTCCTTGAACGCCTCCGCGAGCGCATTGTTGCCGGTCTTTTCCGTTTGGATCACCGCCTTCGCGCGCTGAGCCGGCGTGAGGGACTGCGCCAGATGCAGACCGCGCCGCAGCTCGTCCTGCATGACAGCCACCCCCTTGTACTTTCCGCCCTCGGCGATGACCGGCTCGGAGCCCATGAACGTCGGAGTCATGACCACCTGGTCGCCCAGGACGAAGTAATTGATGATCAGGTGGTGCCCGTCTACCTGCCAGCCCCACGGCTTGTCCTCGGACGGCTCGCCCAGCACGGTCAGGTAGTAGAACCACTCGTCGAGTTCCTCGAAGTTGGAGGTGAGTTCGCCAAGCGTGTAGTTCAGGCGCATGATGTCGCGGCTCTGCTTGAAGCCCCGAGCGCTTAGGCTCGTCTTCATCAAGGCGAATCCGGCCTCCCTCTGCCGCTCGTCGAGCTCCTCGAAGGAGACGCCCTGGCGAATGTAGCTGTGCTGGTTCGCCCACTTCCGCCATTCCTCGTCGTCGACGGGAAACGTGGTGCGCCCGCGCTGTTCCTCGGTCAATGCTGAGAGGAAGGCGGCTGCCGCGTCGACAACGGGCTTCGTGGAGACACCGGTCGCCTCGATGGAGAACAAGCCGTGCTCCATCTCGCCGTTTGTGCTGATGCCCCGGAAGGGCTGGGCAAGTCCGCGACGCTCCATTTCCGAGAAGCGGTTGCCGCCCCGGCCGCGACGCTGCGAAAACACCGAACTGATCACCAAGGTGGCTGCGATGAGCGCCAGGAACACGGAGAGGAGCTGGAACCGGCGGCTTCGAAGGACAGACATGGTTGAACTCAATCCTATGCTACGACGCCTGGCGCGGGCGGGAACGGGGATCCGATCAAGCGGGACGGAGTCACAGCGGCCGAGCGGCATCGGGACGGCGATCCGAGGCGAAGGGTCCCGCCTGTTGCGGCATGACCCGGAGACAGCCGGAGACCGATTGCGTGTGCGACCGGATCGCCCTGCGTCGAGTTCGGGCCAGCCTGGCGACCCAGTCCCCGAAGCTCCGTCCAACGCCCTCCCGGCAGCGCGCTCATCCGGACCCGCGGGCGTCGTCCGCCGACGCGTCGAACTCCACATTGCGGCGCAGCCACGGTTCAAGATCGCCGAAGCGGAACCATCCGTCGTCGTGGAGCCCGGTGATGAACTCGTAGGCCTCCTCGACGGTCGCCGTCACGTGCCCGCCGTTGATTTCCAGGAACGTGTAGGCGGCGGCGAACGCCGTTCGCATGTTGGCGTCGACGAAGGGTTCGTGCTGGGCCAGACGTCCCCACAGCCAGGCCGCCTGCTCGATCAGATCGGTGGAGTTGTCAGACTGCGGCCGCCGGACCGTTTCCTCGAGCACGCCGATGTCCCGAATGCCTTCGGCGCCGCCGTACCGCTTGATCTGGTCGGAATGGATGGAGAGAAGCTCGACCACGCTGAGGTAGTCCGTCACTTTGACAGCAGCTTGTAAAGTTCACCGTACCGAAAGAAGCTCTGGACGTAGGCGGCCTCGACATGCGTTCGCGGCCGCATGCGGTTACGCTTCTCGACCAGGTCCGCTAGGGCCTCCTCGAACAGCTTCTCCACCGGGCAGGACTCCCTTTTCGCAATTTCGAAGAGCGACGCCAGGAGGTCGGCGTCCACCTCCGTTGCGATCTCCAGGCGAGTCCTCGACACAGCGGGGTTCCGGCTGGTGCGGGCAAGCGCACCCTCAAGCATCATAGTCCGTCAACGCGCACACGTCTGAGAAGACGCGATCCTGCAGGGCTGGACCCCAGACCGGACCGGCGCGGACTGCCGGCACCCGCCAAGGACCACCGCCGCCGCGGTGGCCGATGCGGCAACCAACGGCGTTGCCGGAGGCCTCGCCGAGACTTGCCCAGAGCGAGTTCATGTCCCGGGAACGGACGGTGCCCCTCCTTTCCAGTGGTCAGGATTTCCCGACAAACGGCCCATGCCAACGGCTGAAGCGGGTTTCGCCCGCGCTTGTCCCCGCTGCCGGAATCCGCGGTGCACATCTCTGCTTTTTCGGACAGTCCCCGACTGCTGTGTTACGCTTGCCTCGCGTCTTGCGGGGTGAGGCGCGAAGGGGGAATTGCATGCAAAAAGTTACTCAGGGACTGCAAATAGCGGCTCTGGCACTGCTCCTGGCAACGGTCGCCATGGCGCAGCAGAGCACCGGCACGATCTCCGGGATGGTGACCGATCAGCAGGGCGCGGTCATCCCGGGGGCACAGGTCGAGGTCCGCAATACCGCGACAAACGCTCTGTTCGGCACCTTCTCCAATGAGAGCGGGATTTACGTGGCCCCCGGCATGGTCGTCGGAGATTACGAGATCGCGGTCGAATCCGAAGGGTTCCGCCGCAGCGTGCGTTCAGGTGTCACGCTCCAGGTCGGCCAGAACGCCGAAGTTGACGTAACGCTCGAGATCGGCCAGGTGACGGAGATCGTCGAGGTGGTCGGAGAGGCCCCTCTCGTGGACACGGGCGGCGCGACCATCGGCGAGGTCATTGAACGGAAGCGGGTGGCCGACCTTCCCATCAATGGCAGAGGGGCGCTGGCGCTGACGCTTCTGACGGCGGGCGTCATCTCGAACGCCGGCCCAACGAATTCGGGATTCGGCGACCGCGGCATTCAGCTTTCGTCCATCTCGATCAACGGCAGCCCGAACTCGATGAACGCGCAGATGCTGGACGGCAACAACAACATTCTGAGCTATGTCGGCGAGGTCGGGGTTCCGATCGCGGTGGACTCCGTGCAGGAGTTCAAGGTGCAGAGCGGCACCATGTCGTCCGAGTTCGGCTATACCGCCGGCGGAGCGATCAATCTCGTGACCCGCTCGGGGACGAACGACATCCACGGAAGCGCCTACGAGTTCCTGCGCAACGACGCCATGGACGCCAGGAACGCGTTCGCCCGCACCAGGCTGCCGCTACGGTACAACCAGTACGGTGCCTCCATCGGAGGGCCGCTCGTCAAGAACCGCACCTTCGGGTTCTTCAACTGGGAGGAATACCGCCTGAGGAGAAGCAGTCCGAGGATCCTGACGGTGCCCGTGCCCGAATTCCTGCAGGGGGACTTCGCCGAACTGCGGACCGCCCAGGGGGATTCGATCCCGCTGTTCGACCCCGACACGACCCGCCCCAATCCCGACGGCGGGGGACTGGTCCGCGATCCGTACCCGAATAACCGGGTGCCTTCGTCCAAGTTCGATCCTTCGGCGAGCAACGTCATCCCGTGGTATCCCGCACCGAACAAGCAGCCATCGAATCCCTACACGTTCAGCCAGAACTTCCAGGACGCCTCGAGGCGCAGCGTGAACTGGTCGCAGTGGAACCTGAAGATCGACCACCGGTTCAGCGACAAGAACTCGATGTTCGCCCGGTACACGGCAGCCCGGCACCAGCCCTTCAGCAACAACCCGTTCACGGATCCGAACGTGGGTCGAAGCCGAGAGGACGACCAGACCAACCGCAATTTCGTGATCTCGAACACGCATACGTTCTCGCCCACGCTGATCAACAATCTGCGGGTCGGGACCAGCCGCCAGCGCTTCACCTTCGAGACCGTCGGCAGGTACATGGGGTACGCCCAGCAAATCGGCATGCCGGACAGCGTGCCTCCAGATCAGGTGCCTGACATCAATGTTCCTCCGTATCCGCGAATCGGTGGGGGAGCCCTCGGCAAGAGGACCTCGCTCAACTGGGACATTCAGAACATGTTGACGCACATCAGCGGGAACCACACCTTGAAGTACGGAGTCAATGCTCGAGACCTGTACGGAGGGAATCGCCAGGGCGGCGCCCTGTCCGGCTTCTATCAATTCAACGGCTTGACCACGGACCCTCAGGCTCCGGCCGGAACGGGGTTCAGCCTTGCGCAGTTCCTGACTGGTGACGTCTCGAGGGCCGGCATCGACCGCATCCTGGGGAACGCTTGGCACGCCTTCAACTGGAGTGCCTTCGTGCAGGACGACTGGAAAGTGACCCCGCGGCTGACCCTCAACTTCGGTCTGCGTTGGGACTTTCAGCAGAAGCCCTACGAGCGCCACAACGGGCAAATCAACTTCGACCCGGACTGCACGGAGCCGTCCACAGGGCTTCGCGGCTGCGTGGTCTTTGCAGGTGTCGACGGCCAGCCGAGGACGTTCATGGATGAGGACTACAACGACTTCGGACCCCGGATCGGATTCGCATACGACCTGACCGGGCGCGGAAACACCGTGTTCCGAGGCGGCTACGGCATCTACTATGCATCGATCTTCTACCGTCACTTCACGGGGGACATCAACCTCTTCTCCCGCACCCGGACGAACTACGTGACATCGACCCCGGGCGAGAAGGCGTTCCAGTTCTCGGAAGGCTTTCCGTTCGCGTTCAAGGAAACCCCGGGGGCGTCGGCGGGGCCCGGCGCACGCCTCGGACAGAGCGTGAGCCTCCGCGAGTCCGACCCGACCACGCCGATCACGCAGCAATGGAACGCATCTCTCCAGCACCAGACCGGGAACTGGTTCTTCGACGTCGCATACGCCGGCAACAAGGGCAACCACTTCACCGGCTCCGGATACGATCTGAACCAGGTCGATCCGGCGACACGTCTTTCCCTGCAGCGGGCCCTCCTTGACCGCGTGCCCAACCCCAACAGGGGCCTCGTGCCCGGCGGCCTGGGTGGGAGAACTGTCCGGTACGAGCAGACGCTCAAGGCGTTCCCGCACTACAGCTCGGTCGGGATTCGGAATCCACGGCTCGGGAACTACCTGTCCCACCAGGTGCAGATCAACATCAAGCGGCCGCTGAAGGACGGTCTCCTGCTGCATCTGGCCTTCACGGGCGGAAAGAAGATCAGCGACTCCACCCACGTGCCGGTCAATTTCGGGCCGGTCGAGCAGACGAACGAGAACGGCTTCCAGAACGGGCTCTATGACCGCCAGCTCCAGCGGTCCATCGACCCGACCGACGTGGCCAAGCGGGCGGTCTTGAGCCTGCTGTACGCGCTGCCGTTCGGACGGGACTCGTCGAGCGGGCTGAGCAAGCTGATCGGAGGCTGGCAGATCAACACGATCGGAGTCATGCAGGACGGTCTGCCGCTGATCGTGCGAGGGGCCAACAACTTCCAGGCGAACCGGCCGAACTCGACCGGAAAGAGCGCAAAACTGAGCAATCCCACCGTGGAGCGGTGGTTCGACACCGCCGCATTCGTGAACCCGCCCGACTTCACCTTCGGCAACGTCGGCAGAGCCCTGCCCGACGTGCGGGGGCCGGGAACCGTGAACTTCGACCTGTCGCTGATCAAGGACACGTACGTCGGCGAGCGGCTGAACATCCAGTTCCGCGCCGAAGCCTTCAACTTCCTGAACCACGTGAACCTGGCCGGCAGGAATGGAGTCAACACGAGATTCCGGCCGGGCAAGGACGGGCTGAACTCGTCGGCGACGTTCGGCACGATCGTCAGCGCCAGGGATGCTCGCGTCATTCAATTCGGCCTCAAGCTGATTTTCTAGGCCCGATCGTGGCAGATGGGGTTTCCAAGGGCACGGAAGATGGGTTGAAATAGGAGCGAGGATGGCAATGCACAGAATCTTCGGGAGCTTGACGGGCATTGGGTTGCTGGCCGTTCTCGCGTCGATTCCGGCCCGCTCGCCCGCCGCCACTCCCGAGGCGGCCCCCAGCCTCTCTCCGGAGGCCGAGGCGCGGGCCGCCCAGGCCCACTCGGCCGCCGAGCGGACCGGCCCGTCGACGGCCGAGGCCGCCGAGGCCGTGACGTCCCAGGCGGCCGGCCTGAGACCCGCATCGGACTCCGGTCCGGACGTGGTCCGCCGCAACTTCATCGACGACGCGATCTTCTCCAAGATGGAGCGGGACGGAGTGCCGCACGCCGGTCTCGCCAGCGACGGAGAGTTCCTGCGGCGCATTTTCATCGACCTGGTCGGACGGATACCGACGCTGGAGGAGGTCCTGGCCTTCGAGGCCGACACCGGGGACGACAAGCGCGACCGCCTGATCGACCGCCTGATCGGAGGCGAGGAGTTCGTGGAGCGCTGGTCGTACTACTTCGAGGACCTGTTCCGCGCGGGCAACCGGATGGGGCACGGCAAGAACCTGTTCCGCTTCTGGACGCGCGAATGGCTGACGCTGGACCGCTCCTTCGCGGAAGTGGTCACCGAGCTGCTGACGCAAGGGGGCAAGAGCAGCCACTCCTCTCCCGGCGCGATGTACTTCGCCCGCGACTTCGTCAAGGCCAAGGACGATCCGGACGAGCCGGACGCCCACGACCTGGTCAACCGCGCCGACTCCATCGACGAGTTCACGGTGACCTACGGGAAGATGCTGCTGGGCATCAACCTCGGCTGCATCTCCTGCCACGACGGCGTGAACCACCTCGAACAGGTCAACCTCTACCTGACCGGCAAGTCGCGGGAGGACTTCTTCCGCCAGGCAGCGTTCTTCGGCCGGACGCGGATGATCATGAACTGGGAGAACGGCTTCCAGGCGAACACCGAGTACACCGTCGACGACGTCGAGCCCGGGTATCCGACCCGTAGCGAGAGCATCGTCCGCGTGCCGCGGACGGGAGGTTCGAACGAGCCCAAGTTCATTCTTGACGACCGCGCGCCCGCGCCGGGCGAACTGCCCAGGGACGCGCTCGCGAGGCTCCTGACGGGGCACATCCAGTTCGCAAGGGCGACGGCCAATCGCATCTGGGCCGAACTGATGGGCGTGGGAATCGTCGAGCCGCTCGACGGATTCGACCTGGAGCGCTACTACCCGGGAGCCGACCTGCCCGGCGGATGGACCGTCCAGCCGACCCACCCCCACCTGCTCGACGAGATGGCCAGGGACTTCCAGGGGAGCGGGTTCAGCATCCGGCACCTCATCCGCACCATCGTCCGGTCAAGCACCTACCAGCTGTCCTCACAGTTCCGCCATCCGTGGAAGCCCGAGTACGGCCCCTACTACGCCCGCCGCAGCGTGAGGATGCTCAGCCCCGTCCAGCTGCACGACGCGCTCGTGACCGCGACGGCGGTGCCGGGCGCCTACTCCAGCGGCGACAGCGAAGTGGGGATGATGAGGCAGATTCTCGACCCGGCGTACGCAAAGAACGAGGTCGCCGAGTTTCTGCGGGCCTTCGGCCAGCAGAGCCGCGACCAGTTTCCGGAGCGTCCGGCGAGCTCGTCGCTGCAGGCGATGCTGATGATGAATTCGCAGACGGTCCTCGACCGCGTGCAGTCCGACGGCGCGGGACGGGTCGCAGAGATGCTGGACGGGCTGGATGCGGACCGCATCGTGGCGGCCCAGGCATGGAAGGCGGCCACAGGCGAATCCCCGGAGCCCGGACAGGCGGAGTCCGCAGTGCGCCGCGGCATTGTGGAGAAGCTGTATCTCTCGACGCTTTCGCGCCGCCCGCTTCCGGGGGAGATGGACGTGGCGCTCAGCGTGCTCGACAAGGACATCGGGCAGGGCGCGGAAAACCTCCAGTGGGCCCTGCTGAACAAGCCCGAATTCCTATTCAACTACTGACCGGACCGCACAGAAGGAGACCCGCCATGCGCACCGTTCGAGACATCGCACCGACGCGGCGCGACACGCTACGGCTTGGAGCCGGGAGCCTGCTCGGGGGACTGGTCGGCGAAGGCCTCTGGCCTGCGCGGGCCCGCGCAGGAGGCCGCGCCACGCCGCGCGGCACGGCACGCTTCGCGATCATCGTCGAGGCGGCGGGCGCAATCAGCCACGTCGACACGTTCGACTTCAAGGAGGACGCCGGCACGCAGGCGGACTTCGACGTCCGAGAGGTGCGCAACGGCCTCTACATTCCCTATCGCCTGTTCCCCAAGCTCTCGGGAATGATGGACCGCGTCGCGATCGTCCGAACGTTCAAGAGCCATGAGGTGGTCCACTTCCGTGGCGAGTACTACACCCGGGCGGGCCGGCCGCTCAACCCCGCGCAGGCGGCCGAGATTCCGCCGGTCGGAACGGTCGTCGCGGCCGAGCTGGAGCCGCAGCGAAGAGAGAGCGACACGTTCCCGACGTTCGTGACGTGCAATCTGCGCAACCTTGCGCTGCCGAGCGGCCTCTACCACCCGAAGTTCTCAGGGCTGGACATCGACGCGGGCGCAGGGGCCGGCAGCGTGACGGCGTCCGGTGAGGCGCTCGCCCTGCTCGAGGAGAGATTCCGGCTCCTCGGCGACCTCGAGCGCGCCGTCCAGAAGGAACTCGGCGGGCGCGGACCGCAGATGAGCGCATTCCGCACGTTCCAGGAAGAGGCCTTTCACGTGCTCGGCGATCCGCGCTGGCCGGAGGCGCTGGCGCTGGACGACGCCGAGAAGGAGCGCTACGGCGACAACTCCGTCGGACGAGGCTGTCTGATGGCACGGAACCTGGTTGTGGCGGATGCCGGCACGCGCTACGTGCACGTCAAGCACGCGGGGTGGGACCACCACAAGCGCATCTACGACCACGAAGCGCGGTCGAACCACTACAGGCACTGCAACGACCTGGACCGTGCGTTGTCGAGCCTGCTCACCGACCTCGAGTCCACGCCTTCGCCCCGGGACCGCTCCAGGACCATGCTGGACGAGACGATCGTGGTCGTCCCGACCGAGTTCGGCCGCGTGCCGGGAGCGCTGAACCTGGTGGGCGGACGCCACCACTACAACGAGGTCTACATCGGGCTCTTCGCAGGCGGCGGCGTCAAGGGCGGAACGATCATCGGCCGGACTGACGCGGCCGGCGAGCACGCGCTCGAGACAGGCTGGAAGTACCGCATGCAGCCGAAGACCGAGAACATCGTCGCCTCGGTATACTCGGCCCTGGGCATCGACTGGCTCAAGGAAGTGACGAACACGCCCTCGCGCCGGGTCTACCGCTTTGTCGACCCTCTCGGCGCCACCGAGCCGTGCATCGCGGACGAGATCGCCGAACTCTTCGCCTGATGCTCCGGAGCCAGCGCCCGGCCGGCGCGCTTGTCGCCCTGGCCGCGTGCCTCGCAGGTCCGGCACCGGCCGAGACCGGACCTGAAGAGACCGCAGCGCCACAGGGCATGGTGCGGATTCCGGAGGGCGAATTCACGATGGGCCGGACCTTCTCGACCTCGGATGACGAGACAGGCATGCGGCCGCTGATTCTCAGGGACGACCTTCCGGCGCACGCGGTCAGGCTGGACGCGTTCTGGATGGATGCCACGGAAGTCACGCACGAATCCTACGCCGAATTCGTCTCGTCGCAGGGTCACCGGCCTCCCTATCACTGGCCCAAGGGCGAGATGCCGCAGGAGCTGGCGCGGCATCCGGCGTACAACGTCGACTGGCACGACGCTGCGGCATTCTGCGAATGGAGGGGCAAGCGCCTTCCAACCGAAGCCGAGTGGGAGCGGGCCGCGCGCGGAAACCTCAACGGCGCCCGGTACCCGTGGGGCGACGACAAGCCGGACCGCGGCAAGGCACGGTATTCGACGGCGAAAGGCCCGGCTGTGGTCGCACAGCATCCGCCCAACGAGTTCGGACTCCATGACATGGCGGGTGGCGTCGCGGAATGGTGCCAGGACTGGTTCCTGCGGACGTACTACTCGGAGAGCCCAACCGCGAATCCCAAGGGCCCGTCGGAAGGCATGTACAAGATCGTGCGGGGCGGCGCGTGGTCGGACGGGCCCAACCGGCTCACGGTCTTCTTCCGGAACTGGATCAGACCAACGCAGCGCACTCCCAACCTGGGCTTCCGCTGCGTCCGGGACATGGAGTGATCCGCCGTCCCTTGACAGGTTGATTGCGAAAGACCTCCGTTCCGCCGGGCAGTTCGCGACCATCTCCTCCGTCAGGCCTCCGGGATTCGCCATCAGGCCATCGGGCCCCGTTTCGATCCGCCGAACGGGACCGCGCTCGCAATCCGCAGCCGACTCGTCCGCGCCCGCAGGCAATCCGCCCAACCCTCGAGATCGAATCCCGCACCAGCGAGTTCGGGAGTCTGCTAGTCTTACGAACCATGAGAGCCACTCTTGCGTTCCTCCTGCTGTCGGTTGCCATGCCCCTGGCGGGCGGGCCGAAGCTGGGTGTCATCGAATTCCCGAACAGCGGATCCAACGATGCGCAGGAGCCGTTCCTGCGGGGCGTCTTGCTGATGCACAACTTCGAGTACGATGACGCGGCTGTCGCGTTCCAGGAGGCCCAGAAGGCAGATCCCGATCTTGCTCTCGCCTATTGGGGAGAGGCGCTGTCGCACTACCGCCCGGTCTGGGGACGCGAGAACCTGGAGAAGGGCAGGGCGGCACTTGCAAAGGGTTCCGATGCCGGCTCGGCCACCCCCAGGGAGAAGCTCTACCTCGAAGCTGCAAGGGTTGCATTCGGTGAGGGGGGCCGCAAGGAGCGGTGGAAACGATACTCAGCAGCGATGGGTCGACTCTCGGATACCCATCCCGAGGACCTGGAGGCTCGAAGCCTGTATGCGGTCTCGCTCTTCGGTGTGACGGAAACCAGGCGGGACACCCGCACCTACATGAAGATCGCGTCGATCGCCGAGCAGGTCTACGCCGAGAATCCCGATCATCCGGGAGCCCTGCACTACCTGATTCACGCGTTCGACGATCCAATTCACGCACCGCTCGGATTGCGGTACGCGCGCCGCTATGCCGACGTTGCCTCGGCAGCTCCGCACGCCCAGCACATGCCGTCCCATGTGTTTCTCGCCCTGGGGATGTGGGACGAGTGCATTTCCTCGAACCTCGACTCCTGGAAATCGTCGGAGAACCGGGTGAAGCGCCTCGGACTGGGAAGCGACGATCGCGGCTACCATGCGCTCTGGTGGCTTCAGTACAGCTACCTGCAGAAGGGGCTCATGAGTGATGCAAGGAAGCAGCTCTCGATCATCGAGGCGGACGTAGAGCAATCCGGCTCCCGGCATTCGCGAAATCACCAGGCATACATGCGCTCACACTTCCTTGTCGACGCCGGAGCCTGGGACGCCGACCTGAAGCCCGTGAACGACGAGGGGCTCGACAATCGCGCCTGGGGAGCCAACGCGCTGGCAGAGGGCATGAGGGCACTGAAGACAGGCGATCCGGACCGGGCCCGCGAGTGGCACAAGAAGCTCAGGGCCAAGGCGGACGAGCACGGAAAGAAGACCACATCCCTTCCGGTTGCCGCCCTGGAGCTGGAGGGTCTCCTGCTGCTGGAATCGGGCAACGTCGAAAAGGGTCTGTCAAAGCTTCGAGCAGCCACGGAACTGGAAGAGGGTACACCATTCGGATACGGTCCGCCCTTCCCGGTGAAGCCCTCGTTCGAATTGCTGGGCGAGGCTCTTCTCGGTCTCGACCGCGCAGAAGAGGCGCTGGAGGCCTTCGAGACCGCCCTGAGCCGCACTCCCAAACGTGCGCTCGCACTGGTTGGCCTCCGGAAAGCGGCGGCAGCGGCGGGCAACAACGAGGCGGTTTCGGACGCCGAGATGCAGCTGCGGGAGTATCTGTCCAACGTCAGGTGATCCAACGTACCAAGGACGCTTCGGCCACCGGTTCCAAGTCCGGCAGTCCGATCGGTGGCGGACCGGCAGATACTGTCGAGGTGCCGGAGTGCCGGGCCAGTGTCTGCGCTGGGATCCGTTGAAGCATCACTGGGAGGATCTCAAGGCACCGGAGCGAGACGCTGCGGGTAGCATTGGCGGAGCCGGCCCGGGTTCTGATGCAGCGGACCTGTCAGATGCGGCACGTGGTCGTCGCGTGGGGTGCAGCGCCAGTGGATCCCGTGCACGTGCAGGCGTGGAGGTCACCGCAGGCAGGGCAGCGCGACGGCGGCCGTAGTGAACGAGGACACAGCGCGGGTGGACATCGAGATGCAGGAACGGGACGAGGATGCGGAGGGGTTGCGGGTAACCGTGCAAGAGACGGAGGTGCCAAGGTTGTCAATTCACTCCCTGCTGTCAGGCCAAAGACAGGGATGTGGACGTTGTCGGAGCCTGGCACAGGAAGGATTGGGCAGAATTCTCTGACACAGTGTGCAAATCCAGTACGAAGATGTGGGGAGGACCAGTGATCCACACGGAAACAACGCCGGTGCCTTGCGGATTCTTCGAGGGTCTCGGCAGCGGGGCCAACGGGTGGACTTGGGCAGTCAGGAGCGGGCTCGCAACGGATCGGCGGCGAGCAGCGAGGACGAATTCATGCCCGGAACAGGGGCTGCGGCCAGCAGCCTAAGCGCAGATTCCACGGTGTCGGGCGCCATCGCCGCGAGCCCGGCCCGATGACCAGGGAGATCTTGGTCTGGTGGGTGGCTGCGGCGCGCCGCCCCGTCGGCGATGCGAGCCCGTCGCGTCCCTAGTCCAACAGCACCTTAAGGACAACCCCGGATATGTGGTAGGCGGCCATCCCAATGATCGCCCCCAGGGCACCCAGAATGACGACGCGGCCCGGCGAGGCGAAGATCTTCTCAACCCTCTTGAGATCGCGCAGCAGCGCCTTGCGGTTTTCCAGCAGATCCCGGTTGGCTTTGCGGATCTCTTCGGTCAGTTCGGTCAGGCGCCGGTAGTGATCCTTCCAGGAATCCTTCTTCTTGTCGCCTTGCAGCGAGAATCCCTCCGGGAGCTCGTCCGGAGGTGGAGGAACCTCAGCCATCGCACCTATCGTACTTGCATTTTGCCTGCCATCGGGCGGCCGGTCCGCTCGAACGGCCTCCACCCTGCAATTGCGTCTCCATCGCATTTGCCACTCAGAAGTGGCACTGATCGGCCTTCGGCCTTCTTCTGGCACGCTCCAAGCGGGGAGGTCGAACCGGCGATTCCAATTGTGGTTGGGTACCGTAGGATGCGAGAGGCCACACAAGGCCGACATCGGAGCACGGCGGGCGCTTGTCCGAGTGCCGATCGGAGACCGCAGCCCTTCCGTGTCATCTGACTGCGAACCACGGTGCAATGAATTGACTAGGCCTCAAGACATAATCCATTGCATTTGGTGTTCCAGCCCTCCCCATTGGTGCAATAGCGGTCACGAGAACCGGTGATGTTGCGGTACGCCATTGGCCTCGACTCCCTTGGGATGCCCAAGCTCCGGCGGAGCTTCGTTCACTTCACACGTTGCCTTCGTCAGTGGTCCGGCATGGCCGAGCATGGAGTCAACGATACTTTGCGGTTGGCAGATGTCTGCCCACATTGCCGAACTCGATCCCCCGAGGTTGGTGGACAACCCGAAGATGGATACGGTACCGGCGGACAGGGACGTGCCGTTCGTAGGTCTTTCGTGGTCCCGGACGCCCTTCGTTGGCCGGTAAGCGATTCCCCTTCTGCGTCGGGCCCTGGGCGGTCCGATCGCGCACCCGCTCAACGCCCGTGTATATCCTTTCTTGCGGTGGGTCAGACCGACTCAACTTGTGCTCCTCCACACCAATCCCGTTGGTGTTCCGCGCCATGGTAGCAACAGCGATCTCGCGACGGACCTGGTCTCCGGGCAACGCGGCCCGCCCCGATCACGACCCGCGGATCCTTGCGGTGTGCCGAGGAAGAGCCTTCTGTGCGACGCTTGGAAGAGGACAAGTTGCTCCAACACAGTCCTCAGGGGCAGCGCCCGGTGAGGAAGGCCCATCGCATTCGCGACAGAAGTCCATTGGCAAACGGATTCACGACACATAGGGTGTGGCTGCGCCGGGGTGGCCCGTCACATCCCAATGTGCTCGGTCACGACCACGACGTCGAACTGACTCAGCTCGGCAACGCTGCCGCACGAGAGACGTTCGTCACCTCCGCACCTCACGCCGCAATCTGGACCCGATTGTTCCGCGGGATGATCGCGGAGGGATGCGACCTGCGATGGAGTGGCAACGGACCCGGCATCGGGCGAAATGCAAGAATCGCTTACTCCGGCCTTATGGGACGGTAGAGAGCAAGAGCCTACTTGACCACGCAGGAAGGGATCCGCCACCTCGTTCCACTGGATGTGGCAGAGGATCGGCTGCGTCAGGAGGACTTTCGAATCGAGAAGGCTTCTCGTGGCTATCTAGCGGACTGGATTGGTTTGGACTCCGTCGGCTCGGTGATCGCAGAGGCAAAGGGTAGCTTCGACCCGGGTGTCAGGAACTGGCGTGGACCGACAGACACGCCAAGAACCCTGTGCACGGCAATGAAGCAGGTGAGGAGGACCTTGGTTGTGGCACTCAACAGCCGGAGGGTACCTGCCAGGCGGTGGGCGGTGGTGTCACGCTGGGGGACAGAGAAGAACGGCTAGGATCCGACGATCCTGGCTTGGTGCGACGATGATCGGGGACGACCAGAGCGAAGCCATGCTGGCAGACTCGCATTGAACGATTCGGTCGTGTTGCGACAGATCTTCGCAGAGGCGGAATTTGAGGGTGTTGCAGCAGGATTGGGCCACGGACGAAATAGGGAGAATCGGGCGGCCGATGAATCAGTCGAGGACCCCTCGGCCGACCGGACACTGGTTATCGACGATTTCTCCCTCGGCCCCGGACTGGCGGCGGCCGTAAGCCCATTCGGATCCCTTCCCTTGCGCGGGACTGAAGACCTCCGAGCAGTAGATCGCATCCGTGAGCGATCTGCGGGGATTGCCTTTGTGTCCTTGTCTCGCGACCACTTCGCCGGCTGGACCCACGACCACATCCCGTCCAGTTACGCAGAAGAGCCGAGGTTTGGCGAGGCTGGGATTCGTCGCAACCGCGTGTCGAAACAGGCGGATCTCACTGTTGCTTGGCCACGCCGCTTTGAGCGGGTCGTGCTGGACGGTAACTAGAGATCCTGCAGATCGGATCGGTCAGCAGCCCGACTTAGGAGACGCTCCTGGACAGCCCGATGGGGGCGAAGTTCCGCAACGCGCAAGGGCGTCGTCGCGAGGCGGTGTGTGAGGGAAGCACGGAGCCAAGGGCGTGAGATGACGGACAAGAACCGAACACGAGGCATGGGGCACTGGACGAGTGAGCAGCCGACAACGAAGTCCGGATTCATCCAGGGCACCGGTTGCGCACGGAACGCTGTCTAACCCACCTCGAGAGATCCGCCGTCCGTCCGGAGTGCCGGACCAAGGGAGGAGTGATCCGACCCCGGGCGGACGGCCGGGAAAGGCCCTCGCCATGCCCACTCTGGCCCGCGGCCCCGGCGCGGAAAGGCCAGGTCGGAATGATCGGCGGATGGAGGGAGAACCGGCCGTCGTAAGCTGCGAACCGGGCGGTCTTCGCTCTAGCACTGATTTTCATTTCCAATTAGACCCTAATTCTCAGTTCCGGCAGTGTTGTC
>JAPPMB010000098.1 GCA_028819255.1 Bryobacterales bacterium | reverse complement strand
CCAGCGTCTCCACCAGGAACCGCGGCGTGCCGGTCTCGAACCACCACGGGCCGAATTCGCGGTCAGCCAGCAGCAGCAGCACGTCGAACGGGTTGTAGACCCTCTCCGCGCCGCCCCAGCTGTAGCCGCTGTACCATTCGCGGACCCGCTCCCGGTCCAGACCCTCGAACTCCGGGGCGAACACCGCGTCGAGGTCGGCCTCCGTGTAGCCGCACACGGCGGAGTAGGCCGGGTTCAGCGTGATGTCCCGGAGGTTGTTCAGGCCCGAGAACAGGCTGACCTTGGAGAACTTGCTCACCCCCGTCAGGAAGCAGAAGCGGATGTGGGCGTCGCTGTCCTTGATCGTCGCGTACAGGTCCCGCAGGTGGTCGCGGTTGGCCCGCGCGACGGCCGGCTCCTCCAGTGCGTCCAGGATCGGCTTGTCGTACTCGTCGACCAGCACCGCGACTTGCCGCCCGGTCTGGTGATGCAGCGTTTCGACCAACTGCGAGAATCGCTCCGGTCCCGTCTCATCGAGGGGCTCCACTCCGGCTCGCCTCCCGATCCTGCGGAGCTGCGCCATCAGGTTCACTTCCACGTAGCCCGGCACCTTGAAGTTGCCGCTGCCGAAGCTCAGCCGCACCACCGGGTGGCGCACCGACCAGTCCCATCGCTCGCAGATCTCCAGCCCCTCGAAGAGGTCCCGGCTGCCCTCGAACAGTTCCTTCAGCGTGTCGAGGAACAGGCTCTTGCCGAAGCGCCGCGGCCGCGACAGGAAGTAGTGCGTGCCCTGCTCGACCATGCGCAGCGCGTAGCCGGTCTTGTCCACGTAGTAGCAGCCGCGCTCGCGGAGGTTGCGGAAGCTCTGGATGCCGATCGGCAGGAGGCGCCTGGACATGGCTCGGGTTCTACTGTACCCGTCCCCGGGGGATCCTCCAGCGGCTGCCGTTCCCGCAGTCCGCACCTCCCGGGGCCTGTATCGACCACGCACGGAGCACATCCCCGAGGATCGCCGCAACAGTCTCGGAGATGACCAGCCGGACGGCTCGGCCGGTCACCCCTCACGCCAATCGCGAGCTGATCGGACAGGCCCGAGCACGCTTGCGCTTCGCGAGGCGAAATCCCGCCCTTGGTCGCTGTGCGGGCTGTCGAGCGTCAGGCAGGCGGCAACAGGCCGGAGTCCGGGATTGTCAGAAAACCCGTGTATGGAGGACTCTGCAGGAGCTTCCTCCCAAGGGGCTCGGCGTCCCGTCCTAGCTGCGGCCGTCCCCGGCCGCTTCTCTCTCAGCGCGCTGCGCGCGCGCTGTGGTCCCCGATCGCGTCCCCGTCACTGCCCGTCCGGAACCCTCTCATATTGGCAGCAGTGGTAGGAAGGCAAGCCAGGAGGCGTTGCGCAGACAGGACCGACCCGACGCCCCAGCTCCGCCAGCTCCTTGCCCTCGGTCTGTCGAGGCCGTTCGTGCACCGCCCAGCGTCCGGCTCCGCCGTCTTCACCCAGCCCCGTGCCAACTCCTCCGGAACCTCCGACTCCTCGGCCGCCACAGGCGTCTTCCCTCCCGCGCACCTGGCGCTGCACCAGCAAGAAACACTCCCGCCATCCCGAAAAAAACGCCAGCCGGCCATCCCGCTGCTCCTCTCTCTTGACACCTCAATACTTCCGTGTTGGCTGTCAAGCGGATTTCCGGGTAGGAAGGGTTGGGGAAGGCGATCTTCGCGCAACTCCAGCCGAACGGCTAGTTGCGATCGAGGGGGACGTGCCGATGGGCTCATGCGGCAGCCTGCGGGGCCGGGCAGGGCGGTTCGGTCCCGCCAGACGCGATCTTCGCGGAGCGGCGTGTTGAGCCGGCAGGCGAGCCTGCTCATGACAGCCACCATAGCCACCTTGCGGGGCTTGCCGCGGTCGGTCAGGAGCCGGTAGCGGGCGTGGGAGCCGGGCTCCCAGCGGACCGCGGAGAGGGCCGCCATGTAGAGGACTCACCGGGGACGGGCGCGCCCGCCTCGGATGCGGCGGCCGCCCGTGTGCTGTCCCGAGTCGCGGTCGCAGGAGGCCAAGCCTATCAGCGAGGCCGCCTAGCGGCGGCCGAGCGTGTCGAGCTCGGGCATGTCGGCGCACAGGCAGGCAGCGTGATACGACCGCAGCCGGGGACCGACCCGAAGATGTCGGCGGGGCGGAAGAGGACGGCATCGGCGGCGACGCACTCCAGCATGTGCCGCTCGCAGGAGGCGATGCCGGCCCGAAGGGCGTCGAGGGTCGCGGCGGCGCAAAGAGCGGTCTGCGGATCGAGTTCGGCGCAGAGCTTGCGGAGGGCGCCCACCTGGTCAAGGGGCCTGCGACGGAGAGCGAGCAAGTCGCTGAGCTGCCGGAGGTTCTCCGCCCGAGGGCTTCGGCGAAGCGCCGCGGCCGCACTGGTCGTTCCCGAACACAGGATCGGCGCCACCGCCAAGGAGGTGGACCTCGAGCTTCGACTTGCTCGTCGGCCAAGCAACCGGTCCCGCCGACGCATGCCAGAGGCCGAAGTTCAAGTCGGGTTCTACCGATACGCGTTCCGTCGGTGAAAGACTCGAACGACCAATATCACAACTTCCTTCTTGCGCACCTCATACACCACTCGGAAGTCGCCGACACGCAAACGTCTCAGACCGCGCAAACCGCCTTTCAGGGAAGTGCCCACCGCAGGGTTGTCGGCGAGGCGATCGATCGCTGCCACGATCCGCGACCGGTCCGGCCTGGAGACTCGTCGCAGCTCCCTGACCGCTCTGCCCTTAATCCGTATCGAGCAGGTCACGCCGGACACTGTCCCAGTCCAGCACCGGATCGCCGGGATCACGGAGTCGGTCGATAGCCACAGAGAGGTCGTCGAAGTCCTCAAGATAGCGCTCGATCGCGCGGCGGATGACATCAGCCCGGCTTCGCCGGAGCTGGCTCGCAGCTGCGTCCAGTCCGCTGACTACAGAATCCGGCAGCCGTGCAGTGACTTGGGTCATATCTTCTCCGACTTCACTTGAATGTCACCGACATCATATCACTTCACTACCCCAGACCCGGATTCGGTGTCATGCGGCAAGGACTTCGGCACCGGGTTACAGACGCCCAAGGTGTGTCGCGGTTCGGCTGCACGGAAGTACGTTCGCGCTCACGGTCGTCCGCGCCGAGACTTGCGGAAGAGACCAGTCCCCCGCGAGCGGCAGTCAGGCTGAGGCGGCCTCGAGCCAGTCCCGCATGCCATCATGGTGAAACACCGCCGCCTCGAGGGGGCTCCGAGGCGCAGCGATGGTGCGCCGTGAGCCTCACGGCCCGGCCGGCCAGTTCGTGTTCCTGGCCTGCGTTCCGGATGGGCTCGACGATGACGGCAGCCCCGATCCATGGCCTCTGGTCGTCCGCGCCTCCGCAGGGCTTTGCGGGTCAGATGGCGGGCGCGGCGCAGCGTGAGGGCTGCTCCTCGAGGAAGCCGCACTTATTCGGTTTGCGCAGCAGCCGCACACTCAACAGTCCACGAGTCCGCAGTCACCTCACCCTGCGCTTCCAGCGTGCGGTAGGGCTGCTCCCAGCAGATGCCAGCGCCCTCCATCGTCGCCGCGCCCACCTCGTGCTCCCCGAGCCAGCCGACCATCTTCCGCAGGCCTTGCGGATGGGTCGCAAACGTGCTGGTGAGCGAGAGCGCGTGTTGAATGCCGCATTAAATCGGCTCGAGATTTCCGCGCTTTTTCGTAGCG
>JAPPMB010000047.1:9038-158585 GCA_028819255.1 Bryobacterales bacterium | reverse complement strand
GAGGGTTCTCGGGCAAGAATCTACCGTCCGATTCCGGGTAATGCACGGGGTCGGAGTCGATCTCGGCGACAGGGATCCGTTGCTCGAAGATGCCCTCGTCCCCCATGCCGGCCTTGCGGGAGCGCCAGCTCCGCTCGGGGGCCACCATAGCACGGGCTGCGCCGGGCCCGTTTCCGAGCGGTCGCCGCACAGGCGGCCCAAGCAACCCGCGATAGGAAATAGCGTCGTGGCCGAGCGCAGTAAGCACTCGCCAGAGCGGCACAGATTGGCGCTTGGGAATCGACGAGACCCGTCACAGGGACAAGTCTGCCTACCCGAGACCCGAGCGGTTACAAGGCACTGGCCTTGCAGGCTCTGTGTGCCAGTGCAAGGAGCCATGTCGACGCGCCAGGCCGTCGGGCCGACTCCCAGGCCGGGACTCTGTGATGCCAACATGGCTCCGTGCCAGGCCGACGAAGGGATCGTTCGGGCCGGCGCGAATGGCAGACTTACGAGCTTCGCACTTCGGCCTAGCCTGCCGGCGCGAAGTCTCCGTCGAACGCGAGCGCCTCACGAAGTCGTCGTCTTCGCATGACCTCAAGGCTCACTGCGTCGAGGAACAGGTCCACACGTTCGTCGTGCCGACGCAACCGGCGCCGACCCTCGTCTTCGACGTCTGGGTCCACATGGACCACAGCCACCCGTGGGGATTGCTCCGCTACATCGAGAAAGCTTGCGGCTGCTTGGCGCCCAGCCCGTCGGCGCAAGAAAGTCCAGGATTCCCCGACGATGTGATTGCTGCCCAGCAGCAAACCCCAGCTTTGCGGCGAATCCTCTTCATGGTGAAACGCCCCCGCCTCGAGGAGGCTTCCAGGCCCACGGGTGGGTCGCCGTGAGCCTCTCGGCCCGACCGGCCGGTTCGTATTCCTGCCCTGAGTTCCGGATGGCTTCGGCGATGACGGCAGCCCCGATCTGTGGCCCACTGACAGGCCGCGCATCCGGGGGGCTGTGGTCAGCTGGGCGCGGCGGGCAGAGGCCGGGGCGTCGCGGGCCCGCACGGGCGCACGCTGGCCGTGGTCTGCATCCGATGCGCGTCGAGTCCCGCCACGCGGGGACGGACAGCCTCCAGGGAGTCGTCGTCGAAATAGTCCGTAGCTGTCGTTGGGGCTGCGGTGACGGGTTGCCTCATGATTGCCGCATTTCCCGGCGGAAGCGGGGCGGGCGCCGCCCGGTTTGCGGATCGACCGCCGAAGCGGTCGTCTCGATTCATGGTGTGTCCACTGCCCAGGCAGGGCACGCGGCGGGGCTCGATGCGGACGACTGACGTCAGTTTGGATTCCGGGGGCACGGAGCGACGCTCCGCACCGATCCGGTACGCGTTGCGATCTTGGCCCCACTTCCGCCGACCCTGCTCTGGTACAGCGCCGGACGCGACGGCGACACGGATCCCGCCACGGCCTACGGCAGCTCGGATGCGAGACGCTTCATGCAGGCGGGGGTGGTCGAGATGCCGATCATGAATGCTTAGTTCGGGGTGATGCTTGTCACGGGGCGCCAGCAGCGCGATCCAGAAGCCAGTGTCGACGAATCTCACATTCCATAGAGCACATCATCGACGTCTTCGGGATCGATGTCGACGGTACCGATCGGCGCCGTCAGTGGATCATCGGCGATTCGAACGTTCTTCCCGTAACGGGCCGAGACACACTCCCGGATCAGCGAACCCTTCGACCTGTTGCACTTCTCCGCCTCGACTTCGAGGATGTCGTCCAGGCTTTCCGGGATATGGATCCGTATCCGTCGCATTCTTAGTGTGTACGCACATCTTGCAGCTTGTTGGACCGGCCGTCCCTCCCGCCCGAGATCGTCCAGCTGGGCGAGGAGGGATGTCCGGTCAAGTGCTTGGACAGCCTTCCACACAAGCGCTTCACCCCCATTTGGCACAGGTGCCGCCACGGTTCTTTCGGACCCTCCTAGTGCTTGCGCCTTGGGCCTGACCTCGAAGACGGAACACTTCGATCAACCCGCTGCAACCGCCCGCTCAGACATCAGGCACGGCCACTGGGCCGGCGCATTTCCCCTCCCGCTGGTCGCCCTCGGCGCGCGGCCAGGCAGTCTTGGCGCGTTCGCGGGCTGACTGCCGGGGTGGTCGCGGCCCCACGGCGGCGGGGCCCGACGGGTTGATCACTGTCGGCTGAAACGACCTTCAAGACAACGAGTCGATTCCGCCGCCTAGACTGGTGGAGGTGCCGTTCCGCCTGGATTCTGACTACGAACCTCGAGGCGACCAGGCATCGGCGATTGAGCAGCTCGTCCGCTGCGCCGAAGACGGGGAGAGCCACCAGGTGCTGCTCGGTGTCACCGGATCCGGCAAGACCTACACGGTCGCGAAGGTCATCGAGGCCCTCCAGCGTCCCACCCTCGTCCTTGCGCACAACAAGACCCTCGCCGCCCAGCTCTTCCACGAATTCAAGTCGTTCTTTCCGGACAACGCCGTCGAGTACTTCGTCAGCTACTACGACTACTACCAGCCTGAGGCGTACCTCCCGGCCAGTGACACCTACATCGAGAAGGAGGCGACCATCAACGAGGACCTGAGCAAGCTGCGCCTGTCCGCCACCAAGTCCCTCTTCGAGCGGCGGGACTGCCTCATCGTCGCCAGCGTGAGCTGCATCTACGGTCTGGGCTCCCCGGACGCCTACTACGACATGCTCGTGATGCTCGAGAAGGGACAGCGGATCTCCCGCAAGGAGATCGCGCGGCAGTTCGTCAAGATTCTCTACGCCCGCAAGGATGGCGGGGACTTCGACCGCGGGTCGTTTCGCATGGTCGGCGACGTCATCGAGATCTTTCCGACCTACGACGACTACGCCTACCGCATCGAGCTGTGGGGCGACGAGATCGATTCCCTGGCACAGATTGATCCGATGTTCGGACAGGTGCGCCGGACCTACGTGCGACTGCCCATTTATCCGGCCAGCCACTATGTGATGTCCGAGGACACGGTGGCCATGGCCGCCGACAGCATCACGGAGGAGCTGGACTGGTGGTGCGGGGAACTCCGGAAGGCGGGAAAGCTGCTGGAAGCCCAGCGGCTGAGCCAGCGGACGCAGTTCGACCTCGAGATGATGAAGGAGATCGGCTACTGCCACGGCATCGAGAACTACTCGCGGCATTTCTCGGACCGCAAGCCCGGGGAGCCCCCCCCCACGCTGCTCGACTACCTGCACCGGGACACGCTGCTGCTCGTTGACGAATGCCACCAGACGATCCCGCAGCTGCGGGCGATGCAGCACGGGGACCGGTCCCGCAAGGAGCGGCTGATTGAGCACGGCTTTCGCCTGCCCAGCGCCCTGGACAACCGCCCGCTCACGTTCGAGGAGTTCGAACAGAGGACCTTTCAGCTCATTTATGTCTCGGCGACGCCCGGGCCCTACGAGCTCACCAAGTCCGCCGGCATCGTCGCCGAGCAGGTGATCCGGCCGACGGGACTGCTCGACCCGGAAGTCGCCGTTCGGCCCGTCAAGGGCCAGATCGACGATCTGCTCAAGGAAATCCGGGCGCGCGAGAAGGCGGGCGAGCGAATCCTGGTGACGACCCTCACCAAGAGAATGGCGGAGGACCTCTCCGAGTACTACACCGAGGCGGGAGTGAAATGCAGATACATGCATGCCGAGATCGACACCCTGGAGCGGGTGAAGATCCTGCGTGATCTGCGAAGGGGCCAATTCGACGTGCTCGTCGGAATCAATCTGCTGCGGGAGGGCCTGGATCTGCCGGAGGTTTCGCTTGTCGCGATTCTGGACGCGGACAAGGAGGGCTTTCTGCGCTCGACGGGTTCGCTGATCCAGACGATGGGCCGTGCCGCCCGGAACGTCCACGGCAAGGCGATCCTCTACGCGGACCGAATGACCGACAGCATGAGCAACGCGATCGAGGAGACCACCAGGCGCCGGGCGTTGCAGCAGAGGTACAACGATGCCCATGGCATCACTCCGGAGACCATCGTCAAGCCGGTCGACATGTCGCTTGCGCGCATCATCGATGCCGACTACGTCGACATTCCCGCCGAGGACGACGAGGAGGTGTTGCCCACGACCAGGGAGGAGCTCGAGGCCTTGGTCGCCGAACTGGAGGACAAGATGAGGGCGGCGGCGGTGAAGTTCGAATTCGAGAAGGCGGCAGGGCTGAGGGACCGGATCAAGGAGATGAAGGAGGCCGACGTTCTTGGCCTGGCATCTCCTGTGGGACCGTGACGCCTCCTTTGCGTGGCTGCTTTCTATACTGAATCTGACGGCTGGACGAGATGCTGGGCGGCAAGTCAATCCTGCTGGGGATTTCCGGGGGCATCGCTGCCTACAAGTCGGCCGAACTTGTGAGGGCGCTGCGGGCCGAGGGATGTGGCGTTCAGGCCGTGATGACCCGGGCCGCGACAAGATTCATCACCCCCCTGACGCTTGCGTCACTGACCGGCAAGAAGGTCATCACCGATCTCTTCTCCGACGCTTCCGACGAAGACACGCTGCACAGCGCGATCGCTCACATCGATGCGGCCCAGCAGTCTGACCTGCTTCTGGTTGCGCCGGCCACTGCCGACATCCTGGCGAAGTTCGCGCTCGGTCTCGCCGACGACTTCCTGAGTACGGCGCACCTCGCCTTCGAGGGGCCGCTGGTGCTGGCGCCGGCAATGAACACCGTCATGTGGGACCACCCGGCGACTCGGTACAACCTGATGGCACTGCGTGCACGCGGGGCGCGCATCGTCGAGCCCTCCGTCGGCGAGCTGGCCTGCGGAACCGTCGGCGCGGGTCGTTTGGCCGATCCGGAGCTCATTGTCGAATCTGTTCGGGAGGCCCTGCGGTGTTCCGCCGACCTGCAGGGCGAGTGCGTCCTGATCACCGCAGGTCCGACGAGGGAGGCCTTGGACCCGGTCAGGTACATCTCGAACCGGTCCAGCGGACGGATGGGTTTCGCGCTCGCCGACGCCGCTGCCCGGCGGGGCGCCCGGGTGATCGTGGTGGCCGGTCCGGTCTCGCTGCCTACGCCGAACGGCTGCCAGCGAGTCGATGTGGAGGACGCCCAGCAGATGCATGACGCCGTGATGGACCGCTTGCCCGAGGCCACGATCATTGTCATGGCTGCGGCGGTTGCCGACTATCGGCCCGTCTCAGCCGCGAGTCGGAAGCTCAAGAAACGGGATGGTCTTCCGCTCGTCGAGCTTGAAGAGACACCCGACATCCTGAAGGCCGTTGCCCGGCGAAAGGGGAATCGGCTTCTGATCGGCTTCGCGGCCGAGACCGACGACTTGGAATCGAACGCGCGTCGCAAGCTCGAGTCCAAGGGGTGCGACTGGGTGGTGGCCAACCCGGTGGGCGGCGCGACAGGGTTCGAGTCCGATGTCAACCAGGGCCTCTTGCTGTCGGCGACCGGCGAGGCGGTCAGGGTGGAACCGATGAAGAAGGCGAGAATGGCCGCGCGGATTCTTGATGTGACTGCGCGGGCCCGTACTCGGACGGCAGCCTAGCCGCTGGAGGTCAGATCCATGCCGATGTCCCGCGAAGCCATTCGGGAATATCTCGAGTTCTATCGCGACCTCGGCATCAAGGACCTGTACATCGACGAGGTTGATCCTGGGCCCGGCCTCGACGGAGGCGGGAGGGCTGATGCTCTGAAGGTCATCCGGGACGACATCGGCGACTGCACCAGGTGCCGCCTGCACAACGGGCGCAAGAACATCGTCTTCGGCAGCGGGAACCCCGAGGCCAAACTGGTGTTCGTCGGCGAGGCCCCGGGCGCTGACGAGGACGAGCAGGGCCTGCCGTTCGTGGGCCGCGCCGGGCAGCTGCTCACGCGGATGATCGACGGCACCTGCGAGCGGATCGGCCTGCCCATCCGTCGCCCGGACGTCTATATCTGCAACATCGCGAAGTGCAGGCCGCCGAAGAACCGCACGCCGGAACCCGACGAGATGGAGATCTGCGGCCAGTTCGTGGCGCGGCAGATCCAGGTCATCCAGCCCAAGGCGATCTGCGTGCTGGGGGGCACTGCTTCGAAGGCGCTCCTCAAGCCCAAGGTGGGAATCTCGGCATTGCGGGGCAAGTGGCAGGAATGGGGAGGCATCCGGGTGATGCCGACCTTTCACCCGTCCTACCTGCTGCGAGGCTACAACCGGAACGCGAAGCGGCTCGCTTTCCAGGATCTCAAGAAGCTTTTTCTCTACGTCTACGAATCGTGATTTCCCAACGGAATCATCAGTTCAATCGCCCGGCGCGGGCGAGGCGTGGGCCAAGCAGGCGATATGTGACAGTGACGGGCCGGCACTGTCACACTGCGGGCAGAACATGAGTGCTGATCTGATTGGGATCCTCGGGGTAGGCGCGGCGCTGGGCGGGTTAATGCTGACCTTGCAGTCATGGGCCGACAAGCGGATGGACCGGATCGAAAGCAGATTGAGCGAGCGGCTGGGCCGGATCGAAGGCAAGGCGGACCGGCGATGGGACGCGCTGCAAGCGGAGTTGCGCAGCCTCTTCCGTCCGGAGCCCGCGCCCGCATCGTCGTCGGGCGACTGAAGCCGGGAACAAGCGGGCGAGCCTCAAGCCCCCAACTTGCGATTCCGATTTCCCGATGTGCCGTTTTGTCAGGAACTCCGGTGCGCCGGACAGCCCTTGCGAGTGGCGCCCGCCGCCGGGGTGAGCATCGGGTCAGGGAACAATGAGCGATCGAGGGGTGCCTGCGGCGCCGGGAAGCCAGGACGTCGTCGTCAGACGCCAATGCAGGACTTCGGAACGCAGGGCGCAGCGACGTCTCGCGGAACGCCGATCCAGGTCGGAACCGGAGTGTGGGAGATCGGCCCGGCCCAGCTGAAGGCCAGCGCGTGATCCGCCCGACATGGACACCTGAGCGGCTAGTCCTGTCGTTCCCCCTGATCTCCCGCCGGTCCGGAAGGGGTCTCCCTGTGTTCAGCCTCTGCAGACTGGCACGATTCGAACCACAATTCGCAGGCCGCCTTGAAGTCGCGGCGGACGAGAGCCACCAATGCGGCAGTGCCCAGCGCTTCCTTCGAGCGGTGCAGGAAGAGCGCCCGGTCGGCGTACCCTTGGGCGGTGATGAGCGCACGATGTGAGAGAGCGCGAGTGGCGGCACGGCGAAAAGCCGCGGCCTCGACCTGAACGGCCAAAACCGCCCCCAGCTTCGCGCCGCAGCGGTAGCATTTGGACCCTGACCGGTATGGAGCTCTGCAGGTCGGGCAGTTCGTCATCGCCTACTCAACGAAGAACAACAGTTCGGCAAGCTCACCGGACAGCTCGTCGATCTTCCCGGACTCCTTGTGCCTGGAAGCCCGCTTCAGCCCCTTCATCAGCCGCTTCAGCTCCGGAACGTCTTCCTTCGGGGCATTGGGAATCGCAGCCTTCGCCCGCTCCAGAAGCATCTTGACCGCGGTTCCGGTCGGGACGGCGATTCCGGGCTCGAGCTCGCCCAGGTCGTCGAACTCTTCGAAGGTCGCGTCGTGCGCTGCCAAAGCGTCCTCGACTCTGCCGCTCACCTCCCGTCCGGTCAGCCTCTCCCGTGCATGGAATTCCAGGATTCCGTCCAAGTTCAGCGAATAGGTGAAGATCAGGCCCTCCTCAAAGGCGTCGTGGTCCTCGTTCAGGCCTCGCAGGTAGACCGATCCGATTTCGGTGTTGTTCCGCACGTCCGGGTCTTCTCCCTGGTAAATCCTGAAACGTACGGCCCTCTGGTTCGGAAACTCCGTATAGAACAGCTCGCTCTTGGTTATCGGAAGCTTGGAGTTCCGCCGGATGATGGGAACGTACTTGTGCCGCGTGTACATGCCGTCAACGTGTCCGATGGCGCCGGTGCCGAACGTGTAGGGCGTGACGTCCACCAGGACCGAGTGGACATCGAGCCCGGCTTCCATCCCGGCCTGGATGGCCGCGCCGAGGGCCACGCATCGGTCGGGGTCTATCTGGCCAAGCGGTGTCACGCCTAGGCGCTTCTGGAGCAGCTTCGCCACGAGCGGAATGCGTGAGGAGCCGCCCACGAGGAGCACCCGGTCAAGATCCGGGGCCTTCGTGTTCGCGTCCCGAAGCGCCTTCTCGACCTGCTCGAGCGTCTTGTCCAGCAGGTCTTTGATGTCGTTCTCGAAGTCGGACCGGCTGATCTCGCAGGAGAGATTGACGGGCTTTCTCGACGCACCTGTCAGGCTGTCCTCC
Organism: Bryobacterales bacterium; assembly: GCA_028819255.1. Classification (GTDB taxonomy): domain Bacteria; phylum Acidobacteriota; class Terriglobia; order Bryobacterales; family UBA6623; genus VXMF01. Next base: position 150,393 of record JAPPMB010000047.1, on the reverse strand, counting down.
TCGATGCTGGCGAACGGAGCGCCCGAGAGCCTGATCTTGGCCGCCTCGGCCGCATGCCTCAGCCGTGCCTGCACCGTTCGGTCGGACCGAAGGGAGTCCCCCTGCACCATCGATTCGAGGCGTTTGTTGAGCCGCTCCACGATCAGCGCGTCGAAGTCGTCCCCGCCTAGGCGATTGTCGCCGGCCGTGGCGAGCACCTCGACAACGCCACCCTCCAAGGCGACAACCGACACGTCGAAGGTTCCTCCGCCTAGGTCGTAGACCAGCACCTTCATCGCCTCCTCGGACGACACCTCGTACGCCAGGGAAGCCGCGGTCGGCTCGTTCACGATGCGCTCGACCTTCAGGCCCGCGAGCTCTCCGGCCTCGCGAGTGGCTTTCCGCTGCGCGTCCGTGAAGTACGCGGGCACGGTGATCACCGCGCGCGAGACGTCGGCGTCAAGACACCGCTCTGCCCGGGCGACCAGGTCCTTGAGGATGAAGGCTGAGATTCCTTGTGGAGAATGCTCCGCGCTTCCCAGGCGGATCCGGTCCGCAGTTCCCATCCGGCGCTTGATGGACTGCACCGTCCTGTCCGGGAAGAGCATCGCCTGATTGCGGGCCTTGTGGCCGACCAGCACGTTTCCGCTGGGACCTACGCCGACGCACGACGGAACCAGCCCGTCGTCATGGTCGGTGATGACCTCCGGAACCCCATCATGCAGGACTGCGATCGAGGAGTTCGTTGTTCCCAGGTCAATTCCCACTACAGCTTCCGACATCATTCTCCGCCTCTTCGGTTCACGAACACTTCCGCACTGCGCAGGACCCGCCTGCCCATCACGAACCCGCCACGCACTTCATCCACGACGATCCAGGACGGCACGCCGGGAACTTCGCGTGTTCCGACAACGCTCATGAGCGCCGGATCGAAAGGGCGCCCGACCGTCTCAATTGCCCCGATGCCCTGGCTCATCAGGATGGAATCGAATTTTCGGAGAACTAGCGCCAGTGTGCCTGCGATGTCGGCCACGATCTCTCTATGCTGTGCGATCTCCTCCGTCTCCGGCTCGGGCCTCTCCGCCGGAGCCGGTCCGACCTCCTGCGATGCATGCTGGGACCCGTCGTGGGACTGCGGCTCCGCCGGAACGTCGGCTCGCACCTGCGGCTCCTCGGGGACCGAATCGTCTTCGCGCGACTTGCCCTCGACATCGCCTTGCGTCCGGACCTCCGCTGGAGCCGGTCCGACCTCCGGCGGCCTGTCACGGAGGTTGTCCTGGGCCCGTTCCTCTGTCGGAGGGTGCTCGCCTGCCCCCGGCACAGGCTGCATACGGTCCTCCGCAGGATTCCCAGCCTTGAGGGCCGCCTCTGCCGCTGCCACCATCTCATGTGAGCGAACGAGGGAATCCCGGATCTCCAGGAAACCCACTGCCAGATCCCGGGGCGACTGACGAGCCGGTCCGCTCTCCGAGATCAACGCTTGCAGCGCCTTTCTCTGGGCTCCCAGAGAGGTTCCCATCCGGGACAGTTCGGCATTCGTAGCCTGGAGCCCCACAACAGCCTGCTTGCTGGCGCGATTCTGCAGGGCGACCTCGCTTCCCAGCTTCGAGACGGCAGAGAACAGGTCGCTGAGGCCGCGTCGAGAGGGCGGAGCCACAGGCGGTTCGCCATCGGAAGGCAGATCCAGCAGCCATGCGGAAAAGTCCCTCATGATCTCCGACTTCCAGTCCGTACTCATGTTCCTGACTCTCCCAGCCAGTCCGCCCTCACGAGGTCCTTGAGCCCCGGAGGCTTCCAGCCGTCTTCCTTGCACAGACGCTCCACCTCCGAGAGAGCCTCCTCGAACGAATCCTGCCGCGTTGCTCCGAACAGTTCCCAGTCGATCCTTCCCTCGAGAGTTCGAACGGCCTCGTACGCCTCTTGGATGCGCTGGAACGCCTCGGGGTCCTTGCCCGGCGGGTGAGCGACCACGAGCTCGAGATAACGCTTGCGGACATCCTTGTCGGTGCAGTTGCTCGGCAACCCGAGCACGGCCAAGGGACTGAACATGCGAGAAACCCTTTCAACCAAGCGCCTGTAGATCCGGGCGCCGCAGCCCCAACTCAGAAATCCGTCCGGCCTTCGGAGCCGACCCTCTCCAAGGCTATCGCAAAGGGGTGTCCGCCTCGTACCCTGCGCACTGCCTTCGCCAGCAGCCGTGCCGACGCCCGCGCCCGTCGCACCTCCTCCTCCGGTATCGAGGCGGACACCCTCCGAAGGCCGTCCAGGCCGGACTGGCCCGTTCCGTGGAAGAACTTTGCGGCGCATGAGTAGATCATGAGAATGCGACTTCGGGTCCGGTCCCGAGTTCGCGCCAGCCTTCGCGACAACTCCGAGCGCAAGGGCTCCCAGGCTTCACACTCGACGGCCGCGCGAAACACGCTGAACATCGTCGCGTCCGGGACGGCCCCCAGGATCTCCGGCCACAGCTCAATGAGACTGACCTTCCGATAGGCTGGGCTCACAATGCCGTAGAACGCGTCAGGCGCGGGTTCGACCAGGAGGTGCAGTTCGCGGGGCGCCTGTTCACACACGTCAAGCACGTACTCGCGGATCAGGTCGTCAAGCACACGGGACTCGGTGACGGAAGTCTCGAGGCCGGCCCGGAAACACATGGCCGGCAAGCAGCACATCGCCTTGGCCCGCACCACCAAGGCGGCACTCCGCAACACTTCGACGCAGACGCTGCGTGATGCCTTGCGTCCTTCCTGCATAAACCTCAGGAGCATGGCGGAGGCAAGCACGAGAGGCTCCGTCGTCACGGTGGCGGCGCTCTTCGCCGAATCGAGATCGCGCACGGCCAGGTGCAGCCGTCCTGCCTTTGTGTTCCGCATCACGGCAACCAGCCAGGACACGACCTGCAGCTCGATCACCCGGCTGTCGTTGCCCGCAATCTTTCGGCACTTCGCCAGAGCTGTCTCGGCCATCCGGTACGCGCCGCGCCCGATGTGCAGCTCGGCCAATGCAATCCACGGTGTGGGATCGCCGGGGACTGCATTGGCAAAGTTCTCGTAGGCCTCGACGAGATCCTTGCGGGACGCTGCATAACTGCGCTGGAGCGCCGAGATCAGCTCCCTGTGGGCCTCCGCATCGCCAGGGTGGGCTCTGACGCTGGCGCGGTAGAACGCAGCGGCGAAGTCGGCCTGGCCCGCCGACCACGGATCAACGCGAGCGGCGTCGCCGAGGAGAAACTCGAATTCCTCGCGCAGCTCTCCCGTGAGCTCCCAGAAACCCAGTGTGCTGACCTGGGCTCCCAACTCTCTCAGGACCCGACCCCTCGCGACTTGCTGGGATAGGCGGTCCGGGAAGAACCATTTGATCCGCTGCAGGAATTCGTGGATGAGCTCCACCTGCACGGGCGCGAGAGGCAGGTACGCCATGCCCTGGACGGCGGTCAGCAGCTCCCCCTGCATGTGCTTGCCTCCCAGTCCGGCCATGTCGACGAGATCCACAGGGGAAGGACTCCTGTAGAATTCCTGATACTTCTCGTCCGTTGCCAGGGCGGTGACGAGATGCTGGACGGTGCGCTTGGGATCGATCGGATCGGCCTCGGCAGCCAGTCTTCGGATGCCCCGGACAACCTGGCTGATGTCGGCGTTCCGGAAGGCCTTGCGGATCCGGGACGCCTCCGCGGCGGGACCGGTCCGCTCCAGTCCAAGCAGCCCCGCCGTGGTCCGCATCGATTTCGGGAACCGATGCCGCCTCTTCTTCGCCGTGGCTCGGAGCAGCTTGACGGTCGCCTTGAGCGGGAATTCCCAAGGGACCTGATCGAGCGCAGGGCCGATTGCTTCAGGTGCGTCCCGCAGATGTGCCGCCATCGCGGTCACGAATGCCGACCAGTGCCGGAATGCCGAGCCATCGCCAAGAGGCTCGAGGAGCTTCTCCCCGCGTTCCCATTCGCCTCCATCCAGGACCTCGGCGGCAGACTCCACTACGGCGGCGTCCCTGCGAAACCGGCGGTCCTCGTCCAGCTGGCCCAACAGTTTCCAGCGGCGGCTGAGGATCAGACGCTCCGCCAGAATCACCTCGGCGTCCGGATTCGCCGCGTGCTTGGCCTGGTACTTGGCGTACATGGAAAACGCCTGGTCGTCCGGCAGTAGCCGGACGTGCTGTGCGATGTCTTCGGGGTCCGGATCGAGATTGTCGCCGCCGAACTCCGCGGCCTTTCCCCGAGCCGCCGTGGCCTCGGCATGCAGCCCGCGGCCTTCAAGCTCGGATGCCCGCAGCAGGTGGGCGCGTACCCACAGGGGGCCCAGACTCACCTCCGAAGCTCCCAGAAACTGCGCTCGGCGGAGGAGCTTCAGGGCATTCTTCGTGTTGCCTGAGGCGAGGCTCCGCCCAACCTCGCCGAGAAGTCTGTTGACAGGGAGCTTGGGGAGTCTGCGTTTTTTCTTCCGCGTCTTCCGAGCCATCGAAACCGGTGCCTCCGACGATGGCGGCGAACCGACGTGATCTCCAATTTAGCGAATGCGACGGCGGCCGAGTCCGGTGCGGACCCAGCGTTCCCCGGGCGTCTCGCCACCGAACGCTGACGGCCTTGCTCAGCCCGAACTGAGCCCAGCCATCGTGGAGTCCGGCTTGCTTCGAATCCCCTCGGCGCGCGGTTCTTGAGACTCAAGACGCCTTGGGACAGCGGCCGGTCCCTGGGGGACAACGCTCCGGGAAGGCGCCGACGGACGATCCAGCCGGGCGCTTTGAAATGGAGGCGCGGCAGAGGGCGGGACTGCTGCGAGGATGAGTCACAGAGGGTGCATGGGGCTTTGCGGGCCCTCGACCCCGCGCGGTCCGAGCGCCTACCGTTCGACGCGTCCCGAGCCGCTGCCCCTCAGAAGCACGAGGACTTCATCGGTCGAGAAGCGGTTGAAGTCGCCCGGCACCGAGTGCTTCAGGCAGGATGCGGCCACGGCGAATTCCAGTGCTTCGCCGAGATCGTCCGGAAAGAGGTGCAGGCCGCAGATCAGCCCACCCGAGAACGCATCCCCTCCGCCGACGCGATCGATGATGTGCGTGATCTGGTACTTGCGGCTGAGGTGGAAGCTCTCCCTGTCGTGCACGCACGCGGACCAGCCGTTGTGGGAAGCGGAAACCGACTCCCGCAACGTAATGGCCTGCATCCTGAGATTCGGGAACTCGGCGAGCATCTTCAGGGCCAGCTCTTCGTAGCGGTCAACATCAAGGCTGCCCGACTCGACATCCACATCCTCCACGGAGACGCCCAGGCACTTCTGACAGTCCTCCTCGTTCGCGATGCCCACATCGACGTGTCTGACGATCTCGCCCATGACTTCAGGCGCCGTCTTCCCGTACTTCCAGAGCTTCTTCCGGAAGTTGTAGTCGCACGAGACGGTGACTCCGCGCTCCTGGGCGGCGGTCACCGCTTCCAGCGTCAGGTCCGCACATCCCTGGCTCAATGCGGGGGTGATGCCTGTGACGTGAAACCAGGTCGCATCCTCGAAGATGGCCTCCCAGTCGAACTCTCCAGGGCCCGCAAGCGCGATCGCGCTGTCCGCGCGGTCATAGAGCACCTTCGACGGCCTCTGATTCGCCCCGGCCTCCAGGAAGTAGATTCCCACGCGGCCCGGCCTGCGCACGATCCGCGTGCAGTCGATCCCGAATCCCTGCAGCTGTGCTATGCACGCATCGGCAAGGAAGTTGTCCTCCGGAAACGCCGTCACGTAGGAAGTCGGGAGGCCGAGGTTCGCGGTGGAAACGGCCACATTCGCCTCGCCGCCGCCGAACGTCGCGACAAAGCCGGGAGACTGCAGCGGCCGCTCGAGATTGGGAGGGGCGAGACGCAGCATCGTCTCGCCGAATGTGACAACTCTGGCCATAAGCAGGACGGTCTCGGGGATCGCCTGCTGATGGCGCGCAAGCGAGTTTTACAGATTACCACCTCAGGCTCGGCTTGCCGCCGGCTGCGAGGACTTGCGGACTTCCGATGGGCCGGCGCCTCGGAGCTGGCTCCCGATGCCCCTGCCGGGTTCGGAGCGGGCACGCTCCGCCGGTGATCCTTGGCGTCCTCTACCCTCCAGTCCCCTGGCCGGCGGGGCCGCGGAGCAGCTGCTTCTGCACCTTTCCCATCGCGTTGCGGGGAAGGCTTTCCAGAAAGACCACCCGCTTGGGAGTCTTGTACCCGGCAAGGGACCGGCGGCAGTGCCCGATCAGTCTCGACTCGCAGGGATCCGGCGACTTGCTCACCACGAATGCCGTCACCGCCTCGCCCCAGTCGGGGTCAGGTAGACCGACCACGGCGCACTGGCCGACATCCGGATGCGCGGCGAGTGTGTGCTCGACCTCGGAGGGATAGACGTTGAATCCCCCGCTGATGATCAGGTCCGTGCTGCGGCCTTTGAGCTCGTAGCGGCCCTTCTTGTCGCACAGTCCCAGGTCGCCGGTGCGGAACCATCCGTCGTCGGTGAACGAACGCTCGGTCTTCTCAGGATCCCTCCAGTAGCCCGTGAAGACATGGGGGCCCTGGGTCTGGAGCTCGCCCACCTCGCCCTGGCCGGCGGGAGCCCCGGTCTCCGGATCGCGGATCCGCATCCCGACGCCCGGCAGCGGGACGCCGACCTGGCCGGCGATGCGTTCGCCGTCCACCGGATTCGAGAGCATGATGCCCGTCTCCGTCATCCCATACCGCTCGACGACGCGCATGCCCATCTGCCGCTCGATCCTCTGAAAGGCTTCGACCGGCAAGCGGTCCGAACCGGATGTGAGCAGGCGCATGTGGCGCAGGTCCATGACGTCGTCGCCGAGCAGGGACAGGATGCGCCGGTACATCGTCGGCACGGCCATGAACACCGTGCATTCTCCGCCTGCAAGGCCCCGCACCACTTGCTGAGCGTCAAACGAGGAGAGGACGACGCTTGTTGCGCCCGCAAACAGCGCGCCGTGCAACGCGACCAGCAGGCCGTGGACGTGGAACAGCGGAAGTGCGTGCAGCAGGACATCGTCCGCCGACCACTTCCAGGCCTCGCATAGCATGTCCATGTTGGCCGTCAGGCTCGCGTGCGACATGCACGCGCCCTTTGGACGGCCGGTCGTGCCGCTGGTGTAGAGCATCAGCGCCGTCTGGTCGGCGGCGATCGGGATGCTCGCCAGGTCCGGCCCCCGGGGCGGGAGATCTCTGCCGAAGCGGTGCGGGTCGATCTCCGCAACCCGCGTTTCGGAGTCCGGGAAGCGGGCGACCGGCCCCATGCCTCCCGACCGCCCTTGCGTGGTCACAAGGAGCTTGGCCCGGGAATCCCGGAGAAGATAGTTGAGTTCGGCCTGCGAGTAGTCGGGATTGACGGGCATCGAGACCGCCCCGACGCTGCAGGCCGCCAGATGCAGCTGGATGCTTGCGACGCTCTTCGGAAGGCAGATCGCGACCCGGTCTCCTGCGCAGACCCCCTTCCCGGCCAGCCAGGCGGCCGTGCGGGTGGTGCCGGCGTGGAGTTCTCCGAAGCTGAGGCGCTCGCTGCTGGCGGGGCGGCGGAAATCGACCGCGGTCTTGGATGCGTGCTCGCGGCAGGTTTCGCGAAGGCGGTGGAGAAAGAGCATTCGGTCGGGCCGTCGACGACGCTGCCGCGCGACAGCTTCCCTCTATCTTCGCGCCGCGACCCGCCAGGCTCGGCCGGCCGTGCGCACCGTCAGTCCGGCATCGCCCAGTACAGGAAGCCGTCTTCGGCTCCGACGAGCAGCTCCCGTCGGCCGTCCCCGTTCCAGTCCACAGTGGTCGGGCTGGTCGTGTGGCCGGCGAGCCTCGTTGCCGAGAGCGGGCCTTCTTGCGAGAAGAGCGTTCGACCGTCGTGCCGTCCGCGGTTGAGCATCAGGTCGACGCTTGCGCTGTTGACCAGCAGGTCCGGCCTGCCGTCGCCGTCCCAGTCGGCGAGATCGATCTTGCGGCGGCCGCTGCCCCCGGCAATCCTCGCGTTCAGCCGGAGCGGGCCCCGAATCTCGTTCATGGGGTTGTGCTTGCCGTCGAACGCGGAAACGGGCTCCGCCTCGAAGATGCGCTTGCCGGGCAGCAGAACCGGCCCTGAGCCGCCCTCGGTCCGCTCGTAGAACGCCAGGTAGCCTTCGTGGTCGAGCATGACGAGATCCATCATCCCGTCGCGATTCCAGTCCGCCGCCACCGGCCGCGTCCTCCACTGGCTGACCATTTCCCCGGCTCGTGGAACCCACCAGGTCCATGCGGGCTTCCGCGGCCGCCCCTGCCAGTCGATGCGGACGGGGCGCGCCGCCTCGAGGCGCGGAGCCCCCTTCGATCCGGTGTTCCTGTACCAGACGATCCTCCCCCAGATCGAATTGGCCAGGATGTCTTGGAGCCCGTCGCCGTCCCAATCGGCGACGCTGATCGTCGTGTAGCCCCACTTGGCCTCGCAGGGGCCCTGGATCGAGCCGTTCGGACCGGCCTGGAGGCGGATGATCTCGCCGTCGGCCTTGAGGTGTTCCGGCGCCGCAAACCGCGGCGGATAGCCGCCCATGTTCTCGACCCATCCGATGTGTCCGGCGGTGTTGCCCGCCACGAGGTCCTCGTCGCCGTCAGCGTCCCAGTCCACGCCCTGCGGCGTGACAAGTGCGCCGAACTTGACGTGCTCCGCTTCCTGCCGGAAGTACCTCGGCTGCGCGAAGCTAGGCATGCCCTCCGCCGGACCGCCAAGATTCTCCACGAACGCCACGCGACCGTCCTCGTCGCCGACGATCAGGTCGATGTCGCCGTCGCTGTCCCAGTCGATGGCGGTCGGCGTGATCATCTGCAGGTCCATCCTGACCGGACGGCCGTCCGTTTCGAGCCGCCTCCCCGCAGCGAGGCGAGGCGCCTTGCGCGTGCCCACGTTCTCGAAGTAGGTGAAACCGTCGAGGAACTCCCCGCAGATCAGATCGAGGTCGCCGTCGCCGTCGAAGTCTGCCAGGCTTGGGCTGGGCATGCCGTAGACGTCGACGGGCTTGCCGCCGGCCAGCACCTTTTCCGGCTTGCCGTAGCTGCCTCCCTCGTCCCGGAGGATGAGATAGACATAGCCGTGAAGCGGGCCGTTCGTCCAGCGTCCATCGCTGTCGTAGGCATCGTCCCAACCGTAGTCGCCCCAGTCGCCGACGCCCACAAGAAGGTCGAGGTCGCCGTCGCCCTCCCAGTCGGCCATCTTCCACTGTTTCGCCCGAATCCGACCCTTCGAGGCGTAGAGGATGTCCTCGTCCGCGTCCAGCCCTGCCGGCCTGGAGAATCCGTGCTCTCGAAACGCGTCGTGACGCTTGCCCGGAGTGGTGACCACGGGCGGGTGCGCTTCCGTGTGAGAAACCTGGGCGTTCGTCCGGTACTCGGCGATTCGGACACCCGGGCGGAACACCGGCATGGGATCGTCCGAATCAGGGCCGGACGGATTCTCGAAGAAGTAAGTTCCCTCGTAGGGCACTCCGCCGCTCGAGACCACCAAGTCGAGATCGCCGTCGCCGTCGTAGTCCATCGGCAGCGGCCAGGCCCACAGCCCGACTCCGAGGTCGACTTCGAGTCCGGGATGGTTGTGGTGCACTCGCTGCAGGGTTGCGGCATGGGCCGCCAGCGGCACTCCAAGGGCGAGAAAGCAGAAGATCTTGGTGCGCACAGTGCCACTTTGGCACTGTTGAATGCAGGCCGCAAGGGCAGCCCGGATCATGTGCCTGCTCGCAAGCTCACGGCGAAGCGTACAGGCCGGCGAAGCGGCCGGATCGGAGCTGCAGACCCGGTACGCACTCCGGGGATCGGTGTCATCGGACGACGCCCGCCCCGTCATCGCTGGCACCGGGGCGGCACGGCTGCGGCCGAGCGGGTAGAATCCGAAACTGGGGCTACGGGAGTGTCCAGCCGTTCCATCACCGAGATCCACCGTGAGATCGTCGACGAGTTCGAATTCCTCGACGACTGGATGGACCGCTACCAGCACCTGATCGACCTCGGGCGCAAACTGCCGGAATATCCTCCCGGTTTCCAGACCGACGAGTACAAGGTGAAGGGCTGTCAGGCCCAGGTCTGGTTTCACGCCGAGAGGAAGAACGGAAAGCTCTACTTCGCGGCGACCAGCGACGCCGCGATCGTGTCCGGTCTCATCGCCGTCCTGCTGAGGGCGTACTCCGGCTTTCCGCCAAGGACCATACTGGATGCCGGGCACGGATTCATTGACGAGATTGGCCTGACCGAGCATCTCAGCCCGACCCGTGGCAACGGGCTGCACGCGATGCTGAGGACGATTCGGCGCCACGCGGTCAGCGCCTGCGTCGCATAGCGTCGGCGCCCGTGCCGCCGGGCGGTCTGACGCCCGCAAGGGGGGATTGTCGGACAGCCTGCCTTATTCGCAATCATGATTGGGATCCAGGAACGGCGATCCGAGCCCGATGACGTATCATCCCGACGGCGTAAGATTCGTCCTCACAGCTCCCGACACGGAGAGTGCCGAGCAGGCGTTCAGCTCTTGGAAACAAATGATGTACGCCTCGGCTCCGGCCCAGTTCGTGCTGCGATTCCTCTACAGGAACAAGTTCAAGTAGCCGCGCTACGAAGACGGCAGCGCCAAGGCCATGACCTATGGCGTCCGCGTCGCCGAAGAGGTTCTGCGAAGGCACTGTCCGGACGAAGACGTGGTCGTCTGCTATCCGGACGATCTCGCCACTTTCGTGGGCAGGCGCACCGTCGCTGTTGGCGTCGGCGCGCACAACCCGATCGGCACGGCCTTCTCGACGGGCGTGTATTCGAACATCTTCGGCTCGTCTGCGCGGGCGATCAACGCAGCCGAGTCCGAGCGCGTCTACCGGCATCCTGCCATCCGCAAGCACAGGCCGAAAGTGATCGTCGGGGGAGCCGGCGCCTAGCAGATCGACAAGACCGGGTCCCGCGAGCGGCTCGGCATCGACTGCGTTATCAACGGCAGGGCGGAGTCCAGGATCCTGGACGTGTTCCGGATGGCCGACGAGGGCAAGGATCTCCCTCCTGCGGTCAATGCTCCCGAGCCGGCGGTCGAGAACCTGATCATCCCTCGCAAGCGATCCACGTACGGCATCGTCGAGATGAACCGGGGCTGCGGGCGCCAGTGCGCATTCTGCTCCCCAACCCTGGAGACGCGCATCTCGGTTCCCCTGCCGGATGTGCTCGCGGGCGTGCGGGCCAACACCTCGAATGGCGGAAGGATCATCTTTCCGGTCTCGGAGGACGTCTTCTATCTACGGGGCCTCCGCCCCGTTCTACGTGCCCAACCCAAACCAGATGCTCAACTTCTACGGCTCGATCGCCGAGGAGCCGGGCGTGGACTACCTGCCCCTGTCGCACGCGACGATGGCGCCGGCCGTGGTCAATCCGGGGCTCATCAGGGACCTGTCGAGCATCCTTCTCGCCAAGAGCGCGCTGCAGAACCGCAATTCGACCCATCCCGACAAGCGCTTCCTGGCGCCCCTGATCGGCATCGAGACCGGTTCGCCGCGGCTGGCCGCCCTCACCATGTCCGGGAAGTCGCTGCCGTTCGACATTCGCGACTGGCAGGAGATTGTCGTCGAAGGGACCAACATCCTCAACGACAACAACTGGTTCCCGGTCTACACGTTCATCGTCGGCCTTCCGAACGAGACCGACGACGACATCGGGTAGTCCCTGGATCTGCTGCACCGCCTGAAGAACAACAAGGTGCTCTACGTGCTTTCGATCTTCACCCCCCTCGAGGACACGTGCATGGCTTCGGGCCACGCGATGAAGGCCCGCGAGCTGACGCAGCTACAGTGGGAGTTCATCATGACGGCCTGGAAGCAGAGCCGGGACTTTGGGGAGATGAGGGAGCGCTCGAGGAGGCTCTTCGGCATCGGGACCAAGGTCTTCTACCACCCGCGCGGAAAGCACGTCCATGGGCCGGCCTTCAAGTGGCCTGCCATGCGCTTCGCCGGCGAGCCTGAGGAGAATCTGGCAAAGCACCTCCATCTGCGCCGGGACCGGAAGCCCAACAACAGGGCCAAACCTCCCCGCCTGATACCCAAGCACCGCAGGCAGACGCTCGAGCAGGTCGCCCGCGTTCACGACGTTTCGGCCCTTCCGTCCGACCCGCTGAGAGTGATCGTGAACGAGGGCGCGGGCGAGTCCCTGACTGAGAGTCCGATCCGGCTGGCGGTCTCCGCTGGGGCCGTTGGCGAGACAGACCTAGACGCCGCCGAGGCGCTCGGGGCGGGCGCGATGCTGGCGGACAGCGGCGTGCAGGAAGGGGCGTACGGAAACGTGGAGCAGTCCGGAGAGCTCCTTGGCGGTGAAGCCGTCTGCGGATTCGCTGACTAGGCGCCGGACGGTGTTGGTGAGGGAGCCGTCGCGAGAAGTGGGCGCCGCCGAGGGAGAAGAGGCCGAGGCGGTCAAAGCGAGCGGGGTCGCAGAGAGTGTAGAAGCGGCTGTTGTGGTTGTCGCTGCGGAGGTAGCGGATCTGGCGGAGGTAGCGGGAGGTGGGGCGGAGGGAGACATGGCCGAGGGCGGAGACGAGCGTCCATGGAATCGAAATGAAAGGAAACAGATCAGAATCAAGGGCCGCCGGCAGTCCAGCCGCATGACAATGGCAGAGTATGCCAAATCTGAGTGCGTATAACTACAGATATATCAACGACTTCTAAGTTTCTGAATGAATCCTGGCATTGTAGATTGCCAACAGTTGGGTCCAAGCACTAGGGAAGTGCTTCAGACACTCGAACACGGTAAACTCGGGCTAGGAATTCCGAGAGAGCTGCACGATTGGGGAAACGGCGGGAATTGTCTCAGGATCGCCATACGCAGGAACCACTGGCTCGCTTGCTCTGGCACGGGGGCGCTCTACCGCTGGCTGTCCTGTTGGCCACGGCTCCTGGAATGCGAGCTGAGGAGCATGGTGTTGCTCACGACCACATCCTATTCGGGCAATCGGCTGCGTTCAGCGGTCCGGTGGGACAACTGGGCCAGCAGTTTCGCGCGGGGGTGATTGCAGCGTTCGGGGAAGCGAACGACGCTGGGGGCGTGCACGGACGCCGACTCGAGTTGCTCTCGGCTGACGATTCGTACGAGCCCGAAGCTGCAATTGCCAACACTCGGAAGCTGATCGAAGAGGACCGTGTCTTCGCTCTCATTGGAGCCGTGGGCACCCCAACATCCCGAGCGACTACTCCAATCGCCGCTGCGGCTGGAGTGCCGTACATCGCGCCATTCACGGGGGCGGACTTTCTTCGGGATGGGCAGGAGCTGCCCAATGTGGTGAATCTGCGGGCCTCGTATTCGCAGGAAACTTCAGAACTCGTGGAATGGCTCGCCACGGACCTGAACATCCGAAGGATCGCCGTGATCCATCAGGACGACTCCTACGGGCGAACAGGGCTGGATGGCGTACAGAGAGCTTTGAACGCGCGTGGCCTGTCCGAAGCTGCAGTGGGAACCTACACTCGCAACACGACGGCGGTCAAGACGGCGGTGCTTGAGGTTAGGCGCGCCCAGCCGGAAGCTGTCATCTTGATTGGAGCCTACCCGCCGGTGGCGGCTGCCGTCATGTGGGCCCGCGAAATCGGGCTTGATCCCGTCTTCGCGACGATTTCCTTTACGGGTGGAAATGCTCTGGCTGATGAGTTGAAGGGCCTCGGGCAGGGTGATGTGTACGTGTCTCAGGTCGTGCCGTTCCCGGACTCGGGGACGGGCGTCGTCCGGTCCTATCGCCGCGCCTTGGCCAGACATAGCCCGCGTGCACAGCTTGGGTTTGTTTCCCTCGAAGGCTACCTTGCGGGACGGCTTGCTGTCGTTGGCCTGCAGCGTTGCGGCATGGAGGTCGACAGGAACGGTTTCCTGAACAGCCTGCTGCTGGGAGAGCCCATCAGTCTCGGGGGATTCACGCTGCGGTACGGAGACGGCAGCAACCAAGGTTCCAACCGGGTATTCCTGACGGTCATTGGTGAGGACGGAGAGTTCCGACCGATTTCGACAATGGGCGGAGAATTCTAGACTAGGCGAAATCGGACGTCCGATTCGGACTCGCAGTGCGCTGCGGCAGTCGGCCCGCCACTTGGCTTCAATCTGATTGTCCGGTTTCTGTCGGGTCGGCGACACCGCTCGGGAAGGACAAATGGTCACGGTGTCCGAGGACCCGGTATTGGCCGACGAGACGATGCAGCTGTGCTCTGGCCGAAGGATGCGGACGGTTTGCGGGGCGGCGAGGATCTCGAACAAAGCAGGCACGTTGCAGCTTTTCTCTGGTGCCTTGGTCCGGGCTCACCTTGGCAAACTTCCACCGTACCCACTCCCGAAAAGATCGCCTTATCAGGCGTCTGGGACCCGTGGTACGCCGAGCACCAGAAGTCAGTGCTGGTCGTCGGCCGCACCGGTCGTCCGAGCCCAAAAACGGAGGTCGACCACCATGCAGGGCGGACTGCCTGGAATGGTCGAGGAAGGTGGGTTCTTGGGCGATGGACTGTCTGATGAATCTGCCGTCAGAAAAGCGGGTCAGGGGAGTCCCGAATCCGCGGTAATCGGGACGACCGGGCATCGGTGCGGATAGGCGCGCCCATGCGCGCCTCGGAGCTTTCGCTGACAGTCCCGGGCCCGGCACCGGCCGACGCGTTGCGTCAGTCGTACAGGCCGAAGGCAAACACACCGCTCTTGGTAGTGATCGCCACGTACTGTCGTCCTCCCGCCGCGTAGGTCATCGGTGACGCCCTGATCGTCCCGCCGGTGTTGAAGTGCCAAAGAACCTCACCGGTCAGTGCGTCGGCGGCCATGAAGTTCCCCGCCCGGGTGCCGAAGAACACTAGGCCACCTGCTGTCGACATGGCGCCGGCGAACATCACCTCCCGGTTCTCCACCCCGTACAAGGGAACTTCCCAGCGGACGCTGCCGTCGCTCAGGTCGATCGCCCGCAGGATGTTCGCCGCGCCCGTCTCTAGGTGGTCGATGCTGTGACCCGTGCGGAAGAACACTCCGCAGGCATCCCGCGACATGACGAAGAACAGTCCGGTCTGCGGATGGAAGGTTGGCGACTGCCAGTTCGTGCCGCCGTGGATGTCCGGGCACGTAAGGGCGCCCGTGGGACTCGGCGTGGCCTCGGGCTTTCGGATTGGGCGGCCCTCCGGCGTCAGTCGCTCCAGCCAGGTCTGCTTCGCGAACGTGGTGCCCCGCAAAAACTCGCCCGTCTCCCTGTCGAGCACGTACAGGATCGCGTTGCGGTTCGGATGGACCAGCAGCCTGCGCTGCCGCCCCTCCCACTCCGCGTCGATCAGCACCGGCGTCTGGTTGGCGTCCCAGTCGTGCTCATCGTGCGGCGTGTACTGGAAGTGCCAGGCGAGCCGGCCGTCGTCGGGCCGCAGCGCCAGCAGCGAAGCCGTGTAGAGGTTGTCGCCCTCGCGATTGCGCCCGTCGAAGTCCTTCGGGCCGGGATTGCCCGTCGGCCAGTAGAGCAGGTCGAGCTCTGGGTCGTAGGTGCCGGCCGTCCACGCCGTTCCGCCGCCGACCTTCCAGGAGTCGTTGTCCGGCCAGGTCTCCGACCCGGGCTCGCCCGGAGCGGGTACGGTGTAGAAACGCCACTCCCGGACGCCTGTCTCGGCGTTGAAGGCGTCCAGGTATCCGCGCACTCGACCGGTGTCTCCGCCCCGAATGCCGATCAGCACGCGGTTCTTCGCGACGATCGGAGCACCGGTCGATCCGAAGCAGGGCTGGTCCGCGGTGACCGCAGACCGCCACAGCATTGCGCCATTGCGGCTGTCCAGCGAGACCAGGTGGCAGTCCGGGGCCGGAAGGTAGAGGCGGTTTCCCGAAAGCCCGAAGCCCCTGCTCGAGTTCGGATTCTGTCCCTCGCTGCCCCGCTCGAACGGATAGTCGAAGCGCCAGATCGACCGGCCCGTGACTGCGTCGATGGCGTATGCCCGCATGCCCCCGGCCGTGAGGTACATGATGCCGTCCCTGACCAGCGGCGTTGCCTCGCTTCTCGTCTGCTGCGGGCTGTACTGGAACATCCATTTCGGAACCAGGCGCCCGACATTGTGGCGATCGATCTGCTCCAGCTCCGAGAACCTGCGACCGGTGTTGTCCCGGTCGTAGCTCAGCCAGTTCGCAGGATTCCGATAGCGCTCCTCGACGGGTTGGCCGCGTGCCGCGGGAAGGGCGAGGACGGCGAGAGCGGCGAGGCACGACAGGAGGCGAGTATTCCTGACCTTCAACACGGGACTGGACCTCAGTAAACGCCGAATCCCCGGCGGACCGGAGTGAACGGGTCCCGCTGGCGATCGAGGTATGCCAGCAGGTTGCCAAGATCCTCCGGAGCCAGCCTGCTTGCGTAGTCGCCGGGCATCCTTGACCGCTTCGGCATGACGAGAGACTTGAGCCCGGCCCGTTCGAAGGCCTCGACAACCCCTTCCGAGGTCAGAATGAAGACCGAGAAGGTGTCCTCGTTCTTGAGGACTCCCGCGACCCGCCTTCCGTCTCCGGTCTCGACCTCCACGGACTCGAACCCGGACGCCAGCTCCGCGTCGGGTTCCAGTACGTCACGGCGGATTTCGTCGCTTGGTTTCTTGACCGCGATGGCGTCGAGCGACGGTCCGAGAAAGCCCCCCGATCCGTTGACAATGTGGCAGGAAGCGCAGCCCGCCGTCTGGAACACGATCCTTCCAGCCTCGGGATCGCCTTCCAGTGGCGCCTGCTGGCCGGGTAGTGCCAGGCTGCGGAGATACGAGATCACCTGCCAGATTCTCTCGTCGGCGAGGTCCGGCTGCGGTGGCATGTCGGTGCCGGGAATCCCCTCCCGAATCAGCGCGAACAGCGCCGTCTGTGATCCTCGACGAACGCTCCTGGTCCGGACGAGGTCTGCGGCCATGGCGCCCTGGGCCTTCTGTCCATGGCACACTGCGCAGCGCTCGTGGAACAATTCGTCGCCGGCCCGGATGGCGGCGGGGTCGCGTCCAAACGGATTCCCGGTCGGAGCGGCTGCCTGCTCCGCATCCTGAGCCGCCCCGACTGCCATTGACGCAACGGCAAGGGCGCTCACCGCAATGCAACTCGTGACCGGGCTCTGCAGTGGTTCCCTCATGACGCTGGTGCGCCTATAGTATGTTCCATGATGCGGTTGCGGGACCAGACCGGGCGATGGCGGCGTTGAAGGCTGCGGGCGATTCCGAACTCTCGGCACGCACTGGACATTCTGGCCCGGATGTGGCCGTCCCTTGGCCGCCGGACACCTGTGTTCCGGGCTGCCCTGAGGTCAATCATCCGGTAGACCCTTGACGCGCTCAATCCTTCGCGCCAGCAGCAGTGCGCCAATCACCGACAGGGGCGTCAGCGAACTCACCCCGACCAGCACGAGCCAGTAGCTGCCCGTCGCGTCCAGCACCCACCCGATCATGGCGTTGGTCAGGACGATCCCGGCGCTGCCTCCGGTCCCTGAGAACCCGAAGGCGGTTCCGACATACGAGGGCGGAAAGAAGTCGGCCGGCATGTTGAGCAGGTTCACCGACACGATTTTGAACCCGAGCGCCCCGATGCTGATGCACGCCATCGCCGACCACGCGCCGGGCGCGTAGGCCGTGCCGATTCCGGCCAGGGCCGCCCCCGCGGCGGCCACGAGAACCGTCTTGCGGGCGCGGTCGATCGACCAGCCCCGGGCGACGAGCCAGGACGTCGCGCCCGAGCCGCTCAGGTCGCCTAGGCCCGCGGCGACAAACGGAATCCAGGCCATCAGACCGATCTCCATCAGATTCAGTCCCCGCTCGCGAGTCAGGTACTCCGGAATCCAGTATGTGTAGAACCCCCAAGCGCCGGCGCTGATCAGGCGGCCGACAAACACCGACCACGCTTGGCGATAACGGATCACCCGGATCCAGGGCGTCCTCTTCCGTCTAGCGCTCTCCTTCCCGGTGGGCGCCCTGCGCTTCGTGACCAAAAGCCAGATCGGCACAAGCAGCAGGCTCATGAGGCCGGCAATGGCGAACGCGGCTCGCCAGCCCCACATCACCGCCAGCCATCCGACGATCGGCACGGACAGGGCGGACCCGAGGCTGCTACCGAAGTTGACGATGCCGACGCCCAGCGACCGGAGCGGACCGCGCACGTTGTGGGCAACTGTCTTCACCCCGGCCGGCCAGACGCCGCCCTGGCCGACCGCCAGCAGCAGCCGACTGGCCGCCAAGGTCCGAAAGCCCGCTGACAATCCGTGCAGCGCTCCGGAGACTGACCACCACACGATGTACAAGGAGAGGGCTTTCCGGAACCCCAGCAGGTCGGCCAGCCGGCCCCCAACGCTGTACATGATCATGTAGGTGACCATGAAGAAGTTGATGACGAGCGCGTATTCGCTGTTCGACATCCCGAATTCGTCCCTCAGCGTTGGGGCGAGGACGGAGATCGCGATGCGGTCGATGTAGCTGGCGGACGTGATCGCGAGCAGGACGATCAGCAACACGCGGGGGGTGCGGTCGCTTCCCGAATCGCCGTTGACATCCGGAGCGCCGCCCATGCCAATAGAAGCTGCACGCTCCTCGATGCCCGCGCGGCGTTGCCGACCGCGAGTTCGGCAGTTGGCCGCCCAGCGGGAACCTATCATAGTTGTTCTCCCGCCCGCTGAATCGCCGGACCACGTTCCTTGCGCCACTCGCACTACACCGGAGCCCTTGACGGGATCCGCGTCCTCGACATCTCGGGCGGCATTGCTGCCGGCTATTGCGGAAAGCTGTTTGCTGACCACGGAGCCGATGTTCTTCTGGTGGAGCCCCCCGAGGGCTTCGAGACACGTCGCGTTCCGCCGATCATCCCCGGCGTCAAACCACCCGAGGCAAGCGGCATGCACGCCTACCTCAGCACCAACAAGCGCAGTGTCGTCTGCGACGATTCCGCGCGGCTGCGGGAACTGGCACGCGGCGCTTCATTGGTGATTGACGGCTGCGCGACCGACGAACGGCCCCTCCCCCTGAAGGAACTTGCTCAGGTCGCTCCCAACGCGGCGCTGCTCTCGATCACCTGGTTCGGCCAGGACGGCCCCTATCGGGACTTCACGGGGTCTGACGGCGTGTGCATGGCGTTGGCGAGCCAGATCGACTGGCTCGGCAACGCCGGCGAGGCTCCTGTGATCCCCGGCGGCTACCATGCCCAGATCGTCGCGGGGCAGACAGCCTTCATCGGTGCCATGGGACAGGTTCTGGCCCGCGAGATCGGAAATGCCTCCGGCCCGGCGCACATCGAGGTGTCCGTGTTTGAGGCCGGCGTCTGCTTCACCGAAATCGAGGCCGTACGCGTGCATTGCGGACTGCCGATGCGGACCCGATCCGGAGTGAACCGCTTTCGGACCACCTATCCTCTGGGCATCTACCCGTGCCGGGACGGATGGCTGGGCGTGACAGTCCTGACGCCCAGCCAGTGGTACGGATTCTGCCGACTCGTTCGGCTTAAACGGCTGGCAGGGATTGCCAGGTACCGGTCGAGCGAGGCGCGGTACCAGGACGCCGACACGCTGGATCCCGTGATTGCCGAAGCAGTGAGCGGCATGTCGGCGAAGGAGCTGGTCATGAGGGGCCAGGAGATGAAGGTGCCTCTGAGCCTCGTCCCGACCATGGAGGAGCTGTTCAGCGTCGATCAGTACGTCTCGAGACGGGTGTTCGCCGACGTGACCCATCCGGATCTGGGTTCCTTCCCTCTGCCCGTGACGCCGTTCCGCCTCCGCGGCTCGCCTGCGATTCCGGGCGGCCAGGTGGCCCGCCTGGGCGAGGACACGGAGTCCGTGCTCGAGATGGCGGGGGCGGCAGGATGAGAGTGCGCGGTCCCCTCCGCGGCTGCCGAATCGTCGATCTCTCGATGGGCTGGGCCGGGCCCCTCGCCACCCGGCACCTTGCGGACATGGGGGCGGAGGTCGTCAAGGTCGAGTCCTGTGTTCACTTCGACTGGTTCCGCGGCTGGGAGGCGACCAGGAGCTGGATCGACGACTGCGGCCACGAGAAGAATCCTCCGTTCAACTGCATGAATCGCAACAAGCTGGACGTCACACTGGACTTGGGCACTGACCGTGGCAGGGACCTGCTGCTGAGACTGGTCTCGATCTCCGACGCCGTGGTGGAGAACTTCGCCGCGAGCGTCCTGCCAAAGCTCAAGCTCGGATACGAGGTGTTTCGGCAGGCAAAGCAGGACATCGTGATGGTTTCGATGCCGGGATTCGGCAGCACCGGGCCTTGGCGCCACTATCGCGCCTACGGTTCGACGACCGAGCAGGCGGCGGGTCTGCCGCACCTGACAGGCCATCCGGACTGGCCGCCCATGATGGTGCACATCGCGCTCGGCGATGCCGTGGCTGGTCTCAACGGAGCTTCCGCCCTGCTCGTTGCCCTCCGTCACCTGAAGCGCACCGGCGAGGGACAGTTCGTCGACCTGTCGCATTCGGAGTGCCTGCTCCCGCTGGGAGTCCACGGAATCGCCGAGCAGTCAATGACGGGCACGGCCCCGCCCCGCATGGGCAATCGATCCAGGCACCATGCTCCCCACGGTGCTTATCCTTGCCGCGCGGGAAGATGGGTCGTGATCCAGATCCTGAACGAGGAGCAATGGAACGGTTTGAAGGGTGTGGTCGGCGAGCCTATTGCAGGGTTCGGAGCTCTGACGGACCGGCTCGCCCGCCAGGATGATCTCGATGCCGTCGTGTCCGGATGGACATCCGAGCGGCGGGCCGAGGCCGCAATGGCCGAACTGCAGGCCGCCGGCGTTCCTGCCGGGTCGGTGAGTCGCTCGAACGAGCTGTGGCGCGATCCCCACTTGAAGGCGCGAGCATTCTGGAAGCTCGTCGACCGCGAGCACACGGGCGAGCTGCCGCATGCCAGCGCTGCGTATCGAATCGACGGGGAACCCATGAGAATCGACTGGCCGTCGCCGACCCTCGGACAGCACAACTGCGAGGTGCTGGGCGGGATTCTCGGCCTGGACGATGCGGAGATCGATGAGCTCGAGCGCGAGGGCGTGATCGGCACCAGGCCCAGCGTGCCGGAGGAGAACGCCAAGTGAGGAAGTTGCTCATAGCCAATCGCGGCGAGGTCGCAATCCGGATCGCGTCCGCGGCCTCGGATAGCGGAATCGAGACCGTGGCCGTCTATTCCAGGGACGACAGCCGTTCCCTGCACGTTTGCCGCGCCGACGCGGCGGAGGCGCTGGACGGCGAGGGGCCTCGCGCCTACCTGGACACGGAACAGATCATTGCACTGGCGAGCAGGACGGGTTGCAACGCGATTCACCCCGGATACGGGTTCCTCAGCGAGAACGCGTCGTTCGCGCGTCGCTGCGAGAGCGAGGGCCTCGTTTTCGTCGGCCCCAGCCCAGCGTCTCTCGAACTCTTCGGGGACAAGGCCCGCGCTCGCAGACTGGCTGCGAAACTCGAAGTGCCTGTCGTTCCCGGCATCTCCGAAGCTGTGGGGATTGCACAGGCCCGGGACTTTCTTGCCGGGCTCGCCTCTGGTTCCGCCATGCTCGTGAAGGCAGTCGGCGGCGGCGGTGGCCGGGGGATCAGGATGGTGGCCGCACCGGGCGAACTTGAGGAGGCGTTCAGACGCGCCCAGTCCGAAGCAGGGGCGGCGTTCGGCATCGCCGACGTCTTCGTGGAGAAGTTCATCGGCGGAGCCCGCCACATTGAAGTCCAGATCGCCGCCGACGCCGCCGGGTCCGTGGCCTGCTTGGGTGACCGGGACTGTTCGCTGCAGAGGCGTTACCAGAAGGTGATTGAGGTCGCTCCTGCGCCCGGGCTGCCGGACTCCGTCCGCGTCGGGATCGCCAGGGCGGCGGCGAGCCTCGCGACGGTCTCCGGCTACCGCAATCTGGGCACCTTCGAGTTTCTCGTGGACGGACCGAATTACTACTTCATCGAGGCGAATGCAAGGCTTCAGGTCGAACACACGGTCACCGAGGAAGTCACGGGAATGGATCTCGTGCGGCTGCAGCTGGGCCTGGCGAGCGGAAAGACGCTTGACCAGCTGGGCTCGTGGCAGTCAGAGGTCCGGCCGCCGCAGGGTATGGCGATCCAGGTCCGCGTCAACATGGAGTCCATGGGTGTGGACGGGGTGGCGAGACCCTCGGCCGGTAAGCTCTCCGCCTTCGACTTGCCCGCCGGCCGCGGCATCCGGGTCGACACGTTCGGATACGCGGGATACCGGATCAGCCCCAGATTCGACTCGCTCCTCGCAAAGGTCATCTGCCACTTGGAAGGGGGGACGATGGCCGGTCTGCTGCGGCGGGCCTCCCGGGCGTTGGGAGACTTCCGCATCGAGGGAGTGGAGACCAACGTGGGATTCCTTCAGGCCATTCTCCGTCATCCGAGGGTCGCAGGCTGGGATGTTCACACCAGGTTCGTCGATGAGCACATCGAGATGCTGGCCGGCGACAGGACGATTCGAAGTCGCTTCTTCGAAGATCTCGTCCGCCCGCAGCCGGCTGGCCGGGCCGGGGCCAGCGTCGATCCCGCCGATCCACTGGCGGTTCTCGCTTACGGCGGGACCGAGGCCCGGGACCGACAGCCAGACACGGCGCCTGCTCCGAACCGGGACGGTGCGAGGGCGTTGCCCGCAGTGATGCAGGGCACGATCGTTTCGGTGGAGGTGGCGGCCGGAGACGAGGTTCATGCCGGGGACCTGGTGCTCGTGATGGAGGCCATGAAGATGGAGCACGAGATCCGGGCGACGGCCAGCGGCGTAGTCCGGGAGGTGACGGTGGCCGAGGGGGACACCGTCTACGAAGGGCATCCCTTGGCGTACATTGAGGAGCGGGAGGTAGCGGTACGGGACGACGCGACAGGCGAGGCCGTGGACCTCGACTTCATTCGGCCCGACCTCGCCGAAGTCCATGCCAGGCACAAGGTGACTCTTGACGCCGCGCGACCGGATGCAGTCGCCAAGCGGCGCAGGACCGGCCAGCGGATGGCCCGGGAGAACGTGGACGATCTTTGCGACGAGGACAGCTTCGTCGAGTACGGTCAGCTGGCTCTCACACCGGGATCAGGGCTGCCCCGCGAAGAAGTGATCCGGAGGTTTCCCACCGACGGAATGATCACGGGAGTCGGCAGTGTGAACGGCGCCGATTTTCCCGGCGAGCGGTCGCGCTGCGTCGTTCTCGCCTACGACTACACGGTCCTCGCAGGAACCCAGGGCGTCCTCAACCATGTCAAGACGGACCGGATGCTCGAACTGGCGATCAAGTGGAAGCGACCGGTGGTGCTGTTTGCCGAGGGCGGAGGCGGAAGGGCCGGCACCGGGGGCAAGCGCAAGGGGGGAACCTCGACGACCGGTGCGGGCCAGGGACGCTCCGACGACATGTACCGGCCTCTCGACACGCCCAGCTTCGCCACGATGGGCAGCCTGAGCGGGCTTGTGCCGCTCGTGGGCGTCACGTCGCGCTACTGCTTCGCCGGCAACGCCTCCCTGCTGGGATGCTGCGACGTGATCATCGCCACGGAGAACTCGAGCATCGGGATGGGAGGTCCGGCCCTGATCGAGGGCGGCGGGCTCGGCGTGTTTCGGCCCGAGGAAGTCGGCCCGATGGAAATACAGGTGCCCAACGGCGTGGTTGATCTGGCCGTTAGGGACGAGGCCGAGGCGGTCGCGCTCGCCAAGAAGTACCTCTCGTACTTCCAGGGTCCGCTGCGCTCATGGGAGTGCGCCGATCAGCGCCTCCTCCGCAGGGTCGTTCCCGAGAACCGACTGCGCGTCTACGACATTCGTGAGCTGGTCGGAACCCTGTGCGACTCCCGAAGCGTTCTCGAACTGAGGCCGGCCTTCGGTCCGGGCATGATTACGGCACTGGGACGTATCGAGGGACGCCCCGTCGGCGTCATTGCGAACAACCCGCAGTTTCTCTCTGGAGCGATCGACAGCGACGGCTCCGACAAGGCAGCCCGCTTCATGCAGCTGTGCGACTGCTTCGACATCCCGATTGTCGTCCTCTGTGACACCCCCGGCATGATGGTCGGGCCCGAGATCGAGCGTACCGCGCTGGTTCGGCACTGCAGCCGACTTTTCGTGACGGGCGCCAATCTCTCGGTCCCGCTCGTGACGGTCATTCTGCGGAAGGCTTATGGCCTGGGTGCTCAGGCCATGGCGGGCGGCCACACCAAGCGCCCGATGCTTACGGTCGCGTGGCCGACGGCCGAGCACGGTGGAATGGGCCTGGAAGGGCAGATGAAGCTGGGCTTTCGCAACGAACTTGCGGCCATCAGCGATCCGGAGGCCCGCACGGCCCGCTACAACGAGCTCGTGGCCGCAGCCTACGAGCGCGGCAAGGCCCTCAACGCCGGCGTGGCGTTCGCATTCGACGATGTCATCGATCCCGCCGATACGCGGCGGTGCGTGATCCGCACGCTCGATTCGGTGCCTCCCCCGTCCGCCAGGGCAGGGAAGAAGAGGCCCTTCGTGGACACATGGTAGCCACATCGGGTGGAAGCGCTGGCGAGCTTCTCATGATCGTGAGGTGGCATGCGCCACGTTCCGAGGAACCTGGATCGGACGGAGATCTCAGCCTTGGAACACCTGTCAGCGCGGCGATGCACGAGCTTCGGAACAACCGGGCCTATTTGATCAATGCAATATAGGCCCGGCTGCAATGCTCTCACTCAAGGTCACAAACGTCGGCTCGTCTTCCGGGATTATCCTCACCAAGGAGGCGATGGTTCGGTTGAAGGTGCGAGAGGGCAACATCCTGTACCTTACCGACGCTCCGGGCGGCGGGTATCGGCTCACGCCCCACAATCCTGAGTTTCTGCGCCAGACAGCGGTCGCCGAGGAGATCATGCGCGACGACCGAGAGGTGCTGCGAGCGCTATCGAAGTGACATCAGGAGAGCCTGCCCCATGGCGGTGGGTTCCGTTGGAGGTCGTGCTGGCTATTCATGATCGCCAGATTGCCGAGCATCGCGGAGCCGAGGGCGTTCTTGATCCTGGGCTTGTCGACTCGGCTCTCGCGAGACCATAGAACCTGGAGTCGCATTGCGATCCTGATGCTGTCACCTTGGCTGCAGCCCATGCCTGCGGCTTGGCGTCGAACCACGGCATTGCGGATGGCAACAAGCGTGCCGCGTGGCTCGCAGCGGGCCTGTTCCTGCTTGCCAACGGCTGAAACCTTGCCTTTGATCCATTCGACGCCATTCGGATCATGGAAGCCGTATCGAGCGGACAGGTCTCCGAGGAGGGGCTTGCGAGCTGGATTCGCGTCCGCCTCGCGACATAGGAACTGAGAGTCGCGTTCGATACGCCGTCATGGGGAAGTTGCCACTGCGCAAGATCGAGATTGCAGCACTCACCACTCATCGGGAATCGCCACAGCCCGTTGCGGAACAGGCTCTTGGTTGGGTCATCCAGACTGAAACACGTTGTCGGAGAACGAGGGCCGGAACCCCGGTGTCCACGCGGACTGATGAGCCAGCGGTTGCCGAGCATCGGCTCTGTGCGGGGCAGTCGGCCCGGCTCCGCACGCGCCTGTCCGCAGCGAGAGCTGGGGCGGGTCGCATCAGGACCGGAGCATTGGCGGCTGGACTGGGCTGCTACGATACAAAACACCGCCCGGCCATCAGCGCGGTGTGACCGCCAACGGGCGCTTGCTGTCGCAGCGAGAACACGACGGAGAGCGCCGAAACGACAATCATGGATGACCAGGAACTCGAATGGGTCTTCGGACAGATCTTTGATGCAGAGGATCTATGCGAGGTCGGCGCATACGAGGATGCAATCGCACTCTGCGACGAAGTCCTGGAGACATGCGGAGAGTGTGACGATGAAGACGTTCATGAAGCGATTGCCCACGCACTGCTATGTCGCGGAAGGTCGTTTGCCGCATTGGAGCGGTTCGAGGACGAGCTTTGGTGTTACAGCGAGTTGCTAAAGCGATTCGAATCGGACGGTCCGGCGATCATTGATCCTCTCGTTGCGGAGGCGCAATTCAATGCCGCCGTTGTGACGGGGCAAATGGGCTATACGGAAGAGTCCATAGGAAAGTATGCCGCGTTCGTAGATCGGTACAAGTGGCACGAAGAACCGCAGGTTCAGGACCAGGTCATTAGGGCACAGTTCAATTGGGCGGTCACTCTGGCACACTCGGATCGCAGGAAGGAAGCGCTGTCTCAGCTCAACAAGCTGGTTGTGCGCTACGGGGACAGCAGCGAACCCCAGTACGACATAACGGTCATCAGAGCTTTGATTTCCAAAGCCGGACTGGAACTTTGCATGGGGCAAACCAAGACAGCCATTGCATCGGCAACTCTCGGTGTTGAAAAATGCGAAGCGAGCTACTCCGCCGAACGCTTCCACTGCCATCTGGTCTTGGCGACGGCCTACTTGATTTCCCAGGAAATCGAGTCTGGGGAAAAGCACGTCGCATCCCTCTTGGACCTACTGCCTGAGATTGAGGATTTTCCCCCTGCCGCGAACTTCCACTTCTCGCTGCGCGACATGGCCATGATCATCGGACGGGACCGCATCTTGGAACTTATCCAGCGATCGCCGTCCGCCGCGATCCTCGCGCCGCTGGTGGACACTCTGAAGCAGAAGGTCCGAAACGACTCCGAGAGGTTGAAGGGCATAAAGGATATGGCCGAGGACTTGGAGACGGATTTCGCATCATTCGGCGGCTAGCGAGCTTCCGCGCACTCCATAACGCTCTACCATTCGAGTGGCGAGCGGGACTCGGGCGGTGCCAGCGATTGCGTTGCACGGCAAGGGTGATCGTGAGGCATACAGAGGCACTGGCGATGGTTCAATTCGGATAAGCGGCGTCTCGGCCAGTTGATCGACATGCTCGGCAGCATCCGGGTTGCGGACGCCGAAGCACGTTCCCGGGACCTGCTGAGTCGAATGCACGAGAACTTCCTCCCGCAGTTCGCCAGCGCCGTCGTGACGAAGGCGCGCGAGTTCTACACCCCGCGCTGCGTCGTCGGGCTGCTCGTAATAATCGCATTTGCCAATGCGGACGGCGGCCGGCTCCTGATGGGCGCGACGGATGACGGGCTCCTTCAGGGCATGTCCCGAGAACAGATGGCTGCGCTCGATAACCTGCTCGTCGCAGTGGGCATGGATGCCATCAAACCGGCTTTGCGCATCGGCGTGCATCACCGGGAGCTAGACGGCAAGGCCTTCGTCTTGGTAGAGGTCCCCCGAGGCGACTCGTTGCACGAGCGAGGCGGCCGAAGCTGGGTTCGGGTCGGAGCCAGCAAGCGACGATTGACCAGCGACGAACCGATGAGGCTGGCGCAGCAGCGCGCACAGGGCCGGCACCTCTGGTTCGACGAGCAGCCGGTGGCGGGGACTGGGTTCGATGCGCTGGAGCCCGCGCTCTGGAGGCCGATACTGAGCGCCGAGGGTGCCACCGAGCCGGAACTCGCGCTTGCGAAGCTCGCATTGCTCGCGTCGGACGAGTCCGGCGTCTAGCGCGCTACCGTCGCCGGTGTGCTCTTATGCACAGGGCACCCCGAGCGGTGGCTGCCCAACGCAGCCGTCACGGCGACCCGCTATCGGGGTATGGACCGTACGACCGGCCAAGTGGACTCGCAGGAGATCACCGGTCCGCTCCAGCGTCAGATCGCGGACACGATGACGTTTGCGGGGCGGAACATGCAGGTCGCTGCCCGAAAGACCCCCGCGCGGATCGACATGCCGCAATACAGCGAGAAAGCAATCTTCGAGGCGGTCGTCAACGCCGTGGTGCATCGCGACTATTCGATCCGAGGCAGCAGGACCCGCCTGTCAATGTTCTCCGACCGCTTGGAAATCCACTCGCCCGGTGCGCTTCCCAACACCCTGACCGTGGAGAGCATGGCGCTGAGGCAGGCGACGCGGAACCAAGTCATCGCTTCCGTGATGGGCCGGATGGGAGTGGGCGAGATCCGCGGGTCGGCGCACCGGCCGTACTTCATGGAACGCCGCGGGGACGGTGTGCCAGCAATCATTCGTGAGACCCGCGAGCTGTCCGGACGGTCGCCGGAGTATCAGTTGATCGACGGAGCGGAGGTCCTGCTGCGGGTCCCTGCCGCCCCGCGCCACCTCCTCCCGAGTGGTTGTCACCGTTCGAGACGAGGGTCGGCCCCTGCTCGGAGCGGAGGTCCTGGCGCTTTTCCCGAACCGAACGTGGAAACAGGCGGTCGCGGACGAGAACGGCGAGGCCGCCTTGGAGCTGTACACGACCGAGCTGCCGATGACCGTGTTCGGCGCCGCACCCGGACATGCAGCCTGCCTGGTGCGGGAATGGCTCCCCTCCGCCGGTGCTCTCGCGCTCGATCTGACCCCGCTGCCGCGGAGTGGAAGCGCCATCTTTTCCGAGGCGACAGGCAGTCTACCCGGGTTGAACGGGCGCCTGAACCCCATACGCGACTCGCTGGATCGTACCTATCTTTACGCTACGAATATCGCCGTTGGTCGGGGCCAACTGCAGCCCGTTCAGTTCGTTCCCGGTGAAGACCTCCGGTTGACTGACTCGGACGGTACGGAGCGCCTCGTGCGCATCGTCGAAATCCTCGGCCGTTCCGCACTCGTGGAGCATTGGGACCCAGAGCCGCACGAATAGCCGGGACGAACTGCAGACCATCCACGCGGTCTTCCCGCGCTGCTGCATCGCGTTGCTCAAGCGCTGGCTACGCTACTGGAACGACACGGCCCACGACGACGAGCGTTTCGCGGAGGTCACCCTCGGTCTGTCTTCGGCCTGCAATTGGGATGCCAAGAAACTCGCCGAGATAATCGGGCGGGGGACTGCATCGCTCTCGACGGCATCGGCGCATCCTGGAAATCCGTTGCGGGAATCCCCGCCACAGGCCGAGCCGTGGAGGTACGGCAGCCGGGTCACCGGTCGCCGCCGCAACATGAGCGATGCTGACACTCCCAGCTTTCGCAAGAGCGCCTCATTGGACCTGTTGCGGAAGCACGGCAGGGTGCTGATGGCTGACCGGCAAGTCGACCGGCTCTGCGGGCTGAAATCGCGATCTGGTCGGCTGCTATCAATGACCGCCAGCGCGGCTCAGGCCGGCCCGGCCCACCGCCATCCGGTCTGCATCTGCCGGGACAGCGACTCCACCAAGGCCCTGTGTTCGGCCCGGCCCGCAAGGTTCACCGTCTCGGTCGGCGCTATCCGGAAATCGTACAGCTCGCGAGCCTGCACCGTGCAGCTGCGGTCGACCCACTCCGTGTAGCGGTAGCGGTCCGTGCGCATGCTGTATCCCATGTGCTCCCAGTCTTCGCTGGCGAGGTAGGGCCTTGGTATCTGTGTGAACGCTGCCTGCTTCCAGGACCGCCGGGGGTCTTCCAGCAACGGCATCATTGATATTCCTTCGAGACTGGATGGAGCCTCGATTCCAGAGGCCTCGCATAGCGTCGGGTACATGTCCACGAACTCGACCAGGCCGTCGCATTGGCGTCCCGCCGAACTCATGCCCGGCACGTGCATCATCAGCGGCGCCCGTGCGGTCAGCTCGAACGTTGCCGTCTTGGCCCAGAGATCCTGCTCCCCGAGATGCCAGCCGTGGTCGCCGAACATCACGACGGCCGTGCGCTCCGACAGGCCGAGGCGGTCGAGTTCATCCAGAACGCGTCCGGCTTGCGCGTCCATGTACGAAGTCGCCGCGTAGTACCCGTGGATCAGTTCGCGGGCCTTGCCGGGCGGCAGCGGACCCTCGCGCGGGATGTCTGTGTAGCCGCGGAGTTCCTGCCAGCGCGTGAACGCCGTGTCGGGCGAGTCGACCGGCCGGTGCGCGTCCTCGGGGACCGGCAGCCCGTCGGGGTCGTAGAGGTCGAAGTACTTCTTCGGAGCCGTGAAGGGCAGGTGAGGCTTCTGAAAGCCGACGGCGAGGAAGAAGTTCTCGTCTCTCAGCTTGCGCAGGGCTTCCACGGCGCGGTCTGCGACTTGG
This sequence comes from Bryobacterales bacterium, assembly GCA_028819255.1. Classification (GTDB taxonomy): domain Bacteria; phylum Acidobacteriota; class Terriglobia; order Bryobacterales; family UBA6623; genus VXMF01. The sequence goes on along the minus strand of JAPPMB010000047.1, from coordinate 120,563 downwards.
CCATCCTGCAGCGCGTTGTCCGGCACTTCCGGGGCCTGCCACGAATTCTGCTTCTTCCACTCGAGCGTCGGAATCTCAGGTCCCGGCACCAACCGGTCGGGTTCCTTCGCCCGCATCGCGGCCAGACGCTCCACATCGATGTACTGCATGCCCGCCTGCCGCCCGCCCGGAGGCCACGCCGGCACGCTCCAGGAAGCTGCGTCCGACATTTTTCCGTGGAGTATCTTGCCGATCGCCTGGGTGTGGTAGCCCTCCTGCTTGAAACGCTGTGGCATTGTGACGATGTCCGGCAGGATCTCGCGGAAGTGCTTCCTGTTGCCCCACACCTTGGTCGTGTCCGGGCGCAGACCGGTCAGCAGGGAGGCCCGCGATGGGCCGCAGACGGGCGACTGGCAATAGGCTCTCCGGAACACCACGGAGCGACTCGCGAGCCTGTCCAGGTTCGGCGTCCTGATCAGCTCGTTGCCGTAGCAGCCGAGTTCCGGACGCAGGTCGTCGACCGCAACGAACAGCACGTTCAAATCGCCCGTAGCTGCCTGGGCAGCGCCCGAAGCCGCCCCGGAGGCGGCAAGGCCGCCCAAGAGAAAATCCCTGCGATGGATCACTGTTCCTCCGTCTCCTCGAGCCGTTTCCATGAATACGTCTCCGGATTGAATTCGAACGCGCCCTTGCGCAACGCTCCCGGGGCGTCGGAGTCCGGTAGCCACTCGGCGTGCTCCGCGATCACGTGCGCAAACGACTTGTCTGCCGCCAGATTCGTCCACTCGTTGGGGTCCGTCGAGTGGTCGTACAACTCCTCTTCGCCGTTCGCATACCGAATGTACCGATAGCGTTCCGAGCGCACCGCGTGGTTTCCGCGGCCGAACGTCATGATGGCCGGCCGACGCCACTCTGCATCTGGGTCCTCCAGCAGCGGACGCAGGCTCACTCCCTCGAGGTCTGTTTTCTCAGGCAGGCCGCACAGGTCGATCAGTGTTGGGTAGAGATTCAGCAGACCCACAGGGCGCGACGACCGGCCTGCCGGGCGTGTGACGCCCGGAGCCACGATCGCGAGCGGCACCCGTGACGACCGCTCCCAGAGCGTGTTCTTGGTCAGGTGGTGCTTTTCTCCGAAGTGGTATCCGTGATCGGACCAGAGAACCACGATCGTGTTGTCTCCGTAACGGCTTTCGTCGAGAGCGTTCAGCACCCGACCGACCAGCGTGTCGGCATGCCGGATGCAGGCAGTGTACGAGCGGACCACTTCGTCCATGTCGTCGTGTTCCAGGATGAGCTCGAGATCGGCGACCCGATAGGCCGCCATCTTGCGTCCGGACTCCGGAACGTCGTCCAGATCGCCTGGCCTGTCGACAGGAACAGGAGCCTCCCCCGGGCCAACGGAATCGTAAGACGCTCGCGGCGCGTAGAAGGGCAGATGCGGCTGAAACAGACCGACGGCCAGGAAGAACGGCTTGCCGTGCTCACGGGAAAGAAAGTCCTCGGCCCAGCGGACCGTGGCGCCGTCGCCCATCTCCATGACCGACTTGTCCAGAGGGCCCCAGTCGAAGCTCGTCAGATGATTCGGTCGCCGGTACGGAATCAGGAAGTTCTCCGTCCTGAGGTCGGTCACGAGTTCGGAGTACTCGTCCCACGAGTCAGGGGGATTGAACCCGGGCGTGTGGTGGAATACCTTGCCGCCACCCGCGACATGGTACCCGTGGTTCCTGAAGTAGCGTGGCAGCACTACCATCTCGGGAAAGTTCGGCTTCCACCACTCCGCGTTCGCGTAGACACCTGTGGTTGACGGACGCAACCCGGACAGGATCGCGGTTCGTGACGGATTGCACTTGGGCGATGTCGCGTGGGCGTTGGTGAACAGCACGCCGCGCTCGGCGAGCCGGTCGATGTTGGGAGTTCGTGCAGTCTCGTCTCCAAGTGCCCCGACCCAGTCGTTCATGTCGTCGACGCTCAGAAAGAGGACGTTGGGACGATCCATGGTGGGCTCGCCGCAACCCGCGAGCGCCAAGGCCGCGGCGAGGACAGGTATCAGCGTTCTCGTCATCGATGCTTCCGCAACCTAGCCTACCGCCGGACAACCGGGTTCGGTTGAAGCGGCTGGCCGATCCTCATCGCAGGTCAGGTTCGCCACCTTCCTTCAGCCAGGCAGGCACGGAAGGCGCGAGATACCGGCTGTACTGCCAGCCCTCGGGGCGACGGTACTGCCCCTCGATGAACGTCGATTCAATCTCTTCCCTGAGTCTCATCACGTTCGCAGCGTCCAGGAACGCATCATCCGTCTGGCGCCGCCACTCCAGCAGACGCCCCTTCAGTTCCTCCAGTACAGCCCGATGCTCGGGCTTGTCGGCGAGATTCTCGAATTCGTGGGGGTCGCCTTCGAGGTCGTAGAGTTCGAATTCGGGCGGGCTCTCCATCAATCCATATGCCTCCCGGACCCTCGGGCTGGCCCGCTCGAGCGCCTCCCGCATCTCCTCGTGGCCGACGAACCGGTCGACAGTGAACCTGTGGCCGGGATTCCCCTCACCGGGCATCAGGTTCCAGATCAGCTTGAACCTGTCGCCGCGAACTGCCCTCTGGGGGTAGTAGTTGTGGTTCGAATGCAGGTGGTACTCGGTGAACAGGTGCTTTCGCCAAGGGACGCTGCGGCCTGCGACGAGGGGCTCCAGTGAGTGGCCGGGCAGTCCCGGAATCGATTGCGCCCGGGCCGCCTCAATCAGGGTGGGAGCCAGATCGAGCGTCGATACGAGCTCCTCGCGCACCTGGCCTGCCTTTTGCCGTGCCGGCCATCGGACGATGAAAGGCACCCGGACGCCTCCCTCGTAGCACGTCCGCTTTCCCCGCAGCAGGTCCGCCCCGTGATCGCCGAGATACGCCACGATGGTCCGGTCGGCCTTCCCGGAATGCTCCAGCGCCTCCAACAGATGCCCGATCAGGGTGTCCAGCCTCGCCATCGAGTTGTGGTAGTTGGCTGTGTCCCGACGCAGCGTCGGCGAGTCGAGACCCATGTATGCGAGGCTCTCGACATCGCTGTCATCCAGCGGGTCGGCGGGCAGGCCCTCGACCTGCCGCAGGAAGGGACGGTGGGCGTCGGGGTAGTTCACGGAAAGGAAGAACGGCCGGTCGGACGCCACCATGAAGGCCCTGGCCGATTCGGCGTAGGTGCCCATGTCCTGTCGTCGGAAGTTCGCACCCGGCTGGGCCGTGAAGTCGAACGGAAAGGCCTCTTCGGGATTGATGTGAAGCTTCCCGATGATTCCGGTCGCGTATCCGGCCTCCTTGAGTGTTCTCACCAGGTTTGGGGTGTCCTCACGGAATAGGCCGAACTTCCATGTCGCCAGCCCGATCTGGCCGTTCTGATGGGGATACAGGCCAGTGAGAAACGCTGCCCGGGACTGGCTGCAGCCCGCCTGCGGCACGTATGCGTTCCGAAACAGCACGCCCTCGCGGGCCAGGCCGTCCAGCACCGGAGTCCTAGCGAAGGGGTCGCCGTAGGCCCCGATTTCGGGACCGTTGTCCTCTGAGACGATCAGCAGAACGTTGGGCCGCTCGCCTCCCGAGCATGCGGCCAGGAATCCGGCCAGCAGAAGAACGGTCCAAGCCATCACGCGATTCAAGTGAGGGGGATTATAGTACGAACGCCCACGGGAGCGGCGGGCCCTCCCCATCCCGCCGCAATGATAGCCGCCGGGCAACCGCTACCGGCTGCCGCACGATGATGGCAGAGCGCGGCGGAGCAGGTCATGCGTACCTTGAGCTCTCCCTCAGACGATCCTGAATACTAACGTAACCGGGGCCGCCAGCCCACTCCCCGCAGTGCGTGCCCCGTGCAAACCGCCGCCTCCAACGAGGAACGCCCATGGCCGGTCGCATATGCTTCCCGAGACTTGCGTTTGTCAGAGGCAATCCTTGATTGCGCCGGGGCGGCGAGCAGACGTTCCCGTGGCGGAATCGAGCGATACCTGCGGAGGACCATGGAGCCAGATCGAGTCCGCGGCCAGGTTCGCGACAACTTGGGTGCTGGGGTAGACCAGAATACACATGGGATCGGAATCCGTCTCATTGGCCGATCTTGCCAATGACGCTGTTCCCAGTTCCTGAAGCAACAGGAGTCGACAGAGATCGTCGCAACCGCTAAGTATGTTAGGTAGCGATATTCCGAGCGGTTCCGTTGTCTCGGCATCCGAGAGGAGATGGCGGCTTCGTTGAATTTGCGGGCTGTGAATGTTCAATGTGTGGAATCATGCGCTTGGCCGTTTCGCGCCGCTCCCGACAGACCTCCCTCGCTGCCCTCGATTCTATCGACGGCCGCTTGGCAAGACATAGCACTTCCGCTCGCCTGAAACTCGTTTGCGACTATTAGGAACGGCTCCGACAGGTCCAGCCCCTCTGTCGCCTGTTCCATTGAAAACGCCTCGCTTCCCAAGCCGCCCGGCAGGCTGTTCGGGTAGCGTGTCGGAATGTAGAACAAGTCCAGAGCTCTAGCGCCATGCAGCAGGCATTTCAGTGCAGGTGCCCAGTCCGAATAGCGCCGAATCAGCTCAACGACAGAATGCCCTAAGACTGTTCGATCGCCAAGACCATAAGCGATAGACTTTACGGCCCTTTCTGCTCCCTGATGAGACATGATGCATGCCTGCTCGAAGTATTCCGCATCCACGAGTGCCCGGCCGGCACCTAGGTCGCGCTTCGCCTGTTTCAGCCATCGCCTGGATTCCAATTCAGCGTTCCATATGGATCGGTACGGCGTCCTTGAGCGCTTCCAAGATAAACGGGAGTTCCTCGGCCTGCATGCGCGCGAACTCCTCTCGAGTGCAGATCAGCATGTCCACCGCGACGCTGGATTCGAGCAGCGCTGGCATGTAATTGCTACTGCGATCCACAAAGGCGCGATCCGTGCGCGCTACGACCATCACGTCGATGTCGCTCTCCGGAGCGGCTGTCTCGCGGCGTGTTGAGTGCCACATTATGCCAGTGAAACAGAGCGGGTTTTTGGCGTGATTGTTTTGAACAGTTTTCGTCCTTGTCAAATTAGTTCGTATAGAGTAGTCGGGGGCTGAGAGGCCGCAGGGACGGCCTCGCTCACCATAATCCGCTCCCGCTGAAGAAACCGGGCTCCGACCCGCCTCCAGCGGCCGTCTCCCGTCCAGATCACTGCCAACACCACATCCTCTTCCTTCCAGCAGTAGCCTCTATCCTTAGGGCGGCAAGGCCCTCCAGCACCTTGCTCGCGCTACGAAAAAGCGCGGAAATTTCGAGCCGATTTAATGTGGCATTCAACAGCGCGCGAGCCGAAGATCCAAGCTGCATGCGCTTCATACCGGGCAAGCAGCGGACGAAGGGCCGCCAGAAATCGATCTAGCTGCGCTTCGCAGATCTCCCGCCTGCGGTGGAAAGCCTCGGCAGCCGCCGACCTGTCCACGATGCCGACCGCGTTTCCCGTCGACTTGGCCCGCCGGTCGCACATCGCTCTGAGTTCCGCAACGATCACCGAATCAGACATCCGCTCGGCAAACTCAATCGCCGAACAGGCGGGAAGGCGATGCAACGTCCTCTCGTATTGACGTTCGAGGCTGGAACGGCGCCACCACCAAGAGCCCTTGCCGCTCGCCGGTTCGAGGCGAAGAACCGTTCCGCCGTCACAGGCGTAGCATCAAGACTGGCTGCGCCTGCGTATTAGTCGCCGGCCGCCCTGTCACATTCAGCCCGGGAACCCTCCCCCCACTGCGCTATCGCTTGGTCTGTCGCAGCCTGCGCATGCCCAGGCCGCGGCTACTGGCTGGGTCTCCCACTCCAGCTTCAGCCGACGCCGCAGCTTCGCCAGTTCGTTGCGCTCGGTTCGGTGGAGTCCGTTCATGAACCGCCCGGCGTCCGGACCCGCCACCATGCAAAGTCCTCCGAGATTTCCAAGTCGGGAGATTCGTCTCCCCCAGTTACTGGGCCGTACGTGACCCCTGTCAGGCAATTACAGGATGAGTGCGGCGCGTAGCTAGCAGCCCAGGATCTCATTGCATCCTTGGCGTTTGCGGTGAAGGCCACGTAGGAGTCCGTGCTGCTTAGCGGCGCAAGTGGACAGGACGACCAGGAGCGCACAGCTTCCTCTAGTTTGTTCACGAGGGCTCTCCGCAGTTACAAGCACAGGCTCGGAGATAGTCCAGCACGCAGGTGCGAGCTGAGGTTTGATTTCCCCTGTTCGTGATGGATGCTCAACTCAAGATCTGTGTGTTCTGAAATCCAAGACTGTCCGGATGTCTTACCTTGGATTCTTTACTTGAGACGATGTGGTCTTCGGATGCCGTATGTCGCTCGCAGGAGGCGAGGGATTAGGACGTGGTAGGCACAAGAATCCCCTGCCATTTGATCGCTCGTGAAATGTGATCAGGCTATTGATCAGGATGGTTCTCATTCATCCACTGGGCGTATCGAGAGTGATGAAACAATTCCAACTGCCCGGCGCGGTTGTAACCACCCATTTGGCTTTTCGAACCGCCCGCCCAAATGGGGTAGCGTGCAAAAACTTCGCCACGGTCCGCCGCACGAGGGTCATCCGTCGCTCTCATGTAATCCGCCAGGGCCTGTTGCATGGTATTCTTGACCTCGGCGTACCGGTGGTCGTCGGCCAGATTATGCATCTGATATGGGTCGGCCTTGACGTTGTACAGCTCTTCCTCGGGCCGGAGGCCGAAGCATAGATTATAGTTGCGCCTCACGGTTTCGTCCGTCGCCATTCCCTTCTGCATGATTCCGACGCTCGGGCCGCCCTGAACTGGTTTCCAGCCATGATGCCCTTCGCGCGGGTAGTTGCGAATGTAGAGGTGCTTGTCCGTTCGAATCGCCCGACCGGACATGTAACCAAGCCAAGCCTGATAAGGCCCGACCGCGTGATGGGCTTCGAGTGCAAAGTGCGTCCGATCGCGCCCCTTCTCGATGATCCCGCTTCGGTCGGAGAGAAGAATCTTCAAAAGGCTCTTTCCGGTCATCTGTTCGCTCGCAGCGAGACCGGCTGCTTCCACGATGGTGGGGGCGAGGTCAATAAAGTTGACGAAGTCGTCCACCACCCGGCTCCGTTTGATTTTCGCAGGCCATCGGACGATCAACGGGACACGTGTCCCCATGTCATAAAGGCTCCCCTTGCCCCGCGGCCAAGGCTGCCCGTGATCGGACGTGATGATCAGGATCGTGTCTTCGGCCAGACCGGCCTGCTCGAGCGACGCCACCACCTTGCCAACTTCCGCATCGAAAGCCTCGACCTCCTGGTAATAGCCCCCGAAGTCTTCGCGCACGGCTCGGGTGTCCGGCAGGTAGGGAGGCACCTCAATCGTGTCCAAGGCGCGGCCATCCGGCCTGTAGTCGAACTCGCGATGCCCCAGGGTCGTTCCCCACCAGAAGCAGAATGGTCTGTCGCCACCTTCTGCAACGGCGAGAATTTGCGGGAGACGGGCAACTCTTCCCGCCGGAGGAACTGTCCACCCGCCGGGCTCCGTGAAGCCTGGCCCCCAGCCCTTTCCGCTGTGCGCAACCGTGTAACCGGCTTCCCTCAGCATCGACGGATAGGTGTCGAAGGTGTTGTGCAAGGTCCCACCGAACACGGCCGCGTCGCGCAGCCGCCAGATATCCTGACCCGTCAATAGAGCCGACCGGGAGGGATGGCACACTGGAGAGGCGTTGTATGCGTTGGTGAACCGGACCCCTTCCGCCGCCGCCCTGTCGATGTGGGGTGTCCTTGCAAACGTGTTGCCGTAGATGCCCCAGTCCTTCCACGACATGTCATCCGCGATCATGAGAAGGATATTCGGTCGTTTGTCTGGAGTCTCACCGTCCGCCGCAAGCGCGGCGGATGAAAATACCCACGCAACGAAACACCCAAGCACCCAAAGATCCAAGAATCTCTTTCGTCTTCTCAGGGCCAACAACACCTTCTTATCAGCTCTATTTGACCGGAGTGACTCCATGGCTTATTCTCTTCGCTGCTCTGTCTTATGATTAAGTCGAATGCCTTCGCGAGCAGTGCGCCTGAACACCTGTCTACCGCGAATCAGATCAGTCCCCCCTCCGATTTACTTTCGACGCTTCTTCGGCGTTGGCTGGAGACCATGCGATGGGCTGGAGATGGACGCGGCCGCCACGCCGATGCGTCGATTCTTCTCAGATCGCATATTGGGGGATCTTGAGCAATTCACCATCGTTGAGCGCGGACTGGTGGGAGACCACCCCCGCCACCGACATGTTGAGCGCCCAGGCGACGTTCACCAGCGGGGTGCGGTCCTGGAGGATCGCCGTGACGAACTCGTTCATAAGATAGCCATGGGAACCACCGTGGCCGCCGGGGTCGACGGACGGCGGTAGCGGCGGTTTCGCCAGGTTTAGGCCGGCCACTTTCCGCTCAGGGGAGATGGCCAAGCCATCCATCGAACCTTTTTCTCCGCGGACGCGACCCTGTTCGCCCCCGTTGCCGGGGGTGTCCCAACTCACAGCCATACGGGCCATGCCTCCTTCGCTGGTGCGCATCAGGGCGATTTCGGTGCCGAAGGGGTTCCCGAATGCATTGTTCTCTTTCTGAAGGTGCGGGATGGTGCTGGGAAGGCCCATGCACGACACTTCCGTGAAGCTTCCTCCGGTCACGCACGTGTAGTAGGCGTTGGAGTGAGTCGGATAGAACTGAGGCGGTAGGCCGACACGCCATCCCTTATAGGAGTCGATCGGCGTGGCCATATAGTGATAGTACTCGCCCTCGGAATAGACCATCGTTCCAAATTCGCCCGCATCGTAGAGGGTGCGCATGGCATAGCACTCGCTGTGATAAGCCGAAGTCTCGAACATCATGTATTTAAGTCCGGTTCTCTTCACCGCCTCGAAGACACGGTCGGCGTCTTCGAGCGACCCAAACACGGCGGGTACCGCGGTACAGACATGCTTCCCATGCTCAAGGACATCGATGCAGTGTTGTGCATGGCTGGGCGCGTCGGTGGCGACGAAAATCGCTTCCAGCGAATCGTCTTTCACCATGTCCTCGAGGCTCGGGTAGGTCTCTTCACACCGGCATGCCTTGGCCAAGCCTTCGCATCGTTCGGGGATCAAGTCGGTGACCGCTGCCACTTCTACGTTTGGATGGTCTTGGAAACCGAAATGCGCTCCGAACTTGCAGACCCCATAGCCGGCGATGCCGACGCGTATCTTCCGTTCGGACACGGGCTGCCACACTGAATCATTCTGGACCGTGGTTTCGGTATCGCCGAAACCTTGAATCGTATTTTCCTGTGCCGCGCTGGCCTGCACACTCAGACCGCTCGCGCCGGCCACGCAAGTGGATGCCGCAATGGTTCTAAGAAAAACCCTTCGAGATTCGTTGGGTTTCATTCTTGCCTCCTACCGCTTCTGCGAAAGTCAATTGGATTGCTCTGAAGTGGTCCTGCTTTTTGGACAGATGAACGGCAGTCTTGAGGTGTATTCCTCGGTTGTGCGAATCCGCCGTTTCGGAACAGCATAGCACTAGTTTGGGGCTCCAGGGGAGGGAGGGCGGCGCCATCACGCTGCAGAACCGTCGCAGCAGGGTCCGGGCCTGTCCCTTGCGTCCGTTCCTCCGCCGTCCCGAGGCGAGCCCTAGATAGATGACTCTATCAATACAAGGAGCTTTCGGCGACGTTCCCGAGGCTAGGAAATTGTCTTGAGTAGCGAGAACTGGCTGGTCTCAGGCAGCTCTGCCTCAAGCCTAGCCACATTCCTCTCCCCTGCACTGAACTCGAACGCCACCAAGTGGACAGGCTTTTCCAAGTGCCGGTACTTGTCCGCGTATCCGCGCTCCTTCAGCTGGGCCATCGCCGCCCCGCGACCCGCCTGCTCCAGCACCTTGAACTCGAACAGGTATACATGGCCTTCCGACCGCACTGCCATGTCCAGCCGCCCCCGGCTCGTGCTGTCCTCCACCGTCACCTCCACCCCAAGCCCGGCAAGGTACGAGTAGAACACGCTGGCGTAATACGCCTCGTAGCGGGCGAGATCGTTCCTGCTGTGCCACTGGTAGGGAATCCCCGCGAAGAGGGCATGGAAACGCCGCTCCAAGCCGGCGATGTCGGCGTCTTCCAGCAACTGGCTGAGACTGAAGCTGTGAGCCTCTTGCCGGGACGCGTCTCCAACGAGATGGTCCAGCAGGCTCTCGTTGAGAGACTGGCGCACCTCCAAGTTCGGATACTCCAGTTGGTAGAATCTTTTTCCGCCCCGCCAAACCTCACCCGCGAGCGTGAGATGGCCCGTCTGGAAAAGTAGCGCCTCGGTCGAGATCTGGCCTACGTCGAAGCTGCTGAGCAGCCGTTCGCTGGCGACCCTGCCGTCCAAGTCGGAGCTCGGAACCGCTCGATCTACTAACATCTCGACGAGAAACGTCGGCGTGCCTGTCTCGAACCACCATGGCTGGAAGGTCCGGTGGCGCAAGAGAAGCAGTACATCGAAGGGATTGTAGACCTTCTCCTCGCCGCCCCATCAGTAGCCGTTGTACCAGTCGCGAATCCGATCGCGGTCGAGACCCGGGAGTTCCGGCGCGAAGACCCGCTCCAAGTCTCCCTCCGTGTAGCCGCAGATGGATGAGTACGTGGGATCCAGCGTGATGTCATCGAGATTGTTCAGTCCAGAGAACAGGCTGACCTTGGAGAACTTGCTCACTCCGGTCAGAAAGCAGAACCGAACATTAGCGTCGCAGTGCTTGATCACGGAATAGAGCCCGCGCAGGTACTCGCGGTTCGCCCTTGCTATGTCCGGCTGATCGAGAGCGTCCAGGATCGGCTTGTCGTATTCGTCGACCAGCACGACGACCTGACTCCCGCTTCGGCGATGCAGCGTTCGGAGAAGGTGCTTCAGTCGCTCGGGCCCGCTGTCGTAGCGCCGCTCCACTTCGGCATCCCTCTCGATGGCGTCGAACTCCGCCATCAGGTTTGTGTGGAGGTAGCCCCGTTCGCTGAATTGCCCCCCCGGCGAAGCTCAGGTGGACTACCGGATAGCGCTCGGACCAGTTCCAGCGGTCCCAGGCCTGGAGTCCCTCGAACAGTTCCCGGCTGCCCTTGAACAGTTCCTTGAGGGTGTCGAGGAACAGGCTCTTGCCGAAACGCCGCGGGCGCGACAGGAAGTAATGGGTGCCCTCCTCAACGAGCCGCAAGGCATGGCCGGTCTTGTCCACGTAGTAGCAGTTTCTCTCGCGGAGCTTGTAAAAGGTCTGAATGCCGATAGGAAGACGGTGCTTGGCCATGGCCCGCCCCTTACCTAATCCATCTTCGCTCTCACTCCCAAGCTGTGGCAGTCCCTCGTTCGACATGACGGGTAACACTTCTGCCGCGCTCTCGTTCAGCCGTGGAGACCGAAGCCGACCGGTTGAAGCTCACGGCCGTCTCGTGGACGACCTGCTATTGCCACAGGCGACGAATGGACTCCACAGACTTCTGTTTCCAATTTCAAACGATGCACGTTTCTCCTCGCACCTCTTGGTCCATCCGGCACCACCGGGAACTGCGGCGCGAACGTCTGGGCTCGAGAACCGCTCTACCGGGGCGGATGGAACGAGTACCCGACACCGATCGAAATTGCGCCGGGCGAATTCCGAAACGGACGGGACAGCGGAGGTCCGGCGCGCCTTGAACCCACATCCGTTTCGGGAAGCTGAGAAGAGCGCCGTGAGCGTTCCGGAACCGCGGGAATGGTTGCGAGCCGGCGGTCCGCCCTCAGTTGCGCCCGTTGCTTGGACGCTGCAGGCAATTGAACATCAGCGTCGCCCCCACGCCCTGCACGGATCATTCAGGCGGAGATACGCTGTCGGAGCACGGGTGCGGGTGTTCCGCCAGCCGAGCGGGCTGGGAAGCCGGTTCGCGTCTTTCGCATCGGACCTGTTCGGTGCAGGCGGACCGGCCCCGGGCGCGCCCGTCCGCAACGCGAATCTTCTTCACATTTGAAATCGTCGTCTTCCGAATCGTTGTTGGGGTCCTGTGTTCATTACCATGCGCTGCGCTAGTCTGTAGGTGCGTCAACAGCGGCATGGGCCGATCGACCAGGTGCGCCTGCGGTCAGGGAGCGGCATGGATCAATGAGATTCGAAGCCTACAAAACGGACGGCTTCTACGACGAGCTGTTTCTCGCAGACGGCCATCCCCGCCCGGAATTCCACCGCCTGGTGGACCGGATCAACTCGCTCCGGCCAGGTGACTTCGAACGTCGGCAGAGGGCGGCCGAGCGCAACCTGATGCACATGGGCATCACGTTCAATGTCTACGGCGACAACCGCGGACAGGAGCGGATCCTGCCGTTTGATCTCGTGCCGCGCCTCGTGAGGGCGGACGAGTGGCAGTGGATCGAGAACGGTCTCAAGCAGCGGATCCGAGCGCTCAACCTCTTCATCGACGATCTCTATCACGAACAGAAGATCGTCAAGGACAGGATCGTTCCGCGTGAGGTCGTCCAGTCTGCGCAGGGGTTCCGCAAGGAGTGCGTGGGACTTGATGTGCCCCGAGGCGTGTGGTCCCACATCACGGGCACCGACCTCGTCCGCAACGCGGACGGGCAGATCCACGTGCTTGAGGACAACCTCCGCGTGCCCTCCGGCGTTTCGTACGTGCTGCAGAACCGGTCCGTGCTCAAGCAGACGTTCCCCAACGTGCTCCGCGGCCTCGGCGTGCGCGGCGTCAACGGTTACCCGGGTCGGCTGCGGGCCGTGCTCGAGGACGTGGCTCCCCCGGACGCCAGGCGCGTGAAGATGGCCGTCCTGACGCCGGGCTGCTACAACTCGGCCTACTTCGAGCACTCGTTCCTTGCCCACCAAATGGGCATCGAACTGGTCGAGGGGCGCGACCTGGTGGTCGAGAACAACACCGTCTTCATGCGCACCACTGCAGGGCTGCAAAGAGTCCACGTCATCTACCGCAGAATCGACGACGATTTCCTCGACCCGCAGGCGTTCCGCCCCGACTCGCTGCTCGGCATTCCCGGCGTGATGGAGGCGTACCGACGCAACCGCGTGACCTTGGTGAACGCCCCGGGCACGGGCGTGGCGGACGACAAGGTGATCTACGCCTACGTTCCGAAGATCATCAAGTACTATCTCGGCGAGGACGCCGTGATTCCCAACGTGCCGACCTACATGTGCTGGGACCGCCGACAGAGGGACTACGTCCTGGAGAACATCGAAAAGCTGGTCGTCAAGCCGGCGAACGAGTCCGGGGGATACGGGATGCTCATCGGGCCTCACGCTACAGCGGCCGAGCACGACGACTTCAGGCAGCGGATCCGTGCGGACGGCCGCAACTATATCGGGCAGACCACGCTCTCCCTCTCACGCGTGCCCACGTTGATCGAGGACCGCTTCGAGGGACGCCATGTGGATCTGCGCCCGTTCATCCTGTACGGGCGCGAGATCTTCGTTCTGCCCGGCGGCCTGACGCGCGTGGCCCTGCGCAAGGGCTCGCTGGTCGTCAATTCGTCCCAGGGCGGTGGCAGCAAGGACACGTGGGTCCTGGCGCGACCGGCGAAGACGACCGACGGGCAGACGCTCCAGCAACGACTGGATCGTTGATCTGCGGGTGGGAGCATGCTGAGCCGGGTTGCGGAGTCCGTCTACTGGATGAGCCGCTACATCGAGCGCGCGGAGAACGTCGCCCGCTTTGTCGAGGTGAACGAGCACCTGATGCTCGACCTGCCGCCCGAGATGCCCCCGCAGTGGGGGCCGCTCGTCGAGATCACGGGCGACATGGAAGCGTTCAATCGCTCCTACAGCGCGGCGGACCAGGAAGAGGTGTGCTGGTTCCTCACGTTCGATCCCAACAACCCCAACTCGATCCTCTCGTCGCTGCGGGCGGCGCGCGAGAACGCTAGGTCCGTTCGCGAGAGTCTCTCCTCCGCAGTATGGGCGGAAGTCAATGAAGCGTACCTGTACGCCGAGCACCAGGCCACCCACGGAACCGTGTCGTTGTACGATTTCCTCCGTGCCGTCATCCGCACCAGCCACAGCGTGGAGGGCGCGACGAACGCCACGGTGTCGCATTCGGAGGCTTGGCACTTCAGCCGGATCGGTCGCCTGCTCGAGCGTGCCGACAAGACCACCCGCATCGTCGACATTCGGTATTTCACGCTGCTGCCCTCGCCAAGCGACGTCGGGAGTCCGACGGATGACCTACACTGGACCGCTGTGCTGCAGTCCGTGAGCGCCTTGGAGATGTACAGGCCCCGGCACGGAATGGTCCGGCTCGATAAGACGGCCGAGTTTCTGATTCTGGACCAGGTGTTTCCCCGGTCCGTGCGGAACTGCCTCAAGCGCGCGGACGACTCGTTGCATGCGATCACCGGCACGCCGAAGCGATCGTTCCGCAATCCCGCGGAGCGGCGACTCGGGCGCTTGGTCGCGGAACTGGACTACACCGTGATCGAGGAGGTCATTGCGCAAGGCTTGCATGAGTTCCTCGACGAGCTGCAGCTCAGGCTCAACGAGGTCGGCGGCGGGCTGCACGACTCTTTCTTCGCCCCCCAGCTGGCGCCCGGGGATGACCCCGGTTCAACACCCTGATCGAATGACCTTCTGCCTAGGAATCAACGTCAGCGAAGGGCTGGTGGGCATAGCCGACACCCGCCTCACGTCGGGCAACGAGTGCCTGACGGCTCGCAAGGTGAGCGTGTACGAGCGGGACGGCGGCGCGATGTTCATCATGACGTCGGGCCTGCGATCCGTCCGCGACAAGGCGCTCACCTACTTCGAGGACGCTCTCGGCCAGAGGGAGGAGCCGTTCACGCGGCTGTACCAGGCCGTCAACCTGTTCACCGACCAGGTGCGGCGCGTGGCGAGCGAGGACAAGGCCGCTCTCGTCGAGAGCGGCCTTGCGTTCGACATGAAGGCGCTGATCGGCGGGCAGATGCGCGGCGAGGACGCCCACAAGCTGTATCTGGTCTATCCGCAAGGCAACTGGGTCGACACCGGAAGGGGGACCCCCTACCATGTCATCGGCTCGACGGGATACGGCAAGCCGATCCTGGACCGGACGCTGACTTACAACGACTCGATGCGCCACGCCTTCAAGACTGGCTGTCTTGCCTTCGACTCGACGAGGATCAGCGCCGCCGACGTCGGTTTTCCGATTGACGCCGTGCTCTACGTGCCGAACACCTTCCGGATCGTGGAGCATCGCTACCAGGAGGAGGACCTGCTCGAGATCTCGAACTGGTGGCAGGAGCGCTTGCGCCTGACACTGAGCAACCTGCCGGAGGACTGGATCGAGGAGGCGTTCTCCAAGCTGCACCCGGCCGCCGAGAGAAAGCCGGGAGCGATCTGACCCGGCATGGACGGACCACATGCGATTCCAAGCGAGCCACAGGACGCTTTACCGCTATAGCGAGCGGGTCTACCTTGAGCCGCACGCGATCCGGCTTCGGCCGCGGTCCGACAGCTGGCAGCGCCTTGAACGCTACAGCATCGCGGTGGAACCCGCACCCTCGCTTCTTACAGAGACTGTCGACGCGGAAGGCAATGACGTTGCCTATGCGTGGTTCTTGGAACCCACCGATTTCGTGTCGGTGAGGACGGAGTTCGAGGTCGAGACTCTTCGAGAGAACCCGTTCGACTACGTGACCCTGGGCGAAGGCGTGACACGGTTGCCGCTCGAGTACCCGCACGACACGCGTGAGAGCCTCTCGACTGCGCTCAAGGTTTCCGACGCGGACAGGACAGCCGTACGGGAGTTCATGCGGCCGATCGCCGACAAGGGGCTCGATCAGCCGATTCCCTTCCTGGCGGCGCTGAACGAGGAGATTCACCGCCGCTTCGACGTGGCGGTGCGAGAGCATGGCCGCCCCTTGGAGCCTGAGAGGACCCTCCAGGCAAAGCAGGTCGCCTGCCGGGACATGGCGGTGCTCTTCATGGCCTGCTGCCGGACGGCCGGAATCGCCGCCCGCTTCGTCAGCGGCTACCAGGAGCCGGCGAAGTCCTCCGAGAGGCGCTACATGCACGCATGGGTGGAGGTCTACATTCCGGGCGGGGGGTGGAGGGGCTACGACCCGACGCAAGGCCTGAGCGTCTCGAACCGGCACGTTGCCGTGGCCGCGTCTGCGGACCCGCGTCGCGCGTCGCCGATCCGAGGCTCGTTCCGAGGGGAGGCGGCCGCCCGGCCCATCACGGTGGAGATAGCGATCCAATCCGGTGCGGTACGCTGACTTGTGGCCATCCTTGCCGCGCCGCCGTGCGCAGGCCGGCCTTGCTCAGGAGAAAATCGGGATTCCCGGATCGACACAGTGTCGGACGCGACACCCGTGCAAAGCACGGAGCGACCGGATCAGGCCCGAGTCGGATTGTCCAGCAGTTCCCTGACTCGGGCTAGGAGGGAGGTCGAACGCAAGATAGCCTGCGCACGGTCCGTGGGCGGCTCTTGCGGCCCCAGAGCCTCGTACCGGTGAATGACGGCGAACGGAGTGTAGCCCGAAAGGCTCCGGAAAACTTCCAGTTCCGCACTCTCCAGCGCGAGAGCCTCAAACAGCAGTTCCAGATCGTGCGTGAGCGGGTACGTCTCACCACGAATGGCCAGCCAGGCCTTGAGCAGCTTCTCGACGGCCTGCTGCACGTGAAAGCCGAAGACCTCGTCCGAACCTCCGCTGTGTTCAAGCATGAGCTGCAGGACCTCCAGATCCCGCTCCGCCGCCAGAACCAAAGTTCGGGCGCACTTAAGGTCGCTCATATAGCACCCTGCCTTCACGAAGGGCGCGGGCAAGGACGTAGTTCAGCGAGTCCCTCCAGTAGTCGACGTCTTCAGCGCTGTACACGAGGATGTCCTTGCGGACGCGCACGCCCGCCAGCACCTTGTACAGACGAGCTTCCTCTCTCAGACGCGATCTGGTTTCATCGAACGCCCCGGCCTCGATGACGACCAAGTCCACGTCGGATTCCGGTGTGGCGTCTCCGCGCCCGCGTGACCCGAAGAGAATGACCTTCTCTGGGTCCACTTCATTGACAATGAGCCGCACCATTCGGCCCAGCAGCTCTTCCGTGACTGGCTCCATGCCGGTGCTGCCCGACAGCCCGCCAGCGGGCTGACGCCGCGACTCGTTCCCTTCAGGCACTCTTCAGGGCCTCCCCCGCATACCCTTCCACATGCTCGGACCGAACGAATCCGCACCGCATAAGCTGGCACCGGAAGCTTGGTCGCGACGGTCTGCCTCGGACACCGAACGGTTCCATTCTCGCAGTCCTTCCTGATACCTGCGTGCGCAGCCCGAGCGATCCCGCGGACAGACAGTTGCGGCAGCATGAACACGGTCCGACGCGGCCCGCTGCGCAGACCGCGAGCCAAGGCCGACCGGCCAATGGCGGCCTCAAGGGCTTCCGGAGGTGCCGGCGATGGGAGGCGGTATTGCGCACGGCTGTCATCCATGAATTCAGTCTGGGGTCGCCCCGTAGGCTAGTTGGTCGTGGGATCGTTCTCCCTAGTACCGCTGCCTGAGCCTTCCCCTGCCGGGTCCGGAACAACCTTCCAGTCCGCCGGCGCCGACCACCCTTCCGGGGCCGCCAGTGGAATCGGCATCGCATCATCCGGCTTGAGGCGGCGGAACTCGACGATCCTTGCCAGGAGACGCGCGACGACATCCGGGTGCTCGGACGCCAGATCGCTTGTCTCGTACGGATCGGCCTCGATTCGGAACAGCTCCAGATTCGAGTCCGCCACAGGGTCGGTCGCTAGGTCGAGATTCGGCCCGTTTCGAATCAGCTTCCACGGGCCCTCGAAGACGGCGGCCAACTCCCACCGCCGCCTGTCCGATGATTCGCTGCTGCCCGGAACCCTCCTGCCGTTGAAGTACCCGAAATACTCGAATTCGCTTCGCTCCGCTTGCCTTCCATCGAGGATGGCGGTCACGTCCTCTCCGTCGGAGGCGAGGCCGCGCCGGCCGTTGAGTCCCGCAAGCCGGAGGAACGTCGGATAAACGTCAAGCACCGAGATCGGTGCCTCGACGAACCTTCCGCCCGAGATGCCTCCGCCCGGCCAGCGAGCCGCAGCTGCGACGCGAATCCCGCCTTCGTACAAGGAGTGCTTCCGGCCCCTCAGCGGCGCGTTGCTCGAACCTGCCGGGGGGACGCCCCCGTTGTCGCTGAAGAACAGCACCAATGTGTCGCTTGCGAATCCGCGCTCGTCCAAGGCGTCGAGAATGCGTCCGACCTCGTCATCCATGGCCGACACCATCGCGGCCTTGATATGTCGAGTCTCGGGCTCGATGCCGGAATTCCTGTCCATGTCCTCTGATGTCACATCGTTCGGGGTGTGGATCGCATTGAATGGGACGTACAGCAGGAATGGCTCGTCCCGGGGCGCGTCCATGATGAAGCGTGCGGCGTGGCGCCCGATGAGGTCGGTGCTGTAGCCCTCCTCGTCGCTCAAGGAGTACCCATGGTGCCAGTCGAGCCCGTCGAGTCGCGAATGGCGGAAGTAGTCGATCGCCCCGCCGTAGTGGCCCACAAAGCTCGTGAATCCCTGCTGCTGGGGATGGAATCTCATGGATCTGCCGAGGTGCCATTTCCCGAACACGCCTCTGCGCGTGTAGCCTGCGCGAGCCAGCATTTCGGGGAGGGTCTCCACGTCCGGCGGAATTCCCAGGTCCGTCCACAGCTTGATGGTCGCGCGCTGCAGGCCGTATCGGATGGGGTGGTGTCCGGTCAACAGCGCCACCCGTGTGGGGGAGCAAACAGGCATGGCGTAGAAGCGGCTCAGTTCTGCGCCCTCGTTGGCGATCCGGTCGATGTGCGGTGTCCGAAACTCCGACCCGTGAAACCCGACGTCCTTCCAGCCCAGGTCGTCGGCGACAAGGATCACGATGTTCGGAGGCCTTGAGACAAGAGCCCCCCGGTGACACGCCGGCTGCACCGCGGAGAGCATCAATGCCGCCGCAATCCGGATCAGCGTTCTCTCATGCATTGTGCGCCTCAGCCGAATAGGACTCTCCCTGTGAGGCTCGGGCCGGTCTGCGCCCGGAACCGGACCGCGGTCTTCCTTGCCTCCGCCGACGCCTGCAAGCCGAGACCCGGTTCGCGGCACCCCCCTGGAATGGCTGCCAGTGCGATTCTAGTAGAGTCTCACACCATAGGTGTTTGCTTCAGCCTGTCTCCAGGCTCAATGCCATGCAATCGACTCCCGAACTCACGGATGCGGCGGTGGCCCGGCTGGCGCGCCGACAGCTGGAGGACTACGACGCCCGACGACCGGGAACGGTGTTCGCCGAGAGGAGTGCTCCGCTCTCCGAGAAGGACGGGTACCGGATTCAGCTGGCGACGACGCGGCTCCGCCGCAGTCGGGGAGAGTCGGTTGCGGGCTTCAAGATCGGCTGTGTCAGCGATGCGATCCAGACCCAGCTCGGAGTTGAGAATCCGGTCTTCGGCCATGTCTATCGCAGCGAGATCCGTGCCAGTCCGGCCACGCTGCCGGCAGGGGACTTCTGTCAGCTCGGAATCGAGGGAGAATTCGCAGTCACGCTGTCGAGGGATGTCGACGATCTGGAGCGGCTCTCGCAGGAACCCTCCCGTTACGTCGCGAGCGTCCTGCCGGTCATTGAGCTTCACAACTTTGTGTTTCGGGGGCCGAAGCCGTACGCAGGCGAGCTGATTGCGAACAACGCCCTGAACGCCGGCATTGTCGTGTCGCGCCGGCGGTCGGACCGTGCCGGTTGCGGGCGGCTTCGGATCGATGTCGCGATCAGTGACAGGGTGAGTGATTCCGCGGAGGTGGATCCTTGCAACTTCCTGCACGCGCTCTCCTCTCGGCTGGAAGCCCACGGCATTCGCCCTCGCAAGGGAGACCTCCTCCTCACCGGCTCCCCTCTTCCGCTGTATCTCGTCGAGCCCGGCGACTCGATCCATGTGGTTTGCGACGGACTGGCCGAAGTGTCGGCCACCGTTACCCCCGATTAGCGAATCCCGGTGAAACCCGGTGCCCGTCGCCGGGCCACACCGACAGGTCCAGCCATGGACCGAACACAGACCTGGTCTGCCGAGCCCCGCGAGCACTCCAATGCCCGGTTCGAAGACGCCGTTCCGCGCGCCGTACGCCGGATCGGCTCCCGTCGGTTCGGTCCGGCCCGCGGATCACGGGGAACTGCGCGTTCACAGCGACCGCTCGCAGCCGGGAGTCGCCGGGGTCGCGGACGCGACGGAGCCCGCCGCCCTGACGACCCCGATGTTCCTCGCGGTCCACGGCAGGTGCCGGGATGCGCTCTGCGCCGAAGCCGCAGATCGGGAGTTAGCGGAGGTGATCCGCGCAGCGACCGCCGACGCGGTCAAGTGACGCAGGCGGGCCGCGCCGCCAGTGCCGTCTTGCCTCTCCCGCACCGCTGCGTGGATCCGCCTCGCACAGGAAGACGGCCACCTCCCCCGCGCCCGGCTCCTAGTAGTCGAGCAGATAGTTGAACTTGACGAAGAGGGCTTGGGATTCGAGACGCCGCTCCACGCTGTGCGGGTCCATGTAGTCCCGCATCAGCATGCCGGTGTTGTACACGACGAACAGACCCGTGCTGGATGTCGAGAGCAGGCCCAGCCTGATGTTGTGCGAAAACCGGTTTGTTCGGTTGCTGTACTGGCTGAGCGTCTGGAAATAGCTCTTGGGAGTGATCGACCAGTTGAATCGAAGGCTGGCAAGATCGGTGTGGAATTCGCCGACCGGCAGGTCGATGAAGTTCCTCGACCAGCCGAGAGTCCACGTCAGGTTCTGTCCCTTGCGCACTCCGCCCATGAAGGTGAACGCCGTGATGTCGCCCGAGTAGAAATCTCCCGTCGCGAGCGTCCCGCCGCCGAACACGACCGCGCTGGGATCGCTCTGGAAGTTGGCGATCGTCTCGCCGAACTGGTATGCGCCAACGGGAATCCGAACGCCCGGGAAGACCTCGAAGGGCTTCCTCAGCAGTTCGAAGTTTCGGTTGTACGCTAGTCCGAGCCGGCCGCCGTTCTGGAGCCGCGAGTCCAGATGGTAGTGCTCGAATCCGGACTCCTTCTCGTTGGAGCCCAGTGTGTACCAGTTCTGGAAGAAGGCATGGGGCTCGAACGTCCTCCAGGCTCC
This sequence comes from Bryobacterales bacterium, assembly GCA_028819255.1. Classification (GTDB taxonomy): domain Bacteria; phylum Acidobacteriota; class Terriglobia; order Bryobacterales; family UBA6623; genus VXMF01. Next base: position 99,525 of record JAPPMB010000047.1, on the reverse strand, counting down.
CTTCGTGGGGTAGTAGGTGTAGCGATATGAAGCACTTGGCTTGCGAAACCTGACGCGTCGCACGAATCCGACCTCGGGATTGAAGTTTGCGCCGACCTCGAGGTAGCTGACGCTGACGCGGTGCGTCGCGTCGTCGAAGTCGAACCGGCTTGAGTAGGCGTGGGAGCTGCCTTCGAGCCCCGGAGTTTGCGTGCCCGCGACGTAGCTGAACCAGTTCCCGTACTTCCCGATGCCGATGTTGGCGTCCGCCCCGAAGGTGCGGTTGTAGTGGCCGACGCCGTCGGGTTCGCCGACCGTCTGCCGGTTGACCGCAATGACGCCGATCGAGCTGCGGTTCGGCAGTTCCCGGCTGACGCGTCCGACCGAGTAGTTGTTCGCGGGAGTGCGCCCCTCGAGATTGCGGGTCTGCATGTTGAGCACGCCGACCTGGTACTTGCCGACCTTCCCGCTCATCCGCGCGCCGGCGTCGATCGGCACCTGCTGCCGGTTCTCGTCGAGGCCGATGCGCCGGGAGAAGAAGATCTCGACCTCGCGTGGGCTCCCGAACTCGAAGAATCCGGAGTTTTCCAGGAAGAACGGCCGCTTCTCGGGAAAGAACAGGTCGAACCGCGTCAGGTTGATCTGCACGTCGTCCACCTCGACCTGCGCAAAGTCCGTGTTCAGGGTGCCGTCCAGAGTCAGGCCCGGCGTCAGGCTGTACTTGAGGTCGAGCCCGCCGGTGAGCTTCGTGTCCGTCCGTCCCTCGCCGAGGCGGAAGTCCTGCGACACCCCGCCGATCACGTAGGGCAGCAGCTTCAGGTTCCGGTGCGGCTTGGCCTCGATCCCGTGCAGCTGCCCCGCGATCTCGATCTGCGTGAATTCGAATGCGCGCGAGACTGGCGACCAGAACGAGAGTTCGTTGCGGCGGCGCAAGTTCCTGGAGAGATTCAGCCCCCAGGTCTGGCCGGCGCCCGGACGGTACCGCAGCGTCCGGAACGGGATGGCGATCTCGCTTTCCCATCCTCGGGCTGTCACCTGCGAACGCACCTTCCAGACTGCGTCCCAGTTGAGATTGAACGCCGCTGCTCCGGCACGCTGCGCGCCGCCTCCGCCGGCTCCTCCCGCGCGGGCCGGGCCTCCCCCTGACCCCCGTGTCTGGCCGGCCTTGGTGACCTGGGCGTCGAACTCGATTCCCGTGGGGCTGGTCCCGAAAACGAACGCATTCTGGCCGTCGTTGTACGTGTCGATCAGGATCTGGATCGAGTCCGTGTCGATCAGGCTGCCGTCCCGGCGGTTCTGCGTGACAACGATGTTCTCGGGCTGGCTGTCGAAGCAGATGATGCCGAAGTACAGGTTGGAGTCGTCGAACGCGATCCGGATCTCCGTCCGCTCCGTGGAAGGGGCGCCCTCGTCCGGGTTCTGCTGCACGAAACCCGTCGCCGGCTCGATCTCGCTCCACAGATCCTCGTCAACGAGGCCGTCCAGCTTCGGCGCCTCGTCGATCCGGGACGATCGCACTTCGGGAAGGTCCTCCCTGGCCCGCTGCGCCCAGCCGGTCGACGTCAAAGCGACAGCGGCGAGCACAAGGACTGAGATGCGACAGAACATCGGATTCGACGCTTGCGGAGGGCCTTGAAGGGAGGTCGCAATCGGGCCGCTCGGGCGGCAAGTCCCATTGAACTCAACCATCGTTGCACACTGTCTCCGGCCTCCGCGGCGGCGCCGTTCCGACGGGCAGGCAGTCGCGGGAGCCCGGCCGCCCCGGCCCCTGAACCTCGCGCTTCAGTATGGCCTGATTCTCTCCGGAAGCGGGTCGCGGGCGGCGATCGCCTTTCTCAGCAGCAGGACCCGCATTTCGTCCAGAATGTCCGCGTGGGACTCCGACTGGGCCACGTTTCGGAGTTCGTGCGGGTCCGACGAGTACTCGAACAGCACCTCCTCGCCGTGCTCGTCGATCCAGTACTTGGCATTCCGCGTCCGGATCATCTGGTTGTCTGTGGCTTGCATGTAGATGAGGTCCCGGCCTGGTGCGCCCTTCATCGCCGGCACGAGCGAGGTTCCCTGGTTGCCCTTGGGGAAGGGAATTCCCAGCATGTCGAGCAATGTCGGCATCACATCGACGATTTCCGCGAGGCCGTCAATCCTCGCACCTCGTGGAACTCCGGGTCCGCGGAACACCAGCGGGATCCTGAGCGCCCCGTCGTACGGGCGACTGCTCTTGCTGACCAGGTTGTGGTCGCCCAGGTAGTCGCCGTGGTCGCTGGTGATCACGAAGATCGTGCGGTCGGCCATCCCGGATTCCTCGACGGCGGCGACGATGCGCCCGACGTTGTGGTCGAGGTGCGTCACCATCGCATAGAAGAAACGCCGGTAGGAATCCCAGGTGTCCTCGGGCGTTTCCAGAAGGGCGGTCATGCCGGCCGCAAGGCGCGGCGGCAGCAACCCCACCTCGTCCGGTGAGAATCGGCGCGGCGGCAAGGGCCGTCCGAGATAGGGCTTGAGCGCGGATTCCGGCGGATTCAGGGGAGGATGCGGTGGGTAGAATCCCGCATGGACGAAAAAGGGGCGGCTAGGATGCCGCGAGATCGAGTCCTCGATGAACGTGATCGTTTCCGTTGCGACCCACGATGCGTGGGTGGTGCTGGCGTCCCCCTCGAATACGTAGTGCTCGAGTTGCGGTCGCTCTGCCGGCATATTGACGCGGGCCTTCTCGCGAACGTCCTCGCCCTGCGCCCAGAGCCAGCGGCCGTACGCGTCGTCGTATGGGCCCGGCTCGTCCGAGAGCCGCATCTGGTGAAACCCGTAGGGTGGGTGCATCTCTCGGTGGTCCCGGTCCTTGTGGGGCCAGAAGTGCAGCTTGCCCATTTGGCCGGTGTAGTAGCCCTCCTTGCGCAACACGTGCGTCAGTGTCAGCTCGTCCTGCGGCATCTTGATCCCGTTGCTGATGACCCCGTGGGAGTTCGGATAGCGCCCCGTCATAAGGGACGCCCGGTTCGGCGCACATGCGACTCCCACGGTGAAGTGGTATCGGAACGTCGCCCCTTCCCGGACGAGCTGGTCCATCTCGGGAGTGATGATCGCGTCGTTTCCGTTTTCCGCGATGTTGTCCCACCGCAGGTGGTCTCCCGTGATCAGCACGACATTGGGATATTCATCGACGGAGATCCCCGGGCTTGGCGGAAAGAACTCCGCCTGCCCGTCTGCTTGCGCAGGGAGCAGCGCGACGAGGGCAGCGGCTGCAAGGGCCAACGCCAGCGAAGCCCGGCGCCTGCGGGAAGCTCGGTCGTCTGCAGCGCAGGCATCGCCGCACGACGTCCGACGCGGAGTCGGTTCAGTCATCCCGCTCATCATATGGAACTTGCATTGCTCATTGCCACGGCCGCGGTCCCTGGACCACCGGCTGCGCATGGGGCCGCCCTGTCTCTGCGGTCGGCATCGCCGTCATCCCGCGCAGTATGCGCGCAGGCACGGATCATGCATCTCGCTTCATCGCCGTTTCCGGCCGACTACGACGGACATCGGACCGTGGCGCCAGACGCACTCGGCATCGAATCCGGCCCCGGAAACGGCCGCGAGCTCCTCCTCGAGCGGGAAGTAGGTGTCTTCCTCGGACCACTGGGCAAAATGCCGCCGCGCACTCTCCTCGTCAATGCCGTGGGCTCCCATATGGTCGATCCAGGCGCGCCAGACCGCCTCGGTCGCGGAAGGCTCCGCCGCCAATGCCGCATCCGCATTGACGAGGGTCCCGCCAGGCTCGAGTGCCGCATGGATCCGCCGGTACAGCGCGCGCTTGGTGTCCAGACTCCGTACATGGTGGAGGGCGATGGAGGCAGCCACGGCTCCACACGATGGCAGCGGATCCAGGAACGACGACAAGGTGAACCGCACCCGCGAGCCGAACGCGGCGAGGCGGGCCTCGGCCTGCTGGAGCATGTCCCCGTCGACGTCAATCAGCTCCACGGTAGGGACGCTGTTGGCCAGGAGTATCGCCTTGGTCAGGGCGCCGGTGCCGGCTCCGAGATCGAGCACCAGGCGCGGGCTCTTCCGGGTTGCTTCGCGGGCGGCGACCGCGAGCATCTCTTCGTATCCGGGAATCAACCGTCGAATCATCTCGTCGTAGGCACGGACCTCGATGCGCAGGTGGCGATGGACGGAATGGCTCATCGGTCTCCGTGCTCGATCTGAAGACCTCCCCCGGGGATGACCGATCGCGATCTGGCGGGCTGCGTTGTCCGGACTACCGCAATCAGGCTTGGCCGGGCTGGCTGCGAGGTGTCTGCCCATTGTCCGTCAGACGCATTCTCGGGACAGAACGCGCCCGGCACTGCCCGCGGGCAGGCCGGATCGCTTGCGTCGGTGCGGTGGAATTCGATGAAATGAGGGGCCAGCCCCCCGGAACGGCATGGACGCCGCGCATCCGGAACGATCTCCTCGAACGTGTCCGCGTCTTGTTGACGAGCAATCAGGTGAGCGCACCAATGCGCAGGTGCTTTGGCCCGCCATGCAAGCCCCAGTGCTCCAACATGAACCTGATCCCCCTCGGGAGCGGGCGCCGATCCGGGTGGAACGCGACCCTCCGACCCTGACGACCCTCGACATGACCCTGCGCGTCAAGTCCAAGGTCTATGTCCGGGAGCTCGAGACGATGCAGCGCCGGCTGCAGGAAGTGGCCGTGTCGTATCTGGCCGAAGACCGCAAGGCCGTGGTCGTGTTTGAGGGAAGCGATGCGGCCGGCAAGGGGGGAGCCATCCGAAGAATGAGCTGGCCTCTCGATCCCCGCACCCTCAAAGTGTGGCCCATCGCCGCGCCGACGCCGGAGGAAAAGGCGCAGCACTACCTTTACCGGTTCTGGAAGCGGCTCCCTCGTCCCGGCCAGATCGTCGTCTTCGACCGGTCCTGGTACGGGCGGGTCCTGGTCGAAAGGATCGAGGGCTTCGCGAGCGAGGCCGAATGGCGTCGCGCCTATGACGAGATCAACGAGTTTGAGCGCATGCTGCATGACGACGGCATCCGCCTCGTCAAGATCTTCCTCCACATCACGGCCGAGAAGCAGCTCGCGCGGTTCCGCGCGCGGTTCCGGGATCCGGTGAAGCGCTGGAGAGTGTCGGAGGAGGACCTGCGAAACCGGGACCGCTGGGACGACTACATCGAAGCGACCGAGGAGATGTTCCGGAAGACGTCGACGGTTGCGAATCCGTGGACGGTGATTCCGTCGAACAACAAGAAGTATTCCCGCCTCAAGGTGATTGACACGGTCGTGCAACGCATGGCGGCCGGCGTCGAGATCTCGCCTCCGGCCCTTGACCCTGCATTCGAGGCCAGGCTGCGGGCGGCACTCGGCCTCTAGTCCGTGCCTGCTCGGCGGGCCGTGATAGGCTCTTGGGCGCCTCCGGGCACTTGGTCGGCTCGGTGGGTCTGCACGGAAGAGCTTTGAAGATGAACGTTTCGATCTTGTCAGGCGGCTCCGAATCCGGACTCTTCGGCGAGCGGTCTCTTCTCGCGGGTCTTGTGCTGGCCGGCTTGGCCGGCGGCTGCCAGTTGTTCACCGGCCCGGCAGACCCGGAACCCGGCGCCCGCCCCAATGTCGTGATCATCGTTGCCGATGACCTCGGGTACGGCGACATCGGGGCCAACGGGTCCGAAGTGATCGCCACCCCGAACATCGACGGCCTGGCCAGGGAGGGCGTGCGACTGACCGACGGCTACGTCTCTGCAGCCGTCTGCAGTCCGACCCGGGCCGGCCTCTTTACCGGGCGCTACCAGAATCGCTTCGGATACGAGTACAATCCCACGAACAACTATGTGAGCGGGCCCGACTCGGAGCTGGGCCTGCCGGAAGGGCAGACCACGCTTGGCGACCTGATGCGCGGCGCCGGCTACGTGACGGGGCTGGTCGGCAAGTGGCACCTCGGGGCACTGGAGCAGTACCACCCGCTGAACCGCGGCTTCGATGAATTCTTCGGCCACCTCGGGGGCGGCACTAGCTATTTCGACGGCCCGACGGCGGATGCCGTCTCTTGGCCCGGACCGATCATCAGAGGACGGGAGAGTCCGCGGGACGTCCGGGAGATTCTGGACGGCTTCGAGGTGGTCAAGGTCGAGGAGTACCTGACCGACGCGTTCGCCGACCGCGCCGTGGATTTCATCGAGCGCCACGCGAGCAAGCCCTTCTTCCTGATGTTGACTCCCAATGCGCCGCACACTCCGATCCAGGCGACTACCGAATACGTGGACCGGAACCTCCACATCGAGCGGGAGGGCGCCCGAATCTTCGCGGCCATGGTCTCCGCGGTGGACGACATGGTTGGCCATGTCGTGGATGCGTTGCGGCGGAACAGCATCGAGCGGAACACTCTGGTCGTGTTTCTCTCCGACAACGGATGCATCAACTACGTCAGCGACGCGATCTGCACGAACAGTCCGCTGAGCGGGGCGAAGCGCTATCACCTTGAGGGCGGTGTGCGTGTGCCCTTCCTCCTCCAGTGGCCGGACGGCCTGCCGCAGGGCGCCGTCTACGAGCACCCGGTGATCTCGCTCGACCTCTACGCGACGCTCGGAGCCGTTGCCGGCGTCGACGAAAGCGCCCTCGACGGTCGGGACGGCGTGAATCTGATCCCGTATCTCCGCAGCGAGGCCGAGGGTCCGCCCCACGAATTCCTGTTCTGGCGCTCCGCACCCAACCGGTCGGTCCGCTGGGGGAACTGGAAGCTGTGGAAGGTCGACAGGACCGACCTCGAAGAGAGTGCGCTGCAGGGGGGGCGGCTGCTGCCCAACGTCGAGTACCCTCCGGTGTCGGCCCATGGCCAGCTCACCGTGCTCCACGACCTGTCGACCGATGTCGGCGAGCAGGTCAACCTCGCATCCGACCACCCGGACATCGTCGAGCGCCTGGAAGCCGAGCTGGACGCCTGGAACGCAACTCTCGCGGAGCCCATGTGGACATCGCGCCGATCGACCGTCGACAGGCTGCACGGCGAAATGGTCCAGCTCTACTTCTGAGCAGGTCGGGGCTGAACGGCTCAGTCGCCCGGGGCCGGATGGACCGCAGGCGATGGGTCGCTGGCGATCCAGACGGACCGGCACCAGCGTCCGAAGTCGTCGAGAATGACATAGTACGTGGGCAGCAGGATCAGCGTCAGCACCGTTGACGCGGCCAGCCCGCCGATGACCGTGCGGGCCAGAGGGGCGTAGCTCATTCCCAGCAGTTCGGCGCCGCCCCAGGCCAGCGGGATCAGGCCGACCACCGTGGTTGCCGCCGTCATGCAGATCGGACGGAATCGGTCCTCGCAGCCGACCAGGAGAGCCTCCCTCCTCGGCAGTCCGTGGCGCCGGCGGTTGTTCACGTGGTTGATCAGCACGATTCCGTTGTTCACCACGATCCCGACCAGGATGATCAGGCCGATCTGTGCCATCGCGTTGAAGGGCGTGCCCGTAGCCAGCAGGAGCAGGACGATTCCGACGACCGAGAAGGGCATGGAGAGCATGATCGCGAACGGGTGCAGGATCGACTCGAACAGCGCCGCCATCACTAGGTAGACCATCACGAGGGCGAGCACCAGGCTGAAGACGAACTCCCGGACGTCCTCGTCCATCTGGTGCGTCCAGAATCCGAATTCCCAGCTGTACCCGGGCTCGTAGGAAAGGCTGTCGAGCACCGTCCTCACGATCTCCCGGCCCTCCTCCGTCCTGTCGCCGCGGTAGACGACGTTCAGGGTTGAGTAGGTCCTCCGGCTGTCGCGCATGATCAGTCCCGGCACCTTGCTGATGGACAGGTCGGCGACGTGGCCCAGCAGGACGTCCTCTCCTCCACGGCCCGAGCCGACGACGATCGACTTGAGGTCTTCCACGCTTTGGAGGTCGCGCGGATCAATCCCGGCCCACAGCTCGACCTCGCCCTCGGACGTGCGGTAGCTGCGCATGCGCTGCGAGCGGACCGTGATCCCGAGCACCTGCGAGACGGTCTGGGGCGACACGTTGTGCTTGCGCGCAACATCGCGCCGCAGCCGGACCTGCACCTCGTCGCCGGTCGCTCTGACGCCCGTGAAGACCTCCGAGATGGCTTCCTTGGTCAGAAGGCGTTCACGAGCCTGCCGCACCAGCGAGGCGAGCACCTCGGGTTCGTCCCCGTAGATGTTCGCGCTGATCCAGTGGCGATCGCCGCCGTCCTCCTGGCCGAGCTCGATTCGGGCCCCGGGAATGACCGGCAGACCCTCGCTGAGACCCCTGCGGATGCCGGCGATCTCGTCGGAACCGACCTTCGACGCGTCCAGATAGGCTCGCGTCCAGGCCCGGTTGTTGCCGTACTGGCTCGCCGTCGACTTGATCTTGAACCGCTCCATGTTGGAGTGGAGGAAGTCCTCGACGGGGTTCACGTAGTCTCTCTCGATCTTGGCGTAGTGGAAGTTTTCGGAGAATTCGTAGGAGATGCGGATCGAGGACGCCGCGCTGGCGTCCGGAGCGTTGTTGGGGACGAAGCGCACCAGCACCTGGGACGCCAGAATGAGGATCGCGGGAACGACGAGGAGTCCCACGGCGTAGCGTCGGTCCAGATGCCATCTCACCAGGCCCAGATACCGGTCCACCAAGCGCTTTTGCTCCGCGGACCGCCGTCCCCCAGGCACCCTGTCCGACGCCTTCCGCATCAGCGCCGACAGCCGCGGCAAGACCCCCGCGCTCCGCCCTGAGGGCTCGCGGCCGCCGTCCTTGAGCAGCCTTGCGGCCGCGAGGGGGATGAGCGTGAGGGAAATGAACAGGGAGCACAGCAGGGCGAAGATGACCGCCACCCCGAAATGGCCCAGCATGATCGAGATCTGGGACTCCGAGTCGAACAGGAGCGGAACGAAGATGATCATCGTGGTCGATGTCGCCGCGATGACGGCGACCGTGACCTCGCCGGCCCCGGTCCGTGCCGCCTCGGCCGGATTCTCTCCCCGCTCCCGCTTCTGGAAGATCGCCTCCAGGACCACCACGGCGTTGTCGACCAGCATTCCCGCCGCCAGCATCAGGCCCATCATGGAGAGCGTGTTGAGGCTGCCGCCCGTGAAGTAGAGGAAGCCGGTCGCGGTCAGCACGGAGAACGGAATCGCCAGGCCCACGGCTAGGCTTGCGTCGATCCTGCGCAGGAACGCGAACAGCACGGCCACGGCCAGGATCGCCCCGATGGATCCGGCCTTGAGCAGCTCGACCAGCGAGTCAAGGATCTCCTCTCCGGAGTTGTGCCACCAGCGCACCTCTAGCCCGTCCATCGAAGGGTCGTCCGCCCACCGCCCGAATGCGTCCAAGACTTGGTCGACGGTTTCGACCGTGTTCGCCTCGGATGTCTTCTGGATGACGATCCCCACCGCCTGCGCGCCGTTCTGGTGCCGCCCCTGGTTGCGCGGCCTCTGGTCGATGACGACGTCGGCGACGTCGCTGAGAACCAGGCTGCCCTGGCCGATGGGGAACTGCTCGATCTCCTCGACTGATTGCAGGGCTCCCTTGGCGACCGCCGAGTACCGCAGGCCTCCGTCTGAGATCCGGCCTAGCGAGAGATCGGCGTTCGCGCCCTCGATCGCCCTGTGGAGCCTCCCGACATCGACCCGGTAGCGCTTCAGATCGTCCAGCCTGAGGAGGATGTCCACCTGCTTTCGGTCGGTTCCCCAGACGTTGACATCTCCCACGCCCGGAATTCGCTCGAGCGGCTTCTTGACACGCGAGTCGAGAAAGTCGTAGTTGACCCGCAGATCCCGGTTCGCGGTGAGCGTGCCCTCCAGGATCGGGATGTCGTCCGTTGAGAAATTGAGAATGCGCACCTGTCTCAGGTCCTCTGGCAGGTCGCCGCGAATCTGCTCGATCGTCTCGTGGATGTCCGCCCGGATCATCGAGATGTCGGCACTCATTCCGCACCAGATCTGGATGGACATCTCGTCGGGCGACGATCGCGAGCTCATCCGGCGCACCCCCGGCACGGTGGCGAGAGCCTCCTCGATCGGCTTGGTAATGGACTCGAGGATCTGACTGGGCGTCGCGTTGGGGTACTGGGCCGAGACGAACATGACCGGCGCGTCCAGCTGCGGCATGAGCATCAGAGGGATCCTCGTGAGCGCGATCGCGCCCATCACGACAATGCACACGAAGATCATGGAGACGGTGACCGGGTTGCGCACCGCCAGCGTCGCGATCCGCCGGCCGGTCCCGCCCATGTCCCTCGCAGGCACTAAATGATGCTTCCTCATGTCAGTGCTGCGTCAGGGGATCCAGCCGTTCCTCGAACGGGCTTGCCGGGCCGTCGCCCAGACCCCGCGGGTCTGCCCGCCGCACGGGCTTGCGGGCCAGTAGGTCGTAGGCGACGGGGATGACGATCAGTGTGAGCGGAGTGGAGGCGGCCAGGCCGCCGATCACCGCAATCGCCATCGGCGCCCGCACCTCGTCGCCCTCGCCCCAGCCGAACGCCATCGGAAGCAGTCCCAGCAGGGTCGTCAGCGACGTCATCAGGATGGGCCGCAGGCGCACGCGCCCGGCCCGGAGGAGGGCGTCGCGCCTGGACAGGCCCCCGGCGCGCAGGCGGTTCGTGAAGTCCACGAGCACGATCGCGTTGTTTACCGAGATTCCGGCCAGCACGATCGCGCCGAGCAGCACGACCACGCTCAGGCTGGTCCCTGTGAGAGCGAGCGCCAAGACCACGCCGACAAGACTCAGCGGCACCGTGAGCAGAATGACGAACGGATGCAGAAGCGACTCGAATTGCGATGCCATAACCAGGTACACGAGGAACACCGCCAGGCACATGGCAAAGGCCAGACTCCGGTAGGAGACCTCCAGCTCCTGGTTCTGGCCCCCGATCGCCGCCGTGGTGGAGACAGGAAGTTCGCCCCGGATCTCCACCAGCGCTTCCCGGATCTCCCGCGCGGCGCTACGCAGGTCGCGGCCGCTCAGGTTGGCGCGGACGACGGCCGCGCGCTGAGACCTTATGCGGCGGATCTCGCCCGGCCCCTGGCTCACCTCCACACTTGCGACCTGTCCAAGCCGGATCGGCACGAAGGGGCGTGTGGTCTCTGAGCCGTCCCGTCCGCTCCCACCCGCATCCCGACGCTGCCAGGCGGACCGTACCTGCTCGGCTGCCTGGGGCTCGCGTTCGCGCTGGTCCCCGCGGCTGTCCGTGCCGGGCTGGCGGGCCACCATGCCCGCGCGCCGGGGCGCGCTGTTGACGACCATGCTGGCGATGTCCGCGACCGCGTCGCGGTCCGGCTCGTCCACTCGGACGAGGATATCGATCAGCCGGTCGCCCTCCCGGTAGCGCGATGCCACGTCACCGCGGATCTTGTTGCGGAGGATCCTCGCCACCTGTTCCTCCTGCAGCCCCAGCCGGCTGAGCCGGCGGCGGTCGAAACGCACTTGGATCTCGGGGCTGCCGTCGCGCGTGCTCGTCTCGATGTCGTGCAGGCCCTTGATCGCTTCCATGCGGTCCGCCACGAGTTCCGCAGCCGCGCGCTGGTCCGCGAGTTCGTAGGCGAAGATCTCGACTTCGACCGGCGTCTTGAAGCTGAACAGCGTGGGCCGCGCGAACTCCTGCTCCGCCTCCGGCACGGCGGCGATCGACTCCCGGACTCTCCGGATCGCGTTCTCCTCGGCGTCGGAGTCGTCGCGGTCCTCCATCACCACGTGGAGCGTGCCCAGGTTCTCCTCGAGCTCTCCGCTCGCAAACTGGTTCTCTTGGCTGCCGCCGGTGCTCGAGAACACGGTTCCCACACCGGGCACCGCGCGCGCCTCCGCTTCGATCGCCCGCATGACCTCGTCGGTGGTCTCGAGCGGACGGCCTTCCGGCAGCGTGATCTTGAACGAGAACTCTCCCTGTGTCAGAGGCGGAATCAGCTCGGCTCCCAGGAACTGGGTCAGCACGGCTGCCACTGCGGCAGCGGCGGCGACGCCCGCGAGCGTCGAACCCTTCTTGTCGAGTGCTCCCTCCAGCGCTGCGGAATAGCGTTCCGCCACCGACTCCAAGAGCGTGTCGAAGACATGCAGAGCCGGTCCCCACGCTCGAAGGGTCCAGGCGCCCGCCCGGCGGGACGCCCGCCGAAGGTCCGACAGCAGCACGCGCGGAACCTCATGCGCGACGAATCGCAGCGATTCCTCGAGCCTGCGGGCCAGCGGGTGCGAACCCGGGGTCTTTCCGGTCGGCTCGCCCTCGACGTCTCGGGCGAGCTCGTCGCCCGACCGGAACCGGGCCGACAGCAGCATGGGAATGACGGTCAGCGCCAGAGCGAGCGAGGCGAGCAGCGAGAACGTGATCGTCAGCGCCTGGTCCCGAAAGAGCTGCCCGGCGATGCCCTCAACGAACACCAGGGGAAGGAAGACCGCCACCGTCGTCAGCGTCGAGGCCGTCACCGGCATCGAGACCTCGGACGTGCCCGCGTAGACCGCGTCCGACAGCTTGGTTCCTGGAGTCCTGTGGCGATGGACGGCCTCCAGAACGACGATGGAATTGTCCACAAGCATGCCGACACCCAGTGCGATGCCGCCAAGCGACATGATGTTGAGGGTGATGTCGGCCTGGTACATCGCCGCAAAGGTCGCCATCACCGAAATCGGAATCGAGGCGGCAATGATCGCCGTGCTGCGGCCGTCGCGCAGGAACAAGAAGAGCACCAGAGTGGCCAGCAGGCCGCCGACAACGGCGGCTGCCAGAACGTTGTTGACGCTGCTGGAAATGAACCTCGCCTGGTCGAACACCACCGACGTCTCGACGCCCTGGGGGAAGCCCGCCTCCTCCTTCATCGCGTCCAGCCGCTGGAGAACCTCCCGCGAGACGGTCACCGTGTTGGCATCGCCCTCCTTGTAGACGGCCATTTCGACGCTCTCGCCGCCGTTGTAGCGGGCAACGATGTCCCTCTCTCTCGATCCGCGCCAGATGCGGGCAACGTCCCGCAGCATGACCCTGCGTCCGCCCTGGTCCGAGATCACGATGCTGCGGACCTCGTCGACCGAGCGGAACTCGTTGACCATCCGGACCATGTAGTTCATGTCCAGGTCGTAGAGGCTGCCGCTTGCCTGGTTGAGGTTCTCCTGCCGCAGCGTCTCGGTGACCTGCGTGATGGGGATTCCGAGCTCGGCGAGGCGCCGCTCGTCCAGCTCGATCCGGATCTGCTCCTCACGCCCCCCGACGACCTTGACTGCCGCAACGCCCTGGAGCGACTCCAGCCGCTTGCGGAACTCTCGCTCCGCAGTGTCCCGCAGCGCGGCCAGAGTCAGCCCCCCGTGGACCTGGATGCGGAGTATCGGGTCGTTGGCTGGGTCGAAGCGCAGGATCACCGGCCTCCGGGCGTCTCGCGGAAACTCGATCAGATCCAGCTTCTCCCTGACGTCCACCCCCGCGATGTGCATGTCCGTGTCCCAGTCGAATTCCAGGACGACCTCGGACTGGCCTGCGCGTGAGACCGAGGTGATCCGGTTCAGACCGGGGACGACGCCGACCGCCTCCTCGACTGGACGCGTCAGGAGCGACTCGATCTCCTGGGGGGCCGTGTCCTCGTAGTCGGTCTGGACCGTCAGGGACGGGTAGGAGATCTCGGGCAGCAGATCGAGGGCCAGCCGGTCGACGGCAACGAACCCGAACAAGACGACGGCAGTCACCGCCATGAAGACCGTGACCGGCCTTCGGATTGCTACATGCGTGATCCGCATGACCTGGCCCCTCGATCGGCCCGCCGCAGCTGCCGGCGGCTAGTCCCCGACGATGCGGGTCCTGTCACCGTTCTTGATCTTGCCTTGGCCGGCGGTCACGACGGCCTCGCCTTCGGCGACGCCGGAGATCACCTCGACCCTGGCTTCGTCCTGATATCCGGTCTCGACCGGTGCCCTCCTCGCAAATCCGCTTGGCTCGACGATGGCGACAAAGAGCCGGCCGTCCTCCTCCATGACCGCTTGTTTCGGAATCAGCACAGCATCCTCGTGAATGTCGACGTCGATCTCCACGCGCACGAACGCACCCGGACGGAACGCGGCGCTCGGCGGATCGAAGCGCACGGTCCCCTTGACCGTCCCGGTCTCCTCGTCGACGACCGGGCTGACGCGCTCGACCACGCCTTCCGCCATCTCGACCTCACCCGTCCCCAGCCGTACGGTCACGTGCTGGCCGGGGCGCACCTGGCGGGAATCCTGCTCGGGGATGAAGACGTCCGCATAGAGCGGTGTGAACGCGCCGAGCTTGTAGAGCCGGTCGCCGATGCGCACCGACTGGCCCAGTTCCACGGATCGCTCGGTGATCTGCCCTCGGAACGGCGCCGTGATCGAGGTCTGCGAGATCTGGAGCTTCACCTTCTCGATTTCCGACTCCAGTTCCTCGATGCGGAAAAGGCTCTCCCGGACCGTCGATTCGACCACCCGAACCTCGTGCTCGAGGTCCTGGACGTCGTGACGCTGGACGGAAACCTCCGACTCGGCCAGCAGGCCCTGCTCCAGAGCTTCCTCGTTCCGGTTGAGCTCGTCCCGCTTGTTGGCCAGCCTCGTTTCCGTTTGCTCCTTGCGGATGCCCGCTGCCTCGAGCTGGATTCTGGTCTGGGCAAGGCGCTGCTCTGCCAGCTCCAGGTCGATGCGGAGCTCTCGGTCGTCGAGCGAGCAGAGAACTTGACCTGCGCCCACCCGGTCGCCTTCCTCCGCACGGACCGCCGTGACGATCCCGGCCGCCTGCGTCGCCACCTCCACCTCGCGTCTTGCGCGAAGGTTGGCCGTCGACGCCAGAGAGTGCACGATCGGTCCGCGGGCTGCGACCGCAATCGCCACCGGAATCGACTCCTCCGCCGCGGTGGAGGAGCCGCCCGCGGACACGCCCGCCTCGGATTCCGAGGTGCTGAGCCGCCCGTGAGCGAAGTAGCTCCCTCCGCCCAGCGCAATTGCGGCCAAGAGGCACAGGTAGGCCTTGCGCCGTGTGCTCATGGAATCCTCATTTCGCGCGAGTCCACTATCGGTTTGACGCTCTTGCGCTCGAAACCGTTAACGGGCAACGGAACTTGGAACGTGCGAGGGACAGAAGCTCCTACTATGATCAGACGGAGAGAACCGCCGCTTGGTTTCCGTGTCGAGCCCAACGCGATCGCCGGGGTGCCAGAAGTGGCGTGGACACTGTGGCCGGACGTTGGCCGGACTGGCCTTTGAGCATGTGCGGAAGATTCACACAGGACATTGAAGAGGACGACCTCGACGACCTCTATGAGCTGCATTCCAAGCCGGACGGCGTCCAGGCCACCGTCCGCTGGAACGGCGCTCCCACGCAGGATTTCCTGATCTGCCGGACTGATCCCGACGGTAGGCGCGAGCTGGCCCCGCACCGTTGGGGGCTGGTCCCGTCCTGGGCGCGCGATCCGAAGATCGGAGCCCGGATGATCAACGCACGATCTGAGACTGTGGATTCGAAGCCGTCGTTTCGCGTGGCCTTTCGGCGTCGCCGCTGTCTCGTGCCGGCCAGGGGCTGGTTTGAATGGCAGCGCGTCGCCGGGACCAAGCAGCCGTGGTGGATATCGCTCGGCGGAGAGCCGTTCTCGTTCGCAGGGCTGTGGGAGGTCTGGAACAGGGGCGCGGGACCGGTCCATTCGTTCACGATCCTCACATGTCCCTCGACGGGTGCGCTGGAGGGGATTCACCACCGGCAGCCCGCAGTCGTTCCGAGAGCGCGGTACGACGAGTGGCTGAGCCCCGGCCCTCCGACGCCCGGCATGCTCGAGCTGGTTCGCGCACCCAACCCGGGACCGTTCGATCTCAGGCGCGTGAGTACGGCTGTCAACAGTCCGCGCAACGACAATCCGGACATTCTCCGGCCTCTCTGACGAACCGCCCTAGGCGCGGGACGCGAGCCGGCTTCCACGGAATGGAATGCCGGCAAGCCTCATCAGCTCGACGGCGTTCCCATGGGTGGCAGGTCCGTTCCTGAGCCTGTAGTCGAACGACATCCTGCCGCCCTTGAGCGTGTCCCGGAAGTGGACGTTCCGGACCTGGCCGGTGTTCTCCTCCACCCAGCGGGTGACGTTCCGGTCGTGGGTGGAAAGTACGCCGAGGGCGGCGTCGGACGCCAGCAGAAAGTCGGTGAGGGCGAGCGCGCCTGTGTAGCGGTCGTACGAGTTGGTGCCCCCAAACAGCTCGTCGATCAGGACCAGCGTCGGCCTGCCTGCCTGAACGCTCTCGAGCATGGCCTGAATGCGTCTCAATTCCGCCGAGAATCTCGACTCGCCTCGCTGCAGCGAGTCCGTGACGCGAACAGACGCGATGACGGCAAGGCCTGACATTGTCATCGCGGTGGCCCGGACGGGGGCGCCCGAGTACGCTAGCGACACGTTGGTGCCGATGGTGCGCAAGAGTGTGCTCTTGCCTGCCATGTTCGCCCCGCTCACGACGAGAATCGGCTCGCCCGAGTCGAGAGCGACGTCATTCGGCACAGCCTCGTCACGCAAGAGCGGATGGGCCAGCCCAGTCGCATGGAGCCGCGGTCCGTCGTCCGAGAGATCGGGAAACACGTACGTCGGGTTCTCGTAGGCGAACGTGCCGAGCGAGGAGTATGCCTCGAGTGTCGCCACCGCCCCGATCCATTCGCGCAGCTGCGGTCCGTGCCGAATGCGCCACCGCTCCACTGCGAGTGCGACTTGCGTCTCGAATGCCACGAGCGGCCCGAACAGCGCGACGATCTGGTTGTGGCGGGCCTCATACCACGAGAGGATGCGGAACAGGCCCTGCAAGGCCTGACTGGCGCTCAGGCCGCCGGCGCGGAGCTCGCGGAGGCTCGGCGAATCAAACTCCAGATCTTTCGCGATTCGCAGCAGCTTCCCCAGTTTTCCGAAATCCACGTGGAGCCGCGGCGCTTCCAGGGAAGGGACGCGGACGCGATTCCTCACGGCACACCAGAAGACTGTTTCGCACAGAAGGGAGGCTCCCAGGAAGGAATAGGTGAGGACGAAGGGCCTCAGCGCGAGGGCCACGAAAGCGCTGGCCACCAGCGCGCTCAGCGTCACAAGCGTCGCCGGAATCCACAACGGGACGTGGGGCGCGGATTGGGAACCCCACCTGAGCATTTCGTCAGTGCGGATGTGGCGGGAGTGTCTCGATCCCTCCACGAAGAGTTGCTCGCGCAGGTCCACACACGGCTTCAGCTCCTTGACTGCTGCTTGGCGCCGCCGCATTTCCGCGGCGCCCGCGGGCTCGGTCAGGAATCTCGCGAGTTCGCGCATTCCTTCGCGGGTCGTGGCCAGATTCAAGCGCTCGAACAGACCGTCGGGCTGCAGGACGTCAACGTCGAATGCGAATGGGTGGTCGCCGTGGGCGCCCAGAGCGCGGGCGTTTCCCTCCTCGCCCCTCGTTCTCGGCTCTCCGTTCACGAAACTCCTGTAGAAGAGTGCAGCCAGGGCCGCGGTCTGCATGGCAGTCTCGGCCCTGGAGAACGCGCTGGACGTGTACAGGAGGCCCGCAGCCAGCGCAAGAACGGCGATCCATGTGTGCGCGGGCGCATTGGCTCCGACCCACCAGATGCCGACAAGGCCGACCGCGACTCCCGCCAGACGCGCGTTTCCCAGTGCGCGGTGAGACCGCTCGAGCCTGTGGAATTCGGTCATGCGGGCGGCAAGCCGCCTAGCACAAGTCTCGGCCGGCCCCACGAGCGGTATCCTTCCTGCGGGCCTGCGAACCGCCGGGATGGGCTCGGCCGCCAATCGCGACAGTTCTCATGCTGTTCATGAATCGATGATCTGCACGGGCCCCTGTGCGGCTCTGGCAGAGCGGGGGCGACGGAACGACGCCCCAGACTTCGGATTGTAGTATGGCTGCACCTGGCCCGCGGCACGCTTAGGTGTCACCGCCCGACGATGCACCGGGTCGAGGATCTGTCGCGTGCTACCGGTTCGACGTGTCGTGCCACTGTGCCGGGTCGAATCCCCAGTAGTTGCAGAGCAGGAGCTGACCGTCGGCTTCCACGGCGTCACCGACATCCACGCGCCTGTGCGGGGCAGGGGAATGCGGTCCTCCATGCCCTCGCATCTCCTTCCAGAGCGCGTACGGGCTGTCCGCTGACACCACCGGACCGTCCTCGTAGTGGAAGCGACGGAGAACGTAGGGAGGCTTCGCGGGCGCCTTGGAGCGAAATGCCTCGCTGCGGTCCGCAACAAGATGGAATACCCGGAAGCGCGGCATAGGTCAGCGTTCATTGTCGCCGAATGAGGAAAGCACCAGTCTCCTTGTTCGCCAGTGTCCGGCGAGGCGCGGGCGACGGGTTCACCTAGTGGCCTCGTCTGCCGCCCGGAATGTCCCGACCCGCTTCCCCGGTGCTTGGAGCAGCATCAGAACCGTCGCGTAGGAGAAACCCGCGAGAAACAGCAGCACCACAGGCACGCCCATCCAGTGGCGAATGGCAATGGTCACCACGAGACAGGCCGCAAAGTAGCACGCCGCAACGAGATTCGCGACAAGCCTCCAGCCGCCGGGGCGCCCGTAGACCTTCCTCGCGGCCCTGGCCTTGACGGGACGGGCGCTGTATTTGGCGGTGCGCTCGAACGGTGTCGAGACTCCCGAAACCGCGCTCACCACCGCTTGCGTGTTGTTGATCGCAAGACCGATGCCCGCGGCCACGAGCAACGGGATCAGATGCAGGTGCCGGTGGATTCCCCCGCGCCCCACCTCGGACTGCGCCAGCGTGTAGAAGCTGGAGAGCGAGCAGAACGTCAGCAGGAATGCGGGAAGGTCCAGCCACAGCAGGCGACCGTCCAGTGCCGAATGCCGGACGAGCATGGACGGAAGGACAAGCACGGCCATGAGCAGCATCAGCGGGTACGCGACGTTCGCAGTCAGGTGGAACAGCGCTTCAAGCTTGACTCCCGCCGGCTGCCCGGAACGGAGGATGCGCGGCAGCAGCTTCAGTCCCGTCTGAACGAGCCCCTTGGCCCAGCGGAACTGCTGGACTTGGAACGCCGCCATGTCCGTTGGCAGCTCCGAGGGTGCTTCGACGTGCTGTGCGTACAGGAATCGCCATCCCCTGAGCTGGGCCCGGTAGCTCAGGTCCGTGTCCTCGGTGAGCGTGTCGTGCTGCCAGCCCCCCGCGTCCTCGATCATCGACCGGCGCAGGATGCCCGCTGTGCCGTTGAAGTTGAAGAACCGGCCCGAGCGCGAGCGCGCGCCGTGCTCGAACACGAAGTGGCCGTCCAGCAGCAGCCCCTGCAGGCGGGTTAGGACCGACCCGTTCCGGTTGCGGTAGGACCACCGCGCCTGCACCATGCCGACCGAAGGATCGGCGAAGTAGTGCACCAGCCGTTCCAGAAAGTCCGGTTCGGGGGCGAAGTCGGCATCGAGCACGGCGATCAGCTCTCCGAGGGCGGTCTCAAGGCCCGTCTGAAGCGCCCCTGCCTTGAATCCCTCCCTCGTTGGTCTCCGAACGTATTCCACCGGCTCGCCCAGAGCCTGCTTTTCCCTCACGGCGCACTCGAGAATCGTCCGCGTTTCGTCGGTCGAGTCGTCAAGCACCTGGACCTGCAGCAGGTGCCGCGGATAGCGCAGCGCGCACACCGCGTCGAGCAGGTCCCTGGCCACGAAACGTTCGTTGTAGATCGGCAACTGGACGGTGATTCCGGGCAGGGTCTCGAAGCGTTCCGTCGGCGGCCCGAGCTTTCTTCGCCTGTGCCTGTAGTACAGGTAGACCAACGCATACCGGTGCAGGCCGAAGAGGCTGAGCACGGCCATCAGGCCGAAGTAGGACCACAACAGCGGAAAGTCGATCGGGCCCATGTGCGTTACGCTTGGTCGAGATCTTGGATCTGCGCGCTCAATTCGCAGCCGGCAGAGTCCCCTTAAAGTTCAGAAACAGCCGGCTCGCGCTCGGTCTCGTGGTGTGCGCCGCTCTCATCGAGGTCGGCCTGCTGCTGATCCTGGACCTTTCCAGGCCCGCCAGCCGCGTACCGGAATTCATTCTCCATTATCTGCTGACCTCGCTCGTCTACCTGACGGCTTGCTGGCTCGTCACTCAGGGCGGAGAGGCCTTCTCCAGCGCCCGGACCATGCGTCTGGTCTGGGGTGCCGCGCTCGTCTTCCGGCTCACGGTGCTCCCGCTGCAGCCCAGCCTGTCCGAGGACGCCGCCCGCTATCGATGGCAGGGGATGGTGCAGCATGCCGGAGGAGACCCCTACACCGCGACTCCCGGGGATCCCGCCTGGGGTGGGCTGCGCGACGCCACTTGGCCGCGAATCGCCGGTCCGGAAAAGCCGTCGGCTTACGGGCCGGTCATCGAGCAGCTCAATCTATGGCATTTTCGCAATGTCAGCGCATTGGCTTCCGATCCGCTGCGGCAGGTCTGGCTCTTCAAGTTGCCGTTCGCGCTCGCCGACCTTGCCGTCGGCTGGGCCCTGCTCGGGCTGCTCTCGGCCGTCGGGCGGCCGAAAGCCTGGGTTCTCATTTACCTGTGGTCTCCTCTCGCAGTGACTGAGTTCTGGATCGAGGGCCACAACGACTCCCTTGCGCTGTTCTTTGCGGTCGTCGCGCTGGCGCTCGCCGCGAGACAGCGACCGGTCGGGGCGCTCGCGGCGCTTGCGGTCGCAGCGATGTGCAAGTTCTGGCCTGCGGTGCTCTATCCGTTCCTGCTGTTCGGCAGGCGGAAGGGTCGCTGGCAGTTCGAGTGGAAGGGGGCGTTCGCCAGCCTGATGGTCCTGGCCGCCCTCTGCCTTCCGTACTGGCGGAGCATTTCGGCGGTCTTCGCCACTTTGGGGGGCTTTGTGGGGGGCTGGCGCAACAACGACAGCCTGTTCGCTGCGTTCCTGGAACTGACGGGTGGCGACATGTTGGCCGCCGCCGCTCTTGCGCAGTTTGCGCTTGCCCTAGCGATCATCGCGTCACGCTGGCTGCCGCTGCCTCCGGTCGCCGGCGAGACGGCCGCGATCTGCGCAGTCCTGCTTGTGTCGGCGAACTGCCTACCCTGGTACCTGACATGGATGGTGCCGTTCCTGGCCGTCCATCCGAGCCCGCCGCTGCTGCTCTGGACGGCCCTGGTGTCGCTGGCCTACCACGTGGTCCCCGGGTACGAGGCCCTTGGCATCTGGGAGTATGACCGCGTACTGGTCCGCCTCGAGTATGCGCCCGTGCTCCTGTGGCTCGGAGTCACCGTTGCGCGAGGGATGTTCCGAAATCTGCCGAGGATTGCGGTCCGGGGAAGCGGCTGATGCTCAGGCGGCCGTCGGATGGACGCTGATCATGCGGCCCAGCCGGCCGCGGTTGCGAAACTCCACAACGCCGTCGATCTTGGCGAACAGCGTGTCGTCCTTGCCGCGGCCCACGTTGCGCCCCGGGCGGAACCTGGTTCCGCGCTGCCGGACCAGAATGCTGCCTGCGGTTACCGTCTGGCCGGCAAAGCGCTTCACGCCGAGGCGCTTGGAGTGAGAGTCGCGCCCGTTCCGAGAGGTTCCTTGGCCTTTCTTGTGCGCCATGATTTCTCCTGTGTGGCTTTCGTGCGGCTATTGCCGGATCGATTCGATTCGGATCTGCGTGTAGTCCTGCCGGTGGCCGATGCGGCGACGATACATCTTGCGGCGCTTGAACTTCAGCACGTCAATCTTCGGTCCCCGTCCGTGAGCTGAGATTCGGGCGAGCACGGTCGCCTGGGCGTCGCTCCCAGTGAGGAGCTTCCCGTCGTCTCCTGAGACCGCGACAACCTTGCTGATCTCCACGGAGTCGCCTACGGTGCCGCGCAGCTTCTCGACACGGATCTCGTCTCCCGGAGAGACGGTGTACTGCTTGCCGCCGGTTTCGATAATCGCGTACATGTAGATTGATCCAGTGCAGAGGGGAGTGCCGGACTCGGTGTTGTCCGGATCCAACTCCTAGAATACGCGCATCGAAGGGGCCGGTCAAGACCGGACCGGCACCGCAGAGGCGTCAACCTGCAAGGAGGCTCGGCAGGAACTGGCGATTCGACTCGCGATGCCGGACTATCGAGCGGAACACTACTGGAATCAATCAGATACGCCGGGTCTCTGCAATTGCCACAGCTTGGCCCCGAGGTTTCCGGTTCCGCAAACTGACCTGCAACGCCGTTCTTCCGACAAGCCACCGTTCATCTCGGTACGCACGCAACAGGCTGTGGTTGGGAACCCGTCATTGGATCCGCTCGGAATCGAACCTCTCCACGTTGCGGCACTCGCTGCCGAACTCCACTCCCACCAGGTACACCGGTCTCCCTTGGCCGAGGTGCTTTTCTGCGTAGCCCCCTGCCTTGATCTGGGCCAGCGCCGTCCCTTGTCGTGCCGTCTCCGCCACCTTGAACCCGAAGACGTACACCGCGTTCGGGTGCGGCACCACCATGTCCGCCCTCCCGCCGCTGCCGCTGTCCTCCGCCACTACGTCCAGCTCCTGCGCCGTGAACCACGCATGCACCACGGCCGCGTAATAGCCCTCGTATCTTGCGATCCGGTTCCACCGGTGCCAGTCCGACGGGATGCTGGCGAAGACGGCCCGCAACTTCGCCTTGAGGCCCGCCAGATCGCCCGCCGCCAACAGGTTTCCCAGCTTGGTGTGGTCCGCCACTCGCCAGGACTCCTCCGGCACCATTTCCGAATGCAGCCGTGCGTTGAGCGCCAGCCTGACCTCCAGGTTCGGGTATCCCAGCTGGTAGCGGGTCTTCCAGCCGCTGCGTTCCTTCCCCGTGATCGTCAGGTGCCCGGTCTTGAACAGCAGAGCCTCCGTCCCGACTTCGCCGACGTCGAACTTTGACAGCAGCTCCTCGTCGCCCGCCATCCGCTCCAGATCCAGCGAGCTGACCCTCCGCCGGAACAGGAGCTCGGGCAGAAACTTCGGCGTGCACGTCTCAACCCAGTAGGGCTTGAACGCGCGCTTCTTGAGAAGCAGGAGGATATCGAACTGGTTGTATACGCACTCGCCGCCCAGCCAGCTGTAGCCGTTGTACCACCGGCGGATCTCCTCCCGGTCCAGACCGCGCATCTCCGGTGCGAACACCTCGTCCAGATCCGCCTCCGTGTATCCGCAGATGCTGGAGTAGAGCGGATCAAGAGTGATGTCCTCGAGGTTGTTCAGGCCGGAGAACAGGCTCACCTTGCTGAACTTGCTCACGCCCGTGATGAAGGTGAATCGGATTTCCTCGTCGCACTCCGTGAAGACCGCGTCCAGGCCGCGCAAGAAGTCGCGATTGGCCCGCGCGACCTCCGGCTCCTCCAATGCAACAGGGATCGGCTCATCACGCTCGTCCACCAGCACGTCCATCCCGTGCGCGCTCCTTCGGTGCAGCCTCCGGATCAGGTCTGCGAGCCGCCCTGGCCCGGTCTCGCGGGGAGACTCGACTCCCGCCGCCTCCGCGATGTCAGCCAACTGCTCCAGAACATGCATGTGGACATAGCCAGGATCGTGAGAGTGTCCGTACCCGAAGCTGAGCCGGATCACCGGATGCTGCACTGACCAGTCCCACGCCCCATGGATATGCAGCCCCCGGAACAGCGGCTCATTGCCCTCGAACAGCTCCTTGAGCGTGTTGACGAGGAGGCTCTTGCCGAACCTCCGGGGACGCGACAGGAAGTAATACTGCCCTCCGCCACAGGGCTCCTGGATTCAGGCGGTCTTGTCGACGTAATAGCAGTCCAGTTTCCGCAGCTTGCGGAAGCTCTGCATTCCCAGGGCCAGCATGCGGCGCTTCATCGGCGGCCATCCCTTGTACCGGTTGCGAGCACCGGCCGGCGAATCCCCGACATTGCAGCTCCGGTCGCTTGTCCAGGCAGCGTCTTCGGTTGCACGCAGTGCCTCTGCATTCCCGAGTCGTTTCCCGCCTGCCTTTGCTGGATGGCTGCCCGCCGGCAGACGAGTACCGGCCCTGTCTCGCCATTCTAGTGTCGTTCATGGGGGTGGGGACACAGACCCGACCCGTGACCGCGGCTGCCGGAGGCGCGTTGGCGGCTGTAAAGCGGCAAGCTAGCGGGGATAGGTTTCGGTGTCCGACCGCGCGAGAACAAGGGCCGCCGAATGGCGTTTGCAGCGCTCGCGAAACGCCTCGATGCGCCCGGCCTGAGATTCGTCCGCGATCATGTTGTGCAGTTCCGTAGGATCGTTCACGAGATCGAACAGCTGCTCGAACGCCGGCTCTTTTCCCTCGAAGTTGGTGTCTGCCTCCACATACTGCGATTGGGACGACGGGAAGAACCGAACGTACTTCCACTCCTTTGTGCGTACGGCCTCCATGAATGGTCCGGTACGTAGGAGGAACAGGCTTTCCAGGAAGATCTCGTCCCGCCACTCCAATCGGCGATTTTCCATCAGAGGGCGCAGGTCCCGTCCCTGCATGCTGGCCGGCACCTCGGCACCCCCGAAGGAAACGATCGTTGCCGGAACGTCGATGCTCAGCACGAGCTCGTCGATCTCCGCCCCCCGCTCGTCCTCGCCTGTCCGCGGGTCGTAGACGATCAGAGGCACCCGCGTCGCCACGTCGTAGAGCAAAGACTTGCCGCCCATCGCGTACTCGCCCATGAGGAGGCCGTGGTCGCTCGAGAAGACGATCACCGTGTTCTCGGCCATCCCGTGCCTCCGAAGGCTGTCCCTGAGTCTTCCGACCGCGAGGTCGACCCCGTGGATCAGCTGGTAGTACCGTACCTTGTGCTCGCGCAACACCTCCTCGCCGGCGTAGCTGTAGGAGTACGTTTGCATGCGGCCCTCACGAGGATGCACGTCGAGGGGAATGTGCCTTGCGGTGTCGTCGGTGAACGAGGTAGGGATGTCGACTTCGACATCCCGGTACAGCGCCCCGTAGTGCGGATGGTCCCTGAGCTTCGGGTGGGAGTTCGCGGGCGTGGTCATCCGCGCGGGGCCTTCTTCCTCCGGATAGAGCATCGATCCGGAAATCGACCCGTGGGGAGCGGAGAAACTGACCGAGAGCATGAACGGCCTGTCGCTGGGAGCGCTGTCCAGGAACCGGTCGATGCTCTCGGTCATGATCGGCGTCACAATTTCCGCTTCGGAGTCGTGGTAGATCTCGAGGTGCTCGAATTCCTTGGGCCAGAACCGTGCCCAGTCGTCGTGCCCGCGCCAGAAGTCGAACTTCGCCAGCGGCTTGCCGCGGAACGCGTACTGCTGAAGGCCGATCTTCCCGACGAAGCCGACGTGGTAGCCCTCTCGTCGCAGGATCGCCGGGTAGGTTCCTTCCCACTGTGCGTCGGACAGCACGTTTGCCGAGGAGAATCCGATCTGGTGGACGCGCTCGTACTGGCCGTTCATGAAGCTGGCACGGCTCGGCATGCACACGGGAGCCACCACGTGCGCCTCGGTGAATCGAACGCCATCCTTGGCGAGCCGGTCGAGGTGGGGTGTCTCAAGAATCGGGTGTCCGGCGATCCCCAACGCGTCCGCCCTCTGATCGTCGGTCAGAAGAAAGATGATGTTGGGCCTCGGCTCAGGCGGCGGTTGCATCTGGCAGGCCGCAAGCGCCGCGAGCACCGCCGCCGCGAATAGGTGGTGACGGACCCGGTGCTCTCTGCGTCGCCTTGCCTGCTGCATTCGTTACCAATATAGAGCGACCCGGCAGCGTTGTTGCGTCCGCGATGACTGGACGGCGGAGAGAGTGGCCCAAGTGCATCTCCCTTTGTTTTCGTCGATCGGACCATGCCGGTGCCCCCGGCGACGGGCTCCATTGCGAAAAGACGCTTCGACGTGATGTCCCGGGGGCCAAAGGACACCGGCCTGTCCGCGCGGGTCGACTTCCGAGCCGAATCTGTGCGCCGCGCTGCCAGGCTCGCAGGGGCAGACCGACCACGAGACGCCATGATACGCGGGGAGAGGAATGATCGGTGCCTGACGGACCGGAGACTGGAAGAACGGGGAACCTCGCGGCACGTTGGTCGACCCGGCGACAACGACCGTCCCGGCCAGAGTTCGAATCCGCGCAGGCCGGCTTGCCTGCGGGTGCCGATGCCGTTCGGGAGGGGCCCGGCTGTCTCGTATACTCTCAGTTCGGCGATGCGCAAGCGGTCCTTTGACCAGATCGAGGTCGGCGAAACCCACGAGACGCCAGGCGTCACTGTGACCGACTGGCACGTGATGAACTTTGCAGCCGTCTCGATGGATTTCTTCGAACTGCACACGAACGAGGAGTATGCCCGCCAGACCCAGTTCGGACGCCGCGTCGCTCACGGCCTGATGGGACTCGCAATCGCGGACGGACTCAAGCATCGCTCGACGTTCCAGGTCGAAGCGATCGCCTCCCTGCACTGGTCTTGGGACTTCGTCGGGCCGATCCACGTCGGTGACACGATCCGCGCCAGGTTGCGAGTGGCCGAGAAGCGCCCCTCAAGGTCCAAGCCCGACCGCGGGATCGTGTTCGTCGAGTACGAGGTGGTCAACCAGCTTGACGAAGTTGTCCAGAAGGGTACAAATAGGATGATGGTGAAGAGATGCTGACTCGAAGAGCGTTCGTTTCGCTTGCAGCCGGTTCGCTTGCTGCAGATCAGGCAAGAGCCAACTGGCCCCAGTTCCGCGGGCCCGGAGCCACAGGGGTTCCGGCTGAGGAATCCGGCTTGCCTGAGTCCTGGAGCACGACCGAGAACGTGGCGTGGAAAGCGTCTATCGGCGGAAGCGGCTGGTCGTCGCCGATCGTTTGGGGCAACCGGGTCTTTTTCACTTCCGCACGTGCGGCCAGCATGGCCGACGTGCCCGAAGGCGGGTTCTACCAAGGCGCGGTCGAGAGTCCCAGACCCGATGACGAGCATCTGTGGCTTGCGCATTGCATTGATTTGGAGACCGGCAAGCAGCTTTGGCGAACCGAGCTGGAGAAGGCTGTCCCCAGGGTCGGGCGTCATCGGAAGAACACCTACGCATCCGAAACCGCCGTGACGGACGGGGAGCATCTGTTCGCCCACGTCGGCGATCTCGGCACCTGGTGCCTGGACCTCGACGGAGAGATCGTCTGGTCCCGGGCGTGGAATCCGGTCCGGACCCGCTGGGGTTACGGGACAGCGTCGTCGCCGGCCCTGCACGATGGCCGGCTCTACATCACCAACGACAGCGAGGACCAGTCCTACCTGTTGGCGCTGGACAAGGCCACTGGGAAAGAGATTTGGCGAGTGGAGCGTGACGAGCCAACCACCTGGTCCACGCCCTTCGTCTGGGACAGCGGGCCGCGCATCGAGATCATAACGATGGGCAGGAACAGGCTTCGTTCGTACGACCTGGACGGGAAGGGGCTCTGGGAACTTAGCCGGCTGTCCTCCCTAGCCATACCCACGCCGTTCTCATCCGGTGGTCTGCTCTACGTGACCTCGGGATACATGAACAGCGACGAACGTCCGATCTACGCGATCAAGCCCGGCGCATCCGGCGACATCACCTTGCCGCAGGGGGTGACCTCGAACGAGTTCATTGCATGGAGCGTGCCGCACGGCGGCCCGTACCATCCCTCGGGACTCGTGTACCAAGGGCACTACTACACCCTGTTCGACCGGGGATTCCTGACCTGTCACGATGCGCGCACCGGCGGGGAGGTCTACGGCAAGCAGCGGGTCTCGAGGGACTCAGCGAACTTCACGGCATCGCCGTGGGCCTACAACGGCAAGCTGTTCTGCCTGGACGAGGACGGCACGACGTTCGTGGTTCAGGCCGGGTCCGAATTCAGGCTCCTCGGATCCAACAAGCTGGAGGAAATGTGCATGGCCACCCCCGCGATCGTCGAAGGCGGCTTGTTGATCCGGACCCACTCCACGCTGTACAAGATCGCGGCGTAGCCGGCCTCACTGCGATTGACGGCACCTGGCTGCGAGCTTGTGCTCGCCCGGCGCGTCCGGGGACCAACGCTGTAGAGTTCCGGCTGTGCAGGCCCGGCAGCAGCGGTCTGCCAGACCTCTCGATCGAGGACGGATCAATGGCCGGCCGGCACCTACGCGATCCAGGGTGGGTGCTCCGGCAGCAGCGCCTCGAACTCCGCTATGCGTGACGCCTGATACTCGCCGTCGTATGACTCCTCGAAGAACCGTGCCAGCGCCTCCTCGCACAGACGCTCCCACGACTCCTCTTCGCGACCGGGGTTGACGGGGTAGAAGAGGCAGCCTGATGCCTCCGCAGCCGTCCTGTCACCAGGCGCGTCACCGATCATCAGCTTCTTGCCGGGAGCGTATCGGTCCCCGCCTGCCATCGCCTGAAGATGCACGGTCTTCTTGCCCAGTTCCTGTCCGGCGATAAGCTGCGGGTAGTGTGAAAGGTCGTTCTCGTCCCATTCCCGGTGCAGCGCCTCGCCCGGCGTTCCCGAGACCACGGCAAGGTCGGCGTTGGCGACGATCTTGTCCAGCGTCTCCCGGACGTTGGGAAACGGCGGCACCCCGAACACGATGTCCTTGACAGCGGCGTTGACGGCCAGGCTCCACCCCATAGTCAGGTCCAGGAGGGGGTGCGGGGCGCGCTCGCGATAGTCCTCCAAGCCGGCATTGCTGGGAGGGAACTCGGAATCAATGAAGGCCTGCAGCGGGGCGAGGTCCGGTACCCGGATGCCTCTCGCAGCGGCTTCCGGCCAGTCCCGGACAAGGCGCAGAGATCTTGCGCAGACCGGAAACCGGTTCATGCCCCGCGTCTTTGAGTAGAGGTTCGCGAACTCCCAGACCTGCCGGGCGTACTTGGATGCCGCCTGGAGACGCCAATGCTTGATGAACATTGGCGTAAAGCACTCCTTGTGCTTGATCTCCATCGAGTCGAACACGCAGCCGTCGGAATCGAGGCCGACAAAGAACTCGCGGCATGTCTGGAAATCCTGAAGTGTCTTCATGGCAATCCCCAGGGACCCGGGCTGCGAGCCTCGATCAAGCCTCGCGGCTCCACTGGCTATGGAACACGCCTTCCTTGTCCAGTCGCCTGTATGTGTGAGCGCCGAAGTTGTCGCGGAGGGCCTGCAGCAGGTTGGCGGGGAGAAACTCCGAACGGTAGCTGTCGAGGTATGCGAGGGTCGCGCCGAAGCAGGTCGAGGGGACTCCGCTCGCGTTCGCAAGCTCGACTGCCCGGCGCAGTGAGGGCAGGGAATCGTTCACGATCGCGGCGAAGGACGGATGAACGAGCATGTTCTCGATCTCGGGCTGTTCCATGTAGGCTCGCTTGATTGGATCGAGCAATCTTGAACGAATGATGCAGCCCTGCTTCCAGATGCGCGAGACCTCGGCGAGATCGGTGCCGTAGTCGAACTCCTTCGAAGCGGTCTGGATCAAGTGCAGACCCTGGGCGTAGGAGGCGACCATCGCGAGGTGCAGGGCGTCATGCAGAATCCGGACGAGTTCCTCGAGGTCCCCGGCGTACGGAGCTGTGGGGCCGGTCAGAATCCTCGACGCCTCGACCCTTGCCTGCTTGAGGCCCGACAGGATGCGAGCGTTGACCGCTTGCGAAAGCGTGGGAATCGGGACCCCCAGATCGAGCGCACTCTGGGCTGTCCACTTGCCGGTGCCCTTCTGGCCCGCCGTGTCCAGGATCTTCTCGACGAGTGCTCCGCCGCCATCGCTGTCGGTCTTCGCCAGGCACTCGGCAGAGATGTCCACGAGGTATCCTCCGACCTGCGGGGACTCCGTCCAAGCCTGGAACACGGCCTGAATCTCCGTGGTCGGCAGCCCTGCGCCGCGCCGCAGGATGTCGTACACCTCGCAGACCAGCTGCATGATGCCGTACTCGATGCCGTTGTGGACCATCTTGACGTAGTGGCCGGCTGCGCGACGGCCGCAGTAGGTCACGCAACTCCCGTCGTCCTCCGACTTTGCGGCGATCTTCTCGAGAACCGGGGCAATCCGCTCGTAGGCCTCCCGGTCGCCCCCGGGCATGATTGAGGGGCCCCACAGGGCGCCTTCCTCTCCCCCCGAGATCCCGCAGCCCACGAAGTGCAGCCCGGCATCGTGGAGTCGCTCGGCCCGCCGGTCCGTGTCCGGAAAGTGGGAGTTTCCGCCATCGATCACCACGTCCCCGGCATCGAGGTGCTCCATCAGGGCATCGATGACACGGTCCGTGCCTACCCCAGCGGTTACCATCAGCAGCACCCGTCGCGGCCTGTTGAGACGAGCGACGAACTCCTCAATCGACTGCGTGACGGTGACGTTCTTGCCAGCGGACTCGCTGCGCATCCGGTTGGCATTCTCGTCGCCGCGGTTGTAGGCCACCACGGGGAAGCCGTTCCGTTCGATGTTCAGGGCGACATTGCGCCCCATGACGCCGAGGCCGGCGACACCAAAGTTGTCTGTTGCCATCTGGTCTTTCCTTGACGGGCGTCTGGCACGTCGCTCCCGCGCAAAAACGAGCGCACGGGGAGCGGGCCACTGCCTGAATGCCGCTCCACCCGCTGCGGCGTGTCCTCTCGGGGGTCTCGCCGATCAACGAAGACTCCAATTGTAACGGATGGTTCCGGCGTCCCCGTGAATTGTGAACGGCCCATGGGAAGGGTTCCACTCGGCACATCGGAAGCCCTCTGAGGGGCAGCTTCTTCCGATTCCTCGAAGGGGGCCACCCGGGGTGTCCAACGGTCGATTCAGCGGCGACGGGCGGGCTGCGAGTGGTGGTGTGGCTCGGTGATGCTGAGCGCCGGATTGCCTTTCTTGGCTTGATTCTGCATTCCCGGTCATCGCAATCCCCTCCTCATCTGATTCACATGAACACCTACATGTTGGGGGTTTCGCCACTTGGGTTCACAATCCCGCCTTGATTTCAGGTGAAGTTCCTCGCTGATCAGGACGGGGCGTCATCCGCCGCGTGAACTTGTCGAACATCGGGCGCCGAATACCGTATCGCTGGAATCAGGACCACGAATGCCCGGCGGCGATATGGTCGGAGTGTTGATATCAGATGTCGTCGGACACTCCGAACGATGCGTCCGCGGGTGCGGCGGTTCCGAGTCGATCCCAGCGCCGTCGAGCGGGGCGCGGCACAGGAGCGCTGACTCCGCTGCGATGCTGCCAGGGCCATGGAGCGGCCGCCGGCCGTGGATTCGGATCCTCTTTGGCCGACGAAGAGCGAAATCGCTGGGATTGGCCGAAGGCGAGCTTGTCGTTCAGACCGGCGGGAGAGGAGTCATTGGGGCCCGGTGACCCGTATTCCACTGGAAAGCCGCGCGAAGTGCCGAATGTTCCAGGTCAGGATTGTCGAAGCTCTCGCCTTTTCGGCACAGGCCGCTATCACGGCGTCGTAGACTCGGCCCCGTACACTCCGAACGTCCTAGCCCTTCGAAGCGCCCGCCAAGTTTCCGCCGCGGTCAGATGCACCTCCTCCACGGCACTCCAGTTCGCCTCGATAGGGGTCATGGCGGTCTCGGCCGACAACCGGTTGGGGGAGGGTAGCCTAGTCAGAACTGCATAGGACTCAACCAGCGAATGGCTTGCGATCAAGAGATCATCGCCGTCGCGTATCCGCCTGTCAAGTTCCCCGACCGTTCGCGCGCGGAATTCATGCCAGCCGCAGGCTGCGGCCACGAGACAGCTCGTTTCACAGAGGAAGCGACCCACGGCTGACTCTAGCCGCCTGCTCGAATCGCCGCGACCGCGCGGTCGACGTCAGTCTGCTTCAATACCGGACGGCGATCCCTCGGGATCGCCACGGTAAACCGCCCACTCCGTTCCAAGGCCACCGAGAGCGGTTCGGGCTCGATCTCCACCCGTCCGGAAGGCGTTACCTGGACCCGAACCTTCGTGCCTGGCTCAAGATGTGCGGCGTTACGGACAGCTTTCGGGATGACGATTCTTCCGGCACTGTCGATGGTAGCAGTCATACCATTCTTCTTGGCAATCAATCTAGCATGTGGGTCTTGCCGGAAGCCGGGTCCGACTCCAGTGGAGGTGCACGAGAATCCCGATTCTGCGGCCGCTTCTCTCGCGTGGCCCGGATTCATGGCCGGCTAGGATCCGGCTCCCAACCGGTGCGGCGCGCCCCGGGGCGCAACGAGCCGACCATGAGTACGCCGATTCGGGCATTCACACCGCCGTGATGACATTCGTATCCCGACTCCGCGGCTTGCACTTGGCTTTCTCCTTTGAGGCGGTCGGGTTGCCGGTACAACTGGGCGGTGAGATCACGGCGAACTCCGCTGCTCCCCTGAACAACCGACCAAGGCCGTAGTGCCGCTCTGGAGTGAAGTGCGAGCCGCTTCGTTTCCGCTCGCTGGGGTCCATCGTCGGTACCGGATCGCCCGAGCGTGGTCGGGCACCATCAAACTGCTCCAGCCATCGGACGGCCGTGACTCTCTGGATTGCCGTATGGTTCGCCCGTTTCGCCGTCCGGGCCGGTGTTCCGACATTTTGCTGTCAAGCAAGTTCGATGCTACTGAGGCGAATCGCCTGGGTCTCTTGGTAGGCCCTCGTCGACAGGACGCTCCGAACCTTGGATCGCCGAGACCAGCAGGTCTCGGGCGGCGCGAGTCCCGTCAGAGCACCTCGATCCGACAGTCAGAAGAAGAGATGCACGGTTTGCCCGTCGATTGCGTCCAGCGTGGACCGGAACGCGGGCCAGAGCGGATCTCCCATCGATTCGCTCCATTCGCTCAGGGCGGCCTCCAGCTTTGCCACGACTTCCGGGTTTTCTTCGGCCACGTTGGTCAGCTCCCCGACATCGGCTGACAGATCGTACAGAAGCGTCATCTGGCCGTGAGGAGAATCCTGCGGCCATGCCTTCATCGGCAGCCGGCTAGCGGCACGGTCCGTCAAGGCTTCGAACCCGAGATCGGTCTTGTTGACCTTCCAGAGCTTCCAGTTCCCCTTGCGAACCGCGATGTTCGGCTTTGCCCGCCAAAACAGGTACTCATGCGGGGCCGCCGCAGACTCACCGCGCAGGTGCGGGAGGAGGTTCACACTGTCTTGGGCCGTCGCATCGGACCCAATCGCGCCGGCAACTGTCGCGTACAGGTCAAGCGAGATCACGGGCTGGCTGTAATCCGTGCCTTGAGGCAGGCCCGCCGGCCACTTGGCGATGAACGGAATCCGTATGCCGCCCTCCCAGTAGTAGCGCTTGTTGCCGCGCAATGGCCCGTTTGAGCAGCTCTCCACGACGTATCCGGCGCAACCGTTGTCGGAGAGGAAGACAAAGAGCGTGTTTTCCTCCAAGCCGGTCTCGCGGAGCTTTGCCGTGACCGCCCCCACATAGTCGTCGATCGCCGCAACCATTGCCGCATAGATGCGCCCGCTGTCGTCCTCGATGTGTCGGTACCTGTCCAGATACTCCCTGGTCGCCTGGAGCGGCGTATGCGGCGCGTTCGGAGTCAGCATCAGGAAGAACCGCTCATCCTTGTGCCGCTCGATAAAGTCGACCGCCTTGTCGCGGAACACGTCTGTGATGTACTCCTCGACCTCGACCGGCTCGAACCCGTCGTAGATGGCGTTGGCCTCGGTCCGCGCCGTGGGAGCGCTTCTCCTTGGCCACGACTCGACGCCTTCCTTCGTCGAATCGATATAAATTGAGCCACCGGCCAGCATTCCGTAGTACTCGTCGAAGCCGCGGCTCAATGGGTGATGCGGCTTCTGTTTTCCCAGATGCCACTTGCCGATGAGCCCGGTCGCGTATCCGGCTTTCCGCATCATGTCGGCGATCGTCGCCTCCTCGGTCGACATCCCCGTTTTCGTGTCGCGGCCCGCGATGTTGTATTCGAACCCGTGACGCTGCTGGTGCCTCCCGGTATACAGTCCGGCGCGAGACGGGCTACAGACGGCGGCTGACACGTAGCCGTCGGTCAGACGGACGCCTTGCTCCGCGAGGGCGTCGATGTTCGGCGTCCGGATGACCTCGCCTCCATTGACGCCGACATCTCCCCACCCGAGGTCGTCCGCCATCATGATGATCACGTTTGGCGGGGACGGAGGCGTCTCGGAGGGGTCTTGGCCGCAACCCGACAAACACACTGCCGCCGTCAAGGAGACGAGGAATCTCATGGCCTTGCCATTCTATCCCCGGCGCTCGCCTGCGGCTCTCACCTTCCGCCGGATCGCCCGAAGGTTGGTATATCATCAATGCCAATGGCACGCCACTCGGACAGGTCCAGGAGGCTGACCCGCCCCCTGGTCCGACGCAACGGCTCCTTGGAGCCGGCCACCTGGAACGAGGCGCTGAACGCGACTGCCGGCGCGTTTCAGCGGGCGAAGGACCGGGACGCGACCCGGTCGTTCGGAATGTTCAGCTGCTCGAAGACGACCAACGAGCTCAACTTCGCGGCACAGAAGTTCGTCCGCACCGTCGTTGGGAGCAACAACATCGACAGCTGCAACCGCACTTGACACGCTCCAAGCGTCGCCGGTCTGGCGGCAGCATTCGGGGCCGGGGGCGGCACCAGTTCCTACGAGGAAGTCGAGAACACGGACCTTATCGTGTTGTGGGGGTCGAATGCTCGCGAGACCCACCCGATCTACTTTCACCACGTCCTCAAGGGCATCCATAACGGAGCGGCACTGTACGTCGTGGACCCGCGGCGAACGAGTTCCGCCCAGTGGGCCGACCGCTGGCTCGGCCTGGATGTCGGGACCGATATCGTCCTTGCCCACGCAGCGGGCAGGGAAATCCTTTCGGCGGGGCTGCACGACCGCGAGTTCATCGAGCGTGCCACGAGCGAGTTCGATGCCTACCGGAAGGCGGTGGAGCCGTACACACTGGAAAGGGCCGAGCGCGAGAGCGGTGTCCCCGGGGAAGCGATTCGAGACCTGGCCCACGCCTACGCCAAGGCTCCGACAGCACAGCTTTGCTGGACGCTCGGTATCACCGAGCATCACAACGCCGTGGACAACGTCCGCGCCCTGATCAACCTCGCCCTCCTCACCGGACATGTCGGCCGGTACGGCTCGGGGCTGTGCCCGCTGCGCGGCCAGAACAACGTGCAGGGCGGGGGAGACATGGGCGCCTTGCCGGATCGGCTGACGGGCTTCCAGCACGTTGAGAACCCCGCGCTGCGAAGCAAGTTCGAGGCTGCCTGGAACTGCAGGATTCCGCCGAAGAAGGGGTGGCACCTGAGCGGCATGTTCGACGCGATGGAACGAGGGGACCTGACGACGCTTTACGTTCTCGGGGAGAATCCGGTCGTGTCCGAGGCCGACAAGGACCGGGCTCTGCGCCTGATGAACGGCCTGGACTTCCTTGTCGTGCAGGACATTCTCTTCACCCAGACGGCTGAGATCGCAGACGTGGTCCTGCCGGCCCAAGCTGGCTGGGCCGAGTCCGAGGGCACCGTAACCAGCAGCGAGCGCAAGGTGCAGCGCGTCCGCCGGGCTGTCCAGCCGCCTCCCGGATGCCGTGACGACATGCAGATCATCTTCGACCTTGCAAACCACATGGGACACGAGTGGGGCGAGCCCGATTCCGAAACGATGTGGAACGAGCTGCGGACACTGAGCCCGATGCATGCCGGAATGAGCTACGAGCGATTGGAGAAGCTTGGCGGGATCCGCTGGCCCTGCTACGACGAATCCCATCCGGGCGAGCTGTTTCTGCATGGTCGTCTCTGGGCGGACCCGCTGATCGGGCCCCGCGCCCCGTTCGCGCCTGTCGAGCACTGCCCGCCTGTCGACGTGCTGGACGACGAGTTTCCGATTCGCCTCACAACCGGCAGGCGGCTGGACTCCTACAACACGGGTGTCCAAAGCAGCCAGTACGCCTCGCCCATGAGGTGGGGCGAGACACTTGACCTCTCGCCGGAAGACGGGCAGATGCACGGTCTGGCGGAATTCGAGCGCGTGCGAGTCAGTTCGCGGCGGGGCGCCGTCGAGGCCCGCGTCCGATTCGACCCAGGGCTGCGTCCGGGACTGGCGTTCATGACGACGCACTTCCCGGACGAGGTCGACACCAACAGGCTCACCATTGATGCCGTCGATCCGAAGTCCGGCACTGCCGAGTTCAAAGCGACGGCAATTCGCGTTGATAAGATAGGTGCGGCCGCGACCGGGAGTTGACCCGGGCGGGTTGCGAGTGACGGATTGTTGGTCCGTGCCCGGAGTTGAACGCGGCCGCGTGCAGGCCACGCCGGCGTGCGCGTAGGCAAATAGGACACACGGAGCAGCGGTGGACCTACACTTCACTTCCGACAGGCCGAGCGACGACGAAATCTCGGCGGTCGATGCACTCCTTGGGCCTGCCGTGTCGCGCTGGGCCGGAGGGGAACGGTCCGATCCGGCGGAAGGGCAGACCGCGGTCGGCGGCCACCGGACATCCGGCCGGAGGCATCTTCTGCTTCCCGTCCTGCACGCTGTCCAGTGGCGCGTCGGATGGATCAGCCGGGGAGCGCTGAATTACGCCTGCCGGCGCCTGGACGTCCCCCCCGCCGAGGCCTATGGAGTGGCCAGCTTCTACGACATGCTGTCGATGGAGCCGCAGCATGCCGTTGTCGCACGCGTATGCGACGACATCGCGTGTCTGGCACGCGGTGCCGACGAGCTTTGCTCGAAGCTGGAAGAATCGCTGGGTCCGGCCGCACATTCCGGCCAGCGCACGCCCTCGAACTGGGTCCGCTCTCCGTGTCTCGGCCTTTGCGAGCGTGCTCCGGCCGTCCTCGTCACGGGAGCCGGGGAGCAGCCGTCGAACTGCGTCTCGGCGCCGGCCTCCCCGTCAAGCGTCCTCCGATGCATCAGATTCCCTGCGCCGGGCGTCAGCGACAGGCAGCCCGCAGAGGTGTCGGTGCCGCAAGCCGGAGACGCTTCGCTCGATCTGCTTCGCCGGATCGGCTCGTCCGGTGCCCTGAGCCTGGACGGCTACCGTGCCAGCGGAGGCCTGTCAGCTCTCAGACTGGCACTCAGGAAGGGCCGGGACTGGGTTCTTCGGGAGGTCGAGGCATCGAGGCTTGTGGGCCGGGGAGGTGCCGCGTTCCCGACCGGCGTCAAGTGGCGCGCAGTCGCGGGCGCAAGCGGCACAAAGTACCTCGTGTGCAACGCGGACGAGTCCGAACCCGGCACGTTCAAGGACCGCGTCCTGATGGAGGGAGATCCGTTCGCCATCGTTGAGGCGATTGCGATCGCCTCGTACGCGACGGAATGCGAGCGCGCCTACGTCTACATCCGGGGCGAGTACCCTCGTGCAACGGAACGCCTGCGATTCGCGATTGCGGAGTTTGAGGAAGCCGGCCTGTTGAAGTCGGCGTGCCCGATCGAAATCCGGCGAGGCGCGGGAGCCTACATCTGCGGCGAGGAGACCGCGCTCTTCAACTCGATCGAGGGATATCGCGGCGAGCCTCGGAACAAGCCGCCGTACCCAACCGAAGTCGGTCTGTTTGGCAAGCCTACGCTGGTCAACAACGTCGAGACTCTCGCAAACGTTCCACGCATTCTGCTACAGGGCGGATCGGACTTTGCGGCCATCGGCACGGAGGGTTCAAGGGGGCCCAAGCTCTTCTGCCTTTCGGGCCATGTCGAGCGGCCCGGAGTGTATGAGGCTCGGTTCGGGGTCTCGGTGCGAGAGCTGATTGACATGGCAGGCGGAGTTGCCGGAACCGGGAAACTCCAGGCAGTGCTGGTCGGAGGCGCTGCGGGGGCCTTCCTGGCGCCGAACGAGCTGGACGCCCCGTTCACCTTCGAGGGCATGCGTGCCGTTGGGGCGACAGTCGGCTCCGCCGTGGTGATGCCCTTTGACGACAGCGTCGATCTTGCCCTGATCCTGCTGCGCATTGCCGAATTCTTCCGCGAGGAGAGCTGTGGTCAGTGTGTGCCCTGCCGGGTGGGGACCGTGCGGCAGGATGAGTTGCTGCAGCGGCTGCGGGAGGGGCGCTTCATCGGCTCGATGGACCAGGAGCGGGCTCTCTTGCAGGACATCTCGCAGGTCATGCGAGATGCCTCGATCTGCGGGCTCGGGCATACCGCCGCCAGCGCGGTGGATTCGGCCCTGGCTCGCTTCCCGATCTTTTCAAGGAGCCACCCGTGAGCGACTATCCCACTCCCGATGCACCCAGCCTGACCATTCCGGTTCCGCGCGGGCCGCTTCCGTCGACCCCCGACCGCGGCGCCGGCCCGCCCGTGACCCTGGAGGTTGACGGAGAGGCCGTAACGGTTCCCGCAGGGTCCACGCTGCTCGACGCCTGCAGCAAGCGTGGTGTCGACACACCGACGCTTTGCTATTTGGAGACACTGTCCCCGGTCAACGTCTGCCGCGTTTGTGTCGTCGAGCTGGAGGGCTCGCGGACGTTGGTGCCCGCTTGTTCCCGGCCGGCGGCCGAGGGAATGGTGGTAAGCACGGACTCCGAGCGCGTACGCCTCAGTCGCAGGATGGTGCTCGAGTTTCTCTCGTCCAGCAATGACGTGGAGACGGCTCCCGAGCTGCAGGAGTACATGGAGCGCTACGGCGCGGACCCGGAGCGCTACGGGAGCAGGAACGGCCAGGCGGCGACACAGGCTCAACCGACCAAGATCGACAACGAACTCTACGTCCGGGACTATTCCAAGTGCATCCTCTGCTACAAGTGCGTTGAGGCTTGCGGAGTCGATGCCCAGAACACATTCGCGATCGCCGTGGCCGGAAGAGGATTCGAGTCGCACATTGCGACCGAGTTCGATGTCCCTCTGCCGGACTCGGCCTGCGTTTACTGCGGCAACTGCATCGGCGTCTGCCCCACGGGTGCGCTCATGTTCAAGAGCGAGCACGACCTGAGGAATGCGGGTGAGTGGGACGAATCGCAACAGGAGACGACCGACACCATCTGCCCGTACTGCGGCGTGGGCTGCACGCTGACGCTGCACACGCAGGACAACAGGATTGTGAAGGCGACCTCGCCGCTGGACCAGGAAGTGACCTCGGGAAACCTGTGCATCAAGGGCCGATTCGGCTGGCAGTTCGTGGGGGGCGGAAAGTCGGGCAGCAGCGGGAGTTGACAACAGCGGCCAAAGGACAGGGGATTGACGCAGCCTTTGCCGTCGTTCGGCTCTGGGTCCGCTGGCCCTCGGGCGGAACGGAGTCCGTCGAGGCCGTGGAGCGCGACCGCATGATCCGGATCGTGGAGCGCGGGGGAATCGTCGGTTCGGACACCTTCCTTCACGCGGAGTTGCCGATCGTCGAGCCTCCTCTCAGCGTAGGATCCTGCCCCCCCAGAGCCGCTCCAGGAACCGCTCCCATGGAAGGAGCCGGATGCCGTCGCGGGTGAGCCTTTCCTCGGCTGCATTGCAGACGACGACGGCCAGGCGAGGGCGATGCTCGTCAACGAATGCGCGTATCGGTCGCAGGTCCTTCGGCCGCGGATTCGCATTGGCCTTGACCTCGATCGCCACGCCCCCGTCGCGTCCGAGGACGAAATCGCACTCCAGGCCGGACTTTGTGCGCCAAAACCGCACGGGGAAGTCGAGTTCGCTGTAGGTCCGATAGGCCAGCAGCTCCATCAGCACGAAGTGCTCGAGAGCGCGGCCGAACTGCGGGCCGGCCGGACGCTCCACCCAGCGGCCTGCCATGTGGCCGGCCAAGCCGACGTCGAAGAGGTAGAACTTGGGGGCGCGGGTGATGATGGAGCGGGATCGTCGGCGACTGTACGGCTCGAGAAGGACGCCCACCAGCGTGTCGACGAGAATCTCGAAGTACCCGCGCACCGTCTTGGAACTGACGCCGCAGTCGCGCGCGATGTTGCTGTAGTTGAGCAGTTCCCCGTGGCTGAACGACAGCGCGTCGAAGAAGCGGGCAAAGGCCCCTGCGTTCCGCGCCAGACCCTCGGCGAACACTTCCTCCTTGAGGTAGTCGTCCACGTATCCGGCGAGCGACCGCCGGTAGTGCGGGGAGTCGTAGTGCTGGGGCACCAGACCGCGGTTCAGAGCCTTGAGAAGGTCGAACTGCGGCACCTCCCTCCATGTCAGCGGATGCAGCGTCAATCGCCACGCGCGCCCTCCGAGAAGGTTCGATCGGCCCCGCTTCAATTTCCTTGCGCTGGAGCCGCATAACACGAAGCTGAGTCCTTCGCTCTCCATCAAGCGGTGGACTTCGTCCAGGACGGCGGGAACCTTTTGCACTTCGTCGAGGATCACGGGATGTGCCTCGCCGGCAGGCCCGTGAGCGCGAATCCGGTCTGACAGCTGCCACGGCTCTCGCGTCAGCTGGAGCATCAGCCGCGTGTCGAGGAGGTCGAGGTAGGGAGCATCGGGGAACCGGCGGCGCAGCAGCGTCGACTTGCCGACCTTGCGCGGTCCCCACAGGAAGGCCGACTGCCCGCGCGGAAGTTCGATTCGCAGTGTCCGCTCGTACATGGCTCTCTTGGATCATACTCCCCGCTAGTCCGTCTTTTCGAGAGTCTATTCCAAATTAGTCGAGCCAGTTCGGATATTTCTCCGAATCGGTCGGGATTGGCCGTCGGCGCCCACTCGTCGCGGCGAGACGCGAAGTCCTCAACGCCCTGATTCCGCGGAGCCCGACCTGCTGGCTCGTTCGGCTCCGTCCGACGCTCCCGCCGGGTCCGGGATAGTGACCGGCGGGACTTGCGACCTGTTGCGATCCCCTCGGGGCGCGTCGCGCTCCAACGCCTCCGTCTCCCCCGCGCCGCAGGTGGCGCGATTCGCCGCTGCTGCAGGCCGCAGACCCCTGCCCGCGTCAGTGTGGTGATCCCGACCGTCCGGCTATTCGATTCCAGGTCCGTAATTCGGCTTGGTCGTCTCGTCGCGTCCGTTCCCGACCGACCTCAACAGAAGCGTGGGTACGGATCCGAATCCCGGGATCTCCGGAGCGTCGGCGGCGAGGAGCAGGCTACGCTGCGGATCCGTCGCGGTGATGGGACAGCGCCGGCCGACCGGAACCTTCCGAGCCCCGACGAGAGGACGGGACGGGCGCGGCGTGCCCTAGGAGCTGTCTTTTGAGTTCACCTTTCCGAGGATGTTCGGGAGGTCGATTCCGGCCTGCTTGGCCAGCTCGTGCAACGGCGGCAACGAGGTGACCAGTCCGCGCATGAAGTCCGCCGTCGCTCCGCCGGATCCCTCGACGCGCCCTCCGCCGTTTGCTCCGCTGTCCCAGACCGTGACCTTGTCGATCTTGAGGTTCTGAACCGCCTTGACCTGCTCCGCCACCAGTTCCGGCAGCTGCTCAACGACAAGAAGCGTCGCGGCGAGATCCGGCCGCTCCGCACAGACGGCCAGAAGCCGGCGATAGCCCTCCGCCTTCGCCTCGATGACCTTCCTCACGCCGTCGGCCTCAGCGCTGTACTCGGCCAGAACCGCATCTGCCTTGCCCTTGGCGATCCGGCGAAGCCTTTCGGCTTCCGCCTCAGCCTCGATCTCGATCTTTTCCTTCTCGACCTGCTGGAGGCTGATCTGCTCCTTCTCGAGGCGGGCCAGCTCCTCCTGCCTCTCGGCAATCAGCACGTCACGAGCGGCCTGAGCCTTCGCCACCTCGCCGCGGCGCCGAGCGTCCGCACGACGCTCGTCGAGGG
Source organism: Bryobacterales bacterium (assembly GCA_028819255.1). GTDB lineage: Bacteria > Acidobacteriota > Terriglobia > Bryobacterales > UBA6623 > VXMF01. The sequence goes on along the minus strand of JAPPMB010000047.1, from coordinate 58,274 downwards.
TTGCGTTGTAGGCAGCGATGCTCGCTCTCGATTCGTTCTCGCCCTTGACCGCCTCGGCTTCCAAGGTGGCGATGCGGACCCGCTGGGCGGATTCGGCCTGTTTCTTGCCCTCCTCGGAGAGTGCAACCTGTTCGGCGATGGCCACGTCCTGCTCGCGGCGTGAGAGGGCCTCGGCCGCCAGTCCCTCGGCTTCCAGCTTGGCCACGCTGATGCGCCGCTCACGTTCCGCTTCCTTGCGGCCAATCGTCGATGCGGCGGTCTGGTTGGCAACCTCGACCTCCTTGGCGCGGTTTGCGACGGACTCACCGATCGCGCCCTGCTTGACCTGCTCCGCGACCTCGACCTTGGCCTTCTGGATGGCCTCCGCGGCGGCGTTCTTGCCGATCGCGTCGATGTACCCGGACTCATCCGTGATGTCCCGGATGTTGACATTGATGACTTCGAGCCCGATCTTGAGCAGCTCCCCGGCGCAGAACTTGTTCACAAGGTCAAGAAACTTCTCCCGATCTTGGTTGATCTCCTCGATGGAAAGCGTCGCGATGACGAGGCGCATCTGGCCGAGGATGATGTCGCGCGCCTGGGCTGCAACGTCGGGCTCGCGCAAGCCGAGCAGGCGCTCGGCTGCGTTGTTCATGATCGTGGGCTCCGTGGAAACGCCGACTGTGAACGTGGATGGCACGTTCACTCGAATGTTCTTCTTCGAGAGAGCTCCGGTGAGCTCGATGTCGATCGTGACCGGCTCCAGGGACAGGTACTGGTAGTCCTGGAAGAGCGGCACAACGAACACGCCGCCACCATGGATGCACCGAGCCGCCTGTCTTCCCGCGACCTTTCCGTAGACGACGAGCACCCGGTTGGAAGGGCAGCGCCTGTACTGGCGGACGACAAAGAGCAGCACGCCCAGAAAAAGGAAAACGACCAGAATGGGCAGCATGATCGGCGCTGCAAGCGTCTGGGCAACGACAACAGTTTGGGTCATTGGAAACTCTCCCTTCGCTCGGATGCCGCCGACTCAGATTGAGGCCGAGCGAGATCCTGTATTCTGCGTCATCTGCGGCCGGACCGGCCCGGCCTTGCCCTGGTCACCTCGGCGCTCTCCAGCACGAACACATTGCCCTTCCTGACACCGATGACCCTGGCAGCCGCGAAGGCGGGAATCTCGTCGTCCTCGCTGACCGCTGCCACGATCTTCCGCCTTCCCGAGACGTCGATCTCAACCTGCCCTTCACCCTGCCCGTTGGCAGGCACAGTCAGGTAGACCGTTCCGGTCCGTCCGACGGCAGACCTGAGGTTGTACCGGGGCACATGGGTCATTCGCTGAACGGCGTACATCAGCCCGGCGGAACCCGTCATCAGGGCCGCTCCGAATCCGGCGGCGAGCGTGGCAGACAGGAAGGATCCCAGCCCCCAGTTCAATCGGCCAGCGAGTCCCATCCAGCTCGCTCCCATCAGGAAGGCAAGGACGGAGAGGAGCGAAAACAGCGAGAAGGATGCCGTGCTGTCGAAATCCGCGTCGAGGTCCGCGACATCTGCTTCAATGCTTCCCCCCACGAGAGACAGCCCCAGCTTGACAACGTAAGCGGACGTCGATGTGACCGCCACGACGAAATAGGCCGCCGCGTCCACGCCGACTGCCAGGTACTGATCAATGTCCAACACTGTGTCGAAACTGCCTGGGAGGTCTACAGCTCCGGGTCCGATCAGGGGATCATCTGGCTACAGACTGTCTCCCCATCCGATGATACACGTGCCATCGAATACTCCTCCGACATCACCATGGTGCTCTCAAGCCCGCGGCCCCGCCTGCAAGAGAATGGCTTTGGTCGAGTTTCGAAGTGCCGTGACCAAGGAGTTCGCTTGCCCCAAGCCCACGCTCCGATCGTAGGCCAGCCGGAGCCTCCTCTATGCGCGGCTTGCGGATCAGGGCTTCCGCGTGCTGCTCGAGTTCTCAATGATGGGACCGCTCAAGAGCCGTCAGCGCGGCCCGCCGAGGGAATCGAAGACAGATGAGTCCTGAGCGGGCCCCAGACGGTCTCTGCCATGATTGGCGAAGTGAGGGGTGTGTCGGCGCGGACGCTGAAGAACTGGTTCGAGCCCGGCACTCCAACTGCCCTTTGCGACCTGCTGCGCCCTAAGCTCATTCTTGCGCCGTCGCGCCTCCGCAGCGGCGGGAGGCTTGTCGGAGTGGTCGGACGGCTCACAGGGTTCTCATCGATCGGGATCACAAGGCGCAGGTGTTCCTGCCTTGGGACGCCGTCGCTAGACTTGCAGGGAGGAATCCAGGAGATGGTTGGACGGCACAAATCCACAGTCGGAATCCCGAAAGCCAGAGTTGGCAGAATTGAGGCACTTCGAACGCCTCTGGAACCAGTGTGATGACTATCGAACCCTCACGCCTGTGGCGGCAGGTTACGCTGGGCGAGGACTCGGAACTGGAGTTGAAGGCCGTCCAGTTCCGGGGCAGGAAGGTCTCAGCGCCTCGCCGGGACTCGCTCGCCGACGAATTGGCGGCATTCGGCAACGCCCGCGGCGGACGAGTGGTTTTGGGTGTGACGGACGACCGGCGTCCACAGTCACTCGATCCATCGCAACTCGACGTGCTTGTGAACTTGGTGGGCGAGATCTGCATGGACAGCATCAAGCCGCCCCTGAACTTCAGCGTGTTCCGAGTGGCTGCGCCGCAGCCGGCAAGCGGCGGTGCAATCGTTGTCGAGATTGCCGCGGGCGTGACAGTTCACCGGTCGCCCGGCGGCTACTTCCGCCGCCGGGGAGATACCAAGCGCCAGATGGATTCGGCGGAGATTCGGCGGCTGTCGGATGTGCGCGGGCAGTCCGATGCCTTGTCAACCGACACGCAGGTGGTACTAGGCACCGGCGTGAGGAGCCTGCGAGGGGATCTGTGGCGGCAGTATGTGAGTTCGCGCACGGACGATGCACCCGCAGTAGCCTTGGCGAAGCTGCGGTTTGTGAAGGTCGATTCGCATGGCACGCTGCGGGCGACCGTGGGCGGCGTTCTTCTGGCAGCGGAGGATCCTCGCGAGTGGCTGCCGAACGCCTGGATTCAGGCCGTGTGCTATCGCGGGGACCGGCCGGACGCCGCTCGTCAAGTGGACGCCCGCGATATCACCGGCCCGCTCGATGAACAGATCCGTGAAGCGATGCATTTTGTGGTCCGCAACCGGCGCGTTGCCGCCTACAAGGATCCTGCACGGACGGACATCCCACAATTCAGCGACCGTGCGGTCTTCGAGGCTGTGGTCAACGCGGTGGTGCATCGGGACTATGCGGTTTCCGGATCGCGGATACGCCTGTTCATGTTCGACGACCGACTGGAACTGTACTCGCCCGGCGGCCTCTGCAATTCCATGACCACCGATGACCTGCGCACCAGCCAGTTCACGCGCAACGAACTGCTCGCGTCGCGGCTCGGACAGTGCGACGTCGGGGACGTGCCCGGGTCGGGTGGGCGGCGGTATTTCATCGAGCGACGCGGGGAAGGGATTGCCGTGATCCAGGACGAGACGTTCCATCTCGCCGGGCAGCACCCGATCTTCGAGCTGGTTGGCGAACGGGAGCTGAAGGTCGTTCTGCCGGCGGCCCGCGATCCCGTGGCGGAAGGGGTTGGTGCTCGCGTGGTGGTTGTCGACGGTGACACGGGCGAGCTGCTGCCGGGCGTGCACGTGTTGATGCTGTATCCAAACAGGACCTATCGCGAGGCGCGGACCGATTCATTCGGGCGCGCTGATTTCGTGCTCTACGCCAGCCTGCCGATGACCGTGCTGTGCGCCGCGGAGGGATTCACAGCCCACGTGACGCATAGCTATCACCCCGACGGGCCGCTGGAAGTCCGCATGCGGCCGACATCGCACGGGGGTTCGCGGATCTTTGCCCGGCGCACCGGGCATTTGCCGGGGATGCAGGGGCAGCTGGACGCAACACTTGACAGGCTGGATCGGACGTATCTCTACGCGCACAATGTCGCGATCAACGACGGTGAGATCCAGCCCGTGCGGTTCGCGCTGAACGAAGCGGTGCGCCTCACCGACTCGCTCGGGGCCAGCGCCACCTTGTGGTTCCGAGAGATGGCCGGGGAGTCGTGCGTGTTCGACTACCGATTCGAGCGGTGACCTTTCTCCCAGCCGATGCCGAGGGCCGCGATGACCTGCGGTCGGAGTGTCTTCGCCGATCGATCCTTCCCGGCTTCCGGATCACGACTGGAACTTGGCTGCGATTGGATGATGGCCGCCTGCATCGGAAGTTCCGGAAATCTCGCAGTCTGCGTTCTGGACAGTGACGGGACAGGCTTTGGTCGAGCTGCGTAAGGCCCCTGATCAGACAAGTCGGGGAGTCGCTGAACGGACTGGCTGGAAGCCGGCCGCTTACTGAGTTGTGTCCCCTGTCCAGTTGCGTCGCGTGGCCTCCACCCGAACTTCGGATGAGAGCGCGGCAGCGACTACTGTTGGCGCCGGGCACGCACCCGCATGTGGTTCAATCGTGCGCGCCATGCTCAGTTCGGTTCGGTTTGGCATTCTGTCTTGCGGCTCCTCGATTCCGCCTTCGTGCATGGTCACCCGTCCCCCCGCTGTCCGCGCGAAGGACACTGGGCGATCCCGACCGAGTCTCCCGGTTTCCCTGGTGCTTGCTCTCTTGACGGCCGTGGCCTGTTCACAGCCCCCCGGGGCGTTCGATGCGTCCCGGTTCGATGGGTCGTGGGTCCTGGAGGGGAACTCGGGCCCCATGGCGCTGCAGATCGCCGCCGCTGGAACTCCAGAGATGTCGGGCTCCATCGTCGGCGCTGTCGGAGGGCGCACACAGCCGTTTCTTGAGTGCTCAATCGTCGACGGCAGGCTCAAATTCCGGGTCGAGCGCGAGTTCGACGGCGGATCGGTCGTCGGCAGCGACACGGTGGCGTGGTTCGAGGGTGACCGACTCCGAGGCGAGACCGTGCGCGATGACCGTGACGGCAGGAGGATCTGGACCGGCCGGCGCCCGGATGCCGTCAGCGATGTTGACGGCGGTGACTGGGTCGAGGGGCGACAGGTCGTCCTGTTCGACGGATCCGATTTGTCGGAGTGGAATACGGGCGCCTCGGGCCGGGTTGAGGGATGGCTCATCCGCGACGAGAGGTTGGTCAACAGCGGCACCGCCCCCGAGATCGTGTCGAATCGGGAGTTCTGGAACTTTCAGCTGCAGGTGCAGTACCGCGTTTCCGAGGGCGGCAACAGCGGGATCGCCCTCCGAGGCCGCTACGAAATCCAGATCCTGGACGACTTCGGCGCTGATCCGTCGATTCACGGCAACGGCGCAGTGTACAGCCGAATCACTCCACGCGTTGTCGCTACGAGACACCATGCCGAGTGGCAGGACTTTGACATTCGCCTCGTCGGGCGCGTCGTCACGGTTGTCCTCAACGGCGTCACGATCATAGATCGCCAGGTGATCGACGGCATCACCGCCATGGCAACCGATGCCCGCGAATCGCAACCGGGCCCGATCGCGCTGCAAGGCGACCACGGTCCCGTCGAGTTTCGGAGAATCGTGGTGACGCCGCTCAAGCGCCGCTGAGCAGTCTCGGCTCTCGAAGGCGCGGCCCAGTCCCCGCCTACAATGATCGGACATGACGAAGACCCTGATCGGTGTTCTGGCGCTCCTGTCCCTGGCCGCGGTCCAGTTCGCCGTCCGGGCGCCCGATTCGGGTCCCGTCGAGGCCTTGGCCCAATCCCCCGCCGGTGAGGAGTGCCGGTCCCATGGCGTGTTGAGAATGCGCTTGGGTGTAGGCGACGGCTCCCCGACCGACTGGAGCGGCTCCGCCTCCAGTCCGGCATTGCCTGCGGGCGTTGCCTGGAAGGCGGCATCGGAGTCGAGTCCCCTCAAGCTGGCAGGCGGCGGTCAGTCGCCGCGCATTCTCCCCGCCTCGGTCGACCTCGGCCTTCCGCAGCACCCATGTGGTAGCGAGGTGGACACGGGGCAGATGCTGGGCGTTGCGACTTCGCAGGGGAACTTCGAGTTCGCGCCTTTCGAACTCCCTCTCGGCAGGCCCGCCGCGATGCTCGACGGTCGAGTGGAGGTCGAGAGGCTTCCTGCCAGCGTCGCGTTCCTGCCAGGGTCGGCCGAACAGGACTACCCGGCCTGCGCGGCCTTGCCGGACGCCTCCGTCCTCTGTGCCTTCGTCGAGTACCGGCCCGGCAGTCCCGTCGATGAGAGGGCGGCGCTGGAGGGCGACTTCGGATCCATCGAGTTCAGCGGCAACGGTGACCGCGTGGCTCTCGTCAGGCGGACCGCCTCGAGATGGGGGTATCCGGTCTACGCGACGCCACCCGGAAGTGACGTGTGGCGCCCGGTCGTGACGGTCCTATCCGATGGCAACGCGGCCGTGCTTTGGTCGGAGCAGCGCAACGGGAACTGGGACATCTACCTGCGGAAGTACCGCTCAGCCAGCGGCGTCCTGAGTCCGAGACGCCGCCTCACCACGGACCCAGGGCAGGACTTCAACGTGGTGGCGAGCGGGGAGTATCTGGCCTGGCAGGGTCGGCGCGCCGGCGGTTTCGACGTCTTTGCGCGCCATCTTGAAGGCAGGCCCGTTCAGGTCTCGACGAGCGAGGCCAATGACTGGAGGCCGTCGATCGCCACGGACTCAGGCGGTGGCGCGTGGATCGCGTGGGACACCTACGATGCCGGGAACTACGACGTGCATCTGCGAAGCCTCGACGGCGACGGCCTTGGCAGGCCCTTGGCGATTGCCGCCTCGCCGCGATTCGAGGCGCGCGCGTCCGTCGCCGTGGACAGCCGGGATCGGGTCTGGGTGGCCTACGAGGACTCCGTCGAAGGCTGGGGCAAGGACTACGGCGACCGCTGGACCGGCAAGCGCGCTTCGGCGATGTATGTCGACAAGAATGTGCTCGTCCGAGTCTGGGACGGCTCGCTCAAGCAGCCGGCGGCCCCGCCGCACGCCCCGACCGTTGACTACTTCCACGACGATCCCCGCATTGGGACGAGCCTGCGGCACAGGATCAGCATTCCTTCCATGGCGTTCGACGGGGCCGGCCGGCCTTGGGTTCTGTTCCGAAAGCACCCCCTGCAGACAGGGCGGGGCGAGCGCTGGCGGAGCTTCGCTTCGTATCTCGACGGGGACGCCTGGTCCGCCGCGATCGAACTGCCCGCCTCCGACCACCTGCTGGACCGCCAGCCGGGGCTTGCCGCGCTTCCGGACGGGGGCCTCAGTGCCGTGTTCGCAAGCGACAAGCGCGAGCGGGCGCGGGACCGCGAGGACAGCGACCTGTACGAGTCCGTCCTGGAGGTGGGCGGCAGCCCCTCCGAGCCCACGCTGCGTTCCGCAGACGCCCGCCTCCCTCGCCGGGAATCCGCTCCGGTCCACCCGGACGAGACGGCCCAGATCGCGGGCATGCGGGCGCAGCGCATTCGGATCGGCGGGAGGGAACTTCGGTTTCTTCGGGGAGAGTTTCACCGGCACACCGAATTCTCTGCGCACCGCGACTGGGACGGTCCGTTCGAGGAGGTCTGGCGCTACGGGCTCGATGTGGCGGGCATGGACTGGATAGGGCCTGGCGATCACGATTTCGCGATCGGCCACGACTACATGTGGTGGCTGCAGCAGAAGGCGGCGGACCTGTACCACGCTCCCGGATCGTTCAGCGCCATGTACACCTACGAACGGAGCGTCAGCTACCCGAGCGGCCACCGGAACGTCATGCTGCCGCGACGCGGCATTCGGCCGCTGCCCCGCATGCGGGGGAGGGAGCGCGTGAACGGCACCGAGGAGGGCGGATCGCCCGACATCCGGAACCTGTATGCCTATCTGCGGCACTTCGGTGCGATCTGCTCCTCGCACACTTCCGCCACCAACATGGGCACTGACTGGCGGGACGGGGACACCGAGGTGGAGCCGGTTGTCGAGCTGTTCCAGGGGCACCGCCAGAGCTACGAGCTGTCCGGCGGCCCCACCGCCGCAACGGGCCCGGACGACACGATCCAGGGATACAGGCCGGCCGGCTTCGTCTGGGAGGCCTTTCAGAGGGGTCGCCGTCTCGGCTTCCAGGCCAGCAGCGACCATGTCTCGACGCACATCAGCTATGCGGTCGTGCTGGCCGAGGAGAACTCGCGCGAGGGCATCATTGACGGCTTCAAGCGGAGGCACTCCTATGCCGCTCACGACAACATCGCACTGGTCGTTCGCTCCGGCGATCGCCTGATGGGGGACGAGTTCTCCACCGACCGCACCCCGAGACTCTCGATCGTCGCCACCGGCACGGCCCCGATCGACAGCATCGAGATCATTCGGCAGGTCGGACTTGCCAAGCCGGAGGTCGTGGCCTCCATGGAGCCCAGGCAGGTCGAAGTCGATCTGGACTGGTCCGACGCCGACGCCGCCGCCGGCGAGTGGAACATGTACTACGTGCGGCTGAAGCAGAGGAACGAGGCAATGGCCTGGGCGAGTCCGCTGTGGATCCGGTACGAGCCGTAGGGCTGCGGGAGTCCGTTCAGAACGCGGTCATCGCGCGAAACTCCTCAAACCGCTCCTCGATCTGTTCCGCTCGCAGGTCCTTGAGGCCGTCGACGCCGAATCGCTCGCAGCAGAAGCTGCCCATCACCGAGCCGTAGATCATCGCCCGGCGCAGGTCCGCGCCGGCCGCACTGCCGGTCTCGCGGAATCCGCAGCTCGCCAGATAGCCCATGAAGCCGCCCGCGAAGGCGTCGCCCGCCCCGGTGGGATCCGCGAGCTTGTCGAGGGGGTAGGCCGGCGCCATGAAGCACTCGTCCGTCCGGTACAGCGTCGCGCCGTGCTCGCCGCGCTTGATCACAACTGTTTCGGGCCCCATGCGCCGTATTGCCCGGCCGGCGTGCCGCAGGTTGTCCTCGCCTGTCAGCTGCCGCGCCTCCTCGTCGTTGACCAGGATCGTGTTCCACCGGCGCATGGTCGCCGCCAGTTCGTCCGGGGTCCGCTCGATCCAGTAGTTCATCGTGTCGCCCGCGACGTACCGACGGATCGGCGTCTGGTCCAGGACGAGGGACTGGAGATCCGGCTGAATGTTTCCCAGCAGGATGTGCGACGTGTCCCGGTAGGACTCGGGAAGGCGTGGCCGGAAGTCGGCAAAGACGTTGAGCTCGGTCGCCAGCGTGCGTCGCTCGTTCATCCGGCGGTTGTAGACGCCCTTCCAGTAGAAGGTCTTTCCGGATGCCCGCACCAGCCCTTCGCAGTCCACATTGCGCCTGCGCAGCACCGCCTCATCGTCGTCGTCGAAGTCGTCGCCGACGACGGCGACCAGGCGGACCTCCGCGAAAGGGCTGGCCGCGAGAGCGATGTAGGAGCCGGCGCCTCCCAGAACGCGGTCGACCCTGCCGTGAGGGGTCTCGATCCCGTCGTAGGCGACGGATCCAACCACGAGCAGAGCCATGAACCCTCGCCCTCGGCCGTCCGGCCTACAGGTACCTGCCTGCCAGGAGAGCGTATTTCTCCCGCACGCGGTCCGATATGGCGGCGCGGTCGGTGATGATCGCGTTCTTGAGGGCGGCGGCGTGCGGGCTGGGCGAGTCGGGAATCCGCTTGACGGCCTCGACCGCAACCTTCTGGGCATTCGCGGCGTTCCTGGTCAGGTACTCGATCACCGTGTCGACGGTCACGGCGTCGTGCTCCGGGTGCCAGCAGTCGTAGTCGGTCACCATTGCGATCGTGCAGTACGACATTTCGGCCTCGCGGGCCAGCTTCGCTTCCTGGAGGTTGGTCATGCCGATCACATCGAATCCCCATGCGCGATAGAGTTCCGACTCGGCCAACGTCGAGAAGGCCGGTCCCTCCATGCAGCAATAGGTGCCTCCGCGATGGACGGTCACGCCGGAGGCCTTGCATGCTTCCTCGGCCACGTCGGCGAGGGTGGAGCAAATCGGGTGGGAGAACGTGATGTGGGCGGCGAGTCCGTCGTCGAAGAAGGTCGACACGCGCCCCCGCGTGCGGTCGAAGAACTGGTCGGGGATCACGAAGTGGATCGGCTCCAGCTCGGCGCGAAGCGAACCCACCGCGCTGAACGACAGCACGTACTCGACGCCCAACGACTTCAGGCCGTAGATGTTGGCCCGGAAGTTCAGGCTTGAGGGCATGATCCGGTGTCCCCGGCCGTGACGGGCGAGGAAGGCCACTTCTCGACCGGCGATCCGGCCCGTGACGTATGCATCGGACGGCTCGCCCCACGGTGTGTCCACTCGCACCTTCCTCCGGTCCTCGAGCGAGTCCATGTCGTAGAGGCCGCTTCCGCCGATGACTCCAATGCGGATGCTCATGAACGGTCCATTCTACCGGGCGGCCGGCAGTCGGCGCCGGAATGGCCAAACCGTCGCCTGACGCGCCGTTTCGGATCTCCAGACGGTCGCGGGGAGGAGCGATCGGGCAAGGCCGCCACTTCCGATGAGGGGGACTCTCCGCCGGTGTTTTCGGACTCCCGGCGCACTCAGCGCTTGCCGGCCCGGTAGTCGAGCTCCCCCGCCTCGATCCGAACCGGCAGGCGGTTCTCGGGCGGAGGCAGAGGACATGTCGTGTAGGGGTTGTACGCACAGGGCGGGTTGTACGCCCGGTTGAAGTCAACGATCGTGAAGCCGTCTTCGTCCGGAGCGTCGGCGTAGAGGTACCGTGCGGCGGGATACGTCTCTTTGCCGCTCGTCAGGTCCCGAAAGATGAGCCAGAGCTCGCCATCGTCCTCTATGGCGAGGAGACGCAGCTCCTGGTCCCCAAGCGCAAACGCGACCGATCCGCCGCTGGGGACCGTGAAGACGTCGCCGAGGTTGTTGGGCAGGCTCATCCGGCGCTGGCGCTCGTGAGGGACGTAGCGAGCCCGAACCCGAAAGGACTCGTCGGCGGGAAACCAGCGCAGCCCGGCGAAATCGCGCCGAATGTCACTCTCCCGATCCCTCAATCGGATCGCGAGCCGTTCACCGCTCAGGTGGCAGAACAGGGAAAGAGCGCCCAGGTCGATTGAGGGGCGGTCACCGCCGACTCCGCTCCAGAGCCGCGCTGTCCTCACCTCGCGACCGTCGACGGACAGCGTTTCTCCCGCAGGCGCAGCGACGTCCACGACACCTTCCCGCACGGTGATCAGACCTACGTGTGCCGGCCCTGTCCGAAGCACGATGTCGTTCTCGGGCGACGAGCCGAACGAATTGTCGCCCTCTTCCAGGAAGTGCAGCCCGGCGATCGTGAGCCAACCCTCGTCGGCCTTGAGGCTCTTCTCGCGGTCCGTACGCCACGCCTTGATCTTCCCTTGGTAGTCCTCCGAGGCAGGCATGCCGAGCGCAAGCGCCGCCAGCGCACACAAGACGATGCTTCCTGATCTGCCTGCCATTTGCAGATGTGCCTCTTGTTGATGCTACTCGAACGCGGGCGCTCGGCGTTGGTTCGACCTCGGAATCGGCGCCCGCAGGTACAGGGAGGTCCGGTTCGACCGCCGTTCGCCGCGCAAGCGCCTCACGCAGTCGGCTTCAGCGCGCCGAGACTGACGCGTACGACCGCCGCTCTGGGCGACCGCCCCCGCAGGGTCAGCTCCCGGATACCGGCAGTCCGTCGGACGTTTCCCCGGATCGCCTCTGGCATCGTGCGCCGATCCGCCGAGACAGCGGGGCGGGCCAACCCGTTCCTGCGTCTCGTTCTCGGCTGCGAGCGCTGACGCGGATGCTGTCGGGCACCAACCCAGTGCCTCGTAGACCCTTGGATTTCGGGTAGGCCGACTTGTCCTTGCACCGGGTGTCTTCGGTTCCCCGTGCGCCAGTCTACGCCGCTCTGGCGAGTGTTCACTGCGGTCGGCCACGACGCCATTTCCTGTCGCTGATTGCCTGGGCGGCCGGTGCGGCGACCGGTCGGGAACGTGCCGCCGGAAACTCGATCGCAACTTCCCGGCCCTTCTCGGGACGGTTCACAGCGTGTCCCGGCCTTCGGGCCGCGCTGCCGGGTGCGAGGGTCCCCCCGCCGCCTGCGCCATGCCCGGGTCGCGCGGCCGGCGGGCGCGCCGAAGCCGTCGCGGCGAGCGCCGCGCCGTGCCGAATTGTCTCGCAGGCGAGCCCAGCGCGAGGGGAACGGGCCCGGCGCAGCCCGTGCTATCGTGGCCCCCTGCGGAGCTGGCGCTCCCGCAAGGCCAGCATGGGGGACGAGGGCATCTTCGAGCAACGGATCCCTGTCGCCGAGATCCAATCCGACCCCGTGCATTACCCGGAATCGGACGGTAGATTCTTGCCCGAGAACCCTCTGCAGGCCCATGCGATCATCAGCGTGCGCAACGACCTCGGCCTGCATCTGAAGCAGGTGGCGAACGCGGTGGTGGAAGGCAACCACTTCATCTACTACCGGCCGGGCGACAAGAGCGGGTGCGTGGCGCCGGACGTCTACGTGCTGCTGAACCACGTCTGGAAGTGCCGGTCGCCGTACAGGATCTGGGTCGAGGGCAAGGTTCCGGACTTCGTGCTGGAGGTGATCTCGCCAAAAAGCGAGATCCGCAACCGGGTCGACAAGAAGGCCCTGTACAGCGAGCTCGGGGTGCAGGAGTACTTCGTGTTCCAGCCGAACGAGGCGCGGCCGGGCGAGCGGCTGGTGGGCTACCGGCTGTGGGGCGGGGAGTACGTGGAGCTGCGGCCGGATCCGCGTTCGGGGCCCGAGCGGGAGTTGCGGAGCGAGACGCTGGGGGTTTCGCTGCGGATCGCGGGTCCATTGATCCGGGTGCGCAACCTGGAAACCGGGAAGGACTACCTGTCGCACGAGGACTTGGACACGGTGGCCGAGGAGGCGACGGCGAGGGCCGAGGCAGCGGAGGCGACGGCCGAGGAGGCGGCGGTAACGGCCGAGGCGGAGCGAGCGAGAGCCGAGGCGGCGACGTCGAGAGCTGAGGCGGACAGGGCGAGAGCCGACGCGGCGGAGGCGAGGGCCGAGGCGGCGGAGGCACAACTGGCCGCGCTGAAAGCGCGTTTGGCGCAATTAGGAACGCGGCTGCCAGGCGAGGATTGATCTCTTCCGCCAATTCCGGTCGGTCCGGCGTTCCGCACCGGACGCGCCCTGTCGCGGCGGGCCTTCCACGCAAGCAGGCGAACTCCCCGACTCCACCAATGCACGAGCAGTCTGTTCGGCCCAGGGGCCTGGCGTGGAACCAGGCCAAGCGAGAGAAGGGATTGACACGTGGATCCACACAGGCCAATCCAAGCTGAGGAGAAGGCTTGAAGAAGTAGTGCGTCGTGCAATTCTCGGCCCACGAGCGCAGGATGTGCCATCAACCCATATGCAACCTTGCGGTCAGCAGCTAGGTGGCGTGCCGCAAGAGGAACCGGGGCAATCTCGAGACCGACGGTCCGAACTGATCGGGCGAGCAGAGTGTCGATCAGCCCATGAAGATCGACGACGCTCGTTGCGAACTCAAGTCCGTCTACCCCAAGATCATGAAGTGACAGGCCGCTAGGGCCACTTCATGCGGTAAGATTGCCGAAACGGGCGATGCCCGTCACTTTCTTCGGCTCTGGTGCGCTCCGAGCGGTGCTGCCTCCCGGTTCCAGGCGGTCAGGGCCTCACCGGCTCCGCGTCTTGAGGCCGAGCGGATCTTTCTTCAATCGAGTGGGGGACCAGAGGAATTGCTAGTTGAAGAGCAGATACAGGCGCGGCAGAAGCGAGCCAAGCAAGCGGTCAAGCGCATCCTGAAGAGACCGCCCAAGCCCTTCGGTGACTACGACGTGCTCTCCACAAGCGGTGAGCAGTACCGGGTCGCGATGCGAGGTCCCGGATTGTTCGACAACTTCTGTTCGTGCCCGGATTTTGCCCGCAACACGCTGGGAACCTGCAAGCACATCGAGAACATACTCACCCGCCTGCGCAATCGGTATCGCTCGAAACTGATGCGCCACCGCGTGGAACGCGAGCGAGCCTCGGTGTCACTCGTGTACGGCGACACTTTGGAAGTCCAGCTGAACCTGCCCGACAACCCGGACTCGGCGCTGGTCGGCATTCGGGCCGAACACTTCGATTCTTCGGGATTCCTGCGGAGGGACAGGTACAAGCGGTTCGGGCGCATCATGGGGGAGCTTCGCCGGTCCGACGCGGCGGCCGTCATCTACAGCGACGTTCTGGACCATGTCGACCGGGTGAATGAACTTGAGGAAGGGCTCGCTTGGGAGAGGCGCCAGCTGCGGAGGGTGGCCGCCGGCAAGCCGGTCCTACAGGACTTGCTCAAGGTTCCGCTGTTTCCCTACCAGGTTGAGGGTGTCCTGTTCGCCGCCGGCCGAGGGCGGATCGTTCTCGCCGACGACATGGGCCTGGGAAAGACGGTCCAGACGATTGCGGCTGCTGCGTTGCTGCGGAAGCGGCGCGGGATCCGGCGGGTGCTGGTGATTTCGCCGGCCTCCGTCAAGTACCAATGGAAGACCGAAATCGAGCGCTTCAGTGACCTCTCGGTCCAGGTGATCGATGGCAGGAGAACGCGGAGGCAGAAGCTCTATGCCAGTCCCACCTTCTTCAACCTGATCAACTACGAGCTGATTCGGCACGACATGGAGCTGATCCGGGACCTTGGCCCCGACCTGATCGTTCTGGACGAAGCCCAGCGCATCAGGAACTGGACGACGAAAACGGCGCGCACGGTCAAGCAGCTCAAGAGCCGCTACGCGTTCGTTCTGACCGGAACCCCCCTGGAGAACAAGCTCGAGGAGCTGTACTCGGTCGTGGAGTTCGTCGACGGTCGCGTCCTCGGACCAGCCTTCCGCTTCCTGCACGACCACGTGCAGACAACCGACACAGGCAGGCTGATCGGCTACCAGGGCTTGCGGCGGATCCACAAGCAGCTGGAGCCCATTCTCATCCGCCGCAAACGCGAAGAGGTCCTGAAGCAGCTTCCCGAACGAACCGACCAGACGTTCCTGGTCCCGCTCACCGAGCAACAGGCCGCACCGTACTGGGAGCAGAACGAAATCCTGGCCAGGCTGATTCACAAGTGGAATCGGCAGGGCTGGCTCTCGGAGGTGGACCTGCGCAGGATCACGTGCTGCCTGCAGAACATGCGAATGCTCTGCAACTCGACGTTCCTGTTCGACAAGGAGACGAACTTCTCGCCGAAGCTGGTGGAGTTCCGCGAGATCATCCGCGAGCTGACGATTGAGGAGCGCCGCAAGGTCGTGGTCTTCAGCGAATACCAGCGCATGACCATGCTGGCTGGACAGGAACTGGACGAGCTCGGAATCGGGTACGTCTCCCTGCACGGCGGCGTTCCGACCCCCAAGCGTGGGGATCTGATGGCTCGATTTCGCGAAGATCCCGATTGCTTGGTCTTCCTCTCGACCGACGCTGGCGGCGTCGGCCTCAATCTCCAGTCCGCGTCTGCCGTGATCAACTTTGAGCCGCCATGGAACCCTGCGCGGCTGGAGCAGAGAATCGGTCGAGTCCACCGCATGGGGCAGTCCCGCCCGGTCCAGGTGATTCACCTGCTTACGGAGGGCAGCATCGAAGAGCGCGTGTGGCAAACGATGCAGCTCAAGAAGGCGCTCTTTTCCGGTCTGTTCGACCTGACCGCCGACGAAGTCAGCTTCGAGAAGCTCGGGCGCTCGACAATGATGAAGGTCGTCAAGGAGGTCGTGGACGACACGCCCAGCCCATCCCCCGCGACAGAAGCGGAGCCTGAGCCTGAGCCGGTTGCACTTGAGGAGGACATCGTGCCGGACGCCGGGGGAAGGGAAGAGCCGGAATTGCAGGGTCTTGTGGGCGGAGGGCAAGCCGGTGCCCCGCCGGTTCCAAGCCCTGCGGGTTCGCCGTCCGATGTGCCCGCGGCTCCGCCTCCGGTCCCCGCCCCGCTTCCAACCCCGGTCCCAACTCCAGCCAGTTTCGAGGGAGCCGTCGCCGGACTCTTCGAGGCGGGCCTCCGGTTTCTGGAAGCGTTGTCCCCACCGGCGCCGGCGCCGCCCGCGGGTCAGGCGGCTCAGCAGGTCTCCGGCCAGCGGCGGCGAAGCTCCAATCAAGGCGGCGTTGCCAGCCTGATCAAGAAGGATCCCGATTCCGGCAGCCGCGTAGTGGCGATTCCATTGCCGGAAACCGTCGATGCCGAGCGAATCGAGCAAGCCGTGGGCGGGCTGCTGCGCAGGCTTTCGGGAGGGGGCTGAGCGATCGGGCGGGACCGGCCTCGGGGGTTGTGACAGCTACGCGTTCCCGGAGGTGGACGGGGTCGCGTCGCGCCAACCTGGAATCCGACTCCATCACCCGCGCCAACGAGTTCCATGGTGCGCCGGGCACGACCATCCTGCGGACCGCGTCCGACGATGGCTGCGGGACTTCAGGTGACGGGCAGGGCATTGAGATTCGGAAGGCCGAAGCCTGTCGGCGCCTGCGACGGATACACTGTTCCGGAACCCGACCCATGGATCAGAGCCTGATCTTCGGAGCGGCCGCCGTCCTATTCTGCATCCGAGACGCGCGCCTGCTCGCCGCCCGCTGCCGGCTCTTCCTCGCCTATCCGCCACTGCTGGTCGGGACCGCCGCGGGTTGCGGTCTGGTCGCGGAGACGCTGTCCGCGACCGAGGCCCGTGCGCTCTTGGCGGACTTTCGCTTCTGGGCGCCGGCGGCGGCGATTCACGGCGCGCTTTCCTTTCGGTCCGGGCGTCGAGGCCTGCGCGGAGAGCTGCCGGACTGGCTCTCGATTCTGCCGACGCCGGTTCTGTGCGTCGTGCTGATCGGGGCAGCCCGATACGTGCTTGCGGGCATTGACGGAGCGACCGGCCTCCCGGTCGGGCTCGCGCTCGGGGTCTCGTACGGCTGTGTCGTGGCGCTGGCCTCAGTCGCACCTTTCGCTCGGAGGACCGCTTCGGGCGCCCTGCGGTTCGCATCCGTCGCCCACGTCAGCGCGTTGCTGCTGGTTCCCGCCTTGGCGGTTCCAGACCGCCCGCTCGCGGTTCAGGACGTGAACTGGGCGGTCACCGGACTTGTCCTGGCCTCCGTGCTCGCGATCCTGGGGGCGTCATTCCTTTGGCATCGCGCGCGATCCCGGTAGACCCCGGGCTCGTCCGACCGTGCCGGCCTAATCCTGCTCAGTCACGCTGATCGGAGGGGTCCGGCTGCATTGGATGCTCTCGGTCATGCCGCCCGAGATCGTGGCGCAGGCGGTGTCCGTGGCGGTCCGGATCGCCTCCTCCCTGGTGGTGCCGGACGCCACGGCGCAGTTGGTGCGCCCCTTGAATTCGATGCAGACCTCGTAGGTGTGCTGCCTGAGGTCCATTGAAGAATACACCAGCGCGACGAGTACGGCGCCGACGAACAGAATCGCAAGACCCACGGGCTTCTTCATCTTCGGTCTCATTGTAATGGCGTTGACTCACCCCGCAGCGGGCCGCCACACGATCCGATTCGCACGGCGCCGGCGTGAATGGCGGCCATCGGACTTGCGGAGAAGGGTTCAAGGTCCGTCAAGCGTCCGCAGACCGGTCCGCCGTCGTCGCATTCAGAACGCACCCAGGTGCCACGGCACCGCCGGGCCCGGGCGTGGCTTTCCATGGGGCGCGAGCCGGCACGATCAGTGCCTGAGGAGTCATGACGGACAGCTTCCGCTTCCGCCGGACGAATGTCCCCGGTTCGGACGCGCGAATTGCGGGTCTCCATGGCGTGTTGCGCGAACCATCGCCTTCGGGAACGCCCCGAGGTTGCAGGCGGGCCGCATCTTCGCCCCGCCCCCGGAGCGAGCAGCTACGATCAGAGAAGTGCCGGCCCTGCAGCCTGGAACACATGCGCCCGACTTTTGGCTTCTCGACGCCGATGGTGACGAGTTCCACCTGGGCGGCGAGCTTGAGAACGGCCCTGTCGTTCTGACTTTTTTCAAGGCCAGTTGCCCGACCTGCCAGTACGGCCTGCCCTTTCTGGACCGGCTTGCGGCCGCCCTTGAGGGAACGTCCGCCCAGGCGGTCTCCGTGTGCCAGGAATCTCCCGGCGATGCTGAACGGTTCAAGCTGGAATTCGACTACGGGACTCGGGTGCTGTTCGACACGGAAGAATCCGGCTTTCCGGTCTCGAACGACTATGGTCTGACGAACGTGCCGACAGTCTTCCTGATCGAGCGAGGGGAAGTCATTCACACCTCCGTCAGCTGGTCCAGGAGCGATGTGGAGGACATCGCCGGAAAGCTCGGTGTCGAACCGCCGTTCCGCCCCGGGGAAAGCGTCCTTCCGTTCCGCCCCGGTTGAGGATCGCTCAACTAGCTCCGGTCCGGAGCTCTCCGCTGCCGCCGGCCGCCGCCGGCAAGCCCCACCGGGTTCTCGTGAACGCGCTCCCGGCGCCCGTGCCGCAACGCCGATCCAAGCCCCAGCGACGATTCCCCGAACCGGTCCCGAACGGCGTCAACCGCTTGCAGCGCGTGGGCCATCTTGTCGCGGCTGTCCCCGTCGAAGAGCCCCGGCTGGCTCAGGGGCGATTCCATCAGGTTCCCGGCGTGGACTCCCAGCAGCCGTATCGCCCTTCCTGGGTCGCGATGCGCTCGCAGGAGGTCTCGCACGGTGTCAAGGATCACGGTGTCGAGCTGTGTGGGCTCGGCGAGCGATCTGGCCCGGGTCTTAGTCGTGAAGTCCTTGTAGCGGAACTTGATCTGGATGGTGCGTGACCACAGTCCACGCTCCCGCAGCCGTCTTCCCACGAGCTGCGAGAGCTTCGCCACCGTGGCGTCGATGAGGGCCGGGTCGGTCGTGTCGACCTTGAATGTGCTCTCGTGGCTGATTGACTTCGGACCCTTCCTGTCGGAAACGCCGGGACCGAACCAGGCCCCGGCATCCAGGCCGCGTGCCTTCCGGGCGAGTTCCGGGCCCGTGTTACCGAGATGGCGCTCCAGAAAGTCGTCATCCCGGCCTGCGATCTGTCCGATCGTCTCGAGCCCGAGACCCTTGAGCTTTGCGCCCGTGACCCTGCCGACGCCGGGCACGCGGCGCAGCGGCAGTGGCGCCAAGTACGCCGCCTCAGCCCCGGGCGCCACCCAGAGTATGCCGTTCGGCTTGGCGAGGCCGGAACTGATCTTTGCCACCAGCCGCGAGGTGCCGATGCCGATCGAGCAGGGCAGGGAAGTCTCGGCCGAGACCGCCTCGTGGAGTTCGTGCGCGCCCCGGAGCGGAGGACCGAGCAGTTTCTCCGTCCCGGTCAGGTCCAGGTAGGCCTCGTCGATCGACGCCATTTCGACGAGCGGCGAGAATCGTTCCAGAACGGCCTTGATCCGGCGGGAGTGTTCCAGGTACTTGTGCGGGTGTCCCTCGAGAAACACAGCCTGCGGACAGCGCCGATGCGCCTCCCTCAAAGGCATCGCCGAGTGGACTCCGAACTTCCTGGCGGCATACGACGCAGCCGCCACGACGCCGCGCTCTCCGGGCCGTCCGCCCACCACGACCGGCCGCCCCTTGAGCGAAGGGTTCGAGAGCTCCTCCACGGACACGAAGAACGCGTCCATGTCGAGGTGGAGAATGACGGGTGTCGCTTCGGCGTCGAGGGGCAAGTCAGTGCAGTCCTCTGATTCTAGGGGATGATAAGGCGAAAACTGGTCCTGTTGCCACAGGGATCGCTTCGCGGATCGCATGCACGGGCTGCGAAGCCCCGGCATCCGGGAAGGCCTTGCGGCGCCTCTCCGCGCCCATTGGTCCCCGTCCGGACGATGCCGGACTCCGTCTTGCCGCACTGTCGGCCTCAGACGGCCAGGAAGACACCACGCTCAACGGGAGCGCAGGCGGGCCTGCGATCGAGCTTGAAGAGAGTCCGCGCAGCAAGGCGTGTGTCCCTCGTCGGCCCCCTAAGGCGCAGGGGCCGTCAGGATCTGATCGTACGTCCGTTGCCGCATGGTGATGGCTTCGAGCTGGGGCAGCGCACCGTACTTCTCCGCCTCGTCCCACCACAGGTCCTGCAGTTCCTTTAGCTTCTCGGGCCTTCGGCTGGCCAGGTCGGCCGTTTCAGTAAAGTCCGCTTTCACGTTGTAGAGCTCCCAGTGGTCGGACTCGAAGTCGGTTCCGGGAGTATGGAACGCCACCGCCTTCCAGCCCTGGTGGTAGATTCCGCGGCTGCCCCACAACTCGAAGAACTGCGTGTCGCGGGGAGCGGGGGCGGCCGGGTCGTCGAACACATTCCGCAGGCTCTTGCCGTGCATGGGCATCTGGCAGACGCCGTCGAAGGCCTCCGGTTCCTTGACGCCGAGGTAGTCGAGCACCGTCGGCGTGATGTCAATGACATCGACGAATTGCTCCCGCAACCCGGTCTCGCGGATCCCCTCGGGCCACGAGACGATCATCGGCGTGCGTACGCCGCCGTTGAATGGCCACAGTTTGTAGTATTTGAACGGCGCGCTCGAGGCCATTGCCCAAGGCCGCGGATACAGCGGCTGCGTGCCGGGCCCGCCCAGATCATCGAGCCGCTCGTGCATTTCCTCGACCGTGGTGGGGTCGCCGTACGAACGCGCGAAGTTCCCCTTCACGCCGGCTTCCGGAGCGCCGCCATTGTCCGAGATCAGGACGACCATCGTGTTGTCGAACTGCCCGCTCTCCTTCAGGAACCCGATCAGGCGGCCGATTTGACCGTCCGTGTGCTCGGTGAACCCGGCGTAGGCTTCCATGAAGCGCGCGTAGACCCTGCGCTCTGTCCCGCCAAGGTCGCTCCAGGCCGGGTCGCCCGGGTTGCGCGGCGGAAGCTTGGCCCCGGTCGGAATGACGCCGAGTTTCAATTGCCTGCGATAGCGCCGCTCGCGGACTGCGTCCCACCCTTCGTCAAATGCGCCCCTGTACTTCTCGATGTAGCGCTTGGGCACCTGGATCGGCGCGTGCGTGGCTCCGAATGCCACGTAAAGGAAGAAGGGCTTCTCCGTGTCCGCCTCCAGCTTGCCCTCGATCATCGCGATCGCCTGATCCACGATGTCTTCAGAAAAGTGGTATCCCGTCCGTTCGGGCGGGGCAACGGCGTGGTTGTCCACCACGAGATCCGGCCGATACTGATCGGTCCAGCCCGAGAGGAATCCGTGGAAGCGGTCGAAGCCCTTCTGAAGCGGCCAGTGGGTGCGGTCGCCCGCAGGCGTCATGTCTTCGCGAGGCACAAGGTGCCACTTCCCGACTGCGAATGTGCTGTAGCCGCCGCGGCTCAGGATCTGTGCGATGTTCGCCGCCGACGCAGGAACCCGTCCGCGCGTGTGGGGGTACCCTTGGTCTCCCCCCGGCAGCTCCTTCATCCCGACCGCCTGGGCGTTGCGTCCCGTCAGCAGCGAAGCCCTGGTCGGAGAGCAGACCGCCTTCGACTGGAAGTTGTTGAACAGCAGGCCGGCTTTCGCGAGAGAATCGATGCTGGGCGTCGAAACAGAGGCCCCGTAGCAGCCCAGGTCTCCGAAGCCGGTGTCGTCGAGGACGATGTACACGACATTCGGACTGCCCGGTGCCGGTCGCACGGGTTCTAGAGGGGAAGGTGTGGAATCCCGGGCCGTGCGGCCGATGACACCTTCGAACGTAGGCGCCGGCGCCGCCTCGCAGGCTTCCCGGGCGTGGGCTCCGGGCGGGACGATCCATAGGATGACGGCGGCAAGGAGGGGTCTCACGATTCGCTCCGCCGACAGACCGGCTCGCCGCCGAGCCCGTCGCGTACCGTCATAGCGTAGTAGAGGCCGAAATGCCGTGCCAACCGGCGAGCGGGCGCGCCCGGATGAACGGCCTGAGAGCATCGGGGGCGGTCTCCGGCCTTGGGCCTGCGCGGGGCGCAGGCATTGCGGGGACGGGCCGCTGCTCGACGGTTCCGACGGAAGAAACGGGAGTGTCTGGGGCCCGGCTTGCAAACAAGGCAAACGGGGGTCTGGCCGGTGTGGGCAAGACCGATGCGGCAGAGTGAGGTGTATGCAGTGTCCGGAGAGCCTCCGGCCACCGGAGCGGGAAGCCGCTGCGCGCGATCAGCCGCGGTTCCGCGCCAGTCCAGGCTCTTGCCGGGGCGCGAGTCCGCGCGGGGAAGGTGATGCACCGTTGGCCACGTATACTGAGAGCGACGGGCTGGACGGGCACTTTGAGCAAGTCGGCATTTCGCTGGGTTGGGCTGATCGGGGCGGGCCTCGTCGCCGCAGTCGTAGTCTTCGCGCTGTTCCGGGTCCTTGTGGTGGCTGCCGTGAGCGCTGCGGTAGCCTCACTCGTGACGCTGGCCGTCCTTCGCTATCGAGAGCGGAAGTCACAGCCCGAGATCCGGAAGCGTGATCCCCGCGCTGAACTGGTGGGCATGCTCCGCGGTCTCGTGGATCTCAATATCGACATTCGGGAGCAGTCGGTCGCCCCAGACGTGCTGGCCCGCGTCGAGGGCATCATCGACAAGCTTCGCGCGCTGCTGGAGGACCTCAACGAGCGTCACCCGCAGCACGACCTCACCTGGACCGTGAATCAAATGGCAAAGTCGTATCTGCGCAAGGTGACTGGTCCCTATCTGGCGCTTTCGCCGAAGGATCGCGAGGGATGTCGTGCGGAGATCCTCCGCAGCTTGGATGGCCTCGAGTCGGAACTCGACAACGTAGCCGATCTGGTGCGCGGCGAGAAGATGGGCGACTTTAAGGCAAAGGCCGCGTTTCTGCGGGCTCGCTTTGTACAGAGTCTATAGGGTCTGGAGGGAAACGGCATGAGCACTTCTGATTCCGCGCAATCCAACGGTCCGGCGACTGCAGGTGCGTCGTCCGGTCTGGTCGCGAAGGCACCGAGGGGGCTGGACGAACATGGCCAGACGCAACTCGCTCAAAAGGCCGACCAGCTGGCCTTGGCGGTGCTTGCCGACCCCGGAGATCGCAAGCTCGGTCGCCAGGTGAGCGCGATGGGCGTGCGCGAGCAGCAGAAGGCGTCGCGTGAGATCGGGCTGCTCAAGACCCGCGTGGGCACCATGCTCTCGCAACTCGATGGCGAGGGCGCCGAGATCCCCCGCACCCTGATCGCATTGCGGCACACGATGGACGAGATCAATCCGCAGGTCTTGGGCCAACCGAGCGGCATCGCCAAACTGCTGGGCAGGACGCCGGGAGTCGGCAAGATCCTCAAGCGCATCGCGGTGAAGTACGAGTCAGTGCAGACGCAGATCGACCAGATCATGGCCGGGCTGCGCCATGGCAAGGACAAGCTCCTCCAGGACAGCACCGAACTGGAGCAACTCTATGAGCAGGTTCATGTGGCCCAGCAGGGTGTCCAGCAAAGCGCGTATGTGGGCGAGCTCCTGATGCAGCGGATCGAGGACAGCATGGTTGAAGAGACTGAGACCGTGCAGCGCCAGAAGCTGCAGACGATGGCTCACAAGGTGTCGATGCGCGTACAGGACCTGCGCACCATGGAGCAGGTCAACCTCCAGTTCTTCTCGTCCATAGACATGACGCTGCAGAACAACGACTCCCTGTGCGAGCAGATCGACCGTACGGTGATGGTCACGCAGAGTCTCTTGACCGTCGGCCTTGCGATCCAGGCCGCGCTGGCCAACCAGAAGCAGATCGCCACCGCTGTAAAGCAGGTGCAGGACAGCACCGCCGCCATGCTGGAGGCCAACGCGGCGGCCATCGGGCGCCAGACCAGGGAGATCGGAGAGATGCAGAACAACCCCGTCATCGCCCTCGACCGTGTCAGGAACGCCTACGAGTCGCTGGTCGGCGCCATGGACGAGATGGAGCAGATCCGGATGGCAGGGACCGAAAAGGCCCGTGCCGGGATCTCCGAGCTCACCAAGATGTCGGCGGCCCTGGAACCGAAGGTCGAGGCGCTCCGCGCAGCCAAGGAGCTGCCTGCGTCCGAAATTCCTGGTGCATTGGAGCTGTCCGGCGGATAGCGAGCCGCCTGCGATTTGACTGAGATGGCTTCGCTCCTGCAGCCCGACCAGCGCGCCCGGTTCGCCGAGCAGTTCGCTGCGGCTCGACGCATCACCGCGCCCATGCCGGCGGCCGAGCGTCATCGCGTTTCCATCGAGGATGTTGGCTTGGGCGGTTTCCTCCGATTCGAGGGCAACCTCTACGAGGTCAAGACCATCAGCACGTACGAGCGCGAGGGAGCGCGTTGGCCGGAACTGGCGATGTACCGGCTGAACGACGGCACGACGCAGTACCTGGAGTGGGAGAAGGAGGACGAGGTCTCGGTCTACGTCTCCCGAGAGAAGCTCAGCTTCAGGCAGGTCGGTCTCAAGGGCAAGGAGCACCTTTGGGAGATTTCGCAGGCGGGTTCGGGAGAGGTCCGATATAAGGGCGCGAGATACCGCTACCACGACGACTCGCGAGTCGTTTTCTTCCGCGACGGCGGCGCCAAGGGGACGCCGTTTCACCAGTACTTGTTCTCGAGTCCGGACAAGCGGGAGTTCGTGGGCGTCGAGGAATGGGGCGACGAGGACTCGGGCTACGAGCACAACGTCATTCTGAGCACCTATCTCGATCCCAGGGCGATCGAAGTCATCGTCAAGGGAGGAGCATGACGCCGGTTGCGTTCAAGGATCTCTCCGCGCACGCCCTGCGGCTGCGGCTCTACGCCGGGAGCGTGACCTGTCCCCACGCCACCGTGCTCCTGCGCGGACGGGCGGCGCGCGGCGACCTGGAGATCCGGGCCTCGGTGATTGGGGCCAGCCACGTGATGGAGGTTCGCAGCGGATCGCTGGCCCTGACTGAGCTGCTGGCCTGTGCCGCACCGGAAAACGCTCAGCCGGTGGCGTGGTGGCAGCCCGGCGACTCGGCGGTCGAGTACGCCGCTCACGATGCAGTGCGGTACCGCTTCGACGCGGAAGTGATGGACCTGGAAGGAGTTCGTGGTACGCTACGGCAACTTCGCAGAATGATCCGCCGTGCAGATCGGTCATCCACCGAAGTCGGGCTTGCCCACCGGTTTCCTTCCGGTTCGAACGGGCCTTGGACGGCTGAGACGCTGGTCTGGGCGGCTGCCCGTCCCGGGGGCGTAACCGCCCGTACGGCGCACTCGTATCCGTCGGAGGGGCTTGTCGCACTGAGCGAGAGCAGCGTCGTCTTGCCGAGCAGAGAGAAGGCAGCCGAACGCTCGTTCGCCGTTGCCGTCTAGGGCATGGGAGGGTCAGTACCAGTCATGGCTTACACGAGCGGATTCCGATGGAGCGCGGGCATCGTCGCATTGGTCCTGGCTGGATGCATGGGGTTGCCGCGGGATCTCGTGGAGAGGGCGCGGCTGGCGGACAGCCGAATCGGCGAGGAGTCCCGGAGAGTCGAGAGCCTTGGAGACCAGTACGAGGAGTTTCGCGGATCGTCCGAATTCGCGGCACTCGAGGAATACGCCGACCGGGAGGAATGGTCCCAGCACATCGAGGCGGCCCGGGCCAAGGTCAGATCTGCCGAGGACATCTACGAGTCGTCGGTCCTTCCCCTCGTCGAGCGGGATGAGCCTGGCACGGCCGGCGATCTGGCCGAAGCGCTAGGGAAGATCAATCCGCTGCTTGCGGGCGCTCACGAGTCGGCCCGGCGGTGGGCCGACCGGCGCGACTTTCTCAACGAAGTGGCCCAACGCGCCGACGAGATGGTCGCCGAGTGCGGGTCCTCGGTCGGCGCGATGAACGAACTACGGCCCCAATTGGCCGAGAAGATCCAGCAGGTGCGTCAAGACCACGCGGGGAGAGCGGATGAGATCGACGATCTCGCTGGGCCGCTCTCCGAGCTGGTTGCCTCCGCGGGAGGGCTGCTAGTCGAGGCGCAGGCAGAGTTGCGCAAGCGCAGGTCCGGAGACGAATTCGACTTGGCCGTGCTCGGGGACTCCTGCCGGAATGCGGGTGCGATCTCTGCGGACTACTTGAAACGGGCACCGGAAGTCAGCGCCAAGCTGGCGGAGCTGGACCGAAGCTACTCCCTGACGCTGATGGACATGAAGGTCGAGTATGAGCTGACTGTGCGGCGGGAAAGCTGGGACGACTCGCGGGACTATCCGCAGACCGCATTCCTCGACTATCGCGTGAGGAATGTGAGCGTGGCCACGTTCGAGCATCTCACAGCCATTCGAGGGTCGCTCGTGCGGTCCTACAGGTCCAGGTTGTTCAACAGAGAGCCGATCATGCTCTCCGGAACGGATCGCGCCCAATGGAACCTGCTCGGTCTCGACCTCTATGCCCGGTGGCCTCCCAGCCACGATCGGGCCGAGTACTGGGTGCAGGGGGCCGAGGCCCACTTCTTTCACAAGTACCTGCGGCAGGAAAACGGGGAGACCCAGGAGTCGGACTGGACAGAGGTCACAGCGGACTTCTACAACGCAAATATCAACAACCTGGGAATGGATGTCGAGTCGAAGCCCTACGGAGCCTTTGACTCCGAGAAGCTCACGCAAGCGGCTCCCCCCGGCATGGCGTATGTGGGCAATCCCCACTACGGTCGCTGGACTTCCGACGGCTCCGGCGGCTCCGTCTGGACATGGGTAGCGCCGTACCTCTTCTATTCCACGCTGTTCGGGTCCAGAAGGAGCTACGAGAGGAGTGAATGGGATACGTGGAGCGGCGGCTACCGCGGTCGCCGGCCGTTCTACGGTGGAAGCTCGGCCGCTCCGAAATGGGGCACGAACAGTCAGGCCACGCGAACCTCGCCCAGAATGCAGGGCTCGACATTCGCTCGGGGCGGGGGATTCCGCCGGCCCCCCACCACCGTTCGGGGAGCCGGTCCGAGCACTCGGTCGACGTTCTTCGGGTCTAGCGGGAAGTAAGGGTGGACCAAGTGGCGATTGATATTCTCGAAACGCTCATCCAGGGGCTTGCGGACACGTTCCTCGTCCTCCTGGTCCTCGTCATCGCAAAGATAGCGAGCGACTGGTTCTTCCGGTCGGGGCTGCGCAGCGCGGGCGTGACGGACGCCCGTGAACGGACTGTCGACTACCAGATCGAGGAACAGAGCAATCTCGCAGTGGCACTGAGGCGCTGCGGGCTGGGCATCGGATTCGGCCTCGGTCTGGCCGGCGTGGTGGCCGACGGGGTCGCGCGATTCTCTCAGGGTCTGGATGCCGTCCTGATGGACACCAGGGAGATCCTGATCTACTGCGCAGTCCTGCTGATCTTCTTCTTCGTGGCTCAATTCCTCTCCGAACGCGTCGTCCTTGGGCACGTGCAGAACGCGAAGGAACTGCTGGAGGGAAATCTGGCCGTCGGGTTCGCGGAATTCGGCATTCTCGTGGCCACCGGCCTGATTGCGTACGGATCCTTCCACGGCGAGGGTGGTGGATGGGAGACATCGGTCGCCTTTTTCGCGATGGGACAGGTCGCGCTGATCGCGTTTGCCTTCCTTTATGAATGGGCGACACCCTTCGACTGCATGGGAGAGATCAGGGACGGAAACACTGCGGCCGGTGTGATTTTGTCCGGAACCCTGATCTCGTTGGGGATCGTTCTCAGCTTTGCCGTTTCAGGGCCGTTCGAGGGGTGGACGGAGGGCATCACCGGATTCGCCGTGAGCGGCCTCGCGGGCATGGTCCTGCTGGTAGCGTTCCAACGGCTGATCGACAAGGCGTTCCTTCCGAACACAACGCTCAAGATCGAGGTCGAGAGGGACCGCAACGTGGCTGCCTCTTCGGTGACCGTGTGTGCTCAGATTGCGCTGGCAATCATGATCGGATCCCTGGTCGCGTAAGCCTGGATCTCGCCGTCAATCGTCCGCGTAGTCGAGGTTTCGATATCCAAGCCTCGAAAGGACCCGCTCGGCGGCCCGCACGCCACGATACTGGGCCTCCTCGAAGATCGAGATTCCGCTCAGGTCTGAGTTCGCGAACTGGACGGGTCCTTCCATCGTGGCCAGCCTATCCCTTGCATGGGACGAGATGAAGCCCGGAGCGGGCCGGATCATCGCATGGCCAAGTCGCATGATGTCCAGCCTCTGCACACAGTCCCGAATGTCCGGATGGGCTCGCTCAAGGTCCGCGAGGATTTCCTCCTTCCGGTCAGACCAACTGGTGTTGAGCAGGGCATGTCGCGCGGCTTGCGGCGTCTGGCCGGACATCGCGCGGTAATAGGTCCACACCGTCGGCGCGACGGACCCGCCGGTCGTCTGGTGCGTAGCGACGACATAGCCCAGTCCGGGGGAGTCGTAGATGACGTTTTCCCAAGCCGGGGAGGTGCCGTGTTCGCGCGGAAGGCGGTCGATCACGAGGTTCGCCGTGTACCACGGCGAGTAGTCGAATTCGCTCATCGACGGAAGCCGGTCCCGCAAGCCCGGCATTAGAAACGGCGCGAGGAATGCAGGGGCCGCAAACACGACAGCGTCGCACTCGTAGGTGGCTCTCTCAGTCACCACCTCAATGTGCCGGTCGGCCTCCGCGATCCGGTGTACGGGTGTTCCCTTACGGAGCCACGGGGAAAGCTCGGTCGCGAGTCGCTTCACGATCCAGCCGTTGCCCGCAGGCCATGTCAGCAGTGCGGTATCGTCTTCCGCCCTGGCGGCAAAGTAGTGGATCCCCGCCCACGCCGAGGTCTGCCCGTACGAACCGCCATAGTCGTCTCGGCAGGCGTAGTCGACGTACCAGCGGAGCCTGGCGTTGAAGAACCCCTGCTCGATCATCCAGCTCTTCATCGAAATCCAGTCGAGCTCGCCGGCCCGGCGGCCTCCGCGAATCGGAATGGTGAATCCGCCGCCGTGGCGAAAGTAGTCCATCCGGTCCCAGAAGCGGTCGAACTGCTCCCGCTCGGACGGCGATGACTCCTCGCCCGGCTCGATGTCCGGTACCCATTCGCCCCGCAGAAATAGTCGCCCGAGAGGCTCCCGGCAGACGTGGCTGGAATCCCACTTTCCGTCCCGCAGCACGCCCAGTTCGGTGAACAACTCCTCCACAAGCGGAATCCGCCGGTCAGGGACCGGCACGTAGTGCGCACCCCATGGATACTCAGTGTGCTCGTTGCCGCCGGAGCGGGAATTGCCGCCCGGCGAGTCCTCCATTTCCAGCACGACGAAATCGTCGAATCCGAGCCGCCTCATCCTCCAGGCGGCCGAGAGTCCGGCGATCCCACCTCCGACGATGGCCACCGGCACTCTTGACCGAGCACCAGTCGCGGGCACCGGCCGACCGTCCCGAATCGCGTGGCCGACCGCATGGCTGCGGTCGACGTAGCGGCCAGCCACCGGGCGCGGCTTGCGGAAGAGAAACGCAGTCGTGCCCGCCGTGATGCCGGCGCCGGCCGCCACTGCCTGAAGAGCGCTCCGACGAGTCAGCTTGCCCGCCAAGCCACATGCTAGCGCAGTTGATCCCAAGGCCTCGTGATAGGATGGGCCATCGTGCCCAAATCCGCAAATCACGGGTTCGCTCACGGTCATTCGTACGTTTCGACTTGCAAGTGAACTGGGCCGAAAGGTGGGCGTTCTTTGTGTCTTCGACACTTGGAACCCTGACAGCACAACAAGAAATGCGACCCAGAGTTGCCACGACACTGCTGGCTTGCTCGATGTTCCTCACCGGAGCAAGCGGATTCATATTTGAGTGCATTCTGAGCACGGTCGCCACGTTTGTGCTTGGCAATAGCATTGAGCAGTTTTCAGTCACTATTTCGCTCATGATGCTCATGATGGGACTTGCCAGTGTCTTGCAAAGCAGGATCAGTGACCGAGGCTTGATCGAGAAATTCTTGCTTGTTGAAATCAGTCTGGCGATCCTCGGTGGATTTGCTCCGATCGCAGTATACGCATCCTATGCTTACATGGAGGTACACTTTATTCTAGTTCAGTACCTATTTGTCTTGACAATTGGATTCTTGATTGGACTGGAGATCCCACTTATTCTTCGATTGAATAAACAATTCGTTCCACAACTAAAGTCAAACATCGCTTCCATATTTAGTACAGATTATGTTGGTGCATTTATCGGTGCCGTGATCTGGGTGTACGTCTTGCTGAAGTATCTTCCTTTGACGGAGATCAGTTTCTTGGTGGCTGGGGTCAATTTCGCCGTCGCAGTTGTCACCTACGGCTATTTCTCGTACCATGGATTGGCTTCGCGTAGATTGGTGCAGCGCGCCGCAATCGGATTGATTGCCTTCGGTCTTGGACACGGATACTCTCAGAACCGGACTTGGAACGACCTGCTTGAACAGAGATTCTACAACGAGCCAATCGTACACTCACAAACGACAAGGTACCAGCACATCGTGATGACTGCCCGAACAGCCCCGACGGAATACCGGCTTTACATCAATGGCAACCTTCAATTCTCGAGTCTTGACGAGCACGTTTATCATGAGCTTCTGGTCCATCCAGCCATGACGCTGGCAAACAACCGCAGGAGAGTGCTGATTCTTGGTGGTGGGGACGGTCTGGCACTCAGGGAAGTCTTGAGATACAACGACACTGTGGAGGTGACTCTGGTCGATATCGACCCGGGGATGATCGAGTTCGCATCACAGGATGACATCATGACGGAATTGAACAATGCGGCCTTTGACGACGCGCGTGTGTCTGCAGAGGCGGCTTCAGGAATCACCGAAGATCCGCAGATTCGACCACTTTATGGGCGTGCAACATCCGTCGGATTGGATCCGAATGATACTGTCGAGCAAGCCGCTCTAGTCCATGTGTATACGGTTGATGCGGACAAGATGCTCGCTCACCTACAGGGAAGGTACGATGTCGTCATAGTGGATCTGCCGGATCCGAACTCGGTCGAGCTGGTGAAGCTCTATAGTCGGGAGTTTTATTTCAAGTTGCATCGACTCTTGGAACGGAAAGGTGTCTTGGCTGTTCAGTCGACGTCGCCATACCACGCCAAGGAATCGTTTCTTTGTATCTTGAGAACGATCGTCAGCGCTGGATATGAGGCTCTTCCATACCATGATAATGTGCCGAGTTTCGGCGACTGGGGATGGATTCTCGCATGGAATTCTGGCCAACACGATAGTGAAGTCCGAAAAAAAGTGGGACACTTGGATGAGTTCGCTGTCGACCAAAGCCAGTTGCGGTATATCACGCCAGAAATATTTCGAGCATCAGTCGCTTTTGGCAAAAACGATCTGGTATCCCCTAATGAGCAGGTCAATACCCTGATGGCACCAGCACTTCTGAGATTCTATCTCAATGAGAGCTGGAATCGATGATATTGACATTAACAATATGGGAATAAGTGACACGTGAGATCTCGTCGATTGGAGACGATATAGATTTGCTCGTGCCTTAGACGATCGAGGATCATTTGTATCATTTTGATAAGACACTGGGGCGTTCAGTAAGGAATCAGTCTAGGACGAATCTAGCGTTGGAAAGGGTGTCAAAGCGTTGCGCGTATAACTGCTGTCGAATTTCACGTTGCCTAGATTAGACACGTCCGTGATCCACCAAATGGATTGAGATCCATACGGGCTGGAGTCTTCGGGCATCTCTGGGACGGGTCTGGCGGCGCCCGCGATGCGAGACTGCTCGGTGACCACCGCCAAGGCCGCGTCGCTGGTGCGCTGGTCGCTCCGGCATTGGAAGACCTTCGCCATCGCGGGACGGGCTCCGGAGCTTGATCGGGAAATGAGCGACCAGCCACGGGCATCGAATCGGTCGGGTCAGGCAGAAGAATCAGAGCGTTCGACGACAACCATCCACAGCACTTCCGTGTCGACGTCATGGAAGTGGCGCAGGATGATCCGGGCACTGCCCCCAGCACTTCGGATGGTATCCAACTGGACTCACGGCAGTCGGGCAGTCAGGCAGACTCCGCTGGATTCATGCCGTCACAGGCCAGCGGGCTGAGGCCAATCGCCGCCAGCAATGCAAGATCGACGAAGAGCAGCGGAGCGAAGGCCGGTGCGCCATGCAGGAAGTTCTCGAAGAGGCTGGCCGAAAGGCCGTTGACATCGGCCTCAACGTGAAACCAGAAGCCGACCAGTCCAACCATGGCCTGCAGGGCAAGCACACCGAAGCAGATGCGGATGAAGTCCGCACTGCGCTCGACAAGCGCAACCGCCAGGAACCCTCCCGCCAGAGCGCTTGCTGCAACCGGCCACCATTCGCTGCCGTAGAAGAAGCCGTTCTGCGCGTGATCGCACAGGGCCAGGACGAACACGCCGAGAAAGCCGCCCAAGGCAAGAAAGACCACCCATCGGTCCCACTCCTCCGTCTCAGCCGGCACCAACCTGTTGAGAAGCAGCAGGAACCCAAGGCCCGAGTACGCCAATGGAGCCGCAAACGGCGCGGTGTATACCAGGCTGCGAAGCGTCCACTGCGAGAAGAACTGACTCTGCAAGTGGTAGACCACACCTCCAATGCCGAGAACGACAGAAGCGAATCCGACAGCGAGCCCAACGCGATGGGCGTAGGACCCAAGGGTTGCCCCACTCGCTTGCCAAAGAGCCGGGGCAAGGCCCGCTGCCGCCACGGCCGAGAACACGACGGGGATCCACTCGGCGGGATGTCGAAAGTTGTTGACCGAATGGGCGAGAAACACGTCCAGGACGAGGAAGGCGAAATTCGCGACGACGAACCACTCCAGCAGCAAGCTCTTCCGGCAAGCCACCCAGCTACGGATCTGTCCGACCATCCCTCAGCTCGCGCGCCATCTCCTTCAGCTCGGCAAGCGAATGGAGCAGCTCGTAGTTGCCGTGCCACTGGACAAAGTCAGCTCCGCCCATGAACGCGCCGTGCTTGGCGGTGCGGCCGAAGTAGTGCCAGTAGTCGAAATACAGGAACTCGATCGGCTCGTCGAACGGATCGGAGGTCAGCAGGCCCTCATCGCGCAATGCGGCCATTACCGCCTCCCCTTCGCGGACCCGCTCGTTCGTCTTCGCCAAGACGGCCTCCGCTTCCTCGTAGAAGCGCGTGACACTTGACGAGGCGTGGCAGCGGAGGCACGTCTCCTGCATTTCGGCCTGGGCGCGGGCGTATCCCGGGCGTTTCTCCGAGACCGGGGCAAAGAGCCAGTACGACAGCCTTTCCGTCGTGTCGTGGGTCACCTTGAGCCCGTCCAATCCGCTGAGATGGCAGGTCGCGCACGTCGGAACCGGCATGTCGGCCGTCGTCAGAAGCTTCGGCTCGGTGCTCAAATCCATGGACATGCGCTGGGCTGCATACAGCGCGCCGTGCTTGGATTCGTTGTAGATCTCGATTTGCGAGTGGTCTGGGCCCATGTGGCATTGCCCGCAGGTCTGGGGCTCGCGGGCCAGTTCGATCGAGGTGGAGTGTCGCGAGTGGCACTCGGTGCAGCTTCCGATTGACCCGTCGCGATTTGGCCGGCCGATCTGGTGGCAGCCGAGGCAACCGGTCTGGGTCGCGGCGAGACCCTCCTTTCGCGCAAGCGGATTGGGCGCACGATCCACCGCGCCGGGATGGTGACGCTCGCCGGCCGAAAGCTGCTCGGGCGACATGCCCTCGGAGCCGCTGACTGCGGACCACGCTGGCAGGGCGTGCCGACTTCGTGCGAATTGCTGGTACTCCGTGCGATGGCAGCCGCTGCAGTTCAGCGAGGTGACGTCTTGAGCGAGGCGGAAGTTGAAATGGATGTAGGATTCCTGCCCCTCGCCAGCTTGGTGGCAGTCGAAGCAGGTTATGTTGGCGCGGCTGTGCTCGCTGCGCTCGAACTGGTGGACGACAGCCGGGGTCTCCTCGCGGTGACACTGTGCGCAGCGACCGGTCGCCCGAACCAGTTCCGGCAGGGGCTGATCGACGTCGGACCCGTGCCTCGAGTGATGGATCAGGAGTGCGGACAGTATCAGGACGCCGCTGATTGCGACGGCAACGAAGACCGACCGGAAAGACATGCGCAGGCGGGTGCTGATGGGCGGCAGACTCCACCTTCATCATAGGTTCCGGCAGAAACGGTGCCCTTCGGGCCTGCTGGGCACGTTTCACAGCTAAGACGTAGCCCGACCTTCAAGTGCACATGGAAATCGCGATGGGCTCCAACGCTTCGCGCGGGAGCGGTCTCCGCCTGCCGCGCGGGCGGCGCAAGCCGACACACCCGCCGACGCTGGCTTGAAGGACCAAGTTCGCTCGAGCGAAGTTGATCGCAGCATGAACACAGCGTCAGGTTATTCCGCTCTCGCTGCAAGTCGATGCAGCGCGGCTCCTCGTCGAGCCGCACCGTCCGTTCCGCACCTCGCGCGGTGGTATCCTGTCCTGCCGCACTCTCCGAGTTGTCGCAAGAGCAAGGCTGGTTCGTCGGCCCGACAACCTTCCTCCTTCCTCACTTGTAAACCAGCCGGCGCCACCGAACATCGGAAGCCCCCGCTTTCGGCTCCTGGCGGTAGGTGTGCACAGGTACATGGCTGTGATGGCGCGGCGGCCGCATGGGACGCACACTCGAATGGAGGAGCAGAATTTCCTGCGCTTGTTCTCGTCGACTCTTTCATTCAGCCTCTTCAACTGCCCCAGATTCGATCCTCCGCGTTATTGACGCAATGCGCGATCAGAGGACCTGGCGCGGATCGGAGCCGACATGTGGCAGGCGTTCCCGGAATTCGATGCGCAAGAAGCGGGCCCTCAGCCAGAGACGGCTGAGGGCACAGCGGCCCAACCAGGGTCCGTGTCCCCGAGGCTTACCACAGGCCTCTTCGAGAGGCCTCCTGAGGGAGTTCGCGTCCCGGTCATTGCCGCGGCGGCGTTCACCGCGCCGCTTCCTGCACCTTCAATGCAAGGGCAGTGCGGGCATGCCGGAAGGCAGCGCGGAGCGCATCCTGGCCATGGCAGCGGGGACCAGCAGCAACGAAGGGCTTGTGAGGGCAAGCATTTCGAAGTCTCGGCGGGTAAGGCAACTCTCGGTCAGCGGCTTACGTACGGGCTGTTCTTGACGAAGAACCGGAGTTCGAGATCCCTTGCCTTGGTGATTCCGACTCGCGGGGATGTCTCCGTTTCGAATCGGCGCGGCCCGTTGGGCGGCCTGATCGTCAGAGGACCCTTGAGCAGGTCGGCGCCGTATAGCTCCATTCCGATGCCCATCGCCGCTGTGAGTTTTCCAGGGCCGCTGGCAATGTCGACCCTCCGCCTGGCATTCCGTCTGGACTTCATCGCTGAAATGCCGCAGACAGGTTCGACGGCGCGCACCAGGACGCAGCCCGGCACTCCGTCCGGCTCCGCGACCACGTTCAGGCAGCGGTGCATCCCGTAGATGCGGTAGACATAGGCGTGGCCCGGCGGGCCGAAGATCGCTCTCGTGCGGTGTGTGCGCCCGGCGCTGCTGTGGGCCGCCGGATCGCCCTCGCCCAGATACGCCTCCACTTCGACGATGGTTCCCGCGAGAGCTTCCTGTGCGGTGCGATGGAGAAGCGTGGCGCCCAGGAGGTCCTTGGCCACGACGGCGGACGGTCGAGAAAAGAAGGCTCTCGTCGGCAGATGGGTCGCAGCGAGGATTTCCTCAAGATCCACGGCCGGACCCCTGGGTGTACCGCTGCTGCCCTCGACCCCGTGCTACGCCGCCAGGCCGAGACGCCGAAGCAAGGCCTCGGCATCGGGGTCGCGGCCCATGAAGCGGCGGAACAGCTCCTCTGGTTCGGCACTGTTGCCCTGCTCGAGGATGCTGCGGCGATACGAGTCGCCGGTCTCGGCGTTGAAGATGCCTTCGCGGGAGAACCGCGTGAAGGCGTCCGCATCCAGCATCTCCGACCACTTGTACGAGTAGTAGCCGGCACCGTAGCCGACCGGGCTCGAGAACAAGTGCGTGAATGCCGTGACCATCGCGTGGTTCGCGGGCAGTTCGACGGGAGAGTGAGCCTGCAGGATGTCCCGGCTGTAGTCGATTACGTTCGAATCGACCTTCGGGTTGAATCTCGTGTGCAGCGCCAGGTCCAGAGTTCCGAAACCCAGCTGCCGCATCTGCGCGTTGGCACTGCGAAAGTTCCGTGCTCGCCGCATCTTGTCCAGGAGCTCTTCCGGAATCGGCTCGCCGGTCTCGTAGTGCCTGGCAAACAGGTCGAGCGCCTCACGCTCCCAGCACCAGTTCTCCATGATTTGCGAGGGCAACTCGACCCAGTCCCATGCCACGTTCGTGCCGGCCAGGCTCTTCACTTCGACGCGGCTCAGCAGGTGGTGCAGCAAATGCCCGAACTCGTGAAAGATCGTTTCCACTTCCCGGTGCGTCAGGAGGGCCGGCTTTCCGGCCGTCGGTGGCGTCAGGTTCCCGCAGTTGACACCCAGATGCGGCGAGAAGCCGTCATCCCTGCGCTCTCCCGTGATCAGGGAGTCCATCCATGCGCCGCCGCGCTTGTTCTCGCGTGGGAAGTAGTCCGCGTAGAAGGACCCGAGATGGCTCTCGTCCGAGTCCAGGACTTCGTAGGCATCGACCGCTTCATCCCATGTCGGCACGCCCTCCCGCTTGCGGATCTCGATCCCGAACAGCCGTTGGGCAATCTCGAACATCCCCCGTAGCACTCCCTCGTACGGGAAGTACGGTCTGAGGTCCTCCTCGTCGAAGTCGAATCGCTCCTTCCGAAGCTTCTCCGCCTGGTAGGCGAGGTCCCATGGCCTGACCTCTGTGCCGGAGAACTCCTCAAGTTCCCGGTTCTCCTCGTCGAAGGCCCCCCGCGTTCTGCTCCTGAGGTCGTCCACGAACCTCCATGCCTTCTGGCCGGACTTGGCCATCCGGTCCTCCAGCACAAGGTCCGCGAAGTCGGAATACTCCAGCAGTTCCGCCTTCTCCCTCCTCAGGGCCAGGATCCTGGCGATGTGCTCGGTGTTGTCGAATGCTCCTCCCGACGCTCTCAGCGCGAACGCGTGATACATCTCTTCCCTGACGAGTCTGTCGTCGAGGTAGGTCATGACGGCCATCATGCTCGGAGCCTGCAGTGTGAATCGCCAGCCCCTCTCTCCCTTGCGTTCGGCGTCCTCCCTGGCTGCCTCGACCGCGGACGCGGGCAGTCCCGAGAGTCCGTCCTGGTCTTCGATGATCAATTGGAAGGCGTTTGTGGCATCCAGAACATTTTCACTGAATTTTGTTGTGAGCTTGGTGAGTTCGACATTGATCTCGAGTAGCCGCTGCTTCTGGGACGGCTTCAGTTCCGCTCCGCTTCGGCGGAAGTCGTCCAGCGTCTTCTTGAGAAAGCGCTTGCGTACAGGGCTGAGCGCCGCTGCCTCGGCCGTGTCCGAAAAGGCTCGAATCCGCTTCCAGACGCCTTCGTTCAGAGGTATGCCCGAGAAGAACTCGCTGACCCTGGGCTGCACCGCGTTGTAGGCCGCGCGGAGTTCGGAGTGCGTGGCGACGCTCTCAAGATGCCCGACGACGCCGATGGCATGGCTGAGCTTCTCTCGAAGATCCTCCAGTGCGCCCAAGGTGTTGGCGTACGTCGGAACCTCCTTGGACCCGACAAGCGCTTCCAGAGACGATCGCGCCTCCGCCAGCAGTTGGTCGATCGCGGGCTCCACATGGTCGGCACGGATCTTGTCAAATGGAATGTCGAACTGGATCTCTGTCAGGGAATTGGACATGAGGCTCTGAGTTCTTAGGGTATCTGACGAGGTTTCGGTGCCGATCAAGAGCTGGTCGCCGGACTCTCTCAAGGCGCTGGGCTTCCCGATTCGCCCAAACTAGGGACATGCCGGAGCTCCCATTCACAAAGGCCCACGGGGCAGGGAACGACTTCCTCATCGTCGACCGCAACGACCTGTCGGGACTCGGAGTCCCGGACTCGGGTCTTCCCGGGCTGGCGCGCAAGATCTGCGACAGGCGCTTCGGAGTCGGTGCTGACGGACTCGAGATCGTCGGCCCGTCCGAGCTGCCGGATGTCGTCGCCTCTGCACACCTGTGGAACAGCGATGGCAGCGCAGCGGAAATCTCGGGCAATGGAACGCGTTGCGTGGCCGCCTACCTCAGCCAGAGGACGGACCTGCCCGAGCGGTTCGTGATCGAGACCGGCGCCGGCCCGA
Organism: Bryobacterales bacterium; assembly: GCA_028819255.1. Taxonomy (GTDB): domain Bacteria; phylum Acidobacteriota; class Terriglobia; order Bryobacterales; family UBA6623; genus VXMF01. Next base: position 20,532 of record JAPPMB010000047.1, on the reverse strand, counting down.
GGGAGGTGGTGCGGACGGCAGCGGCCCACCCGGACTTCGCATTCAGGATGACGAGCCGAGCGGACGCCTGCCGGGTGCTGGACGGCTCGTTGTCCTTGCACGTCGATGGCGAGCGCTTCGAGGTCACGTCCGTCGACGTCGGCAACCCGCAGTGCGTGAGACGCGTGCGATCGTTTGATTTCGATTGGCCGGAGCTGGGACGTCGGTTGGAGAGGCATCCGCACTTCGCGGACGGATCGAACGTGTCGTTCGTCAGGGTTCGTGCCCGGCGCGACGCTTCGCCCGCCCTGGATGTTCGGTTCTGGGAACGGGGGGCCGGCGCGACACTGAGTTCCGGCACAGGGGCGCTAGGCGCTGCCTTGGCCGCCCGGCACCACGGATGGATCGGAGCCAGTGTGGAGATCGAGGCTGAGGGCGGAACGCTGGTTGTTGACTGGGAGGACGGAATCGGGCTGACCGGTCCGGCGAGGATTGTGGCCCAGGGGCTTTACCAGTCCTGATCCGCTTGACGCCACCGTGTTCTGCGCGTAACCCGGATTCCTTCCAGGAGGCAGCCGGCCTTGGGTCCCGAAGGACGCACGGGTGGACAATTGAGCACGACGCTCGCGCGGACCCCGAGGGCGGGCAGCCGAACCGCCCGTCCAAGGCCCGGGGGTGCTTCTCACGGCCTTCGACTCTGTCACGCTAGACGAGATGCGAGTCTCATTGGCCATTGCCTTCGTCGCCGGAGTCCTTTCGGCACAGCAGCTGCCGGATGGTAGTGTCCTGACCCAGGGACTTGCCACCGAGACCTTCTCGTGCGGAAACCTTGCGAGGACCTGTCCCGGAACCGCCCGACGATTCATCGAGGCCCGGTGCGGGATTGTGGTCGCAGAGGACGGGGTGAGGGTGCAGGTGCCTGCCGTACCGGCTGAGGGGCCCGATCCAACCGACCTCTACAACGATTGTGCCGGGTCAGGCCACAATCCCACCCATCTCGAGGATCTTGAGACAGTTGTGATCGACCCCGATGGAGAAGAGGTCACGGGATACGTGTTCGGCGACAACTACTACGAGCTGTACGTCAACGGGCGGATCGTTGCGCGGGACCCCGTGGGATTCGTGCCGTTCAATTCCGGAGTCGTTCGATTCCGGGCAAAGGGACCGCTCACGTACGCCGTCAAGCTGATCGACTGGGGCACCCACCTCGGCGTCGGCATGGAGTACGACCGGTGGAATGTTGGCGACGGAGGCTTCATCGCGCGATTCAGCGACGGCGCCGCGACCGGGGCGGACTGGAAATGCCGCGCATTCTACATCAGCCCGCTGGAGGATCTCTCATGTGTTGGGCCCGGACCCGACACCACGGCCTGCGCCGAGAGGCCTCCCTGCGTCGAAAGGGATCCGGCCACCTGCCGGGCGCTTCACATTCCCGTTCCCGAGGAATGGGCCTCGCCCGGATTCGACGACTCGGACTGGCATCAGGCGTCGACCTACCCCGCGAGCGACGTGACCAATCAGCGTGCGTACCGGGACTATGTGGACCGGTTCGGAGATGCCGACTTCATCTGGTCCCACAACCTCGACCAGGACAACCTGGTGCTGTGCAGGCTTGAGGTCGACTGACGGCCTCGGCCCGCAAGCTAGCCATCGATCAGGGAGGCCTTGCCATCGACAATCCGCAGGCACCTGCGTCCGTTCAGGATGGCCACCAAGTCTTCACCGATGAGGTCCGCGACCCGATCTGCCAGAATCGCTGACTCTTTCAGCGCCTCGACGTCCCCCGCCTTGGCTCTCAGGAGGGCCACCATCTCCTCCTGGCTGGCCAGGAGGCGTGCTGGGATCCGGTGCTCGGCAGCGAGAGCGTTCAGGAAACACCTGAGCACGACCAGGGCTGCCGACTCCCGCGCCGTGGGACCCCTGGGGCGCACGGGCACACTGTACCCGTCGGGAGAGGACTTCAGTCCCGCCTTGATCGCGCGGAGAATCCTGGCTGCACTGCGGGGGTTGCTTACACCGCGCAGCCCCCGGAAGTCCTCGAGCTGCTTGCGGGTCGTCGGGGAGGCGGATGCAAGCTTCACGAGCGTCTTGTCCTCCGCCATCCACCGTCGAGGTAGGTTCCGGTGGTCCGCCGCTCCCTCGCGCCAGGCGATCAGCTCCCGCAGAACGCAGTAGGTGCGCGGGCTCAGCCTCCGGGCCGACGCGAGCTTCCGGGCCAACGAACTTGGCTCGAAGTGCGCCTTGGCGACGTCGCCGGCCTTCGCCGAGAGCTCCAGTGCCCACTCCTCGCGATTCAGCTTGCGCAGCTTGTCGAGCAGCAGACCCGCAGCCTCGCAGAGATGTGCAACGTCATCCGCCGCATACTGCAGCATCTGCGGTGAGAGAGGCCGCTTCAGCCAATTCGTGCGGCTGTAGCCCTTGTCAAGCGGGATGCGGAGAAGCTTGCTGATCAGGTTGGACAGGCCTATCTGCTCGCCCATGCCCGTCAGTGCCGCAGCCACTGCGGTGTCCAGCAGCGGCTCCGCGACGATGCCGTAGTCGCGGTGCAGGCAGATCTGGTCCTGATCAACCGCGTGGGCGACCTTCAGCGTGTCCGCCGAAACAAGCACGTCGAGAAGCGGCTCCATACCCTTGGCCGGGACCGCCAACGGATCAACAAGCCAAGTGGACTGCGCATCAGCCACCTGGATCAGGCCCAGGCGGGGCGAGTACGTGCGCTCCCAGAGAAACTCGGTGTCGAAAGCGATGAGCGGGCTTGCCGCCAGCTTCTTTGCGACCGGTATGAGCTTTTCCGCGCTGTCTATGTACGGAGCCGCCGCCGGGGGCGGTTTCCGCTTTGATCTTGATCGGGGCAACTACCTACTGTCCCACGGTACCAAGAACGGGAGGTCCGCATTGCCGGCTCCTGCGTGCGGGGCGGGGAAGACCGGAGGCGGGTTCCCCCGCACCCGCGATCGGGGAGCGAGTGTCAAGCCCTTCGCATTTGAACTGTCTGGCACCCGCGTAAGCTCTCCCGCGCGGACGAGACCCTCTGAGGCGGTCCGGCGGCGACGCGCGCCTCGCAGCGGTCAGGACGACAAGTCTCGTGGCGGAGCGACAGGCGGCCCGATTCCGCTGTGGAGTCCTGAGTCCACCAGGTGAGAGCGTCCCGACCCGGCGGCAAGGTTCGACGAAAGCACATGGGCGGCCCCTGTAGTGCATCGAGGAAGTCGTCAGGGCACGGAACGGCCCCGAGCGGTCGACGACATCCGTGCCGAGAGCCAGTCGGTCGAGGTGCCGAATCCGCTGAGGACCGCCGCGCCGATTGCGATGTTCCAGAGCGCCAGCGCGACCATCCATCCGATGACTGGAATCATCTGCAGCATGATCACCAGTGTCGATGCCGCGACAGTCGCCGTCAGCTTGGCCCGGCTTGAGAAGAGGTTGGTGCCGATCCAGTAGGTCAATCCGCAGTAGCCTGCAACCGAGACCACGAAGAATACGAGGATCATCGGCAGGGAGACCGGGAGGATCAGTGCCACGACCAGTCCGACCACTGTCAGCGAGAAGCAGGTGCAGATGCCTCCGAGGAAGCATGTGAGGGTGCTTTGGCTCAGAGTGGATGCGATGGTCTCGACACGCTTCGGGCCAAGCATCACGTACGCGACCAGGTTGAGTGCCATTAGCCCGACCAGTCCGGCCAGCGCCACCACAAACAGTCCGACGAGCAGGCCCACGATGACTGCCTGACCGAATCCTTTGTCCCCGATCTGTTTGATCCCTCCACCGACGTTGCCTGGCGAGAGTCCCGACTGGTTCCCGAGAACCACTACCGCATCGCCGCCGATCGCCACATCCCCGGGGCCGCTTTCGATGTTGCCCATGAGTGCGACGGCGTCTCCGCCGACACTTCCGTGGAGGCGCATGGTGCCGAGAACGACCGTCGCGTCGCCTTCGATCGTGCCGTGATTCTCCAGCTCCCCCAGAACGACGAACGCCCTCTCCCTCACCACGCCTTCGACATGGACGGAACAGAACAGGCAGATCACGCTGTCGAGCACCTCGTCCGCGCCGACTGCGACTGACTCGCCGACAACGACGCGGTGATCGTCCGCCAAGGCGGGAGCTGCCAAGGCCAGACCGACCGCCAATGCCCATGGAAGCATCCCGAAGGCGGCTCGAGTGCGACTCACGGGCCCCATACTACATCAGCGTCGGGCCCGGCTTGCGGAGGTCGTTCCCCGGGGCGTCTCTTGACTCGCGGACCGCGGTCTGCGGCCAGAGGATTATCGTTCCTGCTGGAGGCAGGCCAGAGCGAGGACAAGGCGCCGCAGTCCCAGGTCCCGGCCCTGAGGGTCGTACCACTCGCCTGGTGCGTGGGCGTTTCCTCCGCGGCCCCCTGATCCCACTGCAACGGTGGGCACTCCTCGAGCCAGGGGCACGTTGGCGTCTGTCGACGCACAGTCGAAGGTGGACGGGATTCGCAAGTGCGAATCGACTGCCTCGAAGCAGTCCGCGACCGGATTCAGCGGGAGCGCCCTTGCGGCAGGACGGCTGCCGATCTCGCGAAGCCGAAAACGCGTTAGCCGGTGCGTTGCGGTCCTGTTCTCCGCGAGAATCGCCGTCCGCGCCGCCTCCTCGACAAACCTCGCCGTGCGGCGTATCTCCTCCTCGTCGACCGACCGAACGTCGATCTTGGCGCGAGCCGAGGTCGGTATGGAGTTTACGCTGGTGCCTCCCTGGACCACACCGACGCTCAGGGTCGTCCTCGGCCGGACAGGGAGCTTCGCACGGGTCATCAGGTCGACCGCGCGCGAGAGGGCGTGAATCGGGTTGGCCCGGCCAAAGTCGTTCCAGCTGTGCCCGCCGGGCCCTTCAATCACGAGCTCGTACCGCTTGCTGCCCAGCGCCGCCGTCGTGATGTGGCTGACCGATGGGCCGTCGACGACCAAGTATCTGTCGATGCTCTTGGCGTACGGCGACTCGTTGGCGACATACCGGATTCCGTGCAGGTTGCCTTCGCCCTCCTCCGCGACATTCGCGACGAGAAGAGTGTTGCGGGTCGGGTTGTCCACCAGCGGTTCGGCAAGTAGCTTGGCCAGCGCCACCAGGGCGGCCAGCCCCGTCCCGTTGTCGGTGACGCCGGGACCGCGCATGGTCCCGTCCACGTCGACCCGAATATCGTCGGGCCGGGACGGGGCCAGGATGGTGTCCATGTGGGCGGTGACTGCGATGTACGGACGCCTCGGGGCGTGAGCCAGAGGCACGACCACGTTCCCCGCCGGATCGATCCTTGGCGTGTGGCCGAGGCCTGCGAACACCCGGCGCAGGTGCCGGGCGCGTTCGCCTTCCTGGAAGGTCGGGGCGGGGATCCGGCAGAGCTCAAGGTGCTGCCGATTCAGCCAGGCTTGATCCCGGGCGGCCTGCGTGCAGGCTCGGCGAACGCTGTCCAGCGCAGCAACCGACGCGAGTCGCGCCGGCCAGCCGTCGGCCTTGGCCGCCGCGGCGCGGGCGGCAGGTCGGTATCTCGCCAGCACAGTCGGAGTTTAGCAACCGACAGGCCTAGGACGTTGATCCCCTCGGCCGTGCTAACTTTCATGAAGTGAGGACTCTTCCCCCGCCATCGTTCCGTGCCGTGAATCCCGTCCCCGCATGGCGGGCATTGGCGCCCGCGCTGACCCTGTTGCTCGGGCAGGCCGCGCTCTCCGGAGCCGAGTATTCCGCGAACTGGGCTTCGCTGGATTCCCGTCCGACGCCGGAGTGGTTTCTCGACGCCAAGCTCGGAATCTTCATTCACTGGGGCGTGTATTCCGTGCCGGCGTTCGCCTACCCGGACTCGTACTCGGAATGGTACTGGCATTCCCTGAGGTCACCTCAAGAGGGCCGGAACGAGCGGCAGCGCCGCAACGCGGATGCGACGCGGGCGTTTCACAGGAGAGTCTACGGCGACGACTTCGACTACGCGGACTTCGCGCCGCTGTTCAAGGCGGAGATGTTCGAGCCCGCGCAGTGGGCGGAGATCTTCCGCCGGGCCGGCGCCCGCTATGTCGTGCTGACTTCGAAGCACCACGACGGCTTCGCGCTCTGGCCCAGCGGCGACGCGAGCCGGACGTGGGGGAGGCCGTGGAACAGCGCCGAGGTGGGGCCGATGCGGGACCTGCTGGGCGACCTCGGCGAAGCGGTGCGGGCTGCGGGGCTCAGGATGGGCTTCTACTATTCGCTCTATGAGTGGTTCAATCCGCTTTGGCTCGAGGACAGACTGCGCTACATCCGCAGTCACATGACTCCCCAGTTCAAGGATGTCGTCTCGCGCTACGAGCCGGCAATCATCTTCAGCGACGGCGAGTGGGACCTGGAGCACGAGGCATGGGGCAGCACCAAGCTGCTAGCGTGGCTGTTCAACGAATCGCCGAGCCGCGAAGAGGTCGTGGTCAACGACCGCTGGGGCAAGGGAATCCGGCACGAGCATGGCGGATACTACACGACGGAGTACGGGGCCGGCATGGCCGACGACTCGCATCCCTGGGAGGAGAACCGAGGAATCGGACATTCGTTCGGCTACAACCGGAACGAGCCCCTTGAGAACTACATGACGGGCAAGGAGCTCGTCTGGGTGCTCGCCGACTTGGTGAGCCGGGGCGGCAACCTGCTGCTCGACGTGGGGCCGACCTCCGACGGCCGGATTCCCGCACTGCAGCAGGCTCGCCTGGCGGAGCTGGGCGACTGGCTGGCGGTGAACGGAGACGCCATCTATGGAACGCGCCCCTGCAGGGTGCCGGCGCAATGGACCGACGGGGAACGGCCCGTGCAGGAATACAGGCAGTATCGGCAGCAGTACGACATTCTGAAGCTCGCCGGGCTGGCGCCGGACGGGGACAAGGCGCGCAAGATGGCATTCTTCACCTGCAGGGACGGGGACCTCTACGCGATCGTGCCCGGACTGCCCAAGGGGACGTTCAGGCTTGAAGGCGTTCGCGCCAGTCCGGGATCCTCCGTGACCATGCTCGGCCTGGCCCAGGAGCTCGACTGGACCCAGGAGTCCGGAGGCTTGCGGATCTCCGTACCGCACTGGACTCCCGAAGAGCTCCCGTGCCGACACGCGTACACGTTCAAGGTGGAGTCCGGCGCCGCCGCGTCGAGGTAGGACAGCCGATCATGGGAAAGACCTTCGACGTCGTGGGCGTTGGACTCAACGCCACAGACATCCTGCTGCTCGTCCCGCAGTTCCCGGCCTACGGCGGCAAGGCCCCCTTCGTTCGCGAGATCCGCTCGCCGGGCGGTCAGGTCGCCAGCGCGATGGTGGCGTGTGCCAAGCTCGGCCTGCGCACGAAGTACATAGGCAGCGTGGGAGATGACGAGGGCGGGCGGATTCTGATGCGGAGCCTGAAGGCGGCGGGCATCGACATCACTCACGTGCAGCTCAGGAGCGACTGCCCGAACCAGTCCGCCTACATCATCATCGACCAGACCACGGGCGAACGCACGATCCTTTGGAAGAGGCCGGACTGCCTGCAGATCGTGCCCGACCAGATCGCCCCGGAGCAGATCCTTGGTGCCCGGGTCCTGCACATCGACGGTCACGACACCGCGGCGGTCGAGCACGCGGCACGCATTGCCCACGAGCACGGAATTCCCGTGACCGTGGACGTCGACACCATCTACAGGGGCTTTGACCGAGTCCTCCCGTTTGTGGACTACCTGATTGCGAGCACGAACTTTCCCGTGCAATGGACGAGTCAACGCGACCCCTTCCTGGCGCTGGAGCTGATCCAGAGGGAGTACGGGATGAGGGTTGCTGCGATGACGCTCGGTCCGTACGGCGCCCTGGCCCTGCACGAGGGGCGCTTCCACTACTCGCCGGCCTTCGTGGTGAACTGCCAGGACACCACCGGCGCGGGCGACGTGTTCCATGGCGCGTTCTGCTACGCGATCGTGAACGAATACTCGATCGAGGACGCACTGGATTTCTCCAACGCGATGGCCGCGCTGAACTGCAAGTCGCTCGGCGCGCAAGGAGGGATCCGCGGGATCCGCGCAGCACGGCGGCTGATCCGGGACGGGGAGCGCCGGTCCAAGCCCGAGTTCGTCGTTCGAACCGGGAGCAGCGGCCCGTAGGTGCGCCGATGATCCCGCTTTGGGACGACGCTCCCAGCCTTACGAAGCCTTTCTTCACGTGGGTGCTGATTGTGGTCAACGTCGGCATCTTCCTCTACCAGTTCTCTCTCGGATTCGTGACGTCGGGCGCACAGGAGGCGTTCATCGCGTCCTACGCCGTGGTGCCGTCCCGGGTCGCCGGCGCGATCACGGGGAGCGAGCCTCTCGCGGCCGGGCTGATTCCGGTCTTCACGTCGATGTTTCTGCACGGCGGATGGATGCACCTGATTGGGAACATGTGGTTCCTGCGGATCTTCGGCGACAACGTCGAGGACGAGTTGGGCCACTTCTCGTTCCTGCTCTTCTTCGTGGGCTGCGGCGTCATCGCCGCGGTGGCCCAGCTCCTGGCGGACCCCGGCTCGGGCGTGCCCATTGTGGGTGCCAGCGGAGCCATCGCGGGAGTCATGGGCGCCTATCTGATCCGGTTCCCACGGGCGCGCGTCACGGTGCTCCTCCCGCTCGTGATCATCTGGACCAAGATCCGGCTGCCGGCCTTCCTCATGCTCACCTACTGGTTGGTCATCCAGGTCCTCAGCGGGACGGATGGCGCCGCGGCGGGCGGAGTGGCCTGGTGGGCCCACATCGGAGGATTCGTCGCAGGCGCGGGACTGATTCTGACGAGGCCCCGGAGAAGGCAGTGGCATCGGACTTGGCGCGCCGGATAGCGCGCCTTCGGGCCTGCCCGGCCCGACCCTTGGGCCCTCCGTGCCTGATCACGCCCGGGCAGGTCCGCAGACGGAGCAGAAAGTCGGCTCCGACGCTGCGGTGGCGGCCCGAAGCCGGGCTGCCGGAGGCAATTGCGGCACAGGAGCCCGCCGTCCCGTCTGCCTGATTTCGGCCCCTGGCGGGCCAATGCCTCTGACGAGCGCAGCGGCCAGTCCCAGGTCGAACAATCCGGTAGCGCCTGTGGACATCGCCGCCCCAGTCCGGAGGCCGGCCTGGGAGGTGGGGATGCGCCTCGGCCTCTCCGCGTCTTGTCTCAGGCCAGAATCGGACGCAAGACCTTTCCGCCCACATCCGTCAGGCGGAAATTCCGTCCCTGGAACCGGTATGTGAGCCTCGTGTGGTCGATTCCCAGCAGATCGAGCATAGTCGCGTGAAGGTCGTGCACGTGGACCACGTCCTCGACCGCGTTGTAGCCCAGCTCGTCCGTGTTGCCGTAGCTGACGCCGCCCTTGATCGGACCACCCGCCATCCACATCGAGAACCCCTTGATGTGGTGGTCCCGTCCTGCCGTCGATCGGTCACCCTGCGACATCGGTGTCCGCCCAAACTCGCCGCAGAACACGACCAGCGTGTCTTCGAAGAGCCCGCGCTGCTTCAGGTCCTTGACGAGTGCGGCCGTCGCTTGGTCAACGTACCGGCAACTCGTCTCGATGCCCGACTTGATGCTCCCGTGGTGATCCCAGCCGCGATGGTAGAGATGGATGAACCGGACGCCGCGCTCCGCCAGCTTGCGCGCGAGGAGGCAGTTCGACGCGTAGCTGCCGTCGCCCCCCTCCGTACCGTACATCTCCCTGACGCTCTGGGGTTCGGTGGAAAAGTCGACCAGTTCCGGAACGCTCATCTGCATCCTGAACGCCAATTCGTACTGCGCGATTCGGGTCTCGATTTCCGGATCGTCGACCATGGAGCGCTGGAGCGCGTTCAGCTTGCTGATCGTGGAGACCAGATCACCCTGGTTCTTTCGGTCGACGCCGGCGGGATTGCGCACGTAGTTGACGGGGTCCCCCGAGGAGTTGAGCTTGACGCCCTGGTACCTGCTCGGCAGGAAGCCGGCTGCCCACTGCCGAGAAGCGATCGGCTGGTCCTGGGCTCCGCCGACCGATGTCAGCACCACGAAGCCCGGCAGGTCTTCGGACTCGCTGCCGAGGCCGTATGTGATCCACGAGCCCATCGACGGCCGTCCGGGAATCCGGAATCCCGTGTTCATGAAGGTGTGTGCGGTGTCGTGGTTGATCTGCTCCGTTGTCATCGACCGCACAATGCAGATGTCGTCGGCGATCCCGCCGATGTGCGGCAGCAGTTCGACCATGTGCTGGCCGGATTCGCCGTAGTGCTTGAACGGGTGCTGGGGGCCGAGTATCCGCAGTTCCTGGCCCTGCAGCTGGGCGATCTGCTGGTTCTTGGTGAACGAGTCCGGCATCGGCTCGCCATCCCGCCTGGCAAGTTCCGGCTTGTAGTCGAAGAGCTCGAGATGGGCCGGCCCGCCCGCCATGCAGAGGAAGATCACCCGCTTGATCTTCGTGCGACGGTTGGGAAAGCCCGCCGCGCCCGGTTCGGCGGCGAAAAGGTCCGGACGCAGCAGCTGTCCCAGGCCCAGGCCCCCGAGCCCCATCGAGGCCTGGCCGAGGAACGCCCTCCGTCTCAGCAAGGGGCTGGTCATCCGTTCCATGCTCATCTCCCTGATTCTCGCGGCGGGAAGGCACCTGAGGGAGCGATCCCCCCGGACTCGCCGCCACTGCCGGTGAAAGCCGCCGCGACGGCCAGCCGTTGATCCGATTCACTGTCCGCAACGGACGGGACCACGTCCCCCTCAGTCTGCCAGACACCGGAACGCGGCTCGTCCCGCCGGTGCCACAGCTTCTGTGTGACCCGAGGAAATCTCAGGTCAGGAGCACGTTGCAGGACGAAAGGATTGTACCAATGGCACCTTCCGCACACACTGTAGGCCCTAGCGACTCGACGCGCTTGACTCAGCGGATTCGCGAATTGAGGTTGGCGAGTCCACACATTGGTGTCTTCGAGAGGGCGCTGGGGGTGCGAATCTCACGCTTGATAGGTGAGCAACAGGAGCCCCCTCGGAATGGCATAGACACCTGCCAGATGGCGCAGCCGTTCCCGGACTGCTTCGCACGGCCCCGGCAATTCCTCTGCCGAGCTGGCGCAGTGCGGCCACAGGCTCCGGCACCGACAGGTGCAACGGATGCGATATGGGGAGGGCGGATTTTTCCGGAGGCCCCCGTTGCGAAAAACTGCAGAGCCTGTCAGGAATCGCGTGTATGGGTTGCTACTGTCTACACAACGTCTGCTGGCCCGGCCCTCTACCAACATGAGAGGGTTCCGGACGGGGAGCGACAGGGAAGCGAGCGGGGACCACAGCGCGCGCGCAGCGCTCTGAGAGAGAAACGGCCGGGGACGGCCGCAGCCAAGACGGTGCGCGCTAGAATCCCGTCCATGGCACACCCTTCGCTCTTCTATGAGTGCTCACCATTCTGCTGGCGGGGGCCGTCCCGGCCCCGGTCCAGGAGGTGACGAACAACGAGGGAGGATCTAGGTGGTGGGGCGGGGCGACGGGCGCGCCCCCCCCCCCCCCACACCCGGGCGGGCGGGCCCCGGGGAGGGGTGGGGGGGGGGCGGGGCCCCCCCCATGAAGACACCA
>JAPPMB010000047.1:0-9028 GCA_028819255.1 Bryobacterales bacterium | reverse complement strand
TTTCTGGGGGCGGGGGCGGCCCGGGCCCGGGGCCTGTTGGTGACTAACAACGTGGTTGTATCTTGGTGGGCGGCGGGGCCTTCTGGCCCGCCCGACTCCCCCACAGAGGCGTGCCGTCGACCGGGTCGTAGAGGTGCGGGGGCAGCTTGCCCCACCTCTTCCTGACCCAAGTGGCGCTTCGCCGGCGGGTCGCCTTCTTGACCTTGATGTAAGGCATGAACGAGTAGCAGGCCGGGTACCACAGGTCTCCGGCGCGTGCGAGGCTCCTGCCGCCTGGGAGCACCACGTAGACCGGAAGCATGAACCGCCGCGTGCCCACGGCGACGTAGTTGGTCCGTGCGTGCTGGAACTCGACCACCCACATGATCTTGTCCTATTAGACAACAGCTCATCTCACTGGCGGATGTCGCGCGCGGCCCGCCTCATGCGCCTGGCGGCAAGGGCGCGCATGAGCATGTTTCGGCTGCCGCGCTCATGGTCCGCGAACATCTGCGATTTCGGATTGTGCATGGGGAACGCCGTGTAGAAGCGCTTGAGCACTCCCTTGCGTGCGAGGCCTCTCTCCAGCTGCTCGATGTCGGCCGTCTCCCAGTCCGGGACGCGGGCACGCTTGGCTCACGCCCTCAGGCGGGACTCGCGGGCGGTCATCGGCAGGATTCCGCGCTCGTCCATCCGGCGGAGGATCCTTCGCATCGCAGGGCTGGCCATGACCCCGGTGTAGCGCCGCTCCCTACTCCCCGTAGTATCCGGCGGAATGGCCATAGTGCTTGGCCAGCCGCCTATAGAACTCGGTGGCCGCGTCGCCCCCTCAGGACCGGCCCTCGGGCTTGAATCCCCTGTGGGCCTCGCCGTCCGGAAGGCTGCGGGGATCGACGATCATCTTGCTCCTGTTGACTACGACTGGGTGCCCGTACTCGGAGATGTGGTAGGTGTATACGCCACGGAGGGCGGCGACGTGGGTCTTTCAAGGAATTCCAGCAGGCCTTGGAGGCCCACTGCAACGGCAACCTTCCGCGGCTGCAGCAGTACCTGAGGGGGCTCGACGCGGCTCTAGACGCCAGCAACCCGGACCCGCCGGCCGAGGGCTCCCCGCCGGGCTGGTCGCCCTCGCCTGGCTACGGCGTCGACTCGATGGGGCGGCGCTAGCTGATCGAGAGCGTGGCGGGCATCAGGGCGCGCAACCGCAGGTTGGTCGAGACCAAGTTGAGGCACTTCGCGGACGATGGGTAGGGCCGAGTGTCTTGCCAAAGGGCTAGACGCTAGCGCTTTATGGCACTTGGATGCAGGAGAGGCGAGTAGCCACCTTTGATGGCGGCAATTGACGCGCGTGGCGTAAGCACAGTCGCCTCTCCGCACGGTTTCGGAATGAATCGATCATAGCCTTCCGGCGTGTAATGCGCCAGGACCGAGTCCAGTACGAGCCACGCGGCTCCACAATGCGCCACGAAAGCACCGGTAGGCAGCTTCTCTAACCTTCCGGCATGGCTGATCTGCTTGCGGGAAGCCGGGTCAACCCGCTGTTTGTGCAGAATGCTATCCCTTTCGCTGGCCTTGGGCGGGCTGCCTTCCGGCCAGCATTCGGCAAATCGGCGAGCGCAGGCGTGCCGACACTCGTAGCACGGCCTGTGACCCGCAGCCAGCGCCACCGCTTCATCGAGAAAGAACAGCACGGTGTAGCTCCCCGGCTCCATGAGCGGTCTGCGGCGGTTCCCGAATTCCAGCTGGCAGATGATCCAGCACTTGTGTTTCCAGCGGCTTGGACCGAGGCGTCCTGGGGCGTCATGCAGAATGCCACGATTGCCCATGAACAGGCCGCGCGCGCGCGATTCCGGCCGAATGATCTCGCCGCAAGGCGTGACTATGTTTTGCAGCGCCATTACCCCTCACCACTCTAGCGAAACAACGAATCGCGCCTAGTGGCTCGACCTAGGTCTGTAGTGGCCACAGGCGCGCTCTGCTGCGCATCGGCTAGAGAGCCTAGGGGACAGCGGATTCGGTCACGGAGTCGCGCTATGTAGGAACAGGTGCTCGAGACTCCCTCCGAGCGGTGCTCGGCCCGGCTATTCGAGCTGTTTCTCCGCGTCGGCCTGGAGCCGCTGGGCGCCTATCCTCTCGTGCAGGCCCAACGCATGGCACCGGCACGTCCATCCGGCTCCCAACAGCATGCCGTCTGCGGGCACTCCGTTGGGGCCTGCAAGCCCGGATCCTACCGGAAATGCCCCAAGAAGCTACTGCAAGGAGAAGAGGGGTGCGGCGCGGGAGACAGCGGGGCGGAACCGACGCCGCAGCCGGACACGAGGATGCGGCGGCATGCACCGCTGTTGCACGCTATTTGGATTTGTCAACCATTTCGGCGTCTAGCCAGCCTGATCAGAACAGACCACTTAACGTCCGAAGAAAGTGCAATTCAACAGCAGGCAGGTCCGCCGGTTCGCGGTCGCTGCCAGTCGCCTTGCCAACGGCCGACAGGCCGGGAGTCCGCACACTCAGTACCTCATGACGAATTCATGCTTGTTGAGCATGGCCCTTGAGACCGAGGTCCATGCCGCCAGTTCGGCCGCATCCAGTTCCTGCGGCACGGGATAAAGTCCCACGCCCAGAAGCTCCAGCGCCTGGTCGCGGCTGCCGCCGTAGTGGGTGCGCTGGCCTTCCAGGAATGCCGCGAGCACGTCGCCTTCAGCCTCCGACGGAGAGCGGGAGAACGCGGTGCGGAACGCGAATTCGATCCTGTCACCGTCAGCGGAAGCGCCGGACCGCAGGATGCGGGCGGCGAAGCTCTTGGCTGCCTCGACATAGGACGGATCGTTCAGCAGCACCAGCGACTGCAGTGGCGTGTTGGACTGGTCGCGGTCTGCGGCGCACTCCTCCCGGGACGGCGCGTCGAAGGCCTTCATCGCAGGATGCAGGAAGGTCCGCTGCCAGTGGGTGTAGAGGCCGCGACGGTACTGGTTCTCGTCAGTGTCCGGGCTGTACTCGCGCTTCGGGAAATTGAGTTCCTCGTAGAGCCCCGCCGGCTGGTACGGCTTGCCGCTTCGACCGCCAATCCTTGCATTGAGGAGCCCGCTTACGGCCAGAGCGTTGTCCCGAATGAACTCCGCGTCGAGCCGCGCCGCGGTCTGGCGCCCGTACAGGCGGTTGCCCGGATCGGCCGCAAGCAGTTCGGGTGCAGCCTCGCTCGATCGCCCGTAGGTCTCCGACAGAACCATCGTTCGAACGATGTGCTTGACGTCCCAGCCGCTCTCCATGAATTCCACGGCGAGCCAGTCCAGCAGCTCCGGATTCGTGGGGGGCTCGCCCTGGGAACCGACGTCGTCGAGAACCTTGGAGATCCCGGATCCGAAGAAGAGTCGCCACAGCCTGTTGACTAACACCCGGGCGGTGAGAGGGTTGTCGCGATCGACGAGCCAGTTCGCAAGGTCCAGGCGCGTGAGCCGTCCCCCGTCCGACGGAATCTGGTCCAGGAAGCTTGGCGCCTGCGGCTCGACGACCTCTCCGGATTCATCCATCCAGTTGCCCCGCGGCAGGACGCGGATTTCACGAGGCTCCACGGCGTTGGTTACAAGCGTCTCGTCCGCCCGGTCGAGGATCGCCTTCCTCTCGAGCTCGAGGGCGCGGATCTTCCGCCAATGCGAATTCCCTCCGGTCCGCCTCAGGAACAGCCGCTTGATCGCGGCCTGCTGCTCGGAGTCCCACGCGTCCGCCTCGAGGAAATCCCCGGCGGGGCTGTCGACTGGAAAGGAAAAGGCCTGATCGCCCGTAAGCGACAGGCGCATGCGATAGGAGAGGCCGTGGATCCCGAAGATCTGGTCGTGGACGGTGGTCACCTGCAGCAAGTCGCCCGCCTTCGCGTCGATCGGCTGCTCGAGAACCAGAACCGCTCGCCGGACCCCCTCTTCGTTGGGGTGGCCGGTCCAGCCGGTGTGGTGGTTGCCGTCGACCAGACCTTGGAGTTGGGCCGACGGGTCGTCCCAGTCCGGAATCAGACTCCGGACGGCAATCCGCCGGGCCTGCTCTCCAGTGCGCAGCCACCGGATCTCGATCTCGCCCAGAAAGAAGTCCTCGCACTCCTGCGTTGGAAACATCTCGATCATGAGCGACGATATCCGCTCGTTGCCAAGCGGGCCTTCAACGACCTGGGCGAGCTTTCCCGGTTTCGCGTCGGTGCCGAAGTCGGGACCGACGAATCCGCCATCCTCGGCTACGATCTCGAACTTGTCGCATCCCGGAATGTCGGGATCCGAGCAATCGTTCCGAACGCGGGACGGCTCCAGGACCTTCCAGCGCGCCAATGATGCGGCGAGATCGGCGGCGAATTTCCTCAGACCCTCTGCGCTCGCGTCAAGCCTTCCGGCGCCACGTTCCCGTAGGGCGTCCGCCTCGGCCTCGAGGGCCGCGATTCCCGCCCGATCCTCGACGCTCGGCACGAGAAGCTTCGATCCCCAGTCGCCGTAGCCGGCGAACACGCCCTCTTCCTCGATGTCGGCGAAGAACGACTGCATCGCGTAGAAGTCCTTCGCAAGGAAGGGATCGAACTTGTGGTCATGGCATTCGGCGCATCCCATCGTCGACCCCAGCCACACTGTCGAGACCGTCCTCGCCCGGTCGGCGGAATACTTGGCCAGATACTCCTTGGCCTGAGATCCCCCCTCGTTCGTCATGCGTCCGAGGCGGTTGTAGGCGCTCGCGACCCGCTGCTCCAGAGTGGCGCCCGGCATCAGGTCGCCGCCAAGCTGCTCCCTCGTGAATCTGTCGAACGGCTTGTTCTCGTTGAATGCGCGGATCACGTAGTCGCGATAGGGGTAGACGTTCACGGCCACGTCGCCATGGAACCCCACGGTGTCTGCGTAGCGGACCAGGTCGAGCCAGTGGACCGCCATGCGCTCGCCGAAGTGCTCTGATGCAAGGAGAAAATCCACGAAGCGTTCCACGGCCTCTGGATCGCTGTCGGCAGCGAGTGAGGCCACCTCGTCCGGCGTGGGAGGCAGGCCCCTCAGGTCGAAGCTCAGTCGACGCGCCAGAGTCGTGCGGTCCGCCGGTCCGACGGGCTGCACGCCCCTGGAATCCAGGACTTTCCCGACCAGGAAGTCTATCGCCCGGGGTCCCTCCGGGGCCTGTGGCCGGACCGGCGGGATGTAGGCCCAGTGCCGCTCGTACTCCGCTCCCTGCTCAATCCACTTCACGAGCAGGTCCTTCTGCTCGGCGGTCAGGCTCTTGCCCGAGTACGCAGGCGGCATGCGAAGCATCTCGTTCTCGTTGCGGATCCTCCCTGCGAGCTTGCTGGCATCTGCGTCGCCCGGCACGAGCGCCCCGCGCGCGAGCGCCACCTTTCGCTGGTCAAGCCGGAGTTCGGCCTGCCGGGCGTTCCGATCCGGACCGTGGCATGCGAAGCAATTCTCGGAGAAGATGGGCCGGATGTCGCGGTTGAACCGGATTTCCTGGGCCGGGATGGCCGCGCATCCCAGCAGCAAGAGGGACATTGCATTCGACAGGGTTCTCATGAGGACATCCTCCAGGTGGTTGCCGCAGGGTTCCGGGGACAGTGGACCTGGAACCCGATCAACTCACATCGTACATGCCGGGCTCGCCTGTCGGGAGTCGCTCCCAAGCCCTCCGGGCGCCAAGGCGATTTTCGAGTCAGGTTTCCAGGGATCACGCTGTAGTCGAGGAAGGGCCTGCACCAGCCCAATCGCCGCAACGATCTGCGGTTTCCTCTGGCTTCTGCGCCTGGCCCGGATCGAGTTCGAGATGCCGGACCCTATACGCTACCTGCGGCGGCTGTTTGCCACCCTACGCCAAGCGGCCGCAGAGATCGATTTCAGGCAGGTCAAGCCGGGAATCTGGCTGCCGAGTCGCTTCCGGATTGAGCTGGCCCTGCGGCTCTTGGCGAGTATGAAGGCCATTCGCAAGCGTATCCGCAACCAATGGGTCGACTACCGGCGGGTGCGACCGGATGCACCCAAGGACGGCGCAGGCGATTCATAAATCCGACACGCTCGATCTCTTGGCTTGAAGCGACGACCCGGAACGCGGCCGACATCTCGGGTCCGGTCGTCAGGACCATCGGTGGACGCTCCAGGCGGTCGATCCCGGCGACCCGGCGTGCGGACGGGACGGAGGCTACTCTACTTCGAGGACAGCGACGCCGAAGAGTCCCGGAATCTCCAGTGGCGTTTTCCCTTTGCGACCGTCGTAGGACTCCCCAAGCGCCGATACCGGAAGTGCTGCCGAGGTCCGGAAACCACATTCCGCCGCGACAGCCCGCATCTCCGAAAGGGAGTACTGAGCCCGCATCGGCTCGCCCCGGCGGGCGACGAAGCTCAGCAGGTTGCGCCGCATGTCGGCATGTGCCTGGTCGCAGGACGCCCGGTCAAGCAGCCAGTCCAGGGCAAGCCGCGTACCTGCGGGCAGGGTGCCGGACAGCGATTGCAACGTCGCTCGCAGCGTGTCGACTTCGATGTAGTAGGCCACCCCGAGCAGCGAGATGCACGTGGGCCGTGTTCTGGAGAACGGAGAGTCTTGCAGTGCCTCTACCGGTGACACGCGCGAGAGGTCCGCAGCCACGAAGTGATGATTGGAGCCGATGGGAAGTCCTGCTCTCCTGAGGCGCCGCACCTTGCAACGCTGCGTGACCGGATGGTCGACCTCGAAGACCTGGATGCGCTTCATCAGGTCGGGCCTGCGGAAGGCAAAGGAATCCATGCCGGAGCCCAGGATCACGTACTGCTCCGCTCCGCGTAGGATCGCCTCTTCAATGGCTTCTTCCGCGAAGCGGGCACGCGCCGCAATGCTGGTTGCGACCGGGAGGATCTTGGCGGAGACGGCTCTGGCCAATAGCCGCTCGAATGGTCGCACTCTGAGAGCCAGGCCCAGGACGGGTCCGCACAGCTTCGCCGCGTAGTGATCCTCGAAGAGCGGTGCGGGCGTCCTCAAGTGCCACGCACGACACGCGGCGGCCAAGTCCGCAGTGGAAACGCCGTGGGAGGGAAGCGACATTGCTGAAGCGCACGGGCTCCCTCCCTCAGGCGAAGTCTCCGGGCGGACTGGAGCAATGATAAGGGATTGGATGCACGAGTGGCGAATCCCACACATCCAAGGGGTGTACGACATCATTTTGAGATCCTCGGATTCCTTGGCTAAGGACCCCTACCGCGTCAGTTAGAAAGCTGCAGTTCTGGGCGATTTCGGGGATGATTTTGCAGGTTTCCGGGGCGGTGTCGGTTGGGCGTCTTGGGCCCATGCCCGGTTCCGCCGGCGCAGTTCCGCATCCCGGTTCGTGCGCTCCAGGCGCGCCGGTCCTGTGCATGGCTGACCGTCCAGCTGGGCGAAGGCCTGGGGCAGCTGGTCCAGCGTGCCGCACAGGATCCGCACGTAGTCCGCATGCCGCAGGTTGGCGGTCAGAGCGACCTGCGCCGGCTGGTCCTCCAGGTCGCGCCCCAGATGGGCGCGGCCCACGCGGCGGCGCAGTCCCTGCTTGGCGGCGCCGAAGAACTGTTCGAGGACATTGTTGGTGCGGTCCACGACGGCCAGCGCCCGGCCCGCCTCGTCGTGGGCCACGGGATGGCCGGTGAGTCCGTCGCCGTAGCGGTCCGGATAGCGGAGCACGATGCGCTCGGGCTGGAAGCCGCCCCGCGCGCCGGAGGACCCTGGCTTGCACCGCTGGCGGAGCTCCTCGTGGTAGCGCTGCAGGTCGGCGGCGATGGCCTGCAGGCGGGCCGCGGCGGCCGCGGGCGGGAGCGGGGCGGCCGCGCGGGGACCGCGGGGCAGTTCGTCCTCCTCCAGGCGCAGAATGGACCGCAGGCGGCGGAACACGGTCCAGGTGCGCTCCAGACGGTCGCTGAGGCGTGCCTGGGGGTCCGTCCGCGGCAGGTCGGCCAGGGCCTCGGCGGCCTGCCGCAGCATGCGCTGCTCGACGCGCGTGCGTGGTCGGGGCAGACGGAGGTCGCGCTGCGCGGGGAACCGCTCGCAACGCCGGCGGAAGTCCAGATGGGGCAGGGAGAAGGGAAAGTGCAGGTGCTTGCGGCCCTCGCCTTCCAGGAGCCAGAGCAGGAGGGCCGGCAGGTCCGGGCGCACGTTCTCGGTCGCATGGGCCTGGCGCAGCAGGGTCCGCAGCCGGCCGCGCACCTTGCTGCGGGAGATCCGGTTGCGCAGCATGCCGTAGTGGCCGTCGAGCAGCTTGTGGCCGACCGCGGCCAGAAAGTGGAAGTGGCACAGCAGATCGGGGATGTCCCGCTGGCGGCAGGCGGCAACCGCCTTGGCGCCGGCCGCGCCCAGATCGCGCATCACCGCCAGCGGGTCCCCGAACGTGTCCAGTGTGCGCTCGACGGCGGGGCGCAGTTCGTCGGCGTTCTCCGATGTGATGCGCACCGCGTGCAACACCCAGCCGACCCAGCCGGCCAGGCACAGGAAGGTGCCGCCCCGGCCCAGGTGGCAGGTGGCGTCGATGTGCAGGGGATAGCCGTGGGGCATGGCGGCGCGCAGGGCGGGGGCGCGCTGCCAGTGCAGGGCCTCCAGGGCCAGCAGGAAGCGGTCGCAGAGCGCGGAGACGGAGCCGGTCGAGAGCAGGACGCCCTGGCGCGCGAGGTCGGAGCGGATCTCCTCGCGCTGGAGGTGGCGGTGATGGCGGGCCAGTCCGACGTGCACGATCAGGTCGTAGCCGAAGCGCTGGCCGGGCGGGGCCAGGCCGGCCAGCTGCCGGGAGACGGCGACCGGGCGGGGCCGGCAGGCACTGCAGTGCCTGCGGATCTCGCGGGCCAGGACTGTGCCGCCGGCGAGCGTGACGAGCAGGCGGGTCTTGCTCTTATGGGGGCTCAAGGTCCGGCCGCAGTGGGCACACTCGTGCTGCTCGGCGACGAAGTCTACGCGCGGCGGAGCGCCGCCGACGAGGGTGGCGCGGGCGATCCTGTCGCCGACCCAGCGGGCCAGGCGGGCCTGTTCCCGGAGCAGGGTCAGCGCACGCCAGAGCCCCCTTTTTTGGGGAATTACTGACCTGAGTGCCCGACCACAAGATATGGCGTGATCGGAAGTCCAC
>JAPPMB010000054.1:46322-160470 GCA_028819255.1 Bryobacterales bacterium | reverse complement strand
AATCCGATCGTTTCTTTTCAACAAGTTACGCACATCAATGTCAAACATGGGCTAGCATCCAAGCTTGGCTGTCAAGAACGGGGCTGCAAAGGGTCTATCAGCAGAGATCCGTCCCCGGACTCCACAGTCCGAGCGGCAGGACCGTTGAACTCTTGTTGGCCTGAACGAGCTGCGGTCGCAGATCGCGGCCTGGTGCGCTCACGTCACGGCGCACCGGCATAGGGTGTAGTGGCGGCTATGAATCGACGACGCTCATTGCGGCCTCGAATCCGTCTACCCGAAAACCATCCCGTGACGGTAGTTTACGCAGCCGCTCGGAAAGCCTTGCCGGCGGCCTCGACCGTGCGCTCGATGTCCCCATCGCCATGGCAGGAGGACACGAAGAGAGCCTCGTACTGCGAGCAGGGCAGGTAGATGCCGCGATCCAGCATCTCGCGAAAGTAACGCCCGAATGCCTCCGTATTGCAGGTCGCGGCGTCCTCCCAGTTCCGCACCTTCCGATTCGTGAAGAAGAAGGTCAGCATGGATCCGACGCGGTTGCTGGTGATGGTGATTCCGGCGCTGCTGGCGGCCTCCGTCACCCCGGCCCGAAGGCGAGCACCCACCGATTCGACCCTCTCGTACACCTCCGGATGACTGCGGAGATGTTTCAGTGTCGCCAGACCGCCCGCCACGGCAAGCGGATTCCCCGACAGGGTGCCTGCCTGGTAGACAGGGCCGAGAGGGGCCACGCAGTCCATGATCTCCCTGCGGCCACCGAACGCGCCAACCGGCAGTCCCCCGCCGATCACCTTGCCGAGCGTCGTCATGTCGGGCGTCACGCCAAAGAGCGACTGAGCCCCCCCTAGGGCAACACGGAAACCCGTCATGACCTCGTCGAAGATCAGGACGGTCCCGTTTTGGCTGCAGACCTCGCGGAGACGGGCCAGGAAGCCCTCTTCGGGAGGCACGCACCCCATGTTGCCGACCACGGGCTCGAGAATGACCGCGGCAATCCGGTCGCCGTGGCGGTCAAATGCCTCGTGCACGGCCGGGATGTCGTTGTACTGCAGTGCCAGGGTGGTCGATGCCACCGCGCCGGGGACTCCGGCCGAATCGGAGATTCCGAGCGTCGCAAGTCCCGACCCGGCCTTGACCAGCAGGGAGTCCACATGTCCGTGATAGTTGCCGACGAACTTCACGGCGAGATCGCGTCCCGTATAGCCGCGAGCAACCCGCAGGGCGCTCATTGTGGCCTCAGTTCCTGAGTTCACAAGCCTGACCGTCTCCATTGACGGGACGACCTCTGTGATCAGTTCCGCAAGCTCGACCTCCGCCTCGGTCGGGGCGCCGAAGCTCGTCCCCCTTTCGAGCGCGTCCCGCACCGCGGCCACGACCTCGGGATGACGGTGTCCCAGCAGGAGCGGCCCCCACGACCCGACGAAGTCGACGTATTCGTTGCCGTCGGCGTCCCACATGCGGCAGCCTTCACCTCTGGCGATGAAGACCGGCTCCCGACCGACAGCGCGAAACGCCCGGGCCGGGGAGTTGACACCTCCGGGAATCACGCGCCGGGCCTTGGCGAAAAGGGCGCTGGATCGGGCATCTCTCATGAATTCGCTCCGGGAGGCAGATCCTCGCTGCACACCGGCGGGCACGGTCCCTTATCCCGGGCCAAGGCGGCGAGGGCAATCAGGAATCGGGACGCGTCTCTGGACCAACGCCTCCGTCGGGTGCGGGCCCACACCCTTCACGGACGCCGATGACCTCGCCAAAGGCCCTATTTTATCAGCGCTCTTCTCCCGAAATGGGCGGATGCCCTGGCGGCAACCCTCCGCCCTGAGGCGCCGTCGGCGGATGCCCCGGGGGAAGACCAACGGTGGGAGGATGGCCCGGAGGCAGGCCCTCGCCCTCCACAGGCGCTGTGGCCGGGGGAACTGCAGACTCTGGAGGCACAACCCGCCACCCGTCGGACTCCCGCGCCAGCTCGTACATCATCTTCATGATTGCCTTCGGATCGTCCGATGCCATGATCGACACCGAAGCCACCGCCCGGTCGCCGTCGTATCGGATGCGATCGGCCCGAACCCTCATCTGGTCCACCCGAAGGTCGGTCCGCTCCGACAGGTACTCATGGATCGCGGCCTCGACGTCGGACGCTGATCTGGGCTCGTCTTCCCCGCACGCCAGCAGCGCCAAGAGGACAGCGACGGCTGCGACCACCAGCCTCATCGTGTTCCCCGCGCCGAGGCGGCCGCGTCCATGGCTACCGCACCACTTCCCAGGCCAGGTGGGCCAGTTCCGGCTGCACGAGCTTCTCCCAGGCCAGACGGACTGCGCCCGGCGATCCGGGAGTCGAGATGATCACCTTGCCGCGGAACACGCCCGCCGTGGCGCGCGACAGCATCGCGGCCGCGCCGACCTGGTCGAAGCTCAGCATCCGGAACAGCTCCCCGAAGCCGGTGAGTTCCTTCTCGATTTCGCGGCTGAGCACGTCGTAGGTCTTGTCACGTCGCGAGATTCCCGTACCGCCATTGAACAAGATGACCTGCACGCTCTCGACCGCGGCCAGTTCGTGAAGGGCGGACCGAACCTGGTCAGGTTCGTCCGGCACGATTCGAATCGAGTGCAGCACATTTCCGGAGTCCGCGACCGCTTGACTCAGGTAGGCGGCGTTCAGGTCCGTCTTCCGTGTGCGGGTGTCGCTGACAGTGACGACTGCGACCGTTACGGCCCCGCGTTCGGCGGCATGCTCCCGGTGCTGCTGGCTGCTTTGTGATCCCATCTCAACCCCCATTCTGTCGGCGGCCCGGGAATCCGGCGGATCGCCGCCCGAAATTCATTGCGGATCCAGGAGGATCTCGGTCTCCACCGGCAAATCGTAGTCGACCCCCTCCACATCGAATCCGAAGAGGCTGCTGAATTCGCGCTTGAACCCATCGTAGTCGCTCAGCGAGGCCAGTGTCTCCGTATTAACGCGCGGCCAGAGATCCGCCACGGCATTCTGCACGTCTTCGCGCATTTCAAGATCGTCGAGCCGGATCAGGCGGTCCGCATCGACGGACGGGCCCGTGTGCGAGACGAGATGGTCCTTCACCAGCCGGACAATCTGCTCGATGCAGCCTTCGTGGATTCCCTGCTCCTTCATCACGCGAAAGAGCAGACTCACGTAGAGCGGCACGATCGGAATCGCGGTGGACGCCTGTGTGACCACGGCCTTGTTCACCGAAAGCCATGCGCCGCCGCCGACGGAGTTGCGGAGCAGCTGATCGAGGGCGTCGGCCGTTTCCTTGAGGTGACCTTTGGCGGCGCCAATCGTGCCGTCCCTGTACACGGGCCAGGTCACTCTCGGGCCGTAGTAGGTGTACGCAAGAGTCCGCGCACCCTCGGCGAGCAGGCCGTCGGCCAGGAGCCGCTCGATCCACCAGCGCCAGTCCTCGCCGCCCATGACTGCGACCGTGTTTGCGATCTCGTCCTCCGTGGCCGGCTTGACCGTCGCCGTGGTGACGCGGGACCTCGCCAGATCGATGGTCTTTCCGGTGTACTTCGAGCCGATCGAGCGAAGGCTCGAGGAATGGGCAACACCCGTCCGGGGATTGACACGTTTCGGGGAAGCGAGGCTGTAGATCACCAGGTCGAACTTGCCCATCGACGCTGACGCCAGTTGCGCGACACGGTCCTTGGCCTCGTCGGAGTACGCGTCAGCGTTGATGCTTCGCACCCAAAGCCCGTCGCGCTCCGCGGCCTTGTGCAGCGCAACGGAGTTGTAGTATCCGGCCGTGGCAGTCCGGCGCCCCTTCGGCGGCCGCTCCAGGAACAGGCCCAGAGTGCGATGACCCAACCCCCACGCGGTTACGATGCCCGAGGCGAGGCCGTAGCCGGCAGAGCTTCCCAGGACCAGTGCATTGCGGACCCGCGAGCCCGGATCAGGCCGCATGCGTTCCCGAACGTAGGCGATCTGCCGCTCCACGTTGGCAGCGCACCCTGCGGGATGGGCATTGACGCAGATGAAGCCCCTCGAACGCTGCCTGACGACCTGCTCCGGCATGGATTGGCTCTTCGGTGCAGCGACTTGCGTCGGGCCGGGACGGGCTCGATCCTAGTGCCCCTCGACACGGCTGCCTACGGGCAGTATAGCCAGAATGCGGCGTCAAAACGCGCGACCTAGCGGCGGGATCTTCTTGACGCCGGAAGAGTGTTGTGGTGAATGGGGCCTGCCCGGCTGATGGTTGGCAGACATTTCAAACATGGGGCGTCCAGGACTGGGCGGGAAGCGGTCCGAGGGGTGTCGGATGGGCGTCATGGCTGGGCAATGCCCGAAGCGGAAGACGCGGGGGCGGTGACCGGGAAGGATGGCGCGGGGACCTGTCGCGCGTTCCGGGTCTTCTGGAAGGACGGATGCGGCCCGCCTGCGTCGCTTGGCGTTCCGAACAGGCGCCACCCACTGCGGCCGCTCGGGCAAGGAGCTTTCAGAGTCTGGCGATTTCAGCAAGAGCATGGGCCCTTTAGCCGGCGTGCGTTCGCGATGAAGATGCAAGTCCCCTTCTTCTTGCCCGCAGAGCGTGAGACTCACCAGCCTGGCCTCCATGCGCTTAAGATCGCCGGCCGAGCCGCGCCGCTTGCCCACTCCCGACGAACTCAGCGCCAGCGCTCGGCAGTCCGGGAAGCCGTTCGTGGCCTTGCTGATGAAGAAGCTCATGGACCGCGCCCTGGCGGCTCCCCGCGAGTGCGACGTGGCCATGGGATCGGACCGGCAGCCCCTGGCGCGACTTCAAGCTCGCACTTGAGTCCAGCCACGCGAGACAGCGAACTGGCCTTCGCAATGGGACGGATGATCGATCAGCGGAAAGTCCGGCGATTCCGAGTGCGGACGTTCGCCATGATTCCGACACCCAGGCCAGACCACCATTCTTGACAACTGCTGTCTTGCCTGCATGCCTTCCATCGGCTAGACTCTCAACGGGTTTTCGTGTTCGTTGGTTCCTGTCCTCAGTCCTCATGCTGGAGATCTAGCAGGCGGGAGGAGGGCTCCTCATGCCAGAGGGTCCGGCCAGAACAGGGTGCTGGCCTTTGGGCTTGCCCGACAAGGGTGGGAAGCGGGATGTACTAGGTCCGCAGCAGGGTGCCTCCGCGGTGCCCGAAAGGAGGGGCAATGAAATCAGGATCGCCTTCGGTCCGTCTCGTACTGGCATTCTTGCTGTGCTCGACGACCGTCGTCTTGGGCCAGGTTACAACGGCGACGTTGTACGGGACTGTGGAGGATTCGACCGGTGCAATCATTCCGGGTGGTGACGCGACTCTCACAAACGATTACACGGGGCTTGTCTATGTTGCACCGATCAGTGTGACTGGTGATTTCGTGTTCAACGTCTTGCCAGTTGGCACCTACACGCTCAAGGTCGAATCTGATGGCTTCAAGACGTACCAGAGCACTGGGATCGCCTTGATCGCATCGCAGGTTGTGCGCCAGACGCACACCCTCGAAATCGGCAGTCTGGCCGAAACCGTTACGGTCGAGGGCCGTCCGCCGTTGGTGAACACGCAGGCCTCCGAGCAGAGCGAGAGCTTGAACTCCATGAAGATCACCGAGCTGCCGCTGGGGCGCCGCAACATCACGAATATCCTCAGGCTCTCCACAGGGGTCGACGTGGGAGGCGGAAGCCTGCGAATCAATGGGCTCGGCAAGAGCGGCACAGGAGTCACCGTCAATGGAACTGACGCCAACTCCAATCCGTCCGAAGGCCGTGCTCTGCAACAGTACGGGGGCCGCAACTACATGGACGTGATGAGCATCGAAGCTGTGGATGAAGTGCAGGTCATGCGCGGAATCATGAAGGCCGAGAATGGAGGAGTGGTTAGCGGGACAGTCAATCTCATCAGCAAGCAAGGCACAAATGAATTCCACGGCAGCGTGTTCGAGAACTATCGCTCGCATGTGTTCAATGCGCGGAATCCGTTCCAGACGAACTACAACGCGAACGGCTCCCAGATTGCGAAGAACCGCGAGGTGTTCAATCAGTTCGGGGGTTCGCTGGGTGGTCCGATCAAGCAAAACAGGCTGTTCTTCTTCGCCACCTACGAAGGCTATCGCGAGTACGCCTCGCAGCGTGTGACGGGAACCGTTCCGACACCGGAATTGCGAACTACCATCCTCAACGCGCTTCCGTTTCAGGAAATCAGGATGTTGATGGACACCATTCCCGAGCCGGTCTTGTTGTTCGACGAGTACCGCGGGCGAACCGAAAAGGTCGGGTCTCGCGAACGACGGGAGAACCATGTGATCGCAAGAGCGGACTATCGCGTGACCGAGACCAGCAACCTGTCGTTCACGTACACGCGCAATCGTCCGTTCGGTCTGGATCCGAGATACAACCTAAACGGAGCCAACGACCGTGAATACACGTACGTGCAGGACCGATACAACCTGCAATACACGAAGACGGGCGTAACCTGGGTGTCGGAAACGCGCTTTGGATCCAACTACGCCGATATGGAAAGGCTCGACAACATTTTCACGCTGATCGACCCTGACAAGGGGGAGACGATCGACTGGCAAAACCGGATACCGAGGTTTCGGCTCCGCAATGTCGGCGGAACGATCACACTGGGGAGCGGCGAGGTCTGGCTGATGGAGGGCACAACGACCACGCTCGATCAGAAATTCACCCTCAACCGAGGCAGCCACACCATCAAGTTCGGAGGTCGCGCGGTTCACTACGGCGGATCGCGCACGAATCCCGAGAATCCTCTCTACGAATTTCTCAACATTGAGGAAATGCAGGCCAATCGGATCAATGGGGCCGTGATCTCCTTCGGCTCGAACGGGCCGCATTCCTCTCGGATGTATGAGATCGGCGGCTTCCTCCAGGACGACTGGCGCGTCATGGAGTGTCTGACGCTGAACCTGGGTCTGCGCTACGACTTCTACTCCAACAACACAGTGGAGCCGACCGGCAGTATCGACGTTACCAACAAAAATCTGGAACTGCCGCCGGGCGCCGACTTTACGAACTTCGCCTTTGGTCCCCGTCGCCCGCGCGACAAGCCGACCGAGCATGACGGCTGGGCGAATCTCGGCCCGCGGGTCGGCTTCGCCTACCGTTTCGATCATGAGGACAGGACCGTCCTCAGAGGCGGGGTTGGAATCATGTTCGCCGCGCAGGTGCCGGCGATTCTGAGGCAGAGCGTCGCTGGACCGGACATTCCCTTCCGGGTCCGGTACAGCGCAATCGAAGCGAACCGGCTGGGAGTGATGTACCCATTCACGAATGAGGAGATCATTCCGATCGCACAACGGGACATCGAAGAGAGCGGGAACGAGCTGGTGTTCTCGCTCATCACGCCGGACCTGCAGAACCCCTACACGATCAATTACCAGCTCAACGTTCAGCGCCGGCTCACGCCGGACCTGATGTGGGAAGTCGGCTACGTGGGAACGCGCGGCGTGAAGTTTCCGATGCATCGGCGTTTCAACCTGCCCGACCGGCAGACTGGAATTCGACCCAACCCCAAACTCATCCCGGGAGGTCCGTACTTCGTCGACATGGGGGAGAGCGTGATGAACCACTCGCTGCAGACGTCCCTCCGCAAGCGCTTCTCCCGAAGCCTGTCGTTCGACTTCCACTACACCTGGGGCAAGACATTGGCGTACACAGGGGGCGACGTCGGCGTGTATTACGGAACTGATGCGGAAACCAATATCCAGGACTTCTTCAACCTGGCGATTGAGCGCGGCATTCCCGACTTCGACACCACGCACCGGGCCGTGGGCGACTTGATTTATGAGCTGCCGAAGTTCAGGGACTCAAGCGCGTTCGTCCGAAGCGTCCTCGGGGGCTGGCAGGTTTCCGGCATCTACTCGGGGACGACTGGCCAGCCCGTCTACATCAGGCAGGGCTGCTCGCAGTCCTGGTACTGCCGGGCGGACTACGTCGGCGGCGACATGTTCGTCCCTGCGGGAACGCCTTACGGAAGCCCCCGGGTCGGCTCGCATCAGGACGTCCGGTACCTCAATCCAGATGCCTTCCGGAGGATCAACGAGAATCGCGGCATCGCCGAGCGCGTGGGGAATGCTGCGAAGGGGCTGGTTCGCGGACCGGGCCAATGGACGGTCGACTTCTCCCTGTCAAAGAGCTTCGGCCTGACGGAATCCTCGCGGCTCCAGGTGCGGGCGGACATGTTCAACGCGCTGAACCACGTGAATCTCTCGTCCTTGAACGGGAACGTGGAGAACGGCGACTTCGGGACCCTCGACAGGGCTGGGTCGATGCGTCAGATGCAGATGGCCGTGCGAATCACGTTCTAGCTGCATTCGGAATCTGCGGAGCGGCGGAGCACCCGCGCCCCGCCGCTCCCAAAGGGTGGCTGAATCAGACACCATGCTCAGGCCGCTTGAGTGCCGCACTGCAGTGAGTGGCGTGAGCAAGACCCCTCAGCCGGGAGCGGAATGGCTTGCGGCTGGTGCGGTGCGGAGGACAATGAGTCTCGTTTCCAAGTTGGCGGCACTCTTCGCCTTCACCGTTCCCCTCTGCGCCCAGGTTGGCTCGCAGTTGGTGCTGGACCGCTACTGTCTTGGGTGTCACAACTCAACCGTTTCCAGTGGTGGCTTGACTCTCGACCGGCTAGACGCCTCTTCCCCCGGCGAGAACCCGCAGGTGTGGGAGTCCGTGGTTCGCAAACTGACGCACCGCCACATGCCCCCGCAGGGCATGCCGCGGCCCGATGAGGCAACCTACGATGCGCTGGTCGTCGAGTTGAGCCAGAGCTTGGACGACCACGCAGAGAACCACCCCAACGCAGGCCGCGAACGCGTCTTCCGTCGAATGAACCGCACCGAGTACCGCAACTCGATTCGGGACATGCTCGCGCTTGACGTCGATGTGCACTCGCTGCTGCCGCGTGACGACAGCAGCCACGGCTTCGACAACATCACGGGTGAGGTCTCACCGACTCTCCTGGAGCGCTTTCTGGCCGCAGCGCGCAGGATCAGCCGGTTGGCGACCGGCACGCCTCCTCGCGACGTTGAAGGCGAGCTGATCGTCGCACCGGTCGACCTGACCCAGGAAGCGCGCTTCAGCGAACTGCCGTTCGGCACGAGGGGCGGCATGGTGCGGAAACATACGTTTCCGACTGACGGCGACTACGAAATCCGCATCACGCTCAGCCGCGATCGGAACGAACAAGTCGAAGGACTCTACGAGCCGCATGAGGTGGAGCTGACCGTGGACGGCCGCCAGGTCCGACGGTTCACTGTGACTCCGTCCGAGCGGGGCGACCATCGGAATGTGGACAGGCACTTGGTTGCGCGCGTCCCCATCCGAGCCGGGCCCCACGAGATCGGCGCCACGTTTCCGGCGAAGTCCTCCGCCCTCATCGAAACGCCGCGCCAGCCTTACCTGGCGCGGTTCAACATGGACCGTCATCCGCGCACCCAGCCCGCCGTCTATTCGCTTTCGATCGTCGGACCGTACGATCCCACTGGGCCCGGTGACACTCCCAGCCGCCGCCGGATCTTCTCGTGCTATCCGAACTCGACATCCGAGGAAGATCAGTGCGCAAAGCAAATCCTTTCGAGGCTGGCGCGCCGAGCCTACCGTCGGCCAGTTACTGCTGACGACATCGAAGAGCCGCTGAAGTTCTTCCGTCAGGGGCTGGAGCAGGACGGTTTTGAAGCCGGCATAGAGACCGCCCTGCGGGCACTGCTGGTAAGTCCGGAGTTCCTTTTCCGGGGCGAGCGGGACAGGGGCGACGGCACTGGCCGGCCGTACAGGGTTTCGCAATTCGAACTGGCATCCAGGCTGTCGTTCTTCCTGTGGAGCAGCATTCCCGATGAAGAGCTGCTGGGTGCGGCGGAACGCGGCGTCCTGGATGACGAGGATTCGCTCGAGCACCAGATCCGGCGCATGCTCAGTGATGCACGCTCGCAGGCGTTGGTGCAGAGCTTTGCCGGACAGTGGCTGTACCTTCGGAACCTCGATTCACTGACGCCGGACCGGCGCCTGTTCCCCGACTTCGACGACAACCTGCGGAAGGCGTTTCGGCGCGAGACCGAATTGCTATTCGAGACAGTTCTGCGGGAAGACCGCAGCGTTGTCGAGCTTCTCGCGGCGGACTATACGTTCCTGAACGAGCGCCTCGCGAAGCACTACGGCATCCCGCACGTCTACGGCGATCATTTTCGCCGGGTTGAGCTTGATCCCAACGGCGTCAGAGGGGGGCTCCTGAGCCATGGAAGCATTCTTGCCGTCACCTCCTATGCCAACCGGACTTCGCCGGTATTGAGGGGGAAATGGGTCTTGGCCAACATCCTTGGAACTCCGCCGCGCCCGCCTCCTCCGGAAGTCCCGGATCTTGCCGAGCGAACTCATTCCGAAAAGCCGCGCACGCTGCGCGAACGGATCACCGAACATCGCGAAGACCCCGCCTGCGCCGCGTGCCACGACGTCATTGACCCGGTCGGCTTCGCGTTTGAGAATTTTGATGCGGTCGGCCGCTGGCGGACGCACGACGAGGGAGTCCCGGTGGATGCCTCCGGTAGCCTTCCCGACGGAACCAGATTCTCCGGCCCGGGCGGTTTTCGCAAGGCTCTGCTGGACAGGCCGGAACTGTTCGTCTCGACCCTGGCGGAGAAGCTATTGACCTATGCTTTGGGAAGGGGGCTTGAGTACTACGACGCTCCCGCCGTCCGCAAGATTGTTCGCGATTCGATGCAACAGGACTATCGTTTTTCATCCCTGGTGCTGGGAGTCGTACGTAGTACGCCGTTCCGAATGAGGAATCCTCGATGATCATCGCAAAGAAATCCCTTCCGCGCCGAACGCTCCTCCGAGGCGTGGGCGTGGCGATCGGGCTGCCTCTGCTCGACGCCATGATTCCGGCCATGACCGCCCAGCAGAAGACAGCGGCAGCGCCGGTCCGCAGGCTGGGATTCGTCTACATTCCGATGGGGGCCAACCTCAGCCAGTGGACCCCTCCCGGCGACGACGGGCGACTCGGCCGCATGTCCCGGATCCTCGAGCCCTTGGAGGCGTTCAAGGCCAAGGTCAACGTCATCACCAATCTCGAGAACAAGAACGCTTACTCAGCCGGGAATCATGCCACGGCCAACTCGGGCTTCCTGAGCGCCGCCAGGGCGAAGATGACCGAGGGCGCGGATTACGAGCTGGCAACCACCGTGGACCAGATCGCCGCGCAACACATTGGCGGCCAAACCGCGCTGCCGTCGCTTGAGCTGTCGATGGACCTGCAGCAAAACGTCGGAGACTGCGACAACGGTTTCGCCTGCGTCTATCAGAACCAACTGTCTTGGTCTTCGCCGACGACCCCGCTCCCCTCAGTCGCGCACCCAAGGGTTGCGTTCGAGCGCCTCTTCGGCGATGGCGGCACCGCGGAAGAGCGCCGCGCGGAACTCCAGGTAGACAGGGGCATCCTCGACTGGGTTGGCGAAGATCTCAAGCGTCTCAAGAAGGTGCTGGGAGCCGCAGACAATCGCACGGTTGAGGGCTACCTCGATAGCGTTCGCGAGGTCGAGCGGCGCATCCAGCGGGCGGAACAACAGACCGGTGAGGCACCCCTGCCTGACCTCGACCGTCCGACCGGTGTTCCGGCAGCCTACGCCGACCATGCGCGCCTGATGTTCGACCTTCAGGTGCTGGCACTGCAAGGCGACATCACTCGAGTGATGAC
Organism: Bryobacterales bacterium; assembly: GCA_028819255.1. Lineage (GTDB taxonomy): Bacteria > Acidobacteriota > Terriglobia > Bryobacterales > UBA6623 > VXMF01. The sequence continues at coordinate 148,806 of JAPPMB010000054.1, read as the reverse complement.
GTTTCAGCTGGCCCGGGAGACAAGCAACCGCACCTATCCCGAGATCGGCGTTCCCGACCCTCACCATCCCACATCGCACCACGCGAACGATCCGCTCAAGCTCGAGAAGCTCGCGAAGATCAACACCTTCCATGTCTCGCTGTTTGCCTACTACTTGGATCGGTTGCAGTCAACTGCCGATGGGGACGGCTCCCTGCTCGACCATTCCGTCCTGCTTTGCGGCAGCGGAATGGGCAACCCGGATATTCACGACCACCTGAACTTGCCGATCATAGTCGCTGGAGGAGGGGCGGGAAGCCTCGCCGGAGGCCGACACATCACGTACGACGAGCCCGCCCCGCTCGCCAACCTGCATCTGACACTGCTAGACAGAGTCGGCATCAGGCTGCCGTCGTTCGGAGACAGCAGCGGCCGGATCGAGGAGCTTGCGATCTAGGCATGCGCGAACCCACCCAAGTCCTGATTGCATGCCTTGCGGCAGCTGCCGCGGTCGCCTCTCCCCTGCGAGGCGGTGCCGTCTCGGAGCTCGTTGGCGCCGCGCGCTCGAACGACTTCGCTGCGGTCAGGGCGCTCCTCGACGGCGGTGGCGAGGTTGACGCGCGAGCCGCCGACGGGGCTACCGCGTTGCACTGGGCGGCACATTGGGACGATCTCGAGGCAGCACGGGCGCTCATTGAGGCCGGGGCTGCGGCTGATCCGGCGAATCGCTACCACGTGACTCCGCTGATGCTTGCCGCCTCGAACGGCAGCGCTCCGATGATCGCTATTCTCATCGCAGCCGGGGCCAGCCCGAACGCGGCGCTGCCCGCTGGCGAGACTCCGCTGATGAGAGCGGCGCGAACCGGCCGGGCAGACGCCGTCCGGACACTCATCCGTCATGGCGGGGAGGTCAATGCCAGCGAATCATGGCGCGGGCAGACCGCGCTGATGTGGGCTGCGGGGGAGGGTCATCTTGCGGCTGTGAATGAGCTGATCCGCGCCGGGGCCGAGATCGGAGCGAAATCGGATGGCGGATTCTCGGCCCTATTGTTCGCCGTGCGCCAAGGGAACAAGGATGTGGCTTGGGCGCTGCTCGACGCGGGCGCCGACGTCAACGACGCACTGCCTAGGCAACGCCGCCGGGGCTGGACTACGGACAACGCTCGCGCGGAAGCACCCGAGGTCGGCGCGAGCGCGCTCGAAGTCGCGGTTTCTAACGCCCACTTCGAAGTCGCCGCCCTGCTGCTGGAACGAGGCGCCAACCCAGACGCTGCCGGGCCGGGCTGGACTCCGCTGCACACGGTCAGCTGGGTCCGCAAGCCCGGCGTCGGCAGTAACGACCCCGCCCCGGAAGGCTCCGGAAATATGGATAGCCTCGCGATCGTCCGCAAGCTCGTTGCTCATGGGGCAGATGTCAACTTTCGCATGACCTCGTCAACCAGCCCTGGCAAACACAGCCTCGACACGTCCGGCGCGACGCCGTTCCTGGCTGCGGCTCGCACCGCCGATGCCGAGCTGATGCGGCTCCTGCACGAATTGGGCGCCGATCCCACCATTCCAACGGAGAAGGGCACGACGCCCTTGATGGTTGCCGCAGGAGTTGGCGTGCGCGCCCCTGACGAGGATGCAGGCACTGCCGAAGAGGTCGTCGAAGCCGTTGAGGTGGCGCTTCAGCTAGGCGGAGACCCGAACGCCATCGACAGCGACGGCAACACCGCCATGCACGGCGCGGCCTACAAGCATGCCCCCGGCGCCGTCAGGGTGCTGGTCGAGTCAGGCGCCAGAATCGAGGTCTGGAATCGCAAGAACGAGCTTGGCTGGACACCGCTGCGAATCGCCACGGGCGTTCACCGCGGCATGAACTTTCGGTTTTCTCCTCAGACCGCCTCTGTCATCCGGGAAGTGATGCAGGCCGCCGGTGCGTCGACCGAGGTCGAACCGGAATCATTCATCAGCGGTGCCACCAAGTAGCTCGCTTGGTCTAGTGAACGGTAGAGTCCTTTTCCTGGTTCTTGCATCCGGCCTCGGATGGGGACTAGCGGCCGCCGCGCAACAGGCCGAGTTTCGCAAGTTCGGCAACCTGGTGTTCGCCGAAGTTGACGGGCCTGAACTGCTGCTCGATCTCTATCTGCCGCAGGCATCGAAGCCACCTCCGCTAATCGTGTACGTTCACGGAGGAGCCTGGCGCACGGGCTCCAAGGACTCGATGCCGCTTACCGCCCTGCTGGGCGAGGGGTACGCGATCGCGAGCGTCGATTATAGGCACACTCCCGAGGCGCCTTTCCCAGCCCAAGTGCACGACATCAAGGCAGCGATTCGATTCCTGCGCGGCAATCAGAGTCGCTACCCCTACGACGGTCGCAAGGTGGCAATTGCGGGCTCGTCGGCTGGGGGGCATCTAGCAGCTCTGGTCGGGGTAACGAACCACTCTGCGGAACTTGAAGGATTTGTCGGTCCGCATCTTGACCAGTCTTCGGAAGTGGATGCGATAGTTGCGTACTTCGGAGCAAGCAACCTGCTGACGATGCTGCACCAGTCCACGCCGCGCGCGCTGAGCGTCCGGAAACCGGCTTTGCGACGCCTGCTCGGTGGCCAGCCCGAGCAACGGCGGCAACTGGCGATGTTGGCAAGCCCGGTCTTTCATGTAGACAGGTCGGACCCGCCTTTGCTCTTGCTGCATGGAGATCAAGATCAGCAGATGCCCATCAACCAGTCGCATGAGCTGCACGGCAAGTTCAAGAGCCTGGGACTGCCGGTCGCTTTCCAGGTCTTGCATGGGGCTGCCCATGACGGAAAGGTCTTCTATGATGAGGCGCGAACGAGAGTGGTCAGTAGTTTTCTCGCGTCATTCGGGATTTGACAAGGAGCCATTCGGCAGAACCGTCCGCCTCTCAGCTCCCACACGACACTTATGTGACTCAGAGCGGCCCACGAGGGGAATTCAATGCTTCGCCGACGGCGACAGATTGAACTCGGCGGCCAGCCTGAGCAAGGCCTTGCGGGCCGAGGGATTGCAATGCCGGAGCTTGCGGTTGCGCCGGTCCTGCCGCTCGTCCGAACCGCGAGCCAAGGCCGCCCTCAACGCTTGTCCGCTCGCCACGACCATTGCGGCAAATCCAGCGTTTCCGGACGGAGACCGCGCAGCCCTGCCCACGCTGCCCAAGTCTGCACAAACAAGAGCCCCTGGGTACGGCGTGTCGAGTCGCTGGAACCCGCTGCTCGGGGTGCGTGCCTGTGTGCTATGTTCGGAATTGGTCAGCCCCCACCGGGCCAGGCTCGAGTGTGCTGCCTCGCCCAAGCTCCCTAACCCGCAGGGGTTTCTCGGACTGTCATGATTCGAAGCTTTCGAGGTGCCCGTCCAGAGATCGCGGAAGGCGCCTACGTCGACCCCAGTGCCGTTCTGATTGGTGACGTCAAGATCGGAGCCCGCACCAGTGTGTGGTGCAACGTCTCCGTCCGGGCAGACACATCGAGCGTGACCATCGGAGACGAGACCAGCGTCCAGGACAACAGCTGTCTTCATGAGGATGCCGACGCGCCGCTGCGGATCGGCAAGCGGGTCGTGGTGGGACACTCATGTACGGTGCACGGATGTGACGTCGGGGACGACTGCTTGATCGGCATGGGCGCGACGATCTTGAGCAAGGCCCGCATCGGGGCCGGCTCGATCGTGGCGGCCGGTGCCGTGGTGCTGGGAGGCACCAGAGTTCCTCCGCGCAGTCTGGTCGCCGGCGTTCCGGCTAAGGTCAAGCGCAGCGTCAGCGACGCCGAGGTCGAGCGGACCCGCCTCAACGCGGCACACTACGTAGAGCTGACCGAGCAGCATCTGGAAGAGGCCTGATGGGCCAGCGCAACTCGGACGGCGCCGTCCCCGACACGCTGGGCGGCCTAACAAGGACCCACTATTGCGGAGAAATCCGCGACAGGGACATCGGCGCGGCTGCCGTGCTGATGGGATGGGTACACCGCAAGCGCGACTTGGGCGGACTTCTGTTCCTCCACCTGCGGGACCGGAGCGGAATCTCGCAAGTCGTCTTCAACGCCGAGACGCATCCGGAGGCACACGCCAAGGCCGAAACGCTGCGCCATGAGTATGTCATCGCGGTGGAAGGCCCGATCGTCCGGCGTTCGGAGGACACCTACAACCCGAACCTTGACACCGGAACGGTCGAACTCGTCGCCCACAGGCTCACGGTACTGAACACGTCTGAGACCCCGCCCTTCCAGATGGACGACGATGCCCAGGCGAATGTCGGCGAGGAGATGCGCCTCAAGTACCGGTACATCGATCTGAGACGCCCCCGGATGCAGCGGAACGTCCAGCTTCGCCACGCCGTCAACCTCGCGATCCGCAAGTCCTTCAACTCGCAGGGGTTCCTGGAGATCGAGACTCCGTTCATGACGCGCTCGACCCCCGAGGGAGCGAGAGACTTCCTGGTGCCGAGCCGCATTCAGCCGGGCACGATGTATGCCCTGCCCCAGTCTCCGCAGATCTTCAAGCAGCTCCTCATGGTCGGAGGCTGCGACCGGTATTTCCAGATTGTGCGATGCTTCCGCGATGAGGATCTCCGGGCCGACCGCCAGCCGGAGTTCACGCAGATCGACGTCGAGATGTCGTTCGTGCAGCAGGACGGAGTCTTGGAAGTGATCGAGCGCCTGATCGGGCATGTGTGCGAGGCCGCCGGGGCGGCCGCCCCGTCCACTCCCCTGCCCCGGATCGCGTACTCGGAGGCGATGGAACTCTACGGCAGCGACAAGCCCGACCTCCGCCTGCCGCCCATGGCAGTCGTGACCGACGTCCTGGAGCCCGGCGAGCTGCCGATGTCCGGCCCGCTCGTCGCAATACGCACCCCCTCGGTCGGAAAGCTCACCCGGCGTGAACGGGAACAGTTCCGCGGCTACGCCCGCGAGCTCAACCTCCGGGTGTTCGATGACTTCCGCGGCCTGACGAAGAAGATGCCTGGCCAGATGGCGGCCGTGCGGGAGAGGCTGCAGGCCCAGGAGGGCGATTTCCTAGCGCTGGTGACCGGGCTGCAGCCAGCTGAGGGTCCGCGGCCGGACGAGGCTGTGCTTTCGGGGGCGGGCAGCCTTCGGAGACAGATGGCCCAGACGTTCTCGGACCGCCACGGGCTGCTGAGAGACGACGACCTGCGCTTTCTCTGGGTGACGGACTTCCCGATGTTTGACTGGGATCCGACCGAGCGCCGCTGGTCTCCGGCACATCATCCCTTCACTTCGCCTCATGAGCATGACATCCCGAAGCTCACCGGCGATCCGGGAGCGTGCCGGTCCAATGCATACGATCTGGTGCTGAACGGCGTCGAGCTCGGCTCGGGCTCGATCCGGATCCACCGTCAGGACGTGCAGTCCAAGGTCTTCGAAGCCATAGGGCTTTCTCCGGAGGAGGCAAGCCACCGTTTCGGGTTCTTTCTGGAGGCGCTCCGGTACGGGACGCCGCCCCACGGCGGAATTGCGCTGGGCCTTGACAGGCTCGTGATGCTCCTGGCGGGCGAGTCAACCATTCGAGACGTGATTCCCTTTCCGAAGACCGGGAAGGGGACGGACCTGATGTGCGAGGCGCCCAACACCGTGCCGCCCCGCAGCCTGGCCGAACTGGGCATCGCGCTGCGCGTGCGACCCAAGAGCTGAGGAATCCATCGTGTTCGGGACAATCGGGGGCAGCGAGCCGCGCGGGCGGTCCGTTGGCTGAGCCGTCAGGAACCCCCGCGATAAGGAACACCAATGTCCCGGGTCCTGGTCATCGGCGGAACCCTGTTCATTGGACGGGAGCTCGTGCGGAGGCTTCTGGAACGTGGCGACGAAGTAACCATCCTGCATCGCGGAAGGAGGAATCCGTTCGGGGCGTCCGTGGGAGAGATCCGCTGCGACCGAAACGACACGGAAGGGATGGCCGAGGTGCTTCGCACCGGCGGTTTCGAGTATGTCTTCGACAATGTGTACGACTGGGAGCACGGCACGACCGGCGAGCAGGTGCGCGCCGCGGCGGAAGCATGTGATCCAAATCTGAAGCGATATGTCTTCGTGTCGAGCTGCGCGGCGTATGGGGAGGGACTGGACCGGAGGGAGGACGCTCCGCTGGCCGATCCGGAATACCCTGATGCATACTGCCGCAACAAGGCCGACTCCGAGCGAGCCCTGCTCTCCCTGCATGTGGAGCGCGGCATCCCGACGTGCACACTGCGGCCGCCATTCATCTACGGCCGCCACAATCCGTTCTACCGGGAGGCGTTCTTCTGGGACCGGCTGGTCGCGGGCAGGCCTATCATCGTACCCGGCGACGGTGGACGGCTGATGCAGTTCGTGTCGGTGACCGACCTCGTGGCGGCTGCCCTGCTTGCCGCCACCGACCCTGTCGCGAGGGGTCGGGCCTACAATGTCGCGCACACCAGCCCCGTCCGCCAGGACGAGCTCGTGCGGCTGCTCGGCCAAGCCGTCGGCGTGGAGCCCGAGCTTCGCTATGTTTCACGTGAAACAATCCACAAACTGGGCGGACAGGTGTTTTCCGCGCCCTACTACTTCGGTCAGTACTTCGACATGCCGCCGATCACGATGGACACGTCCAGAGTGCGCAGGGAGCTCGATCTCAGAATCGGGTCCATGGCCGCGGGCCTGAAGGAGGCTTGGACCTGGTATCGTCGGCTTCCGACGAGAGAGCGGACACCTACCGATTTCTCCTTCGAGGACAGGCTGCTCGCCGAATCGGCGTGAAGTCCCGTCGCTGAGGCGGCACTGGCCGATGTTGCAGGCTGCACCGTAATCGGGGCGGACACCCGGATCCATTGGGCGTCCCTGCGGTCTCTCGACAGCGTCGCTGATGCCTATCGCGTCAGGTTCTCGAAGAGAAACACACCGCTCTTGCCCGCTACCACGATGTCCAGATCGCCGTCGGCGTCAATGTCGACCACCGGAATCTGCATGCCGCCGCCGACGCGGCCGCCGTAGTGAATGATGTGGCGCACCCACTCCCACTGCCTCTCGGTCTCCACGTACTCGTACCAGTACAGCCCGAGGGGCTCTCTGCCTCCCTTGTCGTGGCCGTTGTGGGCAAACAGACGCTTCCCCGTCACGAGCTCCGGACGTCCATTTCCCGTCAGGTCCGCAAGGGTCGAGGCGTGGGACTGGGACCACGAATCGTCGATCTTCTGCCGCTCCCACACCCTCTTCCCGTCCTCGCCCCGTCCCTGCCTGAGCCAGTAGATGCCGTAAGAATGCGCGTGCGTCACAACGATGTCGTTGCCGCCGTCGCCATCGACGTCATGAACATGCAGGAATCCGACGTGCTCGTCAAAGGAAAACTCGGCATGCATGGTCCACGGCGTTGCCCGGGGGTCTGAAGGGGCTTCGAGCCAGCCCTTGGGAGTCAGGATGTCGACCCGGCCGTCGCCGTTGACGTCACCGGCTCCGATCCCGTGTCCGTCCGCGGCCTGCTGGACGACGTGCTCGGACCATTTTCCGTCGCCGGTGGCCTCGTACCAAGCCGTCTTGCCGGCATTGCGGCCTCCGAACTGGGGCAGCACTTCCCGTGCGTTCCCGTCCCCGTCGAGGTCCACCTGCAACGCGAATTCCACCGGAAGTCCCTCATGCACGGAACTCCGCTTCCATTCGCCGATTGCGCGACCCGGGTTCCGCCACCAGGCGATGCTCTGCATTCCCCAGCCGACGCTCACGACGTCGAGGTGACCGTCCCCGTCCACATCGAAAACGAGGTCGCTGAAGTCGTCGATGTAGTTGTTCCAGGTCAGGATCGAGCGGAACTTCGCGCGTTTGAAATCCGGACCCCGGAACCAGTTCTCCCCTGAAACGATGTCCAGGAAACCGTCCCCGTTAATGTCTGCGACGGCGCAGGCCTCGTTGCGGCCCAGGTCAATGACGTGCTTCCTGAATGGGATCTCCTCGGAGGGGCCTTTGGCAGGACTTCCGGCCCAGCAGGCGCTCGCGATGGCAATCGGGAGCAACGTTCGGCACACCTTGTTCACGAACATGTCGGCCTCATCATCCCACAGGGCCGCAGGCGCAGGGCGTGCCGCCAGTGTCCCTTGCCATTCGCGGGACACCTTTCAGCGGACGATGAGGTCCTTCCGTCAGGTCGGCCTCCAGCTGCGAGGCGCACACGAGACGGAAACCAGGCTATGCCGTCAGATAGGGACGCACGAATTCGAGCGTGGTCTCAAGGTTGCGCTTCGCGTGCTCGTCCAGCGGCCTCGCATTCGGATTCCGCACCTTCCAGTTCGGAAAGACCCCCCGCAGGTGCAGAACGTACGAGAGCGCCGGCAGGCCGTGAGCCGACGCCCTGGTGATCAGCAGCAGCGCCTTGGAGAACATGTCGATCGCTTCCGTTCGGCGACCTCCGTGCCACAGCTCCCAGACCCTCACGTACAGGTCGACCCACGAAGCCGCAGGCATGGTCCCGGAAGACCCGCGCGACATCTCCTCGATCAGCGTTCTTCCGTGGCCGCCCGTGAACGCTGCCGGTCGGTCCTCCCCAGGGAGGCCGCCAAACTCCGTGATCCGGGTGAGCGTGTGTCCCGCCTCGTCCTTGACGAACCGTAGATTCGGAATCTCCCTCACCGTGCGAGCCACGAACTCGACGCTCATGTTGCCGATGGCCTGCATGAACATCGGCAACCGGCCAGCCTCCGCCACGGCGGCGTAATACTCCCCCACTGCGTCCAGATCGAACTTGGTCTGCCCGGGACTTCGCGGAGGCAGCGCAATGATCGCGTCAGGCCCGATCGACCGGGCGTGCTCGGCATACCGCACCGCCGCCGAAGTGTCGCTGGCCTGCACTCCGATAACAACCTTGGGCCTAAGGCCCTTGGACGCCTCGACGATCGTCTCGGCGCCCGCAATCCTCTCTTCGTAGGTAAGCAGGGCGTACTCGCTGGCCAGCTGGGGCCAGACGATGCCGTGCACGCCGGCCTTGTCAAGGAATTTGACCTCCGCCGCCAGAGTGGCGAGATCCACCGAGCCGTCGTCCTTGTACGGCGTCGCGACGATCGGATAGATGCCACGGAACTCTCCGTCGTCGGCTGCGAGCACACCCGGAGCGGCAAACCCGCCGAGGAAGGCGAGCAGTGCCCGCCTGGACCACTCTCCTGTCGGTGCGCTATCCCTGTAGCGCGCTGCTGCCTGCATGTTCATGGACCATCTTCTCCGTGATTTCCGTGCCGAAGCCGGGCTTGTCGGTCGCGAAGTAGTACCCGTCCTCGAAAGGCGAGGTCATCGCGAGCATCAGGTCGGTAGCCTGGTCCCCGGTGCCAAAGCTCTCGGCGAGCGGGGCATTTGCGGTCAGGACGATCGCCATGCCGTAGAGACTACTGCCCCGGTGGGGAATGATCGGCAACCCGCGCTCCGCGCCCATCACCGCAATCTTGCGCAGGGCAGTGAGTCCGCCGCACCAGCTGATGTCTGGCTGCAGGATTTCCGTGCCTCGGTGGTGCAGGAGCATCTGGTAGCCGTACTGTGTGTATTCGTGCTCGCCGCTCACGATCAGCGTGCTGTCAACTTCCTCGACGAGTCGCTGGTATCCGAGGATGTTGTCCGGTGACAGCGGCTCCTCGATGAAGTAGAGCCCCACGGACTCCAGCCTCTCCGCCATCTCGAGGGTGTAGCCGATGTCGTTCCAGCGACAGCCGCAATCGATCATCAGTGTGTGGTCGGGGCCAATGGCCTCCCGGACTCGGGCGAGCACCGCCTCGGTGCGCCGCATGCCAGCCTTGCCTTCCAGAACGCCGTCCCGCACGCCCAGCTTGAAGTGCCGAAACCCGAGATCCAGGCCGACAGTCGGATCGGAGTTGGTGATGTAGCCGGGCACCTTCTCCTGCGTCGGCCCACCGATGAGGCGGTGCACGGGAGTCTCGGCGTACTTGCCGACGATGTCCCAGAGCGCATTGTCGATACCGCTGAGGGCCATCACGAACACGCCGCGCCGGCCGTAGTAGATGCCGGAGGAGTACATCTGGTCCCAGAGCAGCTCGACGTTGAGGGGGTCAGAGCCGACAAGCAGATGCCGCAGATGACCGTGAATGATCTCTGCCGCCGCCCCTCCGCCAGCCCCGAAGCCGTAGCCGGTAATCCCCTGGTCGGTCTTGATGATGACGACGATCGCGCTCGCAAGCTGCGAGTAAGGCCCGCTGTACCGCCAACGGGCGGGGTCGTATGGTCCTCCGAACGTGGGAAGGCGGCCCTGGCTGGAGCGAGACCAAAGACGGACAGGCACGGCCTCTACGGAAACGATCTTGAGCGGGCCACTCGTTCTCGGAATGGCCGCCCTAGGCACTAGAGCGACGCTGCCGAGTGCGCCGAGAAACGATCTTCGGGACCGCATTGTGCACAACAGTCTAGCAACGTGGACGACGCTCCATCGGCCAAGGCCTGACGCTCCGCAGAATCCTGCTCAGATGTGACAAGGCCTGTCTTGGTGGCAGACGAATGGGCGGCAGCCGGGGGGAAGCCTGAATCTCGGTCACCAAGCACCCCAGCTCATCGGTGCCGAATCCCCTTACCCTCACTGACGCCGGGACGGATCGGGTCGACGGCATCGTCGCGAGATTGACCGACTCAATGCCTGTTCCTATGGAGGGAGCCTACCGGGACGAATCACGCCAAGCTCCGGATCATGCGCTCATGCGTCTGCAGGACGCGGGAGTTGACGAACTAGTACATCATGGGGGAAACTGTGGAGTTCACGTAGCCGATTCGCTGAAACAGAGCAGCCATCGAAGACCTTCTTCAAGCATGACCCCTTCCGACACGGTCAGTCCTGTCTCGAAGGTGCCCGTATTCTTGCGCCTATCCCTAGTTTTGTGTCTAGTCTCGCCCTGCGGGGCCCGTGCCGAAACCGGCGGCGCTGACCATGAAGCGCTGAAGGCTGAATCCGAAGCGTTCTTTAGCGATCGCGTAACGCCGTTCATCAAGAACTATTGCATCGCTTGCCACCAGAACAGACGGCCCACGCAAGCGGGGGTTAATTTTTCGCCGGCGCTCAAGGCCCCAGGCCACGCCGCCTTTCACGATCAGTGGAAGAGAGCGGTCGCCAGGGTGAAGGCGCACGACATGCCGCCGGAAGGTGCGCCCCAGCCGAGCGATGCGGATCGAAGGATGTTCGTCGATTGGATTGCGAAGCTCAAGTACCTCAGCGAGAAGAATCCCGGGCGTTTCGTCATCCGGCGGCTGACCAAGACCGAATACGGCAACACCCTACATGATCTCTTCGGCGTCGAGCCGTCGATGGCCGACGGTCTGCCGGATGAAGTGAGCGGCGAGGGGTATCTCAATTCGCTTTCCCCCCTCCAGCTCGAGCAGTATCTGACAATCGCTGATCGGGTGTTGGATCGGATTGTGGCACCGGACGACGCCCCGCCCACCGAAGTCCAGCAGCGGCTGTTCGGCGAGCTTGCTACGCGGGAGACAGGCACCCGAGAAGCGGCGCGAGAAGTCGCCCGGTCCCTTGCGAGGAAGGCTTACCGCCGGCCTCCAACCCAGGCGGAGCTGGATGTCTTGGTGGAAGCGTTCGAATTGGGAAGGCAGAACGAACTCGGTTACGAGCAGTCGCTTCACTTGATGCTCAAGGCCGTCCTCGTTTCTCCCCAGTTTCTCTTCATTACTCCGTCTGGAGGAATCGAGTCGAACACGGGTATCGTTCCGCTGGACGATTATCAACTCGCTTCGCGTTTGTCCTATTTGCTGTGGGCCACCATGCCCGACAACGAGCTGATGGTTCTCGCTGATAGCGGGACGCTCCATAAGCCGGAGATTCTCGAAGCGCAGGTGAAACGTTTACTGCAAGATCGTCGCTCCCGCGCTCTGTTTGACGGGTTTGGCGCACAGTGGCTTGGCGTCGGCGGCTTGGACAGCCAGGTCTTTGATCCTGCACTGTTTCCGCAGATGACCGCTGACATGCGTGAGGCAATGTATAACGAAGCCCGCCTTTTTTTCGAGAGCATTGTCCGTGAAAATAGGAGCGTCATCAATTTCATAGGTGGCGATTACACCTATCTCAATGGGACACTGGCCTCGATCTATGGCTTGGAAGAGACCGTCCGGGGACCCGAAATGCGGAGGGTCCACCTGAGCGATGGCAATCGCGGGGGAGTTCTAACAATGCCCGGAGTTCTAGCGGCGACCTCTTTCCCCAACCGCACCAGCGCGGTCAAGCGCGGCGTGTGGGTACTGGAACAGCTGCTCGGAGAGCACGTGCCGGCCGCCCCACCAAACGTTCCGGCACTGGACGAACAGGTTCAGGGGACGGCCGTAGACCTGTCCCTGCGGGAGCGTACCGAGCTACACCGCACGAATCCCGTCTGCGCCAACTGTCATCAAATCCTCGACCCGATTGGATTCGGTCTAGAGAACTTCGACGCCATCGGCCGATGGCGCGACCGGGACGACAATGGCAAGGCGATTGATGCAGCGGGCGAGCTTCCGAGCGGAGAACGTTTCTCGGGCCCCAAAGATCTGAAAGCCATCATCGCCGGACGAATCGATGATCTGGCCGGCAACCTGGTGGAGAAGCTGCTAGCCTATGCGTTGGGCCGAAGGTTGGAAGGCTACGACGAAATCGTGGTGGACAATTTGATGCGGGAAATCGGCGGCGACGGCTACCGTATGCAGACGCTCATCAACGCGGTTGTCACGAGTTATCCCTTTACGCATCGTCGAATCGAAGAAGAGAGGAGTTCCAATGAGAAAAAGCGCGCTGATTGACCGACGAGCCTGTTTGCAAGGGTTGGGCGTCTCACTCGCCCTGCCCCTCATGGACACGATGGGTTGGGCCGACACTGCGAAAGGCCAAGCGTACAAACCACCGGTGCGCCTTGGATTCATGTACATGCCTCATGGGGTGATCATGGATCAGTTCTGGCCTTCGGATGCGGAGAGCTATCTTTCGTCCCCGCCGCCCGCGCTTGAATCATTGCGTCCGGTGCTCGATCAATGTCTCACGATGAAGGGAATTTCCGGCGTCTCCATCGCTCCCTTCAACGGGGCGCCGCACGCGCTTGAGCTATCCACGTGGCTCACTGCGACGTTGCCGTCCGCCGACAAGCGAAACGAGATCAACATCGCGATCTCGGCGGACCAGATTGCCGCCAACCACGTGGGAGCCTTCACTACGCTGCCGTCGCTAGAACTGGCCACGATGCCTCAGAACTGGAAGGAAAACCAAGAGGGACTGAACGAAGGGTACTATTCGCACTGCAGCTATCGTTCTCCGACCCAGGTGGTCCCTGCCGAGATCAATCCACGGAACGTGTTCAATCGCCTGTTCCGCAAACCGGAGCAGCACGGCGATGGACACGAGTCAACGCAAGTGAACGCTCTGGATCGAAGCCTATTGGATATCGTGCTGGGCGGCGCGAGGGATTTGCGGCGTACCTTGCCTAGATCTGACCAGCGGAAACTTGACGAATACCTAGACAGCGTTCGCTCTGTTGAACGACGCATCGCCGCCATCGAGTATCGCCAGAAAGAGGCTGCACTGGAAAAGGCCGGGGTCCGCGCGAGCAAACGTTACGCCACCGATTCGCCGCCGATCGAGATCAAGATCCCGGAAGGAGACAAGCGGAGCGAGTACATGCAGGTGATGTGCGACCTGAACGTGCTGGCGTTCCAGACCGACACGACTCGCGTCTCCACCTACATAGGATCGAGACCGAACGGCGCCTCGTACCCAGAACTTGGATTTAGCGATCAGCATCACTCGCAAACCCATCACCAGAACGATCCGGAGATGGTCGCAAAGGTCGCCAAGATCACGGAGTTTAATATCGCGCAGTTCGCCTACATGGTGAAGAAGATGCACGGCCTCCGTGAAGCCGACGGGACCTTGCTCGACAACTGCATCATGATGTGGGGATCCGGCCTTGAAGACGGGAACGAGCACACGCGCGAGAACCTCCCCTTCGTGATTGCCGGCTCAGGGGGCGGCGCCATCAAGACGGGACGGTTCCTGCCCAATACCAAAGGGAATCAAGGAGATCTGCTGACCACGTTGCTCGCTTGCGCCGGCATTCCGCTGGACCGCTTCGTTGGGATCGCGACGAAACAGTTCGAGGAGATCAAGGCGTGAGTGTCTCGAAGATGGCGCTCGACGACTGCCGGCATGACACTTGACCGACGGCAACTCCTTCGCAACGCGCTAGCACTTGGCGCAAGCGTCGGAATGACAGCCGCGGCCACAACACAGTCGGAGCCCGAAGGCTTCTTCACGCTCGGCGAGCGCGACGGTCATTTGTGGTTGATCACGTCGGACGGAGCGCCGTTTTTCACCATTGGGCTGAACCACATCGATGCAGCGACCCTACGCTACCCGGAGAACATCCGGATCTGGCGGGAGAAGTACGGCGGCAGCATGCTGCGCTGGATCGAGGAATCCGTCGCGCCAAACCTAAGGCGATGGGGATTCAATTCCGTCGGCTGGGTTCAGGAAGTGACGGTTCGCAACTGGGCCCACTCGCGCTCGTTCACCTTGGACGAGTATAGGTCGCTGGGCATGCCCTACTGTCACCTCCTGCCGTTCACCGAATCTCACCAGTGGGAGCAACACACCCGGCACTTTGACTTCCATAGCTCGGGCTGGGAGCAGTGGTGCGACTACGTCGCTCGGTCGCACTGCGCGGAGCTGAGCGAGGAGCACGAACTGATCGGTTATTTCTACAGTGACTGCCCGACTTGGGTCCACGACCGGCCCCGGAACGAGTGGCGCGGCCCAATGTTCGATCCCGATCGACTGAAGACCGAAGCCGGACGGAAGGACCTGGCTGCGCTGGCGCGCCAATACTACAAGACGACGTACGACGCGATCCGCCGCTACGACAAGCACCATCTGATTCTTGGTGATCGCTACGAGGCCAACCAGCCGATCTCGGACGAGGTCGTCGATGCGGCGCTGCCGTATGTCGACGTGCTTTCGTTCCAAGATTTCCGCGAGCCGCTGACGCAGCTGGACGACTGGCATAAGAAAACCGGCAAGCCGGTTCTCCTCGCCGACGCGGCAAGGATGAAGTGGGACACCAAGCCGGGAGAGTTCACTCGCAACGAAGGTGAGTGGTACGCGGACACGCTCACAGGGCTCTACAGCAATCCGGGCTGTATTGGTTTCCATCTTTGCGGGGCCTACCAGAGGAATCGGGCCCGCCGCTACGGCCTGCTGGACGAGCAGGAGAAGCCAGATGCGGAAAACGTGGCTCTGATCCAGGCGGCGAACGAGAAGGTCGCCCGAAGCATGGCTGCGCGCTTCTGAGAAGCACAACCAGCCCTCCGTCCGCACGCTGAGTATCGACGATCAGCAGCTTGCCCGGGTGTCGATTTCCTCTCGCGGCTCGTTTCTTTCGATCACTCCGCCAGCCCGCGGGCGCGATGTGCCCTCCGATCAGCGCGATCGCGGCAGAAGTTGGGTGGCGCCCACATCCAGCTGGTCAGTGATGTCGACTTGACCATCCGGATGGGCAGCCAAGACTCGAGTGCCACCGTTTGCGGACTCGTGGTTCAGCCACTCGAATTCCGGACAAACGTCCCGGGCCATTCGCCGATCGACGCATTCCAAGACCCTATTGTCGCGCCAGCGGCAAGCCGGTCTCGGCAGGTCGTGACACCAACGCGCGAGCGGTGCCGCGAGCCGCGAACGAGAACTCTTCGGCGCCGTCTGGACGGTCGTGGCCGAAAGGCCGACGCAACTGATCTTGCCGGTCCCCAGTGACTGTCACACCGGAATGTCACGCCGCCAGCTATTCATAGCGGAGCGCTTCGATGGGATCGAGCCGGGCGGCCTTTCTCGCGGGGAAGAGTCCCAAGAAGATGCCCATAGCGGCGGAGAAAGTGTAGGATTCCAAGGCTCGACTCGCACTTTCGACGCAGCAGCCTTCGCGAGAGACGGGGCTGGCGGACTGCTTCGAAATCGCGAGGCCTGGACAGCAGCGCCGAGCGCGGCAGGTTCGGGTCAGGTCTCGAACAGCAGAATCTGCAGCCCCGTCGGATCCGGCCACGGTGGCGGCCATGATTCTGTAAACAACTCATGGAGCGAGACTTGTTCGCACACCGCGGTCGCCGCGGTCGCAGGCGACGTTGCGGGAGGACGCCCTCCAGAGGACCAACTGCATGAGAAGACAGAAGACGGTCTGGCCACGACACATGTCCAACATTTCGAAGAGTCGACCTGCGCGAGGGAGGTGGGGACGACAAATCAACTGGAGCCGGAGGACTCAAGCCTCCAACACCCCGAAATCACTTGTAACTCGTTCACTAATAACGGGTTATGTCGCATTGTCCGGGTGCTCAACGCGACACCAGTGGGGGAAGGCGGATCGTGCCGGAAACCTTCGACCGTCAAGGAACCGGAAAACCCATGCCTGATGTTCTCTAGTCCGCAAAGTACCCCGGCCGCGCCCGGACCTGCGCACCCGGCAGACCGACCTTGATCCGGACCTGCCTCCAGCTCCCGTCAAAGTCCTGGTCCGCCGGATAATAGGCAATCTCATAGACGCTCCGCATCTCGCGTGCGAGGGCAGGCAGCACAGGCTCGATGTCGGCCACGGACTGTGCCTGAAAGAGTCTGCCACCTGTCTTCCTGGCGAGTGCTTCCATGCGTGCCCGCGCCTTGGTCGACCAGTTGCGACCGAACCGCTCGCCGGACAGGAGAAAGATCGGGTAGATGCGAGCGTCCATTTCCGCGGCGGCCTCGGTCAGCCGCGTCGCCTTCAGCATGGAGGGAACCGACTGTCCGCTGATGCGGTTGTCAATGCCGTCGCTGATGACCACCAGTGCGTTGCGCTCCCCTGCGTGCTGACTGAGTTCGTCGTCGTACACCAGCGCAACCACGTCCCAGAGCGGGGATCCGCCCGCCGGATACGGAAGCCTTCGGCAGTGGGCCATCAGTGTCGCCCGGTCCGAAGTCAATGAGGTCAGGCGATGGAAGAGGCTGCCCGACATCGCATACAGCGCGACCCGATCATTGGGACCCGCCATCTCGATCAGCCGCACCGTCGCCTGGCGCATGTGCTCGAGATCCACGGCGGTGCTCCCGCTCAGATCCAGGAGGATCGCCATGTTGAACGGAGACTCCTCCGGATCGACCACCTGAATCTCCTGGCGCTCCCCGTTCTCCTCGACGACGAAATCGGCCCGCTTGAGCCCGTCCATCGGTCTTCCGCCGCCGTCTGCCACGGCGACGCTCATGCTGACCATCCGGACCTCGGAAGTGAACAATGCCTCCGTGCCCGGCGCGGCCTCCACCTCAAGGTCGCGAGGCAATCGCCTCGGTGGCGCGGCCCCACGTCGCTTGCGACGCTCGGCACTTGCAAGCAGGCGAGCCACGGCCTGCGTCGAGAGCGTGTGCGGCTTGAGCGGCCAGTCCCGGGGGATCGGCCAGTCCTTGACCGTCAAGGCAGGCGGCGAGTGCAGCGTCCCTTGGATCAGGCCGAAACGAAGGTCCCGCGAACTCAAGGAATTCGAGAGCGTCCAGACTTGCAGGCGCGGGTGGATCAGCGTCTGCGCGAAGCGGAGCCGCTTGGCCCGAGCGACATTTGTGACTGGCGGACGATAAGTCGTCTCAATGTTGATCTGCGTCACGTCGAGTGGCGCCGAAATCGTGAGCGCCCCGCGAATCGACTGCACCCGGGCCCGCCGTGCCATCCCGGTCAGCCGAATGGAACCGTCCTGGGTCCGGACGAAGAACTCGCTCGCCAGTGGGACCCGAACCTCCAGATCCGGTGCGTCGCCGGCTTCGGGCGGAAGCGCTTCGATCAGCAGTCTGGCCGGCGACCGGCTGACTGCGATGCCTTCCCACAACTGTTCCGGCGTGTCGGCCCGCCACGCCTGCAGGCGATTGTCAGCGAGAATCTCGACATGCACGGCACCGTAGTCGTTCACGATCTCAAGGGGCTGGGCCGCTACCGCCGAAAGCAGCAGCAGATAAATCAACCAGGGCATGTCGCCGGAATCTGCCTTCAATGGAGATTATAGGTGTGAACGCTTGCCAAGCGCCATCCGGCAGATAGCGGATAAACAGGAGAATCTATAGAGAATTAATATCAATCATAAGTCAACAACACCACTCGCCCCGCAACGTTGGTTCGTTGTGCACCCAGGTCGTGGGCACTGGAATTCGCCAGAGCCCCGGCGGCGATGCAAACTGCCACACTTGTGAATGAGCTCTTTCCGGAAACTCAGTCCCGTCCGGACAAGTGAGCGCCCCTCAGTGACGATCGTTGTTGAAACCGTGGCGAGCCTGGGAATGTGGGATCCCGGTTCGACGGGAGGACAAGGGGCCGCGCACTCAGGTCGGCGAGAGGGCGAGGTCGTCTTGGCTCCGTCGACCTCCTCCAAGGCCGTTGGTGCAGCCGCAGCGGTGGCGTACGGATCAGTGCGGGCGCTGACAACTCATCCACAAGGGGAGAACTCCAAAGCGCCTCTGCCAGCCCGGTCGGCTCCGAAGCGCCACAATGCTTCACCTGTGGAGCCCAGTGAACTCGCAGCGGGGGCGGACAGACGAATTCGGGACTCGCAAGCGATACGGCATCTGGGAGTTCGGAGTGGCCCGCGGATGGGCGAGTCCTGTCGAAGCAGCCGGTGGAGAGCGGTCACCGATCTGGACGCAAACTCGCCGGTCCGAATTCCCGTGGCCGATATTCTCACCGGCAAGCCGGAAGCGTCGGCTGCTGCACTGTGCATGGATCGAGTTCCACGCGAGGACTCGATTGGCGACGCCTGCAAGTGAATGCCTGGAGATTGGAGTAGCTGTCGCGATGGAGAATGCACCCCTCTACGTGATCGTCGGCACCAGCGGACACATCGATCACGGCAAGACCTCGCTCGTACGCGCCCTCACGGGAACCGACACGGACCGGTGGGAGGAGGAGAAGCGCAGAGGCATCACGATCGACCTGGGCTTCGCGAGCCTCGATGTCGCGCCGGGTGTTCGGCTTGGGTTCGTCGATGTGCCGGGTCACGAGCGCTTCGTGAAGAACATGTTGGCGGGCATGGGCGGCATCGACCTGGTACTGCTCGTGGTCGCGGCGGACGAGTCCGTCATGCCCCAGACGCGGGAGCACTTCGAGATCTGTCGCCTGCTGGGGATCCGCCACGGGATCGTCGTGCTGACCAAGGTGGACCTCGTCGATGAGGAGATCCTGGAGCTGGTCAAGCTGGAAGTCGAGGAGTACCTAGCCGGGTCGTTCCTGGAGACGGCGCCGGTGATTCCGGTCAGCAGCGTGACCGGGACCGGCCTTCCGGAACTGCGGCGCCACCTCGCGAGCAGGGCACGCGCCGTCAGGCCGCGGAGCTCGGACGGTCTCCTGAGACTGCCGGTCGACCGGGCCTTCACCATGAAGGGGTTCGGCTCGGTCGTGACCGGCACGCTTGCCAGCGGCCGGCTGGAGGTTGACGACGTGGTCGAGATTCTGCCGGGCGGTCGGCAGGCCCGCGTCCGCAACGTGGAAGTCCACGGCGGGCAGGTCCAGGCGGCGTTCGCCGGCCAGCGCACAGCGGTCAATCTGGGAGGAGTCGCCAGGTCCGAGCTCGCGCGGGGCAAGTGCATTGTCGTCCCCGGGCGATTCGCGGCGACAGACCGGTTCGACGCCCGGATCGAGCTTCTGGACTCTGCGAAGCCGCTGAAGCACGCGGCTCCGGTTCACGTTCATCTGGCCACGTCCGAGACCGTGGGCCGAGCGTACATTCTCGGGGCGGCCGGCCGGCGAACGACCATCGCACCCGGGACTCGCGGATTCGTCCAGCTCCGCCTGAGCAAGCCGTTGGTCTGCGTCTCGGGCGACACGTTCATCCTTCGCCAGTTCTCGCCGCTGACGACGATCGCGGGCGGTACCGTGCTGCTTCCGCAAGCGCCGAGGCGAAAACGCAAGGACGATTGGAAACCGGAACTCGAGGCACTCCAAGCGGGCCATCCAGCCGACATCCTTTCTGCCTTGTGCCGGAACCGCCGTTACGGCCTCGCCGGAGCCAGTCTGACCGCGATGACGGGCAAGAGGGAATCCGAATGGCTCGCAGCGGCACGCGCAAGCCCCGAGGTCCGGGTCTTTCGGGCGCATCCGTTGTGGGTCTGCTCAGTGGCCAAGGCCCTGGAAGCGGAGGACCGGGCGGTGAGGGCTCTGAAGCGTTTCCACCAGGCGAATCCTTTGAAGGCTGGGGCCCCGATCGAGGCCATTCGCAGCAGCGAGTTCGGGGACGCACCCGCCTTCTTCGCCGACAGCGTCATCCGGCGGCTCACGGCGGCGGGAAAGCTGGCCCTGGACGGCGACCTGATCAGGACGTCCGGTCACAGAATCCGCATGCAGGCTGACGAGCGCGATGCCCGCGATCGCCTGGTCGCAGCCTTCGACAAGGCGGGCCTGCGTGTGCCGAGACTGAAGGAATTCCTCCCCTCGCTTCCCATTGACGCCGCCCGGGCTCGCCGTGTGCTTGCAGCCCTGCTTCGGGAGGGGATTCTGGTTCGCGTGAGCGCAGAGCTTGTCTTCCACGGCGACGCGATTGGCTCCTTGCGGGCGCAGCTGGCCGAAAGACGGGGACAGCGGATCAACGTGGGGGAGTTCAAGACAATGGCGGGCGTGAGCCGGAAGTACGCGATCCCGCTCCTGGAGTACTTCGACCGGCAGAAGGTAACCTTAAGGGACGGCGATGCGCGGAGAGTTCTCTAGCCCCGGGCGTGCGCCGGCCGCATGGACGAGGCGTTTTGCAGCCTTCCGGGGAGTCTTGGGAGCGTCCCGGACAAGTCCACACTGCCGCTCTCGCATGCGCCGCACCGGATCCTGTCCATCTTGCGAAGGTACGGGCGCATCGCGATGGTCGGCCTCTCGGCCAACCCGCTGCGGCCGAGCCACTTCGTGGCCATGTATCTCACCAACCGCGGGTATGACGTTGTCCCGGTGAACCCGCGCGAGAGGGAGATTCTAGGGCGAAAGTGCTATCCGTCATTGCGCGCAATCGACGGGCCGGTCGAGGTCGTGGACATCTTTCGCGCGCCGGAATACGTTCCGGCCATCGTCGAGGAAGGCATCGAGGTCGGCGCAAGGGTGATCTGGATGCAGTTCGGCGTCATTCACGAGCAAGCTGCGCAACGGGCGATCGACGCCGGCCTGGAGGTCGTGATGGACAAGTGCATGAAGGTCGAGCACGCACGCTTCGACGGCGGTCTCACTTCCATGGGTCTCCACACGGGAGTGATCTCGGCCAACAGCTGGGGACAGCCCGACGGCTCGCCAGGTCTGTAATAATGTCGGCTTCGAGAGTCGGAGGCCCATGGCGGAATGAAGTTCGGTGTAAACACGATGATCTGGTCCGGCGGTTTCGAGCCGGACAAGTACCCGTTCGATGATCTGAAGGAGGTCGGCGTCGACGGGATCGAGATTCCCGTGTTCGTGCCCGAGGACCTTGACACGGCGGCCGTCAGGAGGACATGCGAGGCGCATGCGCTGAGCGTCCATTTCTGCTCCGTGAACCCGGACGGAACCAATCCCATCAGCGACGATGCCGCCGTCCGTTCGCGGACGGTGGCGCACTGGAAGAACGTGATCCGCACGGCCGCGGAAGCGGGGGCCGAACAGATCGCTGGGCCGACACACTCGCCGGTGGGCTATCTTCCCGGCCGCCGCCGGAACGAGGACGAATGGAGGTGGGGCGTGGAATTCCACCAGGCCCTTCACGACGATCTCGCCGACACCGGCATCACTATGGCGGTGGAACCTCTGAACCGTTTCGAGACCTACTTCCTCAACACCGCTGCGGACACTGTGCGGTTCGTGGAGGAGATCGGCAGCGACCGGATAGGGATTCTGCTGGACACGTTCCACCAGAACATCGAGGACAAGGACGTTGCGGACGCCTACCGGACCTGCGGCGAACACCTGATGCACGTGCACACCTGCGAGAACGACCGTGGCGTGCCGGGGAGCGGCCACGTCGACTGGCCCGGCGTTCTTGCCGCCCTCAAGGAGATCGGCTACGACCGCTGGATGACCATTGAGTCGTTCAACGCGCACATCCCCGAGCTGTCGGCGGCAACGGCGATCTGGAGGGACCTGGCAGGCTCGATGGACGAAATAGCGATCGACGGGACGAGATTCTTGCGCGATCTCTGGGCGCGCACCTGAGCCCCGAGTTCACGGGAGCCCGTCCGGCGGCTGCAGCGTCCGCGGGGCGGTCCGAGCCGTTCGGTCGGATGAGGGTTCCGCGTCAAGGGCGTCCACGAGGGCATGTCCACCAAGGCCTCCAGAATCTCGCAGCCCCTCGGGATCGCCTCGACTCTGATCTGCCTCATGATCGCCGTCGTGCGAGGCGGGAATCCGGTCGCGATCAAGCTTGTGCTCCAGTCTCTCCCGCCTATGCAGGGCGCATCCATCCGCGTGGCAATCGGCTGCGCGAGCGTCGGGATCATCGGGCTGGTTCGAGGAGAGGATCTCCGCCCCCGCTGGCGTGAGGTGGGGCCGCTCGCATCGCTGAGCGTCGTCTACGCCGTGCAGATCAGTGCGATGCAGGTTGGCTCCGACCTGACCTCGCCGCTCTTCGTCGCC
Organism: Bryobacterales bacterium; assembly: GCA_028819255.1. Classification (GTDB taxonomy): domain Bacteria; phylum Acidobacteriota; class Terriglobia; order Bryobacterales; family UBA6623; genus VXMF01. The sequence continues at coordinate 126,289 of JAPPMB010000054.1, read as the reverse complement.
ATTCTGTTCAACACCTATCCGATCATTGCCAACCTGACGTCGTCGTTCTTCGTGCCCGAGGACCGCCTGAACCCGCGCCGGGCCATAGGACTGGCCGTCGCGTTCGCGGGCATGGCCTGGGTTTTCTCGGCCCGCACCGAGAGCGTGCTCGCCCCCAACCCGGTGGTCGGGAACGCCCTGATTCTGTTCGCGGCGACGCTGCTGGGCATGCGCATGGTCTACACCAGGCAGTTCGTGCTGAGGGTTCCCTACGCAAGGGCCGTGTTCTGGCCCATGGTCGGGTCGCTTCCGCTGTTCCTGCTGGGAGACGCTGCACTCGCCGACGGCATGGTGCGCTCCGAGTCGACCTGGGAGACGTGGGTCGCCCTCGCGTACCAGGGCATTGTCGTCGGAGGAGCCGGCCAGCTCGCATGGGTCTATCTGCTCCGCAAGCACACCCCCGGCACGGTCATCGCGTTCTCGTTCCTGACCCCGATAAGCGGGGTGGCCCAAGGGGCCGCGTACTTCGACGAACCTGTCCCTACACCGCTGGTGACGGGACTGGCAGCGGTCCTCGCGGGCATCGCTCTGGCGGCAAAGTCGGCGCCGCCGGTCAGGCGGTCCGACCGGACCGGCGCATAGCGGGCTTTGGGCGGGTCGCCGTGGGACGCTCTAGTTCCTGTCGGCGGAGGACACCATGGGGACGAACCGCACAGGCAACTGGTCCCGTCGGCGCACGTTTCCGTTCCGGTCCTTGGTGATGAGCACGAGGCGCTGCGAGTCCGGATCGCGCCCTACCGGCGCGACCATCCTGCCGCGCGGCGCGAGCTGCTCCACGAGTGCCTCTGGAATGTCGGGCGGCGCGGCCGTCACGATGATCCGGTCGTAAGGGCCGTGTTCAGGCCATCCGAGATATCCGTCGCCATGCTTGACCTTGACTCCCGAATATCCGAGTTCGCGCAGGGTCACAGCCGCGCGGGCCGCCAGCGCGGGCACGATCTCGATGCTGTGCACATGGTCGGACAATTCCGCCAGAACCGCCGACTGGTAGCCCGAGCCGGTGCCGATCTCCAGCACCCGGTGGCCTTTCTCAATCCGGAGCAGCTCGGTCATGAAAGCCACGATGTACGGCTGCGAAATCGTCTGATGGTGGCCGATCGGCAGAGGGCTGTCGGCGGCGGCCAACCGTCGCACTTCCGACGGAACGAAGCGCTCCCTCTGAACGGTCCGCATGGCCGCCAGCACGCCTGGATCACGGACTCCCCGGGCCTCGATCTGCTCCCGGACCATCTGTGCGCGCCTCTTTTCCCAAGGGTCGCTGTGCCGCTGTGCGGATCCGAAGAGCGCCGCCAGCGCAAACGCCGCGGTCAACCTGATTGCGACGCGCGAACCCATCCGGCGGGCCCATCGTAGCAGTCGGCCCGCCGCCGTGATGTCACCCGGAGCCGCGGGACGAAGCCCGTGCGGTGCTGGAACTCAATCGAGAAATTCCCGGACGCGATCCATGGCGGCTTCGATCCGATCCAGCGCGGTGGCGTAGCTGAAGCGCAGGTAGCCCTCTCCGTACTCGCCGAACGAGGTTCCGGTGAGACAGGCTACGCCGGCTTCCTGCAGGATCCGGTCGGCGAGATCGTCCGACTTGAAGCCGGTGTCCGAGAAGTTCGGGAACGCATAGAAGGCCCCGCCGGGCCGGGCGCAGCGCACGCCCGGGAGGGCGTTGAGCCGGGAGACGATGACGTCGCGCCGGCGCCGGAACTCGTCGACCATCGTGGTGACGCTGTCCTGCGGGCCACGGAGTGCCTCGAGCGCCGCCCGCTGCGTGAAGCTCGCCGTGTGCGAGGAGCAGTTGACCTGCAGCATGCAGATCGCCTCGACCATCCACTCCGGGAACACCCCGTACCCGATTCGCCACCCGGTCATCGAATAGGCCTTCGAGAAGCCGTCAAGGACGATGGTCTTTTCCGCCATCCCGTCGATGGATGCGATGGATGTCGGCTGTTCGTCAAAGGCGATGAGGTTGTAGATCTCGTCCGACAGCACGACCAAGTCCCGGTCGACGACCAGCTCCGCGATCGCGCGCAAGTCCTCGGGCGGGATCGTGCCTCCGGTGGGATTCTGGGGAGTGTTGAGAATGATCAGCCGCGTGCGGTCCGAAAGGGAATCGGCGAAGCGGTCCAGATCGATCGAGAACCCGCGGCTCTCGAGGAGCGGAACAGGCACGGGTTGCGCTCCGCACCCGCCGATGACCGACTCGTACATGGGAAAGCCCGGATTGGGATAGAGCACCTCGTCGCCCGACTCGAGCAGTGCGAGCATCGAGTAGAACAGGATGGGCTTGGCGCCGGGCGTGACCACGATCCGGGACTCGTCGCACGGGATGCCGCGTGTCGAGGCAATGTACTCCGCGATCGCCTCCCGCAGTTCGGGATCGCCCTGTGTCGGGCCGTACTTCGTGTAGCCGTCGGCGAGGGCCTTCTGGCCCGCCTCCACGATGTTCGGCGGGGTCGGAAAGTCAGGCTCCCCGATCTCCATGTGAATGACGTCCCGGCCCTGGGCTTCGAGCGCACGGGCTCGGACCAGGACTTCAAACGCTCCTTCGCCGATCATTCGGCCGATACGAGAGGCAACCTGCATGCGTAGAATTTCGAGTGTAACAACCGGCCGGTCGAGCGCTGCCGGGGATGCACGTTGACGCGGCATCGCGCGTCTAGTGATGCAGGGAGATGGAATCACGAGTGGATCCAATCGCCATGCCATGCTTTGGGTCGCCGATGGTGCGTGACCGGCAACGCGGCCAGCCTGCCGACCCTCGCGCCTCCGATGTGCTGGACGAGAGCTCGCTTGACGAGCACATGCGTCGCATGTTCCGCCTGATCTACCGGATCGTCGGAAACGTCCCCGACGCACAGGACCTCACGCAGGAGGCTCTGGTCAAGGCCTTGACCCGGAAGGGACAGCTCAAGGACAGCCGCAAGGCTGCCTCGTGGCTGAATCGAATCGCCGTCAACACGGCCCTGGACTTCGTGAGGAAGCGCGGCCGCGTGAGGTTCCGCGAGCTCGACGAGAGGTCTCCGGACGGCACGGAGAGCCCCGAGCGGCGAGCGATCCGCGGCGAGACGCGGTCATGGCTCGAGGGCGGGCTGGAACTGCTCTCCGACCGCGAGCGAACCGCTCTCCTTCTCCGGGACGTCGAGGACATCCCGGCTGCCGAGGTGGCCAGGACGATGGGCTGCTCTCCCGCAACCGTTCGCTCCCACATCGCGAACGCGCGCGTAAAGTTCCGCAAGTACCGGGAGGAGCGCGAGCTGTGAGGCGGAAGGGCTTCCACCCGGACGAGCACAAGCTCAGCCTGCTCGCGGGCGGCGACCTGGCGTTCCCCGGCCGCTGGTTCGTCGCCCGGCACGTAGCGAGGTGTCCTGATTGCGCGGCCGCCGTGGCCGCCTACGCCAGCGCGAGGGCCGAGCTCCGGTCGCTTCCTCCAGCGCCCGAAGTCGACTTCCGGGCCCTGGCTCATCGCATCCGGGTGGAGCTCGCCCAGACGGGCGGTCCCGCCCCGCGGAACCGCATCCCACGCTGGGCGGCCCCGGTCGGCCTCGGGGCGGCATCGGCCGCCGTCGCGGTCGTCCTGTTGCTTCCGCTCGGGAGTCCCGGACCTGCGAAGCTGCCACGGGCGGCGATGGGTTCGCCCGAGCCGGAGGTCCAGCTGCTCCACGAGGGAGCCGAGGCCCAACTGACCGCCGACGGCGGCCTGAGCGTGCGCTCCTTCCATCCCGGATCGGGCGCACTGACGATCACCGACTACTACGCCCCATGAGACGAATGTTCCCCAGCCGATTGTTCCTGGCGCTCGCCGCATGCCTGCTGAGCGTGGCGGCCATTGCCCAGCTCGGTCCGGAGGCTGACGGGCGAATTGCGGTCGAGATCCCCGACGGCGTGCCGCTGAGCGTGGCGGCAGCTGAGTTCGGCAACAGCGACTTCGAGGCGCGCGGAGGAGCCATGGTGATCGAGCTCTCGGGGCTCATCCGGTTCCGGCACGAGGGCGGCGGCGCCGTGAGGGCCGTCACGCTGGCCGTTCGCGCGCACGAGCAAATGATGGGCGGAAGGGCCGCCGTCTCGGTGCCCAGCCTGCATGCGCCGCGGGGCGAGGAGTTCCAAGTCCGCCTGAACCTCCGCATGCTGAGGCCGCTTCCCGCCCCGCCGGGTCCGCTGGTGCGGATCTCCCCCGATGCCGTGCTCTTCGCATCGCTTGCGGCGGCCGGGCCGGACAGGCTGGACTCGGTCCGCAAGATGAGGGTGCGGGAGATGGAGGCACGCCGCGACCGGAGCTATTTCCTCGCCCAGTGGCGAGCCGGTGGCCGAAGCGGGCTCGCGTCCGCGATGCAGGCCAGCCTGAGGAGGCAGGCCGCGCGACCTCGACTGGACGTCAGGCCCGGGACCACGGGTCCGGCTGTGGCCGCTCCGGCCGGTTCCCCGCGGGAAGTGCGCTTCGCGTTCCTGCAGGACGGGAGCGTCCCCGTGATCCTCGAGCGAGGGACGGCGATGGTGAGGGGCACCGTTTCGGACGCGCCGCGGATCCTGCTTCGCAACCGGAGCGGCCGGGGCATCCGCCGCATTGACGTGGGCTGGCTCGTGCACGACAGCGCCGGCCGGGCGTATTCCGTCGGATCCGCCCCGATGGAGGACGCGCCGGGCCTCGGGACGGGCGAGAGTCTCGAGACCTCGGCCAGCGGGCGATTCGACATTCGGGCGGCGCAGGCCGGCGAAAATCTGGAGATTGCCGGTATGAGCGCCTACGTGCGCAGCGTCCAGATGGAGGACGCGAGCGTCTGGGTTCCGAGCCGCGACGCTCTGCAGGCCTCCCGGCTACTCGACGCCGTGCCGGTCTCGGCCGAAGAGCAGCGCCTCTCGCAGATGTATCGTCACCGGGGCCCCGCGGCGGTGGTGGACGAGCTTCGGAAGCTGGTTGGCGATGTCCCGCAGGCAGCGGCGCGCCGATAGGCGCCGAGCACTCGTCACCTCCGGCCTTCTACCTTCTCCCGCCCGCCGCACAAGCGGCGGACGCTGCGGATGGGGAGCCGCCGGCCCTTCCGCCGCGGGACGGTCCGCGTCGCCTCGCGGCGGCGGACGAATCGAGCTTGGACCGCATCGTCGAGGCTGCTTCCGCCGACTCGAAGTGCGCCCGGGGGCGCAGCAGCGGGAATCGGGTTCCGATCACATCGGAATTGGTACACTAGGAACTCTCAGGGCATGCCCTGAGGCTTCCATCTGATGGGCACAGGGCGATTCGAATGCCCGCGGGATTCCGCATACGAGGTCTGAGCCTTCCATGGGTCTTCTTCTAGCAATTGTTGTCTGGGGCATAACGCTCGCGATGTCGATCCCGTTTGTCACCCAGACCTGGTGGATGCCGGAGCCGATCACGGCCTTGGGCCGCGAGATCGACGGGGCGTTCATGTTCACGCTCGTTTTCACCGGCGTGATCTTTCTTCTTGCCCAGGCGGCGCTGGGATACGCCGTATGGCGTTTCGGCCGGCAGTCCGACGAACCCGCTTCGGACTCGCACGGCAACACCCGGCTGGAGATCCTCTGGACGTTCGCCGCGGCTGCGATCTTCGTGGGCCTTGCGCTGTACGGCTACACGGTCTGGGCCGAGACCCGATTCATCGACCACAAGTCGATGGTCCAGACGGAAGATCGGTTGGTGGTGGAAGTCACTGGCCAGCAATTCGTCTGGAACATGCGCTACACGGGCGAGGACAACGAATTCGGCCCAACCGACATCAGCCTCATCGACGACGCGGCCGGAAACCCGGTCGGCGTCGACCGCAGCGGGCCCGGGGGTGCGGACGACATCATGGTTCCGGAAATGCGAGTGCCGGTGAACAAGGATGTCGAGGTCGTGCTCAAGTCCAAGGACGTGCTGCACAATTTCTTCGTCCCGGAACTGCGGATCAAGCTGGACACGGTTCCCGGCCTGGTCGGCAAGCTGGCGTTCAAGGCGGAGAAGGAAGGCAAGTACGAGATCGTCTGCTCGGAACTCTGCGGACTAGGACACTACAAGATGCGAAGCTTCCTGCACGTGGTCAGCCAGGAGGAGTACGACGCCTGGATCGCCGAGCAGGCATCCTACGTGTTCTGAGCGGGATGCGCGATTGAGGAATTGAGGACATGACCGAAGTTCAGGTTTCCCCGGAAGTCGCCGAGTACACCGAGGTGCATCGACACCCGGAGCCCAAGAGCTTCCTGTCGAAGTGGATCTTTTCGGTCGACCACAAGGTGATCGGCATCCAGTACCTGCTGCTGGCGATCGTCGCGGTCTTCGTCGGGATGGGACTGAGCCTGCTCGTGCGGCTGAGGCTGATCATGCCCGAAACGCCGATCCCGCTGCTCGGGGCTCTCTTCCCTGTGGGCGCGCCGGACGGGGTGATGACGCCGGAGTTCTATCTGGCGATGCTGACCATGCACGGCACCGTCATGGTCTTCATGGTGCTGACGACGGCGCCGCAGGGAGGATTCGGCAACTACATCCTGCCCATCCAGATCGGGGCGGCGGACATGGCTTTTCCGCGACTGAACATGCTGTCCTTCTGGTGCACGTTCGTCTCATTCCTGCTGCTGATGGCCGCATTCTTCGTCGAAGGCGGGGCTCCGATGTCCGGATGGACCGGCTATCCGCCGCTGAGCGCGGTGCCGGAGGCCACCGTCCAGGGCATCGGCCAGGACCTCTGGATCGCGTCCATCGCGGTCTTCTGCATCGCCTCGCTGCTCGCGGCGCTCAACTTCATTGTCACGACGCTCGACCTGCGCGCCAAGGGACTGACCATGATGCGCCTTCCCCTGACCTGCTGGACGTGGTTCGTGACCGCGATTCTGGGTCTGCTGGCGTTCGGCGTCCTACTGGCGGCGGGCGTGCTTCTGCTGCTTGACCGGAACGTGGGAACGAGCTTCTTCGTGCCCGCAGGGCTGGTGGTCTCGGACAAGGTCATCGACCACTCGGGCGGCTCCCCCATCCTCTGGCAGCACCTGTTCTGGTTCTTCGGGCACCCGGAGGTCTACATCGCGATTCTTCCGGGCATGGGAGTCACCTCGCACATCCTCGCGACCTTCGCGCGTCGCACGGTGTTCGGGTACAAGGCGATGGTCTACGCGATCGCGGCGATCGGCATTCTGGGCTTTGTGGTGTGGGGCCACCACATGTTCGTCAGCGGCATGAGCCCCTATTCAGCCTTCGTCTTCTCGATCCTGACGATGTGCATCGGCGTGCCGTCGGCGATCAAGACGTTCAACTGGATCGGCACCATGTGGGGCGGAAAGATCCGCTTCACCTCGCCGATGCTGTACTCCATCGGGTTCGTCTCGCTCTTCGTCTCGGGCGGTCTCTCCGGCATCTTCCTGGGGCAGCCGACGGTCGACCTGTATTTCCACGACACCTACTTCGTCGTCGCGCACTTCCACCTGATCATGGGAGTGGCGGCGATCTTCGGAATGTTCGCCGGCCTGACGTTCTGGTTCCCGAAGATGTTCGGTCGGTTCATGGACGAGCGGCTGAGCAAGATCCACTTCTGGCTCACGTTCACCGGCGTGTATGCCATTTTCGGTCCAATGCACTATCTGGGCATGCTGCCCCACCCCCGGCGATATGCCGAAATCACCGGCGTAGACTATCTCACTGCGACCAGCGGCGCGGCGGACCTGCACCTGTTCATCACGGTGTCCGCGATCCTCACCATGCTGGTGCAGTTCGTGTTCCTCTACAACTTCGTGTACAGCCTGATCAAGGGAAGGACCTGCACCGAGGACAATCCGTGGGAGGCGACCACACTCGAATGGGCGATTTCGACGCCGCCGCCGCACGACAATTTCGCCGGCAAGGTTCCCCACGTCTACCGCGGACCCTACGACTTCAGCCTGTCGGGCGCGAAGCGGGACTTCGCCATGCAATGCAACGACGACAAGGCGGTCTACGGCCCGGGGTCGGCGGCCGGGGACTAGGGCAATGGCCGCGACGCTCGCACCAGAAGCACCGGTCCGCACAGAGTCGGGTGGCGGTCGCTTCGTGACCGTCCCGCCCGAATCCCGCGGGGACTGGGGCGGGTCGGGGGGCAACGCCCGCGTCGTCCAGCGCTACAAGCTCGCCGTCTGGATCGGCATGGGCGCCGTCGTCATGTTCTTCGCCGCCCTGACGAGCGCAATGATCGTCCGGCAGGGACTGTCCGGAGACTGGCGGCCGTTCACACTGCCTTCGGTCCTGTACGCGAGCACGGCGGTGCTCCTTGCGTCCAGCCTCACGGTCGAGCGCGCACGCAGGAGCCTGCTGGAAGGGAACGCCGACGCTCTTCGCCGTTGGACGAACGTTTCCGTGCTGCTGGGTCTGGCATTCGTCTCTTGCCAGCTTCTCGGCTGGCAGGCGCTTGCCGAACGGGGCATCTACCTTGCGTCGAACCCGGCGAACTCGTTCTACTACGTGCTCACGGCCGGGCACGGATTGCACCTGGTCGGCGGCATTGTCGCGCTCGGCTACATCTGGGCGCGGGTGAGCGCGGGCCGCCCGTGGCCGACGCGGGAAGCGGCCGTGGAGGCGGCCGCGCTTTATTGGCACTTCATGGATGTCCTGTGGATCTACATCCTGGGACTGCTGCTGTTCTGGAGGTAAGCGGATGTCGGAAGGGCACGCGGCCACAATGGCCGAACCGACATGGCAGGGCGGTGGGTCACCGTTCGCAGTCGGCCACAAGAAACTGGGGATGTGGCTGTTCATCGTCTCGGACACGCTGACGTTCTCGGCGCTGCTCCTGGCGTACAGCTTCGCGCGGGCCGCGAACGACTGGCCAACGCCGTTCCACTTCATGCCGTCGATCGTTTTCTCGACCGTCATGACGCTGGTGCTGCTGACCAGCAGCCTGACGATGGTCTATGCGGTTTCCGCAGCGCACCACGATGCGCGCCGCAAGGCGGTGAAGTACCTGCTGCTTACCGGCGCCCTCGGCCTGATCTTCGTCATTCTCCACAGCTACGAGTGGATCCACCTGATGCGTGACGAAGGAATGTACCCGTGGTCGAATCCGTACGGAACCCCGCTCTTCGGCGCGACCTTCTTCGGGATCACGGGACTGCACATGTTCCATGTGCTGACGGGCGTGATCTACCTCGTCGTGGTCGCGCGCGGCTACTGGCGGGGCAAGTGGCTTCCCGAGGATGTTGAAGTGGCAGGTCTGTACTGGCACTTCGTCGATCTCGTCTGGATGTTCGTCTTCCCGATGATCTACCTTCTTTCCACGGCCGTCGACTGAGCGAGAGAGAACGTCATGCTGCTATCCCTGATCGGCTACATCTTCTGCCTTCTGCTGGGCATCTGGGGCTTCTACATCACCGGCGCCCAGGTGGCCCAAGGCACCCTCACCTCGACACTCGACAACCTCTTCCTCACGATGTTCGCGGCTCTCATGGGCGTGACCTGCTTCGGCTACCTTGCGTGGCGCTTCTACCCGGCCCTGACTGCCGGCGGGGCCGCCGCAGCCCCGGGAGGCAAGGCGGCGGCCGCGCGCTTCGTGCTGCCGAAGGACCCGGACTACGTGGACAGCCACATCCCGATGTTCAACAAGATCTGGATCGGACTGCTTGCCTTCACGGCGCTGGAAGTGGTGCTGGCCTACGTGCAGGTCGCGGGCGCACTGGTCATGCTGGCGATCCTGCTCGTGCTTTCCCTCATCAAGGCGGCCATGATCATGGCCTGCTTCATGCACCTGAAGTTCGACCACCCGGGGCTGAGCTGGGTCGTCGTCGCACCGGCGGTGCTCTGCATCCTCATCATGTGCGGGTACTTCTTCCCGGACAGCTTCAGGCTTGTCGAACTGCGGCCATGACGGATCGGGCGAAGGGGAGCAGGAGGTCCAGGAGCCTCGTCCGCGTCCTCTTCGCCTTCATGCTGCTGCTGCCCGTGCCAGCTACGGATGCGGCCCAGGGATGTCCCATGTGCCGCGAGACAGCGGCATTCCAGAAGGGCCGCGCCGTCGACTCCCTGAAGCGCGGGATCCTGGTTCTGGCGATACCGCCGACCGCGGTGGCGCTCGGTCTCATCTGGGTGACGTGGAAGCGCTCGGACCGGTTCGCGGCCGACGACTGACCGCGGGGGCTGCCCTGACGGGCGGCTTGCGCGCGGTTGGACGGTTCGCTGTGCCTCATCCGCTGCTGAGGCCGCCGGCCCAGTCCGGGCATGCAGGCTCCGGAGCTTTCGGATCGCGGAGCCGCCCGGCCCCGGACGTTCGCAGGACGCCGGCAGAAAATGGGGCGAAGCATTGTCGCGCATTGAGTCCCTGCGCCGCGGGTCGCCTGGGACTCACGCCAAGCCGCTGGCGCTGACGATCAGCACGGCTACCACGATCCACGCCAGCCCGATCCTCATCCGCCGCATCGTCTGCTGGTTGGCGTCCCGCCATTCGCCCGTCAGGAGTCCGGTGACCGTGGACCAGAGCGTAACGACATAAACTACGTAGCCAATGGAAGTGCCGTACGCACCCATGGTCGCCGCGCCCCAGCCGTAGCCAAGCGTGCCGGCCGCCCACAACACACCCATCACCGAGACCAGCAGCCCGCCGCGCAGCGGAGACCGAGAGAACCGAGCGTGGGTTCCGTTGCGGAACAGAAGGAATACCGGATACAGCGGGTTCGGAACGGCTGCGGCCCCCAGGACCACGACCCAGATTGCGAGCGTCGCACTCTGCTCGGATGCTCCCTGGGCCACCGCCTGTGCTGAGATCTTGCCGCTGAAGGCGAATCCGAGGTTGATCATCGGGGCCCTGGCGCCGGTGAACAGACACAGGGCCAGCCCTTTTCGATAGTTCGGGGACGCGGTGCCCGCCGTCCCGTCGGACCTCGCGCCGTCCCGTTCACGCGCCGCCCGGACATAGCCCATGATTGACATCGATGTGCGTAACTTGTTGAAACTCAACGACCGCCGGCTAAGAGCCGGTGGGATGTTCTTACGACTGAAAGTCGTGATTGCGGCTGAAGCCGGCTCAAGGCGACTCGGGCGCGATGACCTGGAACCCCTCCACGCCCTCGTCCCACTTCTGGCTCTCGATGTACTCGCGCACCGTCCGCTCGTTCACCGCGCCCATCGTCGCGCAGATGTACCCCCGCGCCCACAGGTGCCGGCCCCAGTACCTCTTCCGCAGGTGCGAGAACTCATACTGCAGCCTCCTCGACAACCGGCCCTTCACGTAATGCGCCAGCTTCGACGGTGCCAGGTGCGGTGGCGCCGACACCAGCATGTGCATGTGATCCGCCGCCACCGCTCCCCGCACCACCACGTCCCGCATCTGGCACGTCTGCCGGATCGGATCCTGCGCCCGCTCCGCCACCGCCCCCCGCAGAACTTTGTAGCGGTACTTCGTGATCCACACCAAGTGGCACTTGATGGCATACTTCGCGTGCGCGCTCGTCCGGTACTCTGCCATCCCCACAGTCTAGTCCCGCCCTCCCACCCAGCGCTCTGCTGGAAGCGGACCGACTGAAAGTCGGTGGTTTTGGACCAGTCACATGGAAATAAAGATGAAGGTCGGAATGTACAGTTTGACCAAGCAGTGGCTTGAGTGATGCGGTGATATCGGCACACTCGCCATCTCTTGCTCAGAAAATCTCGTCGATAACTCTGCAATTTAGCCATAGATGTGAGAGAATCAAACAGCGAAGACCTGTTATCTGAAAGCAAGCTTGAAATCTGATCGATGGAACGATCAAGTCGATCTATGTTACGCCGATGGTACAAGTGAACTTCCGCTTACACTTTCAGGAAACCACTTCCACAGGTGTTGCCGATGCCGATGATTCCGTATTCCAGTGATGAGCAAATTTCCGAATGCAGTGCCGCCATTATACCTTAGCACGTGCAGGGTTCCCGGCAAAGAGCCGACAGTCGGCATACGTGCCGCGATCGCATCTGAGGAGACGCAATCCATGATAAACGGCATCTGGATCCACTTGCCGATTCAAGCCAAGAATGCTAGTATCACAACGGTTGTCGGTACGATGCGACTCAGTTTCCAGCGTGGGGGAAGGGACAGGAAGCGCGAAAGCTAGGCGGTAGTCGCATTGTGACGGTCAGGGACGGACAGGGCAGCGCCGGAGTTTGCTCCCGTTCGCACGAACTCCAGATTCTGGAATCGATTCAGAACCGTGTCCTGTGGCTAAGCACTCAGATCGTTCACTACGCCAACAACATCCGGGACAACCCCGACGGTCTGAAGGTCGGGGGCCACCAGGCCAGCTCCGCTTCCATCGTCAGCTTGATGACGGCGCTGTACTTCCACCAGTTGCGTGGAGGGGACTTCGTCGCCGTGAAGCCGCATGCTTCGCCGGTCTTTCACGCAATCCAGTTCCTGCTCGGCAATCTTCCGGCCGAGAAGCTCACTCAACTTCGCGCATACCGGGGTCTGCAGGCGTATCCAAGCCGTACCAAGGACTGTGATCCGGTCGACTACTCGACCGGTTCCGTCGGCCTTGGGGCCGTGGCGCCGAATTTCGGCGCATTGACGGCGCGATACGTCCAAGACCATTTCGGCGGCGTGGGCTCGCACCGCTTCTTCGCGCTGCTCGGCGACGCGGAGCTCGACGAGGGAAACGTCTGGGAGGCGCTCGGTGAGGAAAACCTGCGAGCCCTCGACAGACTGATTTGGATCGTTGACCTCAACCGTCAAAGCCTCGACAGGGTTGTGCCCAGCGGGACGGCACAAAAGCTTGAGGAGTTGTTTCGGGTCCATGATTGGGAGGTCATCGAGGTCAAGTACGGACGGAGACTGAAGGCCTACTTCGAGCGCCCCAACGGGGCGCGGCTCCGCGAGCGCATCGACGCGATGACAAACAACGAGTACCAGAGCCTACTGCGGGTTGCTGACGGAAACTCCATCCGGGAGCGCTTGGCGCACTCGAACGGCTCTGTCGATGGGGAGCTGCTCAACCTTCTGGACGACTGTCCCCCCTCGGAGGTCCGTCAGCTCTTGGGCGACCTTGGCGGTCACGACCTGGCAATGATCGTGGACGCTCTCGACCGAGCAGCCCGGATCCGGGGTAAGCCGGTCGTGATCATCGCCTACACGATCAAAGGCTGGGGCCTTCCCATGGCAGGCGATCCCCTCAACCACTCGATGCTCCTGACGGCGAACCAGATGGAAACGTTGCGCAAGCGGCTGCGTGTGCCCAATGGGCGGCCGTTCGAAGGCTTTGCGCCGGGCAGCGATGAAGCGGCTCTGATCGAGGATTGCAAGGCGAGGATCGCTCGCGGCGGCAAGCCATCACCGGCACCCGCCCTCACGCCGCATGCGATTCCCGAGTCGCTCGGTACGCGCTACCGGGGCCGCCGATCGACGCAACAGTCCCTTGGTTCGCTGCTGACCGCACTCGCGCGATGGCCGGATGTCGCTGCTCGCGTCGTCACGACCTCGCCGGACGTGGCGAGTTCGACAAACTTGGGCACCTGGATCAACAAGGTGGGCGTGTACAGCTCCCAAGCCCGAATCAACTTCTTCAAGCAGGTCGGAGTCCGGCAGTTGCTGAACTGGGAGGAGTCCCCGCAGGGTCAGCACATCGAACTGGGCATCTCCGAGAACGACTTCTTTCTCCTGCTGACGGCCCTGGGCCTGTCCAGCGAGACTCTCGGTCAATGCCTGCTACCGGTCGGCACGGTCTACGACACATTCGTCTCCCGGGGCCTCGATGCTTTGAAGTACGGTCTCTACAGCGGATCGAAGTTCATATTCGTCGGGTCGCCGTCGGGCATCAGTCTCAGCAGGGAAGGCGGAGCTCATCAATCCCTGATCACCCCTTCCATCGGCGCCGAACTTCCGCACTTGGTCTACTATGAACCCTGTTTCGGCCAGGAGCTGGAATGGGCCTTCCTGGCGGGACTGCGCAACCTTCTCGATCGAGAGCACGGGAATTCCGTCTATCTGAGACTGTCCACCGTTCCAATCGACCAGTCTCAATTCCCTATGCCCGCAAACTCGCGCGAGCAAGCGGCACTTCGTCAAGCAGTACTGCGAGGCGGCTACCGCCTCGTCGATCACAGGGATCATCCGGACTACGACCAGGACAGCAACGTCGCCAACATATTCACTTGCGGGGTGATGGTTCCGGTGGCGCTTGCGGCGAGCCGGGAACTGGAGGCGCGAGGGGTGCTCGCAAATGTGGTGAATGCCACCAGTCCCGACCTGCTCTACCGCGGATGGAGGCATTCCAGCCGGCTTCGTGCCAAGCATCCCCGAACGCGCTCCACATCGGTCCTCGAACGGCTCATTCCGGAATCCGAGCGAGACTGCCCGATCGTCAGTGTCATCGATGGCCACTCCCACACCCTGGCGTTCCTTGGTTCCGTGTTCGGGACGAGGACGGTCTGTCTGGGTGTTGATGAGTTCGGGCAAACTGGCAGCCGCATGGAGCTCTACGAGCACTACGGTATCTCCACGACGGCAATCGTCGAGGCTGTCGAGTCCGCTTTGTTGTGATTCGCGCTCTGCCGCGCATTGGGTTCGGAGGATTTCCGATGGCGACGGGCGTAGTTTGCCGATTGAGCCGATCGACCGCACGCGATGTCCGCGCGTCGGGATGAGCCTGACCCCGCCAGAGCCCGCCCTCCTCAAGCCGTCTCCGCCTCGAACCGAGTCAGATTGCGCGTCTCGGCGCTAAACTCCACCGCGACCAGGTGGATGGGCTCCCCCAGACCGCGGTACCTGTCCGCATAGCCTCGCGCCTTCAACTGCGCCATGGCCCTCTCGGGTCCGCCCCGCCCCTCCATCTTGAATTCGAACACGTACGCCCGCCCGAACGCTCGCACGCACAGATCGGACCGGCCCCGGCTGCCGCTGTCCTCCGCCCGCACTTCCGCGCCCGTGGCCGCGAAGTGGGCGTAAAGAACACTCGCGTAATGGCCCTCGTAGCCCCCCATCGGATTCCGGCCGTGCCACTGGTGCGGGATGCCTGCCAGCAGCGCCCGCAGCAAATCTTCCAAGCCCCCCAGATCGCCCGCTCTCAGGACCTGAACCAGACGCGTCCTCTGTCTCTCTCGCTGCCACCCGGCTCCCATAAGGTTGTTCAGCAGCGCCCGGTTCAGGCTCTGTCGCACCTCCCGGTTCGGATAGCCCAAGTGGTAGATGAGTCCCTCGTCCGGATCCCCCCTCTTCAGGACCGTCAGGTACCCCGTCTGAAACAGCAGCGCCTCTGGGGCGATATTGCCCACATCGAATGTCGAGAGCAGCTCCGTGGAGGCGACCAGCCCGTCCAGGCCGTGCCAGGGCATCCCTGTCTCGGCAAGCCGGTCGATCAGGAACGTCGGCGACCCAGTCTCGTACCACCAAGGCTCGAAGGTACGGCGCTTGAGCAGCAACAGGACGTCGAAGGGGTTGTAGACCCTCTCCGCGCCGCCCCAACTGTAGCCGTTGTACCACTCGCGCACCCGCCGCCTGTCCAGTCCTCCCACCTCAGCCGCAAACACCGTGTCAAGATCGTCCTCGGTGTACCCGCAGATCGAGGAGAACTGAGGATCCAGAGTGATGTCCTCAAGATTGTTCAGGCCCGAGAAGAGGCTCACTTTCGAGAATCTGCTCACGCCGGTCAGGAAACAGAACCGCACATGGTCGTCGCAATCCTTGATCACGGAGTACAGACCGCGCAAATAGTCCCGGTTGGCACGTGCGATGTCCGGCTTGCCCAAGGCATCGAGAATGGGCTTGTCATACTCGTCGACCAGTACGACGACCCGCTGGCCGCTCCCCGAATGGAGTGCCTCGAGTAGCTCGGCAAAGCGTTCAGCACCGCTCTCATGGCGACATCGCGCACCGGCCCTTCGCTCGACCCTGTCGAGCTGCGCCATTAGGTTCACCCTCAGATATCCCGGCTCGGCATAGTTGCCCCTTGCAAACGCAAGCCGTACGACTGGGTGGCGCACCGACCAGTCCCAGCGCTCGCCGGCTTCCAGCCCCTCGAACAACCCCCTACTTCCCTCGAACAGCTCCTTCAAGGTGTCCAGGAACAGGCTCTTGCCGAAGCGTCTTGGACGGGAGAGGAAGTAGTGCGTGCCCTCCTCCGCGAGCTTTAAGGCGAACGCGGTCTTGTCCACGTAGTGGCAGTTGTCTTCGCGGAGCTTGCGAAACGTCTGGATGCCAATCGGCAGGCGCCGCCTGACCTTTGCGAAATTCAACCCCCGGTCCTTTCCGGACCCTGATTATATTGCAGCCTCCGCGTGACCGGGCAGGCTGCCTCCCGGCCCAGCAGGTCACGGAAGCGCCTTCGACACCTCAACAGGCGGGCCGCTCGCTGCCGTCAGTTGGGGGGCCGCCTACTGGCACTCTAGCAGGGCGATTGCCGCATTGCTCAAGGTCGAACGGCTCGGCCTGGGAACTCCGGAGGCTGGAGCCAGCTCCCCCGTCAGCGGCACCTGGGCAGTTGCCGCTGAACTTCGGCACACGGCAGGCCGGACCACGAAACTGGAGCAGCCGTCCCCCACACGGGCCTCTTACTCGGGTGCCGCACGCGCCACGAGGCCGTGCCTGCACACAACGGGCTGAATCGTCTGCGGCGACTTCGCATACGGACCGGCTTCGTATTCCTGAATTCCCTGATCATTCCGGGCGTCCTCGGGACGGATGGTTCAGCGTTGCCGTTCGGACAGCATCTTCCCATCCGATCTCAATTCCCGGGAGTGGGCTCTAATCGGCTCGCAGAGATTGCTTGACCTTCCCCGCATGCTGCACTATGATGAGCCAGGTTAAGAAATGGTTAAGGCGCTCGCAGGTTTGCTGGTTGTCCTGACAGTTCCGAGCCTTGCCGGGGACACTTGGCAGATTTGTGTGGAAGACGGCAGCTCCCTGCTGACCTCGCCGGTGCGCGGTGCCGTAGTCCGGGAGATCCGGCTGCTGATGGGCCGGCAGGTAGCTCGCATCGAATTCGACGGGTGTGCACCGGATGTCCCAATAATGCGATTGACCATCAGCGCCGAGGCGCCCGACGGCCTTGAAGGTGTCCTAGGGCTGGCCTACCGCAGAAGCGACCGCGTCCAGCCCATCCTCAAGGTGTTCCACGGCCCCTTGGTCCGCTACATCGGCGAGCCGAACAACGCATCTGCAATCGGGAGGGCGCTCGCTCGCGTTGCGGCACACGAGGCCTCTCACTTTCTCGGCCAGCAGACACACCACTGCCGGATCGGCCTGATGCGCGCCGTGCTGCCTCCCTTTGAGCTGGCCGCCAAGGATCGCTGGCCGTTTCGCCGGACATCGCGCTGCCGTGCGGACGACAGGACCGTGGCACGCGACCTGCACTCCACGGAAGCGCGCACCATGGCGCACGGAGGTTTCGGGAGTCAGCGGCTGGCGTCCGGTCCCGGAGAGTCCTCCATCAGGTAGTCCCAGTGCCTCGAGGCATTGCGCACGATCGCAGGGAGGTCGCGCTCAAGGAGCAGCCCGTCCTCGACCAGGTCGAGTCCGGCTCCAGCGACCCGCCCCAGAAACTCGTCCCTTCCCCGATAGCGCTCCTCGATGGACGGGCGAGGATCCCCTTTGGCCTCGCGCTCGGCCCTGGTCCTGGCAAAGGGGATGTATGAACCCACCATGCTCGAAATCTCGTCCGTCGGACCGGACCGGGAATTGAACAGATTCCAGCCCGTATACGTCGCCAGCGGGACCTCGATCTCGGGCATCCGGACGCCAGGCACCTCGTTGCCGTCGCTGTCGACGGACGCCACAAGGATGGGGAACGGATTCCCGACCTCGGGAGGCTCACGCGTGATCACTCCGTCGGTCACGAACCGGGGGCCATATTCCACACGATAGGCCCTGTGGACGCGCGTCGACGTGCTGACGCCGGGAATCTCGGGGAACGCCAGCTTCTCGGGATGCAGGAGGGTTGCATCGGCGATGCGCGGATAGCGGCTGGCCGGGGGCTCGGATCCCTCGGCCGCCCAGCGGTTCATCGCCTGCAGCAGCGCGCGCATGGCCCAGCGGAAATCGAGCGGGTTGGCCCTCTGCTGGCCGATCGACACCCTCGGCGGGAACGAACTCGGTCCGTGCTGCGTGCCTGAAAACAGGAACACGCGGACGTTGTCGAAGAGCTCGATGTCGCGCTTGCCGTCAATCGTGGTGTGGATCAGCGACGCCGCCCGTCCCCAGTACTCGTAGGCCGAATTCGTGTAGAAGATCTTGGGCCAGAACTCCCGCTTGAGTGCGTGGGTCAGGATGCCGTCTTCGCGCCCTGTCTCCCGATCACTCTGGGCCCGGTCGGTGAACGGGAAGATGTCCGTCGGATGCAGGAAGTTCATGTAGGGATGTGCGTCGCGCGACGGCTGGGCGAAACGGTGGTTGAAGCTTCCCCGCCCTCCGCCGGCAACATGCGACATCACCCCGTCGAAGGCGATCCTGCCCCGCTCGTCCTCGTTGAAGCCGTAGTAGAGGAATGTCCGAAGGAAGCGTCCACTCTGGGAGATGCCGAATGCGATGCCTCGGTCGAGGGCGTCGTCCGGGATCCCGAGTGCCTCCGCGCCGCTGTACTTGAGGTGCGAGACGGCGTCCCGCACGGCGGTCGGACCGAGACCCACGAGCGGAGGATTCTCCGAGAGGTACACGACCTCATAGATTCTGTTGGCCTCGAAGCCTCCTTCCAGCCACACCGTCCCGGAGTCGGGCACGGGCTCGCCGTTTTCCATCCGGGCGAACCTCCAGCGCTCGCGCGCAATGAGCTGCCGTTTTCCGTCTGCGGTGTCGCGGACCGTGAGAACGTTCTCCGGAGCTCGAGGGTCGGCGACCGGATACGGCACATGGCTGCGGTCCGCCAGCGAATGGGTGGGAGTTCTGTCCGTGACCACGAAGTCGCTGCGGACAAGGCCTCGTATCGGCTTTCCGTCCTGCGTCGCGGCCGGTGTGTCGAGCCGCAGGAGCCCAGACCGAAGCGGAGGATCGAACTGCCATCCGAGCCAAAGCAGCGTGTAGCCCTCGTCCATCAGGTACCCGTCGCCAAGATGCGCTGCGGTCTTGGGATCGAGGGTCGAGGCGCCAAAGTTGAAGAAGCCCAGCATGCCCTTCCGACCACGATTGGAGACCTCGTACAGTACGGTCCCGTTGGACCGCCCCATGTCCGCTGGCTTGAGGATGAAGAAGGGTGCCGAGAACTCGACATGGCCATCGGCGTTGCGTGGGGCCAGCACGATGTCGGTGATGATGCGATTCGCCGGGAGATCCGGGTCGACCGCGTAGCGGAACGTGCCCGCAATCCTCTCGTAGGGCCCGGCCAGTCCAAAGGACTTGCCGTCAGCGACTGTCGCGCGACTCGAGACCTCCACCGTCACCACACGGGCGTATGCATGAGAACCCACCAGGAGTGCCCAGCAGACTAGGGCAAGCAATCGGCGCATGAGTACATTAGATGCGCACAGCGCAAGAAAGGCAAGCTCCCCGGCCCGCGAAACCAACCGACAAGCCCGGGCCGAACATGCGGGGACGGGCCGGATGTGCCCGCGAATGCGCGCGTCAGAGGATGGTTCCTGCCGTGTGCCGGAGTCCCGGAGGCCGGGGGCACCGGCCACGGCTCCGCCTCCGCACGCCACACGGATCATCAAGACTCAAACACGCTCTCGCAGGAGTCGGCGCAGGAGTCCCCGCGGTCGCGTCCCGTTCCCCATTGGTGCTGCATGCCCCAGAGGCCGATCCGCACCAGCGGCCCGAGATGTTTCTCGGCATTAGCGGTGCGGGTCGTATCCCGAGCCCACCAGCAAAGGCTTCCCATTGATCAGAATGCGGACGACGAACGAGATCTTGGCCTCAGCCTCGCCGGTGGCGGGATCGGCAAAGTTGTAGTACCAGTAGGAGTTGCCGAAAGGCATAGCCGCCTTCAGTACATTCCGGCCCCCGAAAAGCACCTCCGGAATCCTTCCCGACACTGCAAAGCTGCTTGGGCTGCCGCTGAACTCCACCGCTCCCGAGACCGGATCCACACCGAAAACGTACGTCGATCCGTCCAGCCAGCGCGGACCGCTGGAGAGCACTGGCCCGGCGAAGAACCCGCTGGATTCCGCCTGAATCGCGGCGCAGCGGACGAATTCCCGCAGCCTTGCGTCACTCGGATCTTCCTCGAGCATCGCTGCGTTCACCTCGCTCGCACGGCAGGTGCCCGGGAGATCTCGGCTGTAGATCCCAGCTCCGATGACCGCCCGGTGCCCTTCCCAGTCCAGTACCCGGGCGTACGTGGACTTCGGTTCCTCCCTGCCCGTCGCGGGGTTGCGGAAGCTGTAGTAGACCCACCCCTCATCGACGAGCTCCATAATCCGATATACCTCGGCGAGTAAGTCCGTCCCAAAGCGGTCGGCCAGCGGACCCCAATACGAGCCCACAAGGGATGGGTCGGGCGGGTACACGAATGACATCGATCCATCTCCGGTCGGAGCGATCCCGCTGACAGACACGTAGAAGGGACCCTCGCTCCACCGGTCATCCTCGTGGAAGGCCCTGCGGGCGGCGTCGGGGCCTGTCCTCATGACGAGTTCGTAGGCGCAGTTCACGAAGGCCTCGATGTCGCGGGAATTGCGGATGGCGCTTGCCGAGATGTTGTTGTCGGCGCACCGGACGCTGTGCCTCGCGCTGGTTCCGCCGGGAGGCAGGTAGTATCCCGCGCCGACCAGGACCGGAACGCCGTGCGCAACAACCCGCTTGAGCATGGAGACCTTCCCCTGGACCGCAAAGTTCGTCGGGTTGTAGGCGCTGTAGTACAGAAACGCCTCGCCGAACGTGTTGGCAACCTCCAGGAGGTCCCGACCGCCGAAGTTCGTGACGAGATTGTCGGCACCGCCCCACTCATGGATCGAGCGACCGCTGACCCGCACTCCGCTGCTGCTCAGCACTTGGTGTCCGGTCATGTCCAGGACGAACACGT
Organism: Bryobacterales bacterium; assembly: GCA_028819255.1. Lineage (GTDB taxonomy): Bacteria > Acidobacteriota > Terriglobia > Bryobacterales > UBA6623 > VXMF01. The sequence goes on along the minus strand of JAPPMB010000054.1, from coordinate 105,406 downwards.
AGGTGGACCCATGGCTCCATCGCGAACTCGTCTGCAGTTCGTCCATCGCGAAGTAGCCCTTGGCAGCCACCAGCTCCGCGGCGCACTCCACAAACGCCCGGAGCGAGTCCTGGCTTGGGGCGGAGTCGAGCTCAGCGGCTGTGACATCGTCGGTTGCGCAAGTGCCGCGCATGTCGCGCGCGTAGATCCCGGCTCCGATCGCGGCCGGATTGCCCTTCCATTCCGTCTTGATGAAGTACGACGCCTTCGCCTCGTCCTCTCCGGTCGCCGGATGTCGGAAACCGTAATACCCCCAGCCCTCGTCGACGACTGCCAATGTTCGGGACATCTCTGCGATCACATCGGTGCCGATGCTGTCGACCAGCCGACCCCAAACCCTGCCTTCCCGGGATGGGTCGGGCGGATAGACGAACGCCCTGGACTCGTCTCCGCCCGAGGCGATTTCATCGACGAACACGTAGTACGGACCATGCCTCCAGAGCCCTTCTTCGTGGAAAGCAGCGCGGGCGACATCAGGCCCGGCCTTGAGCATGAATTCGTGTGCGCACCGGACAAACGCCTGAATGTCGCCGGCGTTGCGAATCGCCCGAGCCGAGACTCGATGATCCGAACAGATCTTCATGCGATCCTCGGATCCTTCCTCTCGAAGATTCGACCCGTTGCCAAACGCCGCACTCAGACCCACAAACGTCAGAATCACAATTGGAAATTGGCTCTTTAGGAATGCAGTCATGCCATGAAACGTAACACGGTTTGGCCTCATTTCGCGGCCCTGAGCCGTCGTGTCAGCCATGACGCTGCCGGTGCGGACTGACAAGCCGGAGACGGATCGATGGTTCTCGTGTACCCGCCCGACCCATCCCTTGTGGGCTCGAACTGGGGTCCGCTCGTAGACCGTTTCGGGACCGACTTTGTCGCCGAGGTCTATCGGATGATGGACGTTGTCGATGAGGGGTGGTTCAACTACAGCTTCCGGAACCCCGCGACGGGCAGGCATGAGCCGAAGGCCTCGTACGCTCGGGAAATGGACTGGAACGGACACCGCGCGGTCGTCGGAGCCGGGCTCTACAGTGGGGATCTCCCGGGCACCTGCCATCCGAGCGAGGTGAACGCGACGATCCTCGAAGAGAATCCGAGCGACGCAAGGCTCCGGGAATTCGTCCACTGCGCTGCGATCCAAGTGGAATCCGGCGGGTTCTTCTCTGGACCGGTCCTCTCCAGCGATCCGCGCTGGCTGGACCGATCGACCTACGTGTTCGGTGTGGATCCGGTCTCGGGAGCGGTCGGGTTCAGCGGCAGCCCAAGCAGCTTTGCAGTGTCGGGAAGGATTCCGGAGGTGCTCTTCGGGGGCCGGAACGCACTGAAGGCCTCTGAACCCTTCCGCTACAGCTACTGGTACTACAACTTTACCAATCCCGCCACTGGCGAGGCTGAGGCCAAGATCTCGTTTGTCGACCGCATTCTGGTCAATGGAAGGCCTTTGCTGGTGGGCTCGGGATACGACCCGAACCGCTGATGCCGACAAACAGCTCGGGCCGCGGGCGCGGAACCGGGCTCCGGGGCATGCAGCGCCTGCGGCCAACGCGGCGCGGCCGCCGGGGCTCCCGCTCTGACTCCGCTCCGAGTGGAAGCGTTCGAGCGGACCGTGATGAATGGCTGGGGAGCTGTCGAGTGAGGACGGCTTTCGAGTCCCGGCAGAGGGGCTTGACGACGCTGGTGTTGCGTAAAGGGTCGTTGAGAATGACAACCGGGGGGATCCGGGAGATGCGGCTGACACGGCTCGACGTCGAGGGCTGGCTCCCCGCAACGAAGCTGGACGCTGCCAACTGGGACCGTGCCAATCGGTCGCACCGTGCTGATCCGGAACAACAAGGTCGTCCACACAGTCGCGCCAGACACCAAGGAAGCCGACTTCGAGCACCGCGACGACGCGGCGGAGCGAGGCGGGAGCTACCACTGCGCCCGGGCTGAGCAATCGGACGGTTCGCTGGCTTGGGTCAGCCCGATTCGGGTGACCTATCGATCAGGCAGGTGCGAACCTCTCGCCCAGCCGTGACCGGCGCCGGACCGGTTGGCTCGCGTCCCGAGCAGAAATTCGCACACAGCCTGCGCCGTCCGCGCCGGCAGAGAATTTCAAGTCGCGAGTCGCGAGTGCGAGGATGTTTGGTATGCCCACGCTCAGCCGCCGAACGCTTCTTGCACAGCTCACCTGCTTGGGATGCGCAGGTGTTGGGGAACGGGAGAACAAGCACACCGCAGCGACCTCACCGTGGCACCTCGCAATCGGTCTCAACGGTTTCGGGTCCTCCGAGACACACCACGGAAAGCGCTACGACTATGACGCGATCCTGGAATTCGCCCGCGAAGAGGGGTTCGACGGGATTGAGCTTTGGCGCGGCTGGCGCGAGGGCTATCCCGATCCGGACGACGACCGGGCGATTCAAGCTTCGCGAGAGAAGATCGAGTCGTTCGGACTGCAGGTGTTCTCGATCCAAGGTGGCGTTCGGGGCGTGAATCCCGTCTCGGACGATGCGTCGGAGCGAGCCGAATACTCTCGCGGCCTTCAGCGACAAGTGGACTTGGCCGCGAAGTTCGGCTGCGACGCGATGGGCCTCTGGTCAGCGGGCCGAGCTCCGGACCAGGTCGGGGAAGACCAGTTGATCGAACGGTTCGCAGGCGTGTTGCGCCCGGCCGTCCGCTATGCGGTCGACAGCGGGATCCTGCTCGCCATCGAAGGAGAGCCGCCTCTTCTCGTGAACTCGGCGCTGCGCTACCACAAGCTGTTTGCGGCGGCCGGCATGGACGAGCTCAAGGCGATCTTCGACCCGTCGCACTTCGACCTTCTCAACGGCGCGCGCGGCCGCCCCGAGGACCTGCTTCTCGATCTGGGAGTGGACAGGATCGGTTATGTCCAGTTCTGCGACGGCGATTCGACCTTGCGGCCATTCCCCGGCGGAGGGTCGGGCACGTCCCGGCACCTGCCCTGCGGTGAAGGCGTCTACGACATCGCCAAGCTCTGCTCGATCCTCGACGAGGGAGAATTCCGGGGATGGTTCCAGATGGACAGCTGGGGGACGGAAGACGCGTACTGGGCATCCAAGTCCTGCAAGGACGCGGTCGCAGGCTACCTCGGGGAACGAAACGCCGGCTGATTCGAACGGTCACGGCGGCGAGAGATCGAGAGGGCGTTCGACCCGCGCGGTTCATCCGAACGCGGGCAGACCTGCGGGGGACTGCGAAATCGATTCGCGACGGCGGATCGGCAGGCCCGAGCGGACTCGGACCGGTGAGCTGAACAGTGTCCAGGCAGCACTCCAACCAGGACTCGGCTGCACGCCAGTCAGGGAATCCCCTGCCCCCCGTCCGAACGGCCACATCGCCCGAGCCGAGATTCGATGACGGGAACGGATCTCCATGCGGCCATCGGGGTCTTCCTCCTGATCATCGGATCCGTTGCCAAACGCCGCACTCGGACCTGGCAACAACAGAAACGCAATTGGGAATAGGCTCGATGGAAAGGCGGTCGCGACACAAGACGTGGCACAGTTCATCGTCGTTTCGCGGACCCGAACTGTACGATGTCGATGTTCGCCGATCCCGGGCCGCTTCCCGGTTCACCCGCAGGCACAGACTTGCTCCGCGCGCGGCTTCCGACGGCGCCGCCGGACCCGGCGTCAGGCTGCCTTCGGGGTTTTCCTTCCTGTCTTCTCAAAGACCAGAAAGGCATGCATAAAGCGGTCCAGGTCGCCGTCCAGCACACGGTCCACGTCGCCGAATTCCAGCTGCGTGCGCAGATCCTTGACCAGTCGGTAGGGCGCAAGAACATAGTTCCGGATCTGGCTGCCAAAATCGATGCCCAGCTTGGCTGCCTCGACCTTCTCTGCTTCGGAGCGCTTCTTGCGGAGCTCGAAGTCGTACAGGCGAGCCCGGAGCATCCGCATCGCCGTGGCCTTGTTCTTGTGCTGTGAGCGCTCGTTCTGGCACTGCACGACGATGTTGGTCGGGAGGTGGGTGATGCGCACTGCGGAATCCGTCATGTTGACGTGCTGTCCGCCAGCACCACTTGCGCGGTAGGTGTCAATGCGCAGATCGTCCGGTCGGATGTCGATCTCGATCTCGTCCTCGATTTCCGGATAGACGAACACCGACGCGAACGAGGTGTGCCTTCTTGCGTTGGAATCGAACGGCGAGATCCTGACGAGACGATGCACTCCGATCTCGGAGCGCATCAATCCGAAGGCGCTGTCGCCCTTCAGGATCAGCGACGCCGACTTGATCCCGGCTTCCTCTCCGTGCTGCACGTCGGAGACCTCGCGCTTGAAGCCCCGCCGCTCCGCCCACCGAAGGTACATGCGCTGGAGCATCTGCGCCCAGTCCTGGGCCTCTGTGCCGCCGGCACCGGCATTTAGCGTCACAATGGCATTCGCGCGGTCATGCTCCCCACCGAGCAACGATTCGGTCTCCACCTGGTCGAGCCGGTCAGCTAGGGCCTTGAGCTCCTGCCTGCACTCGTCCTCGACCGGCTCACCCTCAGCCCCAAGCTCCAAATAGGCCTCCAGATCCGAGAGGGCGCGTTCGATTTGTTCGTCCGTGTCTACGATGCGGACCAGCGTTTTGCGTTCCCGCAGAATCGACTGGCTCGGTGTGGAATCGTTCCAGAATGTCGGTTCCGCAATCCGCTTTTCCAGCGCCGCAAGTCGACGCCTGCCGCTCTGGGCGTCAAAGATACCCCCGAATCACCAAGGCGCGACCGCGCACTGCCTCGAAGTCTCGCTTCAGTTCATCCAGGATCATCGTTCAATTCAATCTGTATACATTATGGCAGAGATCGCCGTTCACGCCGTTTCCGAAGCATTCCAGGCCCACAGTGTCGTGCATTCCATGAGGCCTCGCCTCAAGCGTGACCGCCTACGACATCCGGTCACCGTCCGCGCCCTCCCGCATCCACGCTACCGGCGTGCCGCTTCCAGGGACGCGCCCGGAGCGTCACCGGTGCGGCAGCGGCAAGGCACAACCACCACAGCCATTCACCGAACCGCACGAATCCCGTCTTTTCGGTACGGTATTCGAACCGGACGTCCAAGGCAGCCTGTTCATAGGACGGCAGCTGCGCCTCGATTCGGCCTGACGGACCGATGGCCGTCGTCACGCCGTCGTTCGTCGCGCGCAGGATCCAGCGCGCGTTCTCCACGGCTCTCATGCGCACGACGAGGAGGTGCTGGTCGCGTGCCGCACTCCGGCCGTACCAGCTGTCATTCGAGATGTTGACCAGCAGTTGAGCCCCTCCCGCGGTGAACTTGCGGATGAGGCGCGCGAACACGGACTCGTAGCATATGAACGTGCCGATACCCTTTCCCTCGACCGTTGCAACCGCGATCTGTTTTCCCGGCCGGAACATGCCGGCCTGAAGCGTCACCTTCTCCACAAAGTAGTGGAACGGCCACGGCACGAACTCCCCGAACGGCACGAGGATGATCTTCGAGTATTCGGACAGCCGCTTGCCCGTCCTGTCCAGAGTCACCGACGAATTCCGTGGTCGCTGGCGGTCACCGTCCTCAAACGAAATGGTGTTGAAGATGAACGCGGCGCCGGACTCACGAGCCACGCGTTCATGAAAGGCTCGAGACCGGGGATCGTCGAAGTAGAAGGCAGGCACGGGGTACTCTGGCCACACGACCAGGGAAGGCTTCTCGAGGTCGGCGGGGGCACTGGACAGTTCCAGCATCCGGGCAAGGTGGCTCGTGCCGTTGTTGGCGAGCCAGTCGGTCTTGAGCAGGTCCGGATGCACGTTGGGCTGGACGAGCCTTGCGGTCCGGGACCCGCCACCCTCCGGCGGCAGCGCCGGCAGCAGGAACACGCCAAGCACGGGAAGCAGGGCGACGAACGGCGTTGCCGACCTCCGTCGTATTGCGACAGCGACCGCGACGTTAACCAAGGCAAACACCAGCGAAGGGCCGTAGATGCCCGTCCATGGCGCGAGGCGCAAGACATGCGGCACGGCGAAGTCCAGCGAGGCGTTGCCGAGCTGCGTCCACGTGAAGAAGATGTATTGGTGGCTCCCCTCAAGCCCCACCCACAGCACCGCCACGGCCGGTACGGCCCACGGTTTCCGCAGCAGGGGGCCGGCGACAAATGCGAACGCCCCCATCTGGACGGACTTGACCGTGAAGAACGTGACGAACAGCGCTCCGGCAACGGGTGGTGTGATCGATGCGTAGTCCCGCATCACCGGGTAGATCCAGTAACACGTCCCCGCCCAGAATACGCCGCCGGACACCCAGCCGAGCAGGAATCGGCGCCACGGACCCAGGCCGGACAGCACGAGCAGCAATGGCACCAGACAGACCGGAGCGAGCAGGTCCCAGGAAAAGCGGGGAAAGACGACCACCTGTGCCAAACCGCAGGTGACGGCGGCCGCGACGGTAAGGGCTGGCCGTTCCCAGGAATGCAGGCGCGGGCTCATCCCGCACACAGCGCCTGTGCGTCAACGGACTCGGCCATGTACGAACTCCGCACCAGCGGACCGCTGAAGACCGCCCGGAACCCGATCGACTCGCCGAATCGACGGTAGAGATCGAAGATTTCGGGATGCACGTATTCCTCAACCGGCAGGCGCCGGATCCGCGGCCGGAGGTACTGGCCGATCGTGGCCACGTCGGTGCCTGCTTCGCGAATGTCCCGCAACAAATGACGCACCTCGGCGACCGTCTCTCCGAGGCCAACCATGAGGCCGGACTTGGTCAACGTGCCGGGAGACCGATCGCGCGCGAACGCCAGAACGGCCAGCGACCGGCGGTACACCGCTTGCGGGCGGACTCGCGCATAGAGCCTGCGGACGGTCTCCATGTTGTGATTGAAGACGTCGCAGCCGGCATCCAGCACCCGGGCCACCGCGTCGCAGTCGCCCAGGAAATCCGGGACCAGCGCCTCCACGCGAGCCGAGGGGAGCGCCCGCTTGACGGCGCGGACCGTCGCCGCAAAGTGCGCCGACCCGCCGTCCGGAAGATCGTCACGGTTGACGCTGGTGATCACCACGTGGCGGAGCGCCATTCGCTGCGCCATCTCGGCCACGAGCTCCGGCTCGGCCGACGACAGATCCCCGGGCGTGCCCTGGGGCACGGCGCAGAAGCCGCACGTGCGGGTGCAGATGTTGCCCAGAATCATGAACGTCGCCGCTTTGCGGGAAAAGCACTCGTGGATGTTCGGGCAGCGGGCGGACTCGCAAACCGTGTGAAGTCCGCGGATTCGCAGCTCGACCTTGAGATCGTGCAAGGCACGGAAATTCGTCTGCGGCTTGCGGAGCCATTCAGGCAGCCTCGCAGGGCGCCCCCGCGTCGGCTCGATCTGCACGAGGTCCATCGGCGGACTCACATCAGACTGGCGGCACCGTCAGCCGATGCCGCCGAACAGCGGGCTGCTCAGGTACCGCTCGCCGGCGTCCGGGAGGATCGCGACGATCGTCTTCCCCTCGAGTCCCGGCTCGCGGGCCAGCCGGCAGGCGACGGCAGCCGCCGCACCGCAGGAGATGCCACTCAGGAGGCCCTCCTCGCGCGCCAGCCGCTGGGCGTACTCCACCGCCTCCTCGTCGGTAACGCTCTCGACTCGGTCCACCAGGTCCAAGTCCAGCGTGTCCGGTATGAATCCGGCACCGATCCCCTGGATCGCCGTGATTCCGGGCTGCAGCGTCTCGCCGGCGAGGTGCTGGCGTATTACTGGACTGCATTCGGGCTCCACGGCGACACTCAGTAGCTGCCTGCCCCGCCCGCGCTTGAAATACCCGGAAACGCCGCTGATGGTGCCGCCCGTGCCGATCCCCGAGACGAGCACGTCGACATCACCGTCGGTGTCGTTCCAGATTTCGGGACCTGTCGTCTCATAGTGAATGCGCGGGTTGGCCGGATTCCGGAACTGCTGCAGCATCAGGTACCGGCCCGGATCTTCGCGGACCAGCTCCTCCGCCCTCTCGACGGCGCCGTACATGCCCTCTTCCTCCGGAGTGAGCTCCAGATCCGCTCCCAGGAGCTTGAGCACACTCCTGCGCTCGAGACTGTAGTTGGACGGCATAGCGATCTTGAGCCTGTATCCGCGCGCGGCCGCGACGAATGCCAGGGCGATGCCCGTGTTGCCGCTGGTCGGCTCGACGAGCTCCATGCCGGGCTTGAGCAGTCCCCGCCGCTCGGCGTCCCAGATCATGGAGGCGCCGATGCGGCATTTCACCGAGTAGGCGGGATTCCGCGCCTCCACCTTTCCCAGGACCGCGGCGCCGGCGCCGTCGCTGATGCGGCTCAGCCGGATCAGGGGGGTGCCGCCGATGGCGAGTGAGTTGTCGTCGAAGATTCGCGCCATGCCTAGATCTGCCAGTTCAGGACGCCCTGCGAGCGCTTCTGCCTCCAGCGCTCCACAAGGTCTGCGAACGTGGTGCGATCTACCACGCAGGACAGGGCCCGCTCCACCCTGTCCCACAGCTCCGGGAACGGCGAGTCGGCAGGCTCCTTGGCGAACGGCCGCCGCGAGGGCTGCATCGTACCCTCGATCTGGCGCAGAATGTCACCGACGGTGATCTGGTCGGCCGGCCTAGCCAGAAAGTAGCCACCGTCGGCGCCTCGCCGCGACCCCAGGTAGCCCCCCTGCTTGAGCTGGGCCAGGATGAGCTCCAGGAACTTCTGGGGAATCCTCTGGCTCTCGGCGATGCGGGCGATCTTGACCGGATCCGGCGTTCCCTGGCAGGACAGTTCAAAGACCGCCCGGAGGGCGTATTCCCCTTTGACAGAAACGTCCATCGTCAATCTCTACCACTCTACTAGAGATTCCGGGGACTGCCTCATCGAGAGCCTCAGGGGATCGCCGCACCGCATTTCCGGCACTGGTCCCGGCGCTTGGCGTTCATGCTCCCGCAGGACTGGCAGCAGTTGTAGGAAAGGCGGCAGTAGACGTTGGTGGCCACCACGCCGCTCGCGAGAATCAGGACGAACATCCCGACCAGAACGATCAGGTCGAACACTGCTCTCTCAGCATCTCACATCGCCGCTGCGGGCGCGGCCGGCGATGGGCGGCCCTAGAAACTCCAGCGCCAGAGAGCCGCTCCCGCGGTGAACCCCGCTCCGACAGTCGCCATCACCACCAGGTCGCCCTTCTTGAGCCGCCCTGCGCGGATCGCGTCCCGCGTCGCAAGCGGAATCGTGCCTCCGGTCGTATTCCCGTACTGATCGATGTTGATGATGGCCTTCTCCAGGGGCAGGCCAAGGCGATGGGCGGCGGCAGTGATGATCCGCCGGTTCGCCTGGTGGGGAATCAGCAGATCGACGTCGTCGGCCGTGTAGCCGTTCCGCTCCAGCACGGTCTTGCAGAGCTCGTACATCTTGTTGACGGCATAGCGGTAGACCTGCCTCCCGTCCTGATGGACGTAATGCAGGCGCTCATCCACCGTCTTGCGGGTTGCGGGCATCGCGCTTCCGCCGGCCGGCATGGAGAGATGCTTGCCCCCCGAGCCGTCCACCTCGTTGAGGAAGTCGATCAGCCCGCCCTCCCCGTCGGTCGCCGGCTCGACCAGGAACGCGCCCGCCCCGTCACCGAAGAGGATGCAGGTGGCCCGGTCCTCATAGTCGACGATGCGGGACATCGTGTCCGCCCCAATCACAAGCACGCGCCGGTGGCTTCCGGAGACCACCAGCTGCGACGCCGTGGTCAGCCCATACAGCAGTCCGGAGCAGGCGGCCACCAGGTCGAAGCCCCACGCCCGCTTGGCCCCGAGCCGGTCCTGGACCAGGCAGGCCGTCGCCGGGAACAGCATGTCGGGCGTGACGGTGCACACGACAATGGCCTCGATGTCCTCGGCATCGACGTTGCAGTTCTCCAGAAGATCCCGGGCGGCCTCGGTGGCAAGGTCGGAGGTGGCAACGCCATTGGAGGCGATGTGGCGCTTCTCGATTCCCGTCCGGGACACGATCCAATCGCGGCTCGTGCTGACGATCTGCTCGAGATCCTCGTTGGTGAGAGTGTCCGGTGGAACGTAGCAGCCGACGCCCGAGATCTTGGCGCGGAGATGGCGGGGATTCAAATTGGATGCTCCAGTCGCGGACAGGCCGCGGGCTTGGCGAAACTACTATGATAGTCGCGCAGGGCGTCGGTTCCCGAAGTTCCGGAAGTGGCCGGGTCCGCGGCCCGGCACGGCGGGGCGGCTCGGATGTGGGTTCCCAAGTGGCAGCGTGACCGGGCGCGGGGGATTGACTCCCCCATCCCCACCCAGGTCGTCTCGAACGAGGAGATCTGGCCGCGCCCGCAGAACCGGCTCCAGGCCAAGTGGGAGCACCGGATCGGCGAACTGGCGGCGGCCAACGCCAGGCGGGTCGGTCTCGACCGGCGCGCATTCATGCGCACGAGCATGGGTCTGGCCACGGCCTTCTGGGCCTCGAACGAGGTGTATGGCCGGCGCTACTGGGATGTCGATCGGGAGGAGATGTTCGAACCGGTCGCGTACAGCGAGAAGTGGCCGCCCGGCAAGCACTTCATCTTCGACGTGCAGGCCCACTTCACGAACGGCTACCCGCTGAACTTCCGCGCCTCGGAGTTCATGCGCAACCTGGGCGCGGGTCTCCGAAACGACGCCGCGAGCTACAGCTTCGGGACGTTCTTCAAGGAGATGTACCTGGATTCGGAGACCGACATGCTGGTCATCTCCGGCGTGCCCGGAAGAGAGAGGAGCCCCACCGAGGAAACGGCCGCGATTGCCGAGAGGGCGGCTGGCGGAGAGGCGCCGGATCCGTTCGAAGTCCGGGGAGGCGGCATCCTGCCCAGCTGGCTCATGGCCTCCCGGCGCGACGACATCAACGCGCTCGCGGGATCCCGTCGGGCCTTCTCGCAGAGCAACTGTGCGCCGAACCACTACTGGGACCTCCGGGCCGACCGCCAGGACCGGGGGCTCCTCAGGGAGCAGATGACGCGCGAGGTGCAGGAGTACGGAACCGCATCGTGGAAGCTGTACTGCCACTTCGACCCCGCGCGCACCGGCAGGGGATTCCAGCTTGACGACGACGCCACGGCCTATTTCTACGAGGTGGCCCGGGAACTCGGCCAGACAACCGTCAGCGTGCACAAGGGGTACTCGTCCCAGTCCCGCCGCTTCGGTCACCTCGCGAACCCCAGGGACGTCGAGGCGGCCGCCATCGCGAATCCGGACTTCAGGTTCATCGTCTACCACTCGGCCCTGAAACACGGCCCGACCGAGCCGGCATTCGACGAGCCCGGCTTCTTCGATCCGTCCACCGGAGACTTCGCCTGGCACGAGATCCTCATGGACATCAAACGGCGGAACCCGGGAATCGACAACGTCTACTGCGAGATCGGCAGTGCGTTCGGGACCCTCGCGATTGCGCATCCCGAGATGTGCATGCACCTGATGGGCAAGAACATCCGGCACTACGGGGCCGACAGAGTGCTCTGGGGCACCGACTGCGTGTGGTGGGGTTCGCCGCAATGGTGCATCGACGCCTTCAAGCGATTCCAGATCACTGACGAACTCTGCGAGAAGTTCGGATACGAGAAGATCACCGAGACCGACAGGTCGCGCATCTTCGGCCTCAATGCGGCCGAAATCTACGGAGTCGATCCGGCGAGGGCGCAGGAATCCATCCCGGGCGACGGCATCGCCCGGATCAAGGCGTCCTACCAGGACCGCGGCCTAGCGCGCGACAACGCCGCCCACGGCTGGGTCCGTGCCGACGCCTGAGCGGTCGGGGAGATGCGTTTGCGCCGCTAGGGGGCAGGCTCCGCCTTCTGGATGACTCCGAGCATCTCCCACTCGTGCAGCTTGCGCTTGACCTGCTGGACATTCGGGGCGGCGCTCTCACCCATCACCCGGACGAATGACCGGTACTGGTCGGCGGCCTCCTCGAACTCCGCCCTCTTCTCGTGAACCAGGCCCATGATCTGGAAGCTCTGCGGGAAGTGGTCCGCATTCTCCCCGGCGCGCATCGCGAGCACCATCTCCTCGGCCTTGTCGGTCTTGCCTGTGTTCAGAGCGGCCACGGCCGTGTAGAAGCGCACGCTGCCGGCATTGGGATTGAGCTCGAGGTAGGCGCTGCCCAGTGACTCCAGACTGTCCCAGTCGCTCTGCGCCACCGCCAACTCGATGAGCGGCTCGTACGGCTTGAGGTACTTGGGGTCGTGCTCCACGGCCTTTCCGAAGGCGGCTTTCGCGCCCTCGGTGTCGTTCATGGCCCTCTTCGCCTCGCCCATCGCCGCCCAGGCAGCGGCAAACTTCGGGTACGTCCTGACCGCCTTCTCGAACTGCGCGACGCCCTTCTTGTAGTTCGGCTTCTTCTTTTGCATTTCGCGCAGCCCGCTCTGGTAGGCCTTCTGGGCCGGCTTGGGTGCTCCGAGAGTCAGCGCGCTCACGACATCCCCCACCACGCCTTCCAGCCGGTGCAGGACGATGACGCCAACGTCGTTGTTGCCCATCGAGCTGTACATGCCGAGCTGGACATCGTCGGAGCGATAGCCCGGTAGCTCTGCCCGGAGGACCGAGGAACTCAGGTCGTAGCGACCCATGCCGACCTGGCGGACACAGTCGTTGCTGTACCCTGCCCCACCGAACCCGGCCCCCGGGCCCATGCGGGCTCCGGAAACGCTCGCGTCCGTGGTGAGCATGGAAAGGTCGCCGCCAACCTGGAAGCTGAACCGGCCCTTCGAGTCCGTGTAGTCCTCCGGGAACGCGTTCCCCTGGCACACCCGCTTCACGACCACGGGTTCGGAAGGAGGAAGACCGTCGTCCGTGACCACCTGGCCGTGCAGGTAGAGCGGCCTCATCTGGTTGCCGAAAGGATCCTGCTGGTTGCCGAAAGGATCGTTCTGGCGGCGGGTGTTTCCGTAGTTTCCCTGCTCTTGCTGCTGAGTGCCGCCCTGGCGGCCCGTGTTGCCGCCGGTGTCCCGGCCAGAGGTCCCGCCGGACGAGTTGCCGCCACTCTGACCCTGGCCCTGGCCCCAAAGCGTGACGGCTCCCAGCGTGAAGCATGCCGCGAAAATCACCAGCCTAGACTTGCGCATAAGACCGAACCCCCTTTTGCCGCGTAGACAATGCTGCAAGCAGACTATCACACGAACCCTGCTCTGCAACCCGGTTGGGCGCCCGAATCCCGCACTTGGAGTCATCGACAAGGCCGCAGTGCGAATCAGCACGGCCGGACGCCCGACCGGGGCTGAATACGAGCGGGTCGATCACCTGGGATTGGCGGGCGGGCGGTAGAATGGGCGGTCGACGCCCATGCGCTTCCGCGGAATCTACGCACCGCTGGCGACTCCGTTCGACCACCTCGGGAACATCTATTGGTCGAAATTCGACTACAACATCTCGCAGCTGCTCCGGACTAGGCTTTCCGGCTTCCTCGTCGCGGATAGGTGGGGCGAGGCACCGCTGCTCTCATCCGAAGAGAAGATCCGCCTCTGGAAGCGCGCATGCGGGCAGGTTGGCGACAAGGCCCGCGTAATCGCGACGGTGTCGGGCTGTGGCGTCTCCCAAGCACGGGACCTCGTGGCTGCGGCTGCCGCGGCAGGATGCTCCGCCGCGGTCTTGGAGGCCCCGGACCTCGCGGCGCTCGCCCCCGGTGTGCGTTGCACCGAGACGTTCCATCGGTCCGTGGCAGATTCCTCCGACCTTCCGCTGCTGCTGGGGATTCGGGTAGGTGGCCGCACGGGAGAAACTCCGGAGCAGATGGCGTCTCTGGCGACCCACCCGACAATCGTCGGCGCTGTCGTCGAGGGCCACGCCGAGGAGGCTGTGGCAGAGGCATCGCGACTGTGCGGCCGGGGCTTCTCGATCGTCACCTCGGACTTGCCGACGATGGCGGCCGGGCTTGCCGGAGGGGCCGCGGCGGCGGCGCCCGCGATCGCGGCCATCGTTCCTTTCCATGTGCTCTCGATCGAAGAGGCGGTGCGGACCCGCGAGCAGGCAGCGGCCTCGGACCTGACACGCAGGGCGCTAGATTTGGACCGCCTGCTCCGTTCCCACGGCGTCCCCGCCTTCAAGGATGCGCTGGACCGGCGCAGCTTCTACGGCGGACTGGCGCGGCTGCCCCTCTTCCGGGCGGCGGCCGAAACGAGGGAGGCGGTCTCCCGCTCGCTCTACGAACTCCCGAGCTAGGCGCGCCGGGACCACAGCGGCCGGAAGACGGCTACCCGCAAAGCACCTTGTGATCCGGCGAGCCCGGCTCGATCGCCCCGCTGACCCGGCCCACGAAGTCAAAACCGAACTTGGCCAGCATGAGAGGCACCGAATAGAAGCGTTCCTGCAGGTGTCCCGCAGGGTAGACGAAATCGGCCAGCGTGGACGCATGGCGTCGGGCTGTCCCGGCCCTGCGGTACGCCTCGCGTGACACCTTCGACTCGATTTTGTCCAGCTGGTACTCGATCTTGCTGCGGGAGACAGTAAAGCTGTCGGCCAGCGTTGGATCGAACTCTCCGAGGGCAGTCTCCATCTCTCCCAGCAAACGGCGGATTTCGCCCCGGCGAGCCGCCAGGCTGTCCTTCAGGGGCGGCGGCACAATGGCGGACGCGATTCTCGCCTCGATCTCGGAGCGCGGCACGAGGCAGTCGGCCAGCGACATGCCGTACTTGCCGAGCAGCTTGCGCGACGCGCCGTCGAGGACGGTGAAGCTCGCTCGCGGAAGTACGGCAGGCATTCTTCCCAAGAGCTCGCCGTACAACACGGACGACTGGGCCAGATAGGCAGCTTCCGAGGGCCCGGCCACCAGCGCCGCCGTCGGCAGCAGGTAGTCCTGCATGACCGGACGCAGAAGCGCGTTCGGAGAGATGGCGAGCGGCGAGTGCTCAAGCATCGCCAGCAGGTCCTCTCGGCTGTAGGCGCGCGACCTGGACCAGTAGGCTCCGTTTCTTCGCTTCAGGGCGACGCGCGCCGCCCTCTCGAACAGCAGAACGAGGGAAGTCGATCCGCGGAAGCGCACCTGCTGGTGGTATCCGGCGGCCTGCAGACCTCCGCCGCGGCGCAGGAGTGCATCGGACAGTTCCGGAGCGCGCCGGATGGCCTGCCTCACGAGCGGGGCGGCCAGCGTGCGGATGCCCTCGCTCATGGGAGAGAGGAAGAGGAGCCCGGTGCCGGAGAAGAGAGGTCGATAGAACGAGCGGAACGCCTCACCGAACGTCGGAGAGCATGCGTACGCATCGCGCGCGAGCCTGACCGCTTCGTCGGCATGGGGCAGGCCGCGGAGAGTCTCGGCGAGGTCATCGAGCTTGGCGTCCCTGACGCGGACCTCGCCGACCGCGGCATCCTCATCCCCGTCCGTCGCCGCATCGAGGCGGCGGGGCGGGCTTGAGGGTCCCAGGATCCACGCGTGACTGACTTCCTCGAGGTCGTGGTCCTCCGTCGCGAGCCAGAAGACTGGCACCGCGGGAGTTCCGCGCCTCATCAGCTCGCGGGCACACTGAACCGCTGTGAGTGCCTTGTACAGTGTGAAGGCGGGGCCTCCCAGCACTCCCACCTGCTGGCCTGTGGCGACGACCACGGTGCCGGGACGCGAAAGCAGGTCGAGGCTCGCTTCCATTGCCGCGTCACCGTCCGCATTCTGGCGGCGGAGCTCGTCCACCAGCCGCTGCCGGTGCGTGGCATCCAGCCGGATGTCGGACGCCGCCTCCTGCGCCGCGCGCATCGAGGGAGGGCGCGCATAGAACTGGCTGACGCCCGGAAAGTTGCAGAGGAGGTCCGCATACAGGGGCCGAGTCCCGGGCAGCTCGGTCTGGCGGAGCGACTGGACGCCCATTGCGGCTCAGACGTGCCCCCGCGCGTCGATCTTCCAGACCTGCCGGACATGGTCGCCACGCACGCAGTACATGCGGTCGTAGAGGTTCACGTTCGGGTCGCAATGCGGCACAACGAGCTCGATCTTGTCGCCCAGCCGAACCTCCTGCTTGGCATCGGCAAGCGTCAGGGCTCCATGCTCGTCACCCCGGAACGCGTATGCGAGGCCTGCCGGGCGTGCGACATCCGGGCCGAACTCGCGATCCGTGGCGAACGCCTTGAGCCCCGCGTCGACCGTGGCGATGTCGTTGTGGTTCTTGCTGATCACAGTGGCAAGGACGTGCAGTGCATTGCCGAAGTCGTCGTAGACCTCGCCGCTCCGCCCCCCGATGATGCGGTAGTCGACATCCATCAGGGCGTACGAGCCCACCTGCAGCTCTGTCATCCCCTTCAGTGCCGAGTCGATGTTGTAGGTACCCGTGCTCGCGCCGGACATGATCTCGGCGGGCAGGCCCTTCCTGCGCATCGCGAAATAGGTCTCCAGAACCGGCCCCATGTACTGTTCGGAGTGTGCCTTGCGCTGCTGGAAGCCCTTCACGTGGGACGAGGCCCCGCAATAGCCGTGGACCCCGCGCAGGCGGAGGTTCGGGAGCCGGTCGATCGTCTCGGCGAGGGAAACGGCCTCGGGACCGGGTGGAATCCCGGTCCTGCGCCCGAGCGGGTCGACATCCACGAGCACGTGGAGCCGGACCCCGCCGGCGGCGGCGGCTTCATCCAGCTGGCGGGCATTCTCGGGATGGTCCACGACCTGCATGGTGTCCGGCCTGCGCCCACACAACCGCATCAGCCGATGGATCTTGTTGGGCCCCACCGACTCGGACGTCACCAGCAGTCCTCCGACACCCGCGGCGGCCATCGCCTCGGCCTCGCGTATGGTCGCCACACAGACCCCGAGCGCACCGGCGCCGACCTGCCTCCTGGCGATCTCGGAACACTTGTGGGTCTTGGCATGGGGTCGGAGGCCCAGACCGGCCCCGCCGGCGTGCTCCGCCATGCGCTTGACATTCGCCTCGAAGGCGTCGAGGTCAAGTAGGAGGGACGGCGTGGGCAGGTCCCGCTTCGTGACGCCCTCGATGCCGGCCCCGGCCGCCAGCCTCGATTCAATGTCGTCGATGTCGTACGCGCGGGCTTGCGTAGTCATGATGGTCGGGGCCACCGCGGCGTGCAAGCCGGCGCGGAGCCAATCTCGGCGGCTCGGTCTCATCTCGGAGCGGCTTCTGAATTCTGATTCTACGTTATTGGGTAGAATCTCTCTGCATGCCGTCCCCGATCCAAGGCCTGATGGCGGCCCTGCTGACTCCGCGGTCGCATGATGGCGAGGTCGACCTGGAGACGCTGGAGCGCAGCGCCGACTTTGCGGTGTCGCGCGGTGCGCAGGGCATCGTCCCCTGTGGTGGAACTGGCGAGTACTTCGACATCCCCATGGAGCGGAGACAGGAGATGGCGGAGAGGCTTGCCGGCTTCGCCCGAGGCCGCTGCGAACTCGTCGTGGGGGTCGGCGCGGCGAGGATCTCAGAGTCGATCCAGCTTGGGCGGCACGCCCTGGAATCAGGCGCAGCCGCCGTCCTCCTGCCAAGTCCCTATTTCTATCGCTACAGCGAGACTGACCTCATGCACTTCTTTCGGGAAGCCGCCCGGGCCATCGGCGGTCCGGTCCTGCTGTACAACCTTGCGGGGTTCCTCAGCCCGATCGGAGCCGGCGCGGCGGTCGAGTTGGTGCGGTCCGAGCCGCACATCGTAGGGATCAAGGACTCGAGCGGCACGCTCGACATTCTCCGCCGGCTGACGAGCGACGGCATCGACTGCGTCCGAATCCAGGGACACGACGCACGGCTTCCCGAATCGTTCCGCGAAGGACTGCTGGACTGTGCGGTCTCCGGCCCCGCATGCGTCGTGCCCGAGATGAGCGCCGCGATGTTCGAGACGTTTGGGGACGATGCCGCGTTTGCGCAGGCGGCCCGGTTCAACGACGAGTTCCTGCAGCAGTTCGCGCACTTCCCCTATCCGTGGGCGCTGAAGTGGATCGCCGGCTGGAGAGGAATCTGCCGCCCGTCGCTGCCCTTCCGACTGAGCCCGGAGCGGGAACAGGCAAAGAGGGAGTTCCGTGCGTGGTTCGATGCATGGCTGGACCGCCTTCAGCGTTGGCGGAAGCAGCCCGAGCGACGCGGGGCCTGAGCTGGGACCGGCATTGCGCACTCACACTGAACCCGCACCACC
This sequence comes from Bryobacterales bacterium, assembly GCA_028819255.1. Classification (GTDB taxonomy): domain Bacteria; phylum Acidobacteriota; class Terriglobia; order Bryobacterales; family UBA6623; genus VXMF01. The sequence goes on along the minus strand of JAPPMB010000054.1, from coordinate 87,384 downwards.
CGCTTTGGAGCGGATCGCGCCGGAAGACGCGACGGTTCCCTCGGTCGTCGGCAGCGCCGCAGAGGCCTACGGAACCAAGCCGTTCATCGTTGACGGCAGCGGCCGCACCCTCACGTTCGCTGAGAACTGCCGACGTGCCCGCCAGTTCGCCAACGCCCTGCTGGACAACGGCATCGGCAGGGGATCCGTCGTCGGGGTCTTCAGCCCCAATTCGTTCGACTTCGTGACCGCCGCGTACGGAACCCTGGCGAGCGGGGCCGTCTTCACGCCCTTCAACTCCAGCTACAAGGAGCGGGAACTGGTTCACCAGATCTTGAATTCCGGCGCCTCGGTGGTCTTTGCGGAGCGCAGCCTGATGCCCCGCCTGCTCGCGTGCCGGGGAAGGATCCAGAACTGCCGGCTGATCGAACTGCAGCCGGGCGTCTGGGAATCCGCGCCGGACTCCGATCCCGGCGTGGACTTCGACCGGGAGCGCGACATCGTCTTCCTGCCGTACTCGAGCGGCACGACGGGATTCTCGAAGGGAATCGAGCTGACGCAGGCGAACCTGTTGGCAGCGATCCGCCAGCTGCTGTTCTCCAGACACTCGCTGCTCGAGAGCGAGGGCCGCTGCTACGTCTTTCTGCCGCTCTACCACATCTACGGATTCAACGTGGTCATGAATCTGCTGCTGGCTGCAGGCAGCACGATTCACCTGCGGGCGCGCTTCGACATGGACGACTGTCTCGACACCATCGAGCGCGAGAGAATCACCAGCCTGCCGCTCGTGCCGCCGGTCCTGCTCGGCATGCTCTCGCGGGAAGACCTGCCAAAGCGGGACTTCTCGTCCATGCAATGGGTCAGCATCGGGGCTGCTCCGGTGCCGGTGCCGGCCGTTCACCGCTTCGTGGACATCACGGGAGTCACGGTGCGGCAGGGCTACGGCATGACCGAAACGTCCGGAATCGCAACCACCAACCCCGCCGACGCTCCATGGGACGTCGCCGAGACGGCCGGACTTCCCGTCCGCGGCCTGGATGTGGCGGTGTTCGATCCGGATTCGGGCGACCGGAGGTTGCCGGCTGGGGGAACGGGGGAGCTGGCCCTGCGGGGACCCAACATCATGCTGGGCTACCACAATGCGCCGGAGGAGAACGCAAGAGCATTGCGCAACGGATGGTTCTACACCGGGGACATCGGTCACATCGACAGCCTCGGCCGCGTCCACATCGTCGACCGCAAGAGGGAGATGATCAAGTACCGGGGATTCCAGGTGCTGCCAGCGGAACTGGAGTCGGTGATCCTCGAGCTGCCAGAAGTGCAGGATGTGGCCGTCATCGGGGTGCGCGACACGCACGGCGCCGAGAGCCCGAAGGCCTACGTGACCCTGCACCCCAACCGGGCGCTCGAAGCCAAGGCTGTGCAGGAGTACGTCAGATCCCAGGTGGCCGGGTACAAGCAGGTCCGCGAAGTGGAGTTCGTTGATTCTATTCCACGGTCGCCGGCCGGCAAGATCCTGCGGCGAATTCTGCACGCAGGTGAGCGCCCATCGAGATACTGACCACGGTCCGGCTCCGCATGTCCGGCGGCTCAAGGAGAGGCCTGGACCTGACCGTTGCCGGATGGCAGCGAGACCGCGGCGGGCCCACCGGCGGATGCCTTCCCCGCCGTGGCCAATCGCTTGAGACTCGGCCTGTGCGCAATCCGGTCGCCCCTGAATCCCTGTGGCTCGTTCTCGCGGTTGTCGGGAACGACGAGCGCGGTACTCACCAGAAAGGATCGCATCCGCCACAGGCAAGGCGTTAGATTCAATCGGCCGTGGGCCAGTAGCGTTCATTCGGCTAGCTCTGATTCGCGGGCGCTGTTGGCCACGAATGCCACCGCGCACCGAACGCTCGCCCGCTGCCGCAGACGTTCTCTGCTGGGACTTGTTACCTGCCGCAGCGATGGATTTCGCTACCTGCGGCACTGAATTGAGAGGATCCGAGCTTCTGTAGGCCAACCCACTCTCCGGCACCTCTCTAACGCAGGAGGGACCTTGGACCGCGCTCCCAGCGAGAGTCTCGGTTTTCCGCATCATGCCCGAAACGGTGGTGGCTGTAAGCTGTGCCTAGTGGCACGAGGAGAGAACCAATGAGCGCTGCTAGGGGACCGGGAAGCGGATTTCGGGATGAATGGCAGGATCTGCCGAAGAAAGGCGTGTTCGCTGCGCCCCTGGTGCAGACCGCGGACACGCGCTGGGGGCGCGTGCAGTTCGAGGGGACGCGCGTGCCAGTCGCCACGCTGTTCGACTATCTTGCGGACGGGCAGTCCTTGGCGGAGTTCTTGGATGCAATTCCGGCAGTCCGGCGCGAGCAACCCATCGCCGCGCTGCGCCTCGCTAGCCGCGTCCTGTCGGGAGAGCGGGGATGAGGGTGCTGTTCGACGAGGACCTAGACTACAGGCTGGCACGGACGTTTCCCACCGGGTTCGATGTGTACTCGACGCAATGGATGGGGTGGTCGGGGATGTCCAACGGCGATCTGCTACGTGCTGCCCGAGCAGACGGCTTCGATGTCCTGGTTAGGGCGGACAGGAGCATGGAATACCAGCAGTCGCAACCTTCCATGCCGGTCTTGGTGCTGGAGGGCAGGAGCACGGCTCTGCGGAACCTGCGGGAGTGCATCCCACGGATCGCAAGGGTGCTCGCAGGCCCGCTCGAGCCGCGATACTACGTCGTCCGACAGCCGGAACGTGGATCGGATTTCAGCCGCTGAGCACAGTGTTGCCACTGGCAATCCCGGAAACGTTCTGCGATTATTCCTTTGAGACCAGGAGCGGATAGTGACCGTGCAAGATGGCCAGGAAAGACCTCTGCCTAGAGCAGATCCAGGGACGCAGCGAGCGCCCGGTCAAGCAGGCACTGTACGCCAACCGCACGCTGATCGCCGTGGCCCGAATGTTCGCCGACCGCGGCGAGGCGGATGGCCAAGCCGCTCACGCAAACCGACCAACAAATGGAGGAGACGCAAGGCAATCGCTGCCACCGCCTGAAATCCGCAAGATCTGGCTAACGTGCCTCCATCCCGCCCTGTCCGCGTAAGCTAATGCCATCGCCTGCACGCGGGCGTCTCCAAGCCGGGCTACCTGGAGCATTTCGAGAAGGTGCAGCGCAACGTGGGGCGGCTGATCGAAAAGCAAGAGCGGATCGCGAGCCAGTGCGAGATGCGGGTGAGCCCGTGTGAGAAGGGCAAGGCCGAGGCGGTCACATTCCGCCACAAGCCACAGCACGCCGCCTCGGAAGCGGCGGCGCATGCCTACGTGCTGCGCACCAGCCATGCCGACTGGGATGTGGAGCGGGTGCTGCGCACCTATTGGACACTGACCGAAGTGGACAGCACCTTCCGGGAACTGCAATCAACGTGGGGCCTGCGGCCCATCCGGCGTCGGCCGGACCGGCGGAACTCGGGGCACCTGTTGATCACCGTGCTGGCATACCATGCAGTGCATCTGGTCCGAACGCGCCTCAGGGTGCGAGGGGTGCGTCTGAGCTGGACGGCGATCCGCATCCGGCGGGCGAACTGTGTGGGCATCCCGACGCCGCCGCAGAAGGTGGGCGGATCCCAGATCTGCATCCGGCAGCACGTGCGTCCGGACGCAGCCGCCTTCGAGATCTCCCGCGGGCCACCGTGGTGGCGTCTCGCCTGCATCAGTGCCGGATCCACTCGAATCACGCACAAAATGTACAGAACGTAGTGCCAAGTGGGCAGGGCTCAGCCTCGCAAACCTTTTCTGGTCAATAGCTTGCAAGAACTCCAAGTCGCCAAATGACGAACTTGGCCGGAGCCCGTGCTTGCTCTCGCAAAGCCAACTCACCTCCGCCGTTCCGCTCGTGGGTTTGACGCGGAGTCTCGTTAGCCGATGTATCGCCGACCCAGCTTCACAGCCAAAGCATCGCCGTGCTCGTCGCCCCACTTGGCGAGCCTCCCCGCAAGTTCCTTCACAACGTCCGGCCGGTCAGGGAACATGTTCCTCGACTCGCCGGGATCGTCCCTCATGTCGTACAGCTCGTCAGCACGCTTCTGAGGTCTCGCTGCAAAGTCGCGCAGGATCAGCTTCCAGCGCTCGGTGCGCAGGGCTCGCTCCTCGAACAGGATCCCGTCGATGCCTCTTTGCGAGATGTTCTGGATGACGATCTCCCGCTTCCATTCGTCTCGTCCGCTCAGCAGATTGGGGATCAGGCTGCGGTCCGTGTATTCCTCGTCAAGCCTGCCGTAAAGACCAGCGGCATGCATGATCGTCGGCATGAGGTCCACGGAACTGACGCCGGACTGCCAGACGAGCCCTGCGGGGAGGACGCTGGGGTAGTGCATGATCAGCGGCAGGCGGGCGGCTTCGTCATACGCAATGCTCATCCCGGCCACTGTTCCGGGCCGATCGATCCATGTCCTTCCGTGCTCGGTAGTGAGGATGATGAACGTGTTCTCGAGGACACTGCTGCGACGCAAAGCATCAACCATTCGCCCGATCTCTTCATCAAGCGCCGTGACGGAAGCGTAGTACTCCTCATGCTCGACGTCCTTGCCCTCGTAGGGTTCGTGGAACCTCTTCGGGGGGTTGTTCGGCTCGTGCGGCGAATAGTAGGACTGGTACAGGAAAAAGGGCCGGTCGGCGTTCTCCTCGATGAACTCGACGGCGGTGTCGGTCTGAATGGTGGGCCTGTAGGGCGACTTGAAGGGTTCGCCGAGCCAATGGTGGAGCAACGAGTTGAAGCTCTTCCAGACATCGAAGAACCCCGGGTTCCCCTCTCCCAGATGCCACTTGCCAATGTGCGCCGTGCGGTAGCCGGCGTTGTTGAGGAAGTGTGGGAAGTTGGCCCACAGGTCGAACCGCGGGTCGGCGAACGGATCGGGAATCGGTTCCTGATAGACGTTGTTCGACCCGTTCGGCACGAAGGGATACGGGTTCTTGCGCATCCCGTGCTCGTGCGGATGCTTGCCCGTGAGAATCGAGGCGCGACAGGGCGCGCACAATGGCTGCGGAGCGTAGCAGTTGTCGAAACGGACGCCGCCTGCGGCCAGTTGATCGATGTTCGGCGTGTGGACATCCGAGCGGCCATATGCGCCGATCGCGTCTCGGCGGCACTTGTCAAGAAGGATGAACAGGAAGTTGGGAGGGCCTTGGCCGCTAACCGCTTCGGCGCCCGTTCCGGCCTGCGCCAGGGCCCGCTGGGCCGCTGATGTGCCCCCGAGTGCTCCCAGGCTCCCCAACGCACCAAGAACCGAGCGTCGCTTGAATGCCTGGGGCATGACTTTCTCCCGCTACCCCCACTGCCAGCGCAACTCGAACTTCGGATTCGTCTTCCACTTGCCCTTGGAGAAGTCCGGCATCTCCAGCGACTTCGACTTGCCGGCGATCGACTGCTCGCTCAAAGGTCCGATTGCACTCCAAGTCACAGCGTCGACGATCGACACCGGGGGCGGAGTCCCTTGCCGCAGGCTCTCAGTCCACCCGCGGAGCTCCATCCAATCCGCTCCGCTGTGTCCGAACCGCAGCGCCCGCTCGCTGTACATCTTCCATATGGGATGGTCGAACTCGTCTAGAAACGGATTCAGCGAATTCCAGCGGCGGGCGTCGACCGCCTTGCCGTCCCAATGCCGCTCCTGCACCCAGATCGAGCCTTCGCCGGGAAACGGCCAGCGGACCATGCCCTTGGTGCCTTGATACTTGTGTGCGTCGTCGCGCGGATGCCAGCTTTGGATGTCATGGAAGTTCATCGCCGTGCGGCCGTCTTCCAGCTGCAGCAACACGCTCGTGCGATCGGAGTTGGAGTAGACGCGCTTCGCGTTCGGGTGATCGGGCCCCCACCGGTCTGCGGCGTACTGGTTCATCCCCCGTGAGACGCCGCCCATCGCGACCAACGACTCAATGCGCGTCCCGTGGTTGATGTCCATCAACATCGCGACAGGGGCGAACTGGTGAGTCGGATACAGGTTCCCGTTGCGGGTCACCGAGTGCTCTCCGCGCCACCTCAGGTCGCCCTTGTCGGCGAACCGCGAGTCAAACATGACCCCCCGCACGTCGTGGCCGTACCCGGATTCGCAATACACGATCTCTCCCAGCAGGCCGGCGCGCATGATGTTCAGCACCGCCAGCGGCTCGCGGCGGTACACCCAGTTCTCGAGCATCGTTGCAGACACGCCCGTCCGCTCGGCCGCTTCGACGAGCTGCCAGCACTCGTCGATCGTGATGGCCGCCGGGACTTCGATGGCTGCGGGTGTTCCTGCTTCGAGGGCGGCGACCCCCATGGTCGCGTGCCACTCCCAAGGCGTCGCGACAATCACGCCGTCCAGGTCTTCGAGGTCGAGAAGGCGACGGTAGTCCTCGGAGCCCCGCGCGTAGATCGAAGGCGGCGGGATCCCTGCTTCCCGGCAGAGCTTGCGAGCTCTCGCCGCCGCGTTGTCGTCGAGATCGCATATCGCCGCGACTTCAACTCCGGGAAGATCGAGCAACGGGCGCAACAGGGATGTCCCGCGCACACCCGCGCCGATGATCCCCACACGGACGGGCGCCTCGGCGGCTCGCGTCTCAGCGGCGGCAAGAGCGGCAGCGACGCCCACGAACGCTCTTCGGTCGATTCTGTATTTCACGGTTTCACGGTACCCATTTGGTGGCTTGGCTTGGGCTGATCCTATGCCGGATCCATGGTACAGCGGCTGCGGTTCGGTTTGGAGTTCGAATCAGCCAAGGAGTACTTGACGGGCACGTCGGCTTGTCGGACCTGCCTGCTGGCCGACGAGATGCCCGTTGCTTCTCGATCCACGCCCGCGAGGCCCAACGCCGGGTCCACCACGGGAGTAACTCGAATGTTGTGTGGGAGCTTAGGGGCCGGCGGAGGGGCTGGATAGCGCCAGCTGGGCGCAGAACGGAATGGGAGGTGAGCAATTGGGGGACGAGCGCCTGACGGCGCGGCTGCTGTGCAGCGCACAGCCGCTGGCGGAGCGGCCCGGCCGCTCGGCGATGAGGTGGGCCAGTCGGTGTTCAGACGCAGTCTGCGGCTTGTCTACTCGGCGGCCCTAGACCGCGCTCTCTCCGAGAGTCTCGGGATTCCGCATCCTGCCCGGAACGGTGGGGGCTGTAAGCCGTGCGTGATTTCGCGCGAAGCCTCAGGCAGGAGGAGAGAACCATTGAGCGTTGCTCAGGGGACGGAAATGTGCATGGCGAGCACCATGAAGTGATGCCGCTTGACCGTCCGATCAAGGCGAAGAGCTTTCAAGCATTCTGAAGAGCGTCGCTCGACACCACCGAATGAGCATTGAGGAACTCCTTCACACGCTTGACCTGTGAAGACGTGACGCCTGCCGCAGGAAATGATCGAACTTCGAAGGAGGCGGTCGCCGTCAGCAAGGACACGTCAGAGGCCTTGCGCCCAAGCGTTCGGCAGCCAGGCCTTGTGTGCGATCTCCGCAGTTTCCGCGTCGGTGAGGCGCAGTTCGTCCCTTGCGCATGGCAGCCTGGGCGTGGAGAACCGTTGACCGTCGGCTTGCCGGAACCTGTGTGGAGACATGAGAGAGCGCTGGTCAGCGCGCACTCCGGCCGCGGTCCTTGTCTGCGGCGACGAGGTCGTCCGGAATAGTCTGCCGGACGAATCGCCTCGCCGCATCCACCGAGGCATCGATCTCCTCCCTGCGGGGCGCGAACTTTGCGAACTTGACCATGTCGGCCAGCTCAAGAAAGCCGCGCAGCAGCCTCTGGTGATCGCCTTGGATCGACGGCGACTTGGCCATCGCCGCGAGAAACTCCTCCGTCGTCTGCTCGGGAGCGCGCAGCCCGAACCTCTCCTCGACGTATCGCCTGACAATGTCCGACAGCCTCAGAAAGAAGGCCCCGAGCTGTTCGGGACCGGGCAGCCCGGCGGCCAAGAGTGCGTCCAGGGCGGCGAGTGCCGCTGCATGGGGCGTCACCACGCGGGATGCCCGCCGCGCCGCCTTGCGACGGCGCAGCCACCAGGCCGTCGCGGCGATGGCGGCGGCGAGTCCGGCCCCGCCCAACGCCCACCACCACCAGGGAACGGGCATGTCCACCGGGTCCCCAATCTCCCGCAGTTCCGCGTCCTCGGGATCCTCCAGTACGCTCTCCACGGTGATCGCAACGGGTTCGGTCAAGACTTCCGTGGATCCGTTGAGCACGACCTTGAGCGCCGGAAGCTCGTATTCGCCCGGCAGAAACGGCTGCAGGACGTATTCGCGTCCGCGCGCCACGCGGCCGTCCTCCAGCAGGCGGTCCCCTGCGGCTTCGTCCCGCACCACGGCGAATTCGCCGAATCCGTCTTCGGAATCCGGGAATTCGACAGAGTCCGATTCCGCGCTCTCGATCTCGAGGCGCAGCGCCGCGGTCCCGGCCGTCGTGAGGGCGTCCCGGTCGAGGGCCAGAGTCAGGCGCGCTCCGCCGCTCTCCGTCACCCGCAGGACCGCCGGTTCGGGATTCGCGGGCTCCTCGTCACTCGTTGCGCACGCGCCGACCGCAAAGCACGCGACAAGGGCCAGCCGACGCGGGACCGGCCACCCGGCCCGAGGGGTGCGCGCCCGGGTCCGGGCGGTCAACGCCGCCCCTCCCGTCTCCGGAACAGCTTCCGCAGATCGCGCACGTAGTCCTGCCCCGTCATGACTTCCACTTCGTCAATGCCCGTGGAGCGGAAGAAGCTCTGCCGCTCCGCGCCTCGGCTCCTCGCGTCAGCAGCGTAGTCTCGCCGCACTCGCGCACTGGACGTGTCGATCAGCACGCACTCTCCAGTCTCGGCATCCTCGAGCTCGATGAGACCGATGTCGGGCAGTTCCCGCTCCCGCCGGTCCCCCACGGTCACCGCGATCAGATCATGCCGTCTCGCCAGCACACGAAGCTGCTTGCCGCTCTGCTCTGCAAGCACCCCCGGCGAAAGAAAGTCCGAAACCAGGAACACGACGCCGCGCTTGTGCGTCACCCGGCCCAGGTACTCAAGTGCGACGGCGAGGTCGGTTCCCCGCCCCTCCGGCTCGAATCGCAGCAGTTCCCGTATCAGCCGCAGCACATGGGTCCGTCCCTTGCTGGGGGGAATTGAGAGCTCGACCCGGTCGGTGAAGACGATCAGCCCGACCTTGTCGTTGTTGCGGATCGCGGCAAACGCCAGCAGCGCGCAGAACTCGGCCGCCGCCTCGTTCTTGAGCTGGCTGAGGCTACCGAACGCCCCGGAGGCGGACAGGTCGACGAGCAGCCAGACCGTCAGCTCCCGTTCCTCGACGTAGCGCTTGACGAACGGCCTGCCCATCCGGGCCGTGACGTTCCAGTCGATGCTCCGGATCTCGTCCCCGGGGGCGTACTCGCGGACCTCCTCGAACTCCATTCCGCTGCCCTTGAAGACGCTGCTGTACTCTCCGGCCAGCACGTCGTCCACGGCCTTGCTCGTCTGGATCTCAATGAGGCGGATCTTCCTGGCTACGCTGCGTGTGAACTCCTTGACGTCCATGGGCATGCGTCGGCCTGGGAAATGGGGCGAGTGCCGCTACGGAACCTCAACGCCGTCGAGCACCCGCTGGACGATGTCTTCGGAAGTCAGCTCCTCGGCCTCGGCCTCATACGTCACCATGACCCGGTGACGGAGCACGTCCTGCGCCACCGACTTGACGTCCTGGGGCACCACGTAGCCCCTTCCCTGCATCATTGCCCGGGCGCGCGAGGTCATCGCGAGGAAGATCGTGGCCCGAGGCGAGGCCCCGTGGCGAATCCACTCCCGGATGTCGAGCTTGTAGGCTTCGGGATGGCGGGTCGCCTCGATCAGGTCGACGATGTACTCCTCGACCTTGGCGTCCATGTACACCGAGTCGGCGAGCTCCCGCAGCCGGACGATGTCGGAGGGCGCGAGCACCGGCTCGACCTCGTGGTCCACACGCGACCGGGCCATGCGGCGGAGGATCTCAAGCTCCTGCTCCCGGGAAGGGTAGCCGACCCGCAGCTTCAGCATGAACCGGTCCACCTGGGCCTCGGGCAGCGGATAGGTGCCCTCCTGCTCGATCGGGTTCTGTGTCGCCAGAACCAGAAACGGATCATCGAGCGGATAGCTCGACTCGCCGATCGTCACCTGTCGCTCCTGCATCGCTTCCAGCAGTGCGCTCTGCACCTTGGCCGGAGCCCGATTGATCTCGTCGGCCAGCACGATGTTCGCGAAGATCGGCCCCTTCTTCGTGCTGAATCCGCCGTCCCTAGGCGAGTAGATCATCGTGCCGACGAGATCTGCGGGAAGCAGGTCGGGCGTGAACTGGATGCGGCGGAACGATGCCCGGATCGCCCCGGCGAGCGTCGTGACCGAAAGGGTCTTGGCCAGCCCCGGCACGCCCTCGATCAGGACATGGTGGTTGCACAGGAGCGCAAGCAGGAGGCCGTCGACCAGACTCTGCTGGCCCACGATGACGCGGCCAACCTCCCGTTTGACCGCTGCAAGGACTGCGGCTTCCGCCTCGACGCGGCGCCCGATCTCCCTCACGTCCCCGGACTGCGAGGCTCCTTGCCGAATGCCGGAATTCACTGCCGCCCGGTCCATCCCAGGGACCAATTTAGCAATTTGTCCGCGCTCTCACGGGAGGCCGCCGGCAGCGCCCACCTCCTCCGGCCCGCGGACAATCTGGGCGAGATAGCCCTGGGCCAGAACGGCGGTCCCGTTCAGCTGTTCAGTGACAAACGCGAAGCCGTGGCCGTGCTGGAATCCGCACTCGGCCACCAGATAGCCCTGAAAGCCGGTGAGCGGCGCCAGGCCGTGGGTCTGGCTGCCGCCGGAAAGGGTGAATGCGAGCTGGCCGCCAGCCTGGATCTCCGAGGACTGCTGGATTGCAGAGTCCGCAGATTCATCAAGCCCGGACCCGTGGTACCGCAGCTGGCACGCGCCGGACTGGTGGCGGGTCCCCAGCGGATCGGCGGACGTGTTGGCGATCACCACGGCCGTGTCGAAGTTGCGCTGGCTTGTGACGAACGGGAAGAAGAGCGTCGTTCCGCACCCGCTGAGCCGGAATTCGGGCCTCGGACTGACCCGGACACCGGTGAAGCGTTCGCTGACGCCCGACTGGCTGGCCGAGGCCGTGCGGAATGGCGCGAGACTCGCGGAGACACTGATCGTCCCGCCGCGGAACAGCTCGTCCGCTCCCGCTGAACGAGAGAACCGGAACGGTATGGTGCAGCGCTCCCGCGCCAGCGGGTTCGACCTCGCGACCTCGTAGAGCGCGGAGACCTCCCGGTCGGAACTCATCTGCAGCGGGCGGTCGGTGGACTGGCCCCGCGCCACCGAGCCCCCCAGACCTCCGGACGACGCGTTGCTCACGAGCGCAAGCCCCAGGCCGCCCGCCGACCCGGGACCCGGGCAGCTGACGAGCGAAGGCACGATCACGGAGACACCGCGGGGGATCCTCGCCAGCGCAATCCGCAGCCTGGTGCCGCGCAGCGCCGGGTCCTGGCCGGCTGCGTCCCCGGAATGGGGATAGAATCCCTCTCTCCATCCCGGGTCGCCCGGCCGGAACGAAGGCTCGCCGGCGGTCTTGAACGCGGAAGCGAACCCTTCCGAGACAGTGACCTCGGCGACGGACTGGCCGTGCGAACAGATCCGGTCCTGTTCGGGAGAGGCGGCGTCCGCCGCCAGGCCCGTCGCCGCCTCGGCCACGCGCAGGGAGGTGTCCTCCGTCCGCAAGGCGGCGTCCGCAGATCGCAGGGAGAGTGAGGCCTCGATTCCGACGGCAGATCCGGTCGCCTGCCCGCTTGCGCCGAGCTGCGAGGCGTTTGCGCGCAGATTCGTCAGCCGGACCGTCGTCGTTTCGGGGTGGCAGTCGCCGGCCACGCCGAACTGCACCGTGCAGTTGGAAATCGAGTTTGGCCCGCCGACCGCGGCCCCAGGCACGGGGAACCTGATTCCTGTCCAGCGAAGGGTGCGGCGTGAGGCGTCCAGGCGGGCGAGGGCCGGCCCCTGCCCGCTGCCGTTCCGGTGAGCGCAGGGGCCGGACACGTCCGGCGAATCCCCGTCCATGCAGTTGTCGTCGTTCACGACGAGGACCGCGTCGACGGTGTCCGCTCCCAGCCCGAAGTGCGTGCTGTTGCCCCAATCCACGTTCAGCGAGAGAACCACGTCGACATCAAGGAACTCGCGCTGCCCAAACGCGGAAGCCGCTCTCGCGGAATGGCACGTCACGACCACGTCCCCGACGAGTTCCCGGGTGCCCTCGATGCGCACGATGGGCGCCGAGGAGGTTGCGGAACAGCGGATCTCGACCGCGTCGGACCCGGCCCTCGACGTGGCGATCTGGCCGAACGGCGCGCCGGACCACACCAAGGCAATGAGGGCCCAGGGGCTTGCCCGACCGCGCCGGCGGCTGAACCTTCGTTTCATCGGATCGCTTCCGCAGTTCGTCCAGGCCGCCCGCCGATCACGGCCCGTTCCCCGCCGGCACCTTGCGCTTCCCGTCGGAGCCCAGCTGCACCTCCGGTGCGAGGTAACCCATCGCCAGATCCGCGAGTCCGCCGAATCCGTCTGCGATGAAGGCGTATCCGCGGGCGTTCGGATAGCCGCAAGTGGCCATCACATAGCCTTGGAACTGCTCGACTCCGAGAATGTTCCGGACCGGGTCCCCTTCGGACAGCGTGAACGTCAGCTGCTCCCCGGCCTCGATCACCGTGGAGTGCTGCACGAGAAGGATCCCGCTGCCCTCGGAGTCGGCGCCGTAGTAGTGCAGGTCGCACGATCCGGCCTGGCCGTCAATCGAGCCGGCGAGGGCCTGGCGGGAGCCGTGCGTGATCACCATGCCTGTCGTGAACCCCGCCTGGTTCGTCACGAACGGAAACAGGAGAGTGGTGCCGCAGGGGGCCAGATCGATCACCGTCCTGGCATTGCGGGACGGACCTGCGAACCTAGAGCCGGCCAGATCGCTGCTCGCCACGAAGACGTCGCTCCGGGGCGCCAGGCTCGCCGACACCGTGGCGCGCGCCTGGGCTGCGCTCTCCGGACCCGCGTCAAGACCGACCGGCAGATGGCAGTCCTCCAGCCGGGAAGCGTCCTCCGACTGCACCTCGTAGACCGCCCGGCCGCGACCCGCCACGAGATCCAGGGGAACGCTGGGTGCGGATGAGAGCGGGCCAAGGCTCGCGCTCCCGCCGCGACCCATGGCGTCGTGGCCGCTGACCAGGCCCAGCACGAGCGCGTCGGCGGACTGGGGATCGCTGCCGTCGAATGCGGGCTGGTGGCACGCCGCGGCCGCGGGGAGGCTGACAGCGGTGCCTTCGGGCACTCCCTCGAACTCCAGCATCACCCGCGTGGCGGGGGACTCGCTCTCGCCGCCGAAACCGGCCCGGAAGGCACTGGCGAATCCCTCCCGAAGATGAATCGACGCCAGCCCGCGTCCGTCTCCGGAGCAGGCGGAGGACGACTCCTCCCCCACCACGGACAGTCCGAGGGCCGGTTTGGGGTAGGCGATGGGAATCGTGCCGTTGCGGACGGTGACCGCGGAGTCGGTGCGAACCGCCACTGTCGCGATCACGGGAAGGCTCGTCTGGACGGAGCCGCCCGCAAGCCGCAGCTGCGCCGCGTTGGCACGAATGCCCCGAATCCGGAGTCTGGCGACCGCCTCGCCCGAAGCGGCGGGGACGCCGGCTCCGGGACCCGGAATCCTCACGTCGGGCCACTCGATCGTGCGGACCGATGCCAGCCGCCCGGTCTGTGGACCCTCGACGCCGCGGGACGAGGAATCGCAGGGTCCGGATGCCTCGCCAGCGGGCTCCAGGCTGTCGCAGTCGCCTGGCAGGATCTCCAGAACCGCATCCGTGACGTCGCTGTCCGGCACGAGGGCATTGGTCACGCTCGTGTTCAGCGAGACCGACACCGACAGCCGGAACTCCCCCGTCGGCACGCCGGCTGCGGGTGCGTCCGGCTCGCAGGTGAGCAGGATGTCCGGTAGGGGTTCCGCGATGCCGCCGGCATACGCCGGCCGCGGCGCGGCGACCGCCGAGCAGTCCAGTGCGGACCCCTGCTGCGCCATGGCCGCACCGCACCCAAGGGCGCATGCCAAGGCGCCCAGGCCCCATCCACGGAAGTGCGCCAATCTGCCCCCTACGGTTCTCATCTTCCCATAACCGGGAACATTCCGATGTGGTTTTGCGGACATCCGTCCCATATGGCCGCCGGAACCGGCGCAGGCGGGGCGAGCTTCACCGCAGCCCCCGGGCGGCAGCCGCTAGAATCCTTGCTGTGTGGGTGCCGGCAGCCCTCTCCGCGGCGGCCTTGGGGGGCGTGGCATACGCCGCGGCGTGGCCCTCTTCCCGGCTTTGGGGCCCGGGCTTTCACCGGCTGCCCGGCGGCACCAACGATATCGCGCTGACATTCGACGACGGCCCCGCCTCCGGGACTCCGGACTTCCTTGACGCTCTTGACGCTCTGGATGTGCGCGGCACCTTCTTCGTCTGTGGCCGGAACGTCGTGCGCAGCCCCGACATTGCCCGCGCGATTGTCGAGGCGGGCCACGCGATCGGCAACCACACCTACTCGCACCCGAAGCTCCCGATCTGCTCCCCCCTGCGGGTCCGACGGGAGCTGGTGCGCACGCAGCACGCCATCTCGGAGGCGACTGGCGTTCGGCCCACGCTGTTTCGGCCGCCCTACGGGCTGCGCTCCCCGGCACTTCGAGGCCTGCTGCCTGAACTGGGACTCGTCTGCGTCCACTGGACCGTGATCGGCAACGACTGGAAGCGGGACGCAGCCGAGATTGCGAGCCGCGTTCTCCGGCGCGTACGAAAAGGCGCCATCATCTGCCTGCACGACGGCTGCGGAACGGACGCCCGCTGCGACCGGTCCCAGACGCTAGAAGCCGTGCGGGAGATCGTACCGAGGCTCAAGGACCGCGGCTTCCGGTTCAGGCCGCTCAGCGCTGTTCGCGGCGGCGAACGAAATCCGCTGGCCGAAGACCCGGGCCGCCCTACTGGGCGGTCCAGCCGCCGTCAATGACCAGATCGGTCCCGGTCATGTAGCCCGCTCCATCCGAGCAGAGGTATACGGCGAGTTCGCCGATCTCCTCCACTCTTCCCCAGCGGCCGACCGGCAGCCGCGCGAGGAACTGCCGGTTCTTTTCCGGGTCCTCGATGAGGGGCCTGTTCATCTCCGTCGCGAACGGACCCGGGCTGATGCCGTTGACGGTGATGTTGTGAGGCGCGAGCTCCAGCGCGAGGGCCCGCGTAAACCCCAGCAGGCCGGCCTTGGTCGTTGAGTAGCCGACCCGGTTGGGGAGGGACACGTGGGACATGATCGAGGTCATGTTGATGATCCGCCCCCAGTTCTTCCGCTTCATGCCGGGCACGAACGCCTGGGACATCGTGAACGGCCCGGTCAGGTTCACTTCGATGATCTCGTGCCACTCTTCAAGGGACATGTCCTCGATCGGCTTCCGGTTGTTGATTCCGGCATTGTTGATCAGGATGTCGCACACGCCGAACGTCTCGCTGACCGCCTGTTCGACCTCGGACGCCGCCATCTCGTCGGTCACGTCCGCAAGGACATAGTCCGCCGACCCGCCGCGGTCCTGGATCCCGCCGACCACCTCGCTCAAGAGCGCTTCGCTGCGAGCCACCAGGGCCACCTGCGCGCCGGCCGCAGCCAGCGCCTCCGCCATCTCCCTGCCGAGGCCCTTGCTCGCGCCCGTGACGACGGCGATTCGCCCGTCCAGCGATATGCTGCTCATCCTAGTCCGTTCTTCCGGTCGGGCGCCGAGCCCCCGGAACCGCTAGGATACCAGCCCGGGATCCGCCCGGACGACGGCCTGCAGGAGCTAGAGAGCCTCCAGCCTCCGGAGCACCCTGAGCGCCGTCTCCGGGTCCTCCGTGGCCGCGAAGATCGTGTCGTCGCCCGCGATGGTTCCCACCACGTCGGGCCAGTCCGCCGCATCCAGATGCTGGGCGAGGGCGTTCGCTCCGCCCGGAGCAGTGCGCAGGACGACCAGATTGTGGGCCGTGCGCATGCCGGTCAGGAACTGGGCGGCGACCGCGGACAGGTTGTTCCGCGTCGCGGCGGCGGCGTCGACCAGGTTCGGCAGCGCGTACCCGTCGGCGGTCTTCACGATGCCGAGCTCCCGCAGGTCTCTGGACAGCGTTCCCTGGCTGACCTCGATCTTCCGCTTCGAGAGCGCGGAGGAAAGCTCTTCCTGCGTGCGGAGCCGGGACGACCGGATCAGGCCTAGAATCTCACGCTGCCGACGCGTCTTCACGAACCTCCCCCTCCATCCGCACGCGACCGCCTTGCGAGTTCCGCCAGGCGCTCTCGGGCCACGCGAGCCGCCTTCCGCACGCTGGCGGTCGACGTGCCTCCCGGCAGCGCATGGTTCTCCAGCGCGTTGCGCGGCGAGAGTGCCTCCATGGCCCGGGAATCGAGCTCGGGGGCAAATTCCCGCAGCTCCTCAAGCGTCCAGTCCCCCGGGCGCTTGCCTTGCTTGACACCCTCGAGGACGATCCCGCCCACGATCTGGTGGGCACGGTGAAACGACACGCCGTTGCGGGCCAGGATTTCCGCCAGCGCGGTTGCCGAGACCCAGCCCTCCTCGGCGGCCCTTTCCATCGCCTGCGGGCGAATCTTCGCCGTGTCCACGCAAAGCGCAAGGACTTCAATGGACTCGGCGACCTGGCTCGCCGTGTCGAACACGCCTTCCTTGTCCTCCTGCAGGTCCCGGTTGTATGCAAGCGGGAGCCCCTTCAGCGTCATCATCAGCGCCTGCAGGCTTCCGCAGACCCGACCCGACTTGCCGCGCAGCAGCTCGAGCGCGTCGGGATTCCGCTTCTGGGGCATCAGGCTCGATCCGCTGGTCACCTCGTTCCCCAGATCCAGGAAGCCGAACTCCTCGCTGCTGTAAAGGATCCAGTCCTCCGCCATCCTGCTGGCGTGGAGCATCGCAACCGACGAGGCGTACAGAAAGTCGAGCGCGAAGTCACGGTCCGAGACAGAGTCGAGGCTGTTCGCAGCGATCCCCGAGAAACCCATGTCCTTCGCCATGCGCTCGCGGTCGAAGGGGAATCCGCTCCCGGCGAGAGCCCCGCAGCCGAGCGGCGACACGTCCGCGCGCTCGTAGGCCTGCTGGAATCGCTCCCAGTCCCTGCAGAACATCTCAAAGTAGGCGAGCAGATAGTGCGGGAAGAGCACTGCCTGCGCCCGCCGCATGTGCGTGTAGCCCGGCAGCAGCGCTTCCGGCTCCCGCTCGGCAAGTGCCAGGAGGGACTCCATCAGGCCCCCCAGACGCACCTGCACGCCCCGGATCGACGCCTTCGCCCAGAGACGGAAGTCGGCTGCGACCTGCTCGTTGCGGCTCCGGCCGGTATGGATCTTCTCGGAGAGGTCGCCGACGGACTCTCCGAGCTTTCGGATCACGAAGGTGTGGACATCCTCGTCGTCCGCGTCGAAATAGCCCGGCGCCGCCGAGTCGGCCAGCATTCCGTCGAACGCCTCCAGGATCCTGTCCCGCTCCTCCGAGGTGAGGATTCCGACGGACTCCAGCGCATTGGCGAATGCCTTCGAGCCAACAACGTCGGCCTCGAACAGCCGGCGGTCGAAATCCAGCGAGCCCGAGTAGCGCTCGAAGAGCTCTGACGGTCCCGAGTCGAAGCGCCCTCCCCAGAGCTTCATTTTCCGGCGCCCTTCCCGCCGACCAGATCTCCCTGCACGGAAGCGCGGACCCGGATCGGCAGACTCGTCAGGTTGATGAATCCCTCGGCGTCCCGCTGTTCGAACTCGTCCCCCATCGTGAAGCTGGCGATCTCCGGGGCGTAGAGCGAGTAGGGCGAGGTCCGGCAGAGCACATCGATGCGACCCTGGCACAGCCGGAGCGTCACCGATCCCGTCACATGGCGCTGCGTCTTCTCGACGAAGCCGTCCAGAGCCTCGCGCAGGGAGGTGAACCACTTGCCGTCGTAGACGAGCTCGGCGTAGTCGAGCGCCACCTTCTGCTTGTAGTGCAGAGTGGCGCGATCAAGCGTCAGGGCCTCCAGCTCGCGGTGGGCCGCCGTCAGGATCGTCCCTCCCGGCGTCTCGTAGCAGCCCCGCGACTTCATGCCTACGAAGCGGTTCTCGACCAGGTCGATCCTGCCGATTCCGTGGTCGCACCCAGCCCGGTTGAGCGTCTCGACGACGGCCGCGGGCGGCATCCGCTCGTCCCCAACCGCCACCGGCGTGCCCTGCTCGAAAGCGATCTCCACGACCGTGCCCGCTGCCGGTGCGGCCGCCGGATCGACCGAAAGCGTCCAGACCTTGTCCGACGGGGCGTTGGCCGGGTCCTCGAGCTCGGCGCCCTCGTGGGAGATGTGCCACAGGTTGGCGTCCCGGCTGTAGATCTTCTCCTTGGTCTGCTGAATCGGGATGCGGTGGCGGCGGGCGTAGTCAATGGCGTCCTCCCGGGAGCTGATGTCCCATTCGCGCCATGGGGCGATCACGGGAAGGTGGGGCGCCAACGCCTTGTATGCAAGTTCGAATCGGACCTGGTCGTTGCCCTTGCCCGTCGCTCCGTGAGCGAGGGCGTCGCAACCGGTGCGGAGGGCGGCCTCGACCTGCACCTTCGCCAGCAGCGGCCGTGCGATGGAGGTGCCCAGAAGGTACTTGTGCTCGTAGACTGCGCCGGACCGCACCATCGGCCAAACGTAGTCGCGAACGAACTCCTCGCGAACGTCTTCGACATACACCTCCCGCGCGCCGCTTGCGAGGGCCTTCTGTTCCAGACCTTCCAACTCACCGGAACCCTGACCGACGTCGCCGCACACGGCGACCACCTCCGATCCATAGTTCTCCCGGAGCCACGGAATGATGATCGACGTGTCCAGGCCCCCCGAGTAGGCCAGAGCCACTTTCTTTGGTTTCATGGCCATGGGCACCCTAGCTTCCTCCCAGCATCATCAGCAGCAGCGCCTTGTGCGCGTGCAGTCGGTTCTCAGCCTGGTCGAACACGACGGACTGGGCCGACTCGATGACGGAATCGCTCACCTCTTGGCCGCGAAGCGCCGGGAGGCAGTGCATGAAGACCGCCCCGTCCCGGGCGGCCGCCATCACCTCGTCCGTCACCTGATAGTCCGAGAATGCGATCCGCCGCTGCTGGGTCTCATCCTCCCAGCCCATGCTGGTCCACACGTCGGTGTACACGGCCGCGGCGCCGTCGACGGCCTCCCAGATGTCCGAGACCACCTCCACGGCACTGCCGCTTCGCGCCGCCGCCGCGCGCGCGAGCGCCAGATCATCCGGCCGCGGCCCATAGCCCGCAGGCGAGCATATGGAGATCGAGACACCCAGCTGGGCGGCGCTGTGCATGAGCGAGTGGGCCACGTTGTTCCCGTCGCCGACGTAGGCCATCTTGAGGCCCTCGAAGGATCCGTAGACTTCCAGCACGGTGAGGAAGTCCGCCAAGGCCTGGCACGGATGGTACGACTCGCTGAGGGCGTTGATGACCGGCACCTTCGACCAGGCGGCCAGCGACTCCAGCGTCTTGTGGGAGTAGGTCCGCGCCACGATCGCGTCGAACCAGCGGTCCAGGTTCCGGGCGATGTCGCGCGCCGGCTCCCTCTCGCCGATGCGCCCGTCGCGGTGATCCTGGAAGACGCCGAACCCGCCCAGCTGCAGCGCGGCCAGCTCGATCGTCATGCGCGTCCGAAGGGACGGCTTCTCGAAGAGCAGGGCGACCGCCCGGTGCCTGAGGGCGTCGCGGTAGAGCTCGGGCTGAATCTTCACTCGCCGCGCGAGGTCGAGCAGGCTCCGCAACTCATCGGCCGAGAGATCGCTGTCGCGGAGGAAGTGATGGGCCTTGACAGCTCGGTAAGCACCAAAGGGTGGCGCATGAATATTCATACTCTTGCATGATTACACACTTCCGCCCGAGGGTCAAACAAGGTCGCGCCCCGCTGGCGCGGTCCCGTGTGCCACCCTGATGGCCATGCGGCTCACGGCGGGCAGGGGAGATCATCGAAAGCGTCTGGACCGGTTCCTCGCCGACAGGCTCGAGGACGTGAGCCGCTCTCGGGTCGGGGCGTGGATCCGGGAAGGGCGGGTGCGGATCGACGGCACCCAGGTGCGCAAGGCGTCCCGCAGGCTGCGGCCCGCGGAGGCGGTGGACGTGGAGCCGGCCGACCCTCCTCCCCTAGCGGCCCGGCCCGAGGCCATCGATCTCTCCGTCGTCTACGAGGACGATCATCTGGCAGTCATCGACAAGGAGGCCGGCATGAGCGTGCATGCGGGAGCCGGCACCGCGTCCGGAACGCTCGTCAACGCGCTGCTGCACCGCTTCGCGCGCCTGTCCGGCGTTTCGGGCGCGTTGCGTCCGGGCATCGTGCACCGGCTCGACCGCTTCACGACGGGCGTGATGGTTGTCGCCAAGCACGACCGTGCCCACGGCCGGCTCCAGAAACAGTTCCAGCGTCGGGAGGTGTCCAAGCTCTACTGGGCGGCCGTGGAGGGCCGCTTGCCGTCCGACCCCCATGACGACGCCAGACTCCTGCGCCACGGACGTGCGGTGATGCGGAACGGCAAGTGGTGGCTGCGCCTCGAAATGCCGATCCGCCGCGACAAGCGCAACCGGGTCAAGATGGCAGCGGCGCTCGGCGGGAGGGAGGCCGTCAGCGATGTCCGGGCTCTCCGGTCCGGCGGACAGAGCGCCCTGGTCGAGGTGCGAATCCACACCGGCCGCACCCATCAGGTCCGGGTCCACCTTTCCAGTGCGGGCCACCCGGTCGTCGGGGACAGCCTGTACGGCGCGCGGCGGAATCGCGCCGGTGCGCCGGCGCCGGGACGGTATCTGCTGCACGCCCGGTCGCTGGGCTTCGTTCACCCGGAGACCGGAGAGGCGGTGCGGTTCGAAGCGCCCCCGCCCCGTGATTTCCGGGCCGCACTCCTTGCCTTGGGCCTATAATCAGGACATGTTCAAGCGTTTCGCCGCGCTGACGGCGGCCACCGCACTGCTCGCGGCGGTGTGGGCGCAAGCGCAGGAGAGCGGCGAGGAAAGATACGAGCCTGTCTACACGGGCGCCGAATCGGACGTCATCAAGGTCGACGTGGCCCGCGTCCCCCTCCTGTTCACGGTCACGGACCGGAAGAACCGCTTCATCACCGATCTGGGGCGCGAGGACTTCGAGGTCTACGACGACGGCTGGCAGCAGGAGATCCGCGAGTTCGATCGCGAGAGCGATCTGCCCCTGCGGATCGGGGTCATCCTGGACACCAGCAATTCGATCCGCGCCCGCTTCAAGTTCGAGCAGGAGGCGGCAATCGAGTTCCTGCAGGGAGTGCTCGCGGAGGAGCACGACCGCGCGTTCCTGGTCAGCTTCGACACGAGGGCGGAGCTGATCGTCGACTACACGAGCGACATCGAGGAGCTCGCCGACGGCGTGCGAAGGCTGCGTGCCGGCGGGGGCACCGCCCTGTACGACGCCATCTACTACGCCTGCCGTGACAAGCTTCCCGAGGACCAGCCCAAGGAGCAGTTCCGGAGGGCGCTGGTGGTCATCGGCGACGGCGAGGACAACCGCAGCACCGTCACAAGGGAGGACGCCCTCGAGATGGCCCACAAGGCGGAGTCGGTGGTCTACACGATTTCGACGAACCGCAGCGGCGCCGCCCAGGGCGGGGACAAGACGCTCCGCCGCTTCGCCCGCGAGACGGGAGGGGTCGCGTTCCATCCGTTCCAGGCGCGCGACCTTCAGCAGTCCTTCGCGAACATCGCCAACGAACTGCGCCACCAGTACTTCATCCTGTATTCCCCCAGCCAGTTCGTCAACGACGGGGCGTTTCACACCGTCGAGGTGCGCACACGGCACCGCAACGCGACCGTCAGGGTGCGGAGCGGCTACTACGCTCCCGAGCCGGACGCTGTGAACTGAACCGACCAGTTTCTTGTCGGGAGAATCTACTTTTCATGCCTTGAGCCAGAAAAATGGCTTTTCCTGCTTGAATTTCGCCATGTTTTCGCTATACTGACACAAACAAAGGGCATCAGCACCCACGAAAGGAGATCCCCGATGAAAAAGACACGGAAGCGGAGCCTGGACGATGCAATCCGCCAGATTGAGAAGGAGCACGGCAAGGGATCGATTCTGCGCATGGGCGAGCGCGACGCCGGGATCGGCGCAGACGTGATCTCGTCGGGATCGGTGTCGGTCGACGCGGCCCTCGGAATCGGCGGGTTTCCGAGGGGCAGGGTGGTCGAGATCTACGGACCGGAGTCGTCCGGCAAGACGACCCTGGCCCTGCAAGCGGTCGCCGAGGCCCAGAAGGCAGGCGGCATGGCGGCATTCATCGATGCCGAGCACGCCATGGACCCGGTCTACGCGGGAAGGCTGGGGGTCGACGTCGACAACCTGCTGGTCTCGCAGCCGGACTACGGCGAGCAGGCGCTGCAGATCGTGGACGTTCTGGTCCGCTCCGGCGCGGTCGACATCGTGGTGATCGACTCAGTGGCGGCCCTTGTGCCCCATGCGGAGCTGCAGGGGGAAATGGGCGACAGTCATGTGGGACTGCACGCCCGGCTCATGTCGCAGGCACTGCGCAAGCTGACCGGCCAGATGGCAAAGTCCAACTGCTGCGTCATCTTCATCAACCAGATTCGCGAGAAGATCGGTGTGATGTTCGGCAGTCCGGAGACGACGACCGGCGGTCGGGCGCTCAAGTTCTACTCCTCCGTCCGGGTCGACATCCGCAGGATCAGCGCGATCAAGGACGGCGACGCGGTGATCGGCAACCGCACCAAGGTCAAGGTCGTCAAGAACAAGATGGCTCCGCCGTTCAAGCTGGCCGAGTTCGACATCATGTACGGCGAGGGAATCTCACTCGAGGGCGACCTGCTGGACTTGGGAGTGGCCAACCGCATCGTCCGTAAGAGCGGGGCCTGGTACTCGTACGACAGCGACCGGCTCGGTCAGGGCCGGGAGAGGGCGAAGAGGTTCCTCCGGGAACATTCGGGGGTCCGCGAGAAGCTCGAGCGCGCGGTCCGGCAGGCGATGGGGCTTCCCGTGGCCGAGCCCACTGCGCAAGAGGTGGACGGGTCCGCCGCAGCGGCGGCCGCCTGACCCTTCCGCCCGCCTCCTATCCGAACGTCCGCCTGAAGGCCGGGAAGGACGCACGGAAACCATCCTCGAACGATCCGCCGCGGGGCCGGTGCACGCTCTCGAACGACACGACGCCGCGAAACCGGTCCCGCACAAGCGCCGACGCGATGCCGCCGAAGTAGGGGGCCATCTGCCCGTCGCCGAACCGACATTGCTCGACAGTCGCCTTGGGAATGTCGACGCGGAGATCCTTGATGTGCACGTGCGCGAGGCTCGCGCCGAGCGCCTCGTACCCGTCAGGGTAGGCCGGCTCGTTGCAGTACAGGCTGTTCCCCGGATCCCAGAGCACCCGCAGCCGGTCGGACCCCATCTCGTCGACGAGTCTCCGGCCGAGGTGGCCGGACGTGACCATGGCGTTGTTGCCGGTCTCGACGACGAGAGTCACGCCTTCGTCCTCCGCACGCTGGACGGCCGGGTGCAGAAGCATCTTGAGCCTGTCCCACGCGCCGGTCGCGACATTCCACTCCTCGGCCCCTCCCGAACCGAAGAGGATCATCTCCTTGTCGAAGCTCATGATCCGCACCAGGCCGCAGTGCAGGGCCCTAGCTTCAGCGATGCAGCGCCCGAGCGCGTCCATGTGGGCCGAATGCATGGCGTCGCCGACCTCTACCTGCCCAACCGACAGACCCGCGAAGTTGTGACGGGAGACACAGCTGACCCGGACGCCGTACTGGCCGACAAGATCCTCGACGCGCCCCAGGACGGCATCGTCCAGATCGCCGACCTCCCAGTCCCAGACATACTGGAGTTCCGCCTGTCTCACGCCATGCTCCCTCATGACCTCGAGCGCGTGCTCGAACTCGCGGCTGATCCCGTCCGTAATGACCCCGAGCGTCGCCAATTCGCCGGCCCTCCTACCACCCCACCTCAGTGCCCGCGAACTCTTCCAGCCACTTCGCCACCGCCCAGTTGTCCTCGTCCGGATAGCGGGAGATGCCAGCCTGGAACATTTCATACGCGGAACTCGTCGTGAGCATCACCGCCCCGGCCTCGCGGGCAACAGCCATGGATATCCCCAGGTCTTTGTACATCGTGCCGATGTGGCTTCCGGTTCCCTTGAATCTCCGGTCCAGCA
This sequence comes from Bryobacterales bacterium, assembly GCA_028819255.1. Classification (GTDB taxonomy): domain Bacteria; phylum Acidobacteriota; class Terriglobia; order Bryobacterales; family UBA6623; genus VXMF01. The sequence goes on along the minus strand of JAPPMB010000054.1, from coordinate 63,239 downwards.
CCTGGCGGGCACAGCCCTCGAAGAGCGGACTCCCGACCGCGCTGGACCGAAACACCTCGAACAGCGTTGAGCCGCTGACGCCGGACCCGACACCCATCACGAGGGCCTCGAACGTCGCCGCAAACGTGCAGCCGATCAAGGCCTGCAGCGCGGCCTTCACGGTCTGGCCCTGGCCGATTTCCTCGCCGACGTGAAACAGGTTCGCGGAAATCGCCTCAAGTGCGCCCCGGTTCGCCTCTAGCACGTCGGTCCTGGCGGCGGCCATCAGGGTCAGCGTGCCGCCGTCGGCTCCGGGCTTTCCGCCGCTCACCGGCGTGTCGACCAGGCCGACACCCGCCGCCGCCAAGGGCCCTTCCAGCGCACGAACCTCCGCCGGCAGGATGGTCGCCGTCATGAGTACGGTGTCGCCTTTGGACATCGCACGCACGGCGCCGTCCGCACCCAGCAGCGCCTCGCGAGCCTGCTGGCCGTTCATCACCATCACGAACACGGCGTCGGACCTTGCACCCACCTCGGCGCAGTCGGCGGCTGGAATCCCGCCGGATTCGGCCAGAAGCGCCAGGCGCTCGGGCCGCAGGTCGAACCCCACTACGGGAAAGCCGGCGGCCACGAGATTCCGGGCCATTCCGATTCCCATGTTCCCCAGGCCGATGACGCCGATTGTTTCCATCCGCACCCCCGTCGTGACCGCCCTTGGCGGCCACGGTCTGTCTAGGGTAGCCGATCCGGGCCGGACGCGCCGGTCCCGTAGGAATCCCGCCGTGCTGGCCGGCGCGCCGCTCGCCCTTTCGCATCGCCTGGTCGCCCGGCTCGTAGAGGCATGGATCCGAACCGCGCGACGGCTTCGCGGCCGGGGAGCCCGGCGCCGGCGACACCAGAGGGGTGAACCGGGGCCCCGACTCACTCGCCACGCAGGCAGGTCGGCTTCAATGGGGCTCCCTCGCCGGTCGCCGCTGCGCCGCCGGCCGCAACCGATACAATGAGGTCCAAGGGCGGCCGCCCTTACGGTTTCCGGGCCCGCGGCACGCTGGAGTGGCGGAATTGGCAGACGCACTGGACTCAAAATCCAGCGCCCATTACCGGGCATGAGGGTTCGACCCCCTCCTCCAGCACCAGGCTCCGGCAATCCGCCGCATCCGTGCCGCTGCTCACGTGACGTTCCCATTCATAACGCGGCCGCGACCTCGGAAGCCGCGGGTCGGTGCTGCTATACTTGCGATGAATCCTGCACCTCGTATGGAAGCTGAGGTGGGGGCGGTTAGGAATGTGAGCAGGGGCTTCCGGCACCCGCACAGAGGACGGAGTATTCGGCAATGGAATTGGTCACCGATCGAGTGAATGGCATCTTGGTTGCCGAAGCCTGGTTTCGGGTCGACGGCACCAACGCCCGCGATTTCGAGAACACACTGAAAGAGGCGATCGACGAGAGCCACCAAGGCATGATCATCGACTGTGAACATCTCTCGTACATCAGCAGTGCGGGACTCCGGGCGATCCTGCTGATTGCCAAGACACTGAAACGAAGAAAGATGGACTTCGCAATCTGCTTCCTCGCCGAACCGATTCGCGAGGTCTTCGAGATCAGCGGTTTCGACAAGATCATCGCGATCTACAACTCCAGAGCGGATGCTCTGGCCGCGATCGGCGGCTGACCAAGAGGCCGGCGGCACAGGCCGCGCATCCAACCGCGGCAACATTTCCGTCACAGGCGCGGGATGTGCTTCTGGCGGCGGCGTTCCGCCGACGTTGGTCCGGCGCCTCACTGCGCGCGAGGGTCTGTGAAGGTTACCCAGCCGGCCGCTCGCAACATCATGCGCGAATCCGGCCGGGAACACTGACTGCGGGGGCCGCCTCCGAACGTCGCGGGAACGGGCCGCCGATCCTCCACTTCGAATCGCCGCAGGCGCGCTTCGGCAAGGCCCGCAGCGGCGTCATGCCGGAGCCCGGCCTGGGCGCAGCAGCCTTTTCGCAGACGTGAGCCTCCAGGCTGCGGCCGCCTGTGAGCGTCTTCAGGAACGGACCCTCAGGACCGTGTCTTTCCAAGAATGCTGTCCTCCCGAAGTCCCCTCGCATTCGAGTGCTGTCCGCCATGCCGCCTTGCCTCGAAGACTCGGGTTTCGATCGCACTACGGGCCGGCGACAATCGCTGATGAAGACCGGAAGCGCCGAACCCCATGCCCGCCACCGGAGCGGACGGATAGGCGCCATGCGTCGCGCCCGTAGGTGAACTGCGTGTCGGCGCCGGTCGACCAGTTGGATGGCCGGACCGGCGGACGGGCCTCGATCCCGGGCGGAGGTGTCCCGCAAGAGCCCGGTTGCGAGAGGGATTGAAAGGCGGAATCCACTGGACCCGTCATCGGGACCGCGGCGACAGATCCCAGTCCCCGAAACGGAGTTCAGGCCGCGTACGCCTCGGTCGGGACCTGCGAGAGCGGGAGCTCCACGGTCATCTCGGTGAACTCGCCAGGCTGTGAGTCCACCCGGATCTGGCCGCCGTGCTCACGCACGATGTCATTCGAGAGCGCCAGGCCCAAGCCGGTGCCCTTGTCCGTGGCCTTTGTGGTGAAGAAGGGATTGAAGATCTTCGCGGCGATCTCGTCGGGAATGCCCAGCCCATTGTCGCGGACGATGATCTCGACCTTGTCGCCATTGATCCGGGTCGTAGTCTCGAGCGTGGGCATGTACGGCCTCACGCCGGACCGCCGCTTCTCGTCTGTCGCGTCGCAGGCGTTGCTGACCATGTTGAGCACGACCCGACCGAGATCCTGCGGGACGACTTCAACTTCGCGGGCGTCGAGCTGCTCATCGAGATTGCTCACCATGTGCAGCTGGAAGTCCGGGTCAGCTGCACGGGCGCTGTGGAAGGCGAGCTTCACGTGTTCCCTGACAAGACTGTTGAGGTCGACTGGCCGCCGCTCGCTCGACCCTCTTCCCATCATGAGCATGTCACGGACAATGCGGTCGGCACGATTGCCGTGCTCGCGAATTCGCTCCAGGTTTCCCGTGAGGTCGTCACAGATTTCTTCCACCTCCTCCTGGTCGTCTGGATCGAAGGCTTCATTTGGCTTTGGCAGGATTTCCTTCAGATCCTCGAGGAGTTCCTCGGAGACTTCCGAAAAGTTCTTGACGAAATTGAGGGGATTCTTGATCTCGTGGGCCACGCCGGCGGTGAGCTCGCCAAGGGCGGCCAGCTTCTCCCGCATCACGATCTGGCTCTGAGCCTTGCGGAGGTCGGCGAGCACGGACTCCAGCTCGTCGTTCTTGGCACTCAGATCCTCGGCCAGCTTCTCGACAAGGTTCAGGCGCTGGACCTCCAGCGCATGCTTGCGGAACACCTCCAGGGCAGCGGCCATGTCCGAGACCTCGTCGTTGCCCTCGATCTCCACCTTGGATTCGAGGTCCCCGGCGGCCATCCGCTGCATGCGCTGTGAGAGTCTCTCAAGCCGCCGCACCAGGTGGCGCCCGATAAACAGCCAGCCGATCAGGACGGCTCCCAGGACGCTGATCACGTTCATAACGAGAAGCAGAGTGCGACCCGTCCGGACGGCATCGGAGGTCGAGCGGGTTGCGACGAGCGTGCTGGAGCTGAGTCCCGACACGAGACTCTCAATCTCCGAAATCAAGTCCGTGGCGATCTCGCGGTTCTCCACCAGAAGATTCGACTGCCTGGACAGGATCTCGAGTTCGCGACGGCGAATGTCGAAGGCGCCGTCCTCGCCCACACTCAGCTCGAAGAGCCGTTCGAATCGGCTGACGATCTCCGGACCCAGACGTCCCCACCCTACCGCCGGAAGGTTCCGGCCGATCAGGCTCGAGGCTGCGTCGTACTGCTCCCGCAATGGAACCAGCAGGTCGGGGTTCGGGACACTGAAGGCGTTGGCGAGGACCTGGCTGCCAATGGCGGCACCCTCCTTGAGTGCCGCCAGCTGGCGAAAGCGATCGAACTCCGTGTCGAGGAACGGCAACGACCGTTCCGCAGGCGCCGCTCCAATCTGCAGGTGACCGGTCATCGCGTAGAAGAATTGATCGTCGATCGCCGTGATCAGGAGGTAGGAGAGCTCGGTGTCCACCGCACGCAGGGCGTCCTGTAACGCCCTGCGGACCTCGACGAGTTCTAGCAGTTCGGCCTCGGCCTCCTCGATCGCCTCGATGTTCCCGGCCATTTCCCGCCCCCAGACGCGCACTCGCCGGACCCCCTCGCTCTGGCCTCGACGCTCGGCGAAGTCCTCCAGGCGGTCCTCGAACGCCTCACGTTCCCGGGCGATCTCCTGGCGCACCAGCTCGAACTCCTCGACGGACTGCGCCACCGTGAGCCGGGGCGCAGTGTCCACCAGAGCCCCGATGCGCTGGGCCACGGCGAAGGCCGAGGCCATGTCCGGCACGTTCAGGTCATTGACACGGCTCTGCTCGTCACCGACCTGGTTGAACGTGACCCAGCCGACTGCACTCGCCGCGAGAGTCAGGGCAACCGCAGCACCCAGGCCGAGGTAAAGTTGCACGGCGACGCTCCTGCGGGCCTTGGTCAGCTCACGCTGCGCACCGCCGCCCCGCAGCAGGCCTAGGATCCTAGCGGGTCCATACGTCTTAAGAAGCCGTTGCGGACTGATCATGAACTCGACACCTCCGCCCGGGCGGGCTGGCTATAAGTCGTCCCCCAATCTGGAAATCGGCGTGTAGCGGCCATCGTCGTCTATGCGGGTGAGATACACCCGGTTGGAGCCCTGGTTGTCGCCTTCACCGAAGCGCAGAACCAGTCCATCCAGATTGACCGTCGCCCCACGCAGCAAGCCGCTCAGGAATCGGACCCTGTCAAGATCCGCACCGGCTCGCTCCAAGCCCTCGATGGTCAGCCGGCCCGCAAGGTATCCCTCAAATGAGATGTACCCGGTCGCTGCGTTTCTAGCGTGTCTCGCCATCGCGCGCCGGTACGAGCGGGCGATGGCCGTCTGCGATGCGGGGAACGGCACCACCTGTGTTGCATAGACGTCTCCCAGACCCCGATCGTTCAGCGCCGACGCCAAGGCATTCCCGCCAGAGAATGAGAGGGTCACGAAGACGGGGTTCAGCCCGATGTGCCGGGCCCACATCACGGTCTCGGCAACCGCATTGTGGGCGCCGACCAGCACCACCGCCCCTGGCTGGACGCCCCTTAGCTCAAGAACGGCCGTTTTGACCGCCGTGGTGTTCCGGGCGTAGTTGGCAAGCGTCGCGATCGACAGATCACGCTCGTTGAGTGCTCGCTGGACACCCGCGAGACCGGCAAGACCGTAGGAGTCATCCTGATGGACTACCGCGATCCGCCGGATGTTCAGGTCGCTGATGATCCGTTCCACGATTTCCGCCGTCTCTTGCGAATACGAGGCGCGCAGGTTGATCACATGGCTCCATTTCCTCTCGCGCAGCAAGTCCGAACCCGTGTACGGCGAAATGTACGGAACTGAGGATTCCGCAGCTATCGGAACGGCGGCGCGCGCGCTTGGCGCGCCGACGGAGCCAATCAGGGCGAAAACGCGGTCCTGCTCGACCAGCCGGCGAGTGTTGGCCACCGCAACCGCCGGATCGTAGAAGTCGTCGATCGAGAGCAGCTCGAGTCTTCGGCCGTGAACACCCCCGCCTGCGTTCGCCTCGCCGAAGGCTGCGAGGACCCCTATCCGAAAATCCATGCCGAGCTGCCCGTTCGGTCCGCTAAATACGGCCGACTGTCCGAACAGGACTCGATCCTCGGAAACTCCGTCGTCCTGCGCATGGGAGGAACCCGCAAGGGCCAGCAGGAACACCAGCGAAGGGGCGGCGGTCCGAAATCTACGACGCATCAGTTCCTTAGCTTGACAATTGTCAGGTGGTTCTTTCCTTGAGTTCGCCTATAGAACATCTCGTCCGAGATCTTGCGCACGAGAAACACTCCGAGGCCTCCGATCGGGCGCTCATCCAAAGGCGCCTCCACGTTCGGAGCGGGCGGCGCTTCCAAGGGATTGAAGGGACGAGCCCCGTCAATGACGTTGACGATCACCTTGTCCGGCGAGGACGAGATCTCGATTTCGAACTCGTGCCCTTCCTCCCCGAAACCGTGATTGATGACATTGGTCGCAAGTTCCTCGAGCGCCAGACGCAGCTGGAACCGCAGATTCGCCGGCCAGTCCTGTTCATCGCCGAACCGGTCAAGGGATTCCTGAAGATCCTTCAGAGAGGAGAGCCTGCTCTGCAGCGTGAGCCTGAGTTCAGCGGTCATCACGGTTTCCCGGTCCTCTGCATCGCCAGGCAGGTGATGTCATCGAATTGCTCCGCATCGCCGGCGAAGGCCTTGACGGCGTTGAACACGCGTTCCGTGGCTTCCTGGGCGCCCCGGGGAGGAGCCCCGTCGAACAGACGCGAAAGCCGCCCGAGCCCGAACTGCTCACCCTCAGCGTTCTGGGCCTCGGTGACGCCATCCGTGTACAGCAGCACCGTGTCGCCAGGGTTGAGGAGAACTGATTCGGCCACGTACTCGAATTCGGGAATGACACCCAGCGCTACGCCATTGGTTCTCGACAGGAGTGTTGAGCTGCCGTCGGGATGCACGACCAACGGAGTGTCGTGCCCTCCGCTGGCATAGAGAAACCTTCCTGTCTCGGCGTTGTAGATCGCGTAGAGCACGGTGACGAACATCATCGACGCGTTGTCATCGCTCAGGATGTTGTTCGTCTCGGTCAGGACCGCAGCCGGGTCCAGCGTGCCGATGGCGGCCCCCTTGAGCAGCGTCCGGCTAGACATCATGAAGAGCGCGGCAGGGACTCCCTTGCCCGACACGTCGGCGATTGCCAGCCCAACGAACTCATCCTCGAGAGACACGACGTCGTAGAAGTCCCCGCCGACGGCGCGCGCAGCCTGCATGCTTGCGAAGACCTCGCAGTTCCTCTTCTTTGGAAACATCGTCGGCAGGATCGACCGTTGCATTCTGCGCGCAACCGAGAGCTCGTTCTCAAGCGCCACCAGGCGGTCGCGCGAAGCAAGAGCCTCGCGCCACTGGGCCAGGTTCTTCAGGGAACGGTCAATGGTCACGCGCAGATCACGGAAGTCGATCGGCTTTGTGACGAAGTCGAAGGCACCGCGATTCATCGCTGTGCGGATGTTGCGCATGTCCCCGTAGGCGGACACGATCACCGCCCGCACGTCCGGGTCCACGCTCGGGATCTGCTGTAGCAGCGTGAGGCCATCCATCTGGGGCATGTTGATGTCGGAAAGCACCATGTCGAACGGACCGTCCGACCTAAGGCAGTCAAGTGCCTCAACCCCGTTCTGGGCAAATGTCAGGTGAAAGCGCCCCTTGCGGACATCCCGGCGCATTCTCTGCCGCATGAGCCGCTCCAGGTCCGGCTCGTCGTCAACCACCAGGATCCTGTGCGGGCGCGTGAATCTCACCTTGTCCGCTCGGCTCACTCCCACCTCCTTCGCGAAGGCACCTCTCGCACTTGACAGCCGCCAGGCGGGCTAGGCCGCCGCGCGGCTTGACCGCCCTCCGAAACGCGGCGTGTTTGCGATTCCACCCGGCTCCGGCGGGACAGCCACCATGGTCTCACTGGGACCGCCCAGCCTACATAAATGCTAGCATCTGGCGAGAGAGGCACTCGGTTCGCCGTCCTCGCCGGCGAAGTAGCGGGATGAGCCGCGATCGAGGGACGAACAACGTCGAAACCCACGGTCCCCGAATCTACTCCCCGGGCAGGACGGCGGTCTTGAGGCGGCCCGACCGCACGGCCAGCCGCCGAAAGATGGACGCGATGTCGGAAAGCGGCGCTTCGGCCCCGATGAAGTCCGTCGGCATGATGTCGCCGCGGGCAATCAGCTCCAGGGACTCCAGGATGTGGCGCGGGGTGTGATGGAATGTCGCGCGCAATTCGAGCGAGGCATAGTGGAGGCGCCCCGTGTCCAGGCAAACGACCGTATCTCTGGGACAGCCTCCGAAGAAGTTCACCTTCCCGCCGGGACGGCACATCGAGACCGCTTGGCGCCACGCGTGAGGCGAACCCACCGCCTCGATGACCGCGTCGGACCCACGTCCCCCCTCGGTGCAGCGCCGGACCTCGTCGCTCGGGTCGTATCCGCGCCGCGACTCGATCAACCCCTCCGCGCCGAGGTGCTCGGCGCGGTCGAGCTGCTCCTGTCTGCGACCTACGGCGATCACCCGTGCCCCCGCGATCTTCGCGACGCGCACGAACATCAGGCCGATGGGGCCCAGCCCGATCACTGTGACGGTGTCGCCCGGCCGCACACCCGTTTCGTCAATGCCGTTGAGCACGCACGCCAGCGGTTCCGAGAGAGCAGCTTCGCGGTAGTCGACATGGTTCGGCAGCCGGTGGGTGTTGGATTCCACGACCCGGCCGGGAATTCTGATGAACTCGGCGAACGCCCCGTTGACGAAGAGCAGGTTCTCGCAAAGGTTCTTCTCATCACGCCGGCAGTGGAAGCACTTGTGGCAGGGCGCCGAGTTCGCAGCGACGATCCGGTCGCCGACCTCGAACCTGCGGACGGCTGCGCCGGCCTCCACGATGTCGCCGGCCAGTTCATGGCCAAGGGGAGACGGCAGCGTGATCATCTTGGCGTGGTGGCCCCGGAGATAGACCTTCAGATCCGTGCCGCAAGTCAGGGCGGCGCGAACCCGGACCAAGATGTCGGCCGGACCGATCGACGGAACCGGGGTCCGCTCCAGACGCAAGTCCTCCTTCCCGTGAAGGACTCCGGCGATCATCTTGCCGCTCAACTGCGACTCATCCTTGCGGGCGAACGAGGATCTTAAGGGCGCCGGCGCGCGGCCGCTTCGCCACCTCCATGCCCTCTGCGAACCTGTCCAGCCCGAAGCGGTGCGACACGAGGGTCTCTGCGGGAAACGCAGGGTCCCAGACGGTCTCGGCGGACTCGCCCTGGAGGTCCGCGCAGGCGCTGTAGGAGCCGAACACGGTCCTGTCCTCCGCACACACGTTCTTGCCGTCCAGCGTAAACCGCTCCTCGGCGGAGGTCTGGGCAAACAGCATCACGCGCCCTCCCGGGCGGGACAGCGACACGCCAAGTTCCACGATTCCCGGCGCCGAGGCGGCAACGATGACGACATCGGCGCCACGGCCCCCGGTTGCGGCCAGCAGCCCCTGCTCGGCTTCCCCGCCCGCCTGCCAGGCGGCGGCGGCCCCCACCTTCCTCGACAATTCAAGCCGGTCCGTCATCCGGTCGGTCGCGTAGAGCCGGTCCACGCCGCGGCGCCGCAGCAACGCGGTGAACAGCAGCCCTATCGGCCCCTGGCCGATGACCAGGACGCTCTCGTCATGCCGGACCGCGCACTTCGCCAGGCCCTTGAGGCAGGTGTTGACGGGTTCGACGAACGTCGCGCGCTCGAAGCTAACGCCGTCGGGCACGCGCTCCACGCCCCGCCGGACGATCCAGTCCATCACGCGGACATACTGGGCGAAACCGCCTCCTGCGGGCTCGAAGCCCGCGGTGACCCCAACCTTCTTGTAGGTCGCGCACTGCGCATAGTCGCGGTGGCGGCAGTAGTAGCAGCCAAAGCACGGAATGTGATGGAAGACGCAGATTCTGTCACCGACCGCGAAGCCCGCGGCTCCGGCGCCGACTTCCGCGACCGTGCCGGCCGTCTCGTGCCCAAAGATCCGGGGGGCCGGGAGCAGGTCGTGTTCGATCTTCTTGAGATCCGTGTGGCAGATCCCACAGCAATCGACCCGCACGAGCAGCTCCCCCGGACCGATGCGCGGCACCGGGACGGTCTCAGTGGCAACGGTGCGATTGCCGCGATAGACCGCAGCCCGCATTCCGCCCGGGAGCCCGAGTCCCACGACGCTACGCTCCAAACTCACAGCCGGTCAGGCATTCCGCAAGCGACCGCGACGCAGTCCCGGCGTTCCGCGCCAGGCCCAGCAGGCGCCGCCAGGCCCCGGGCCGGCAGCCGGCCTGCCTGATCACGCGCCACATGGAAAAACTGCCATCCGCGCGGAGCGCCCGGTTGAAGTCCACCGGCAGGTCCTCGTCGGCGCCGTCGCTGATCGAACGCACACAATAGAATGGCAGCTTCTGCTCCGCCGCCAACCTGGCGACGGCGGCGGCCTCCATGTCGACAGCCCGGGCTCCGCCACGGGCAAGATCCCGTTTCGCCCGCGCAGTGCCAATCACCTCGTCGGCCGTCAGCAGGGCGCCGGATCGAACTCCAGGCGGGCATGCCGACGGAATCCGCGCCGGATAGGCGTGGCCGCCGTGCAGGATCCGGTCTGCCACAAGAACCTCGCCTACATCCAGCCCGGGATCCAGGGCGCCCGCGAACCCCGCGGACACGATCCCGCGGAACCGCCGCCGTGCAAGCAGCGCCCGAGCACCCCGGGAGACGGCCCGGCGCCCCGCGCCGTTCGCGACAAGCGTCGCTTCCTGCCCGCGGATGGTTGCGGACGCAATCCAACGGACATCCGGGGAGCGATGCCGAACGAGTCCGGGAAGACCTGCAAGCTCGTGGGATGCAGCCGCAATGATCAGGAGCATGCGAGCGGGAAGGGACTCGTCCGGTCGGAACGTCGGGGCGCTCCCGGACCTTCATGAGAATTATATACTCAGCCGGGCATGGGAATCGTTTCTTCATATGTTCGTCTCATGATTGCTTTCTGCACGATCCTTGCCTCAGGAGGGGGCCGGCGCGTGGTCTCCCCAGCAGCACGAATCCCGAGGGGCCTGGCGCACAGGGCTGGAGCGAGGGCCCCCCGTATGCCACAATGTTGCCGATCAGGGTGGACATGCCGGGACCGTCGCTTTCATCTGCGAGAGAAATCCGCTTTCAGCCGGACGAGAGGCCGCCGCTCGCCCTGTCGCTGGGCCTCGGAACTCAGTTCGTCCTGTTGAACATCGCCGGAATCGTGCTGACGCCAGCGATCATCGTGCGGGCAGCGGGCGCGGGCGAGGCCTACCTTTCCTGGGCGGTCTTCACAGTGCTGATCGTCAGCGGCACGACGACCGTTCTGCAAGCGGCCCGCATTGGAGTCCTGGGATCCGGACATGTCCTGCTGATGGGAACGTCAGCGGCATTCATCGCGGTCTGCGTCACCGCGCTGACCGAAGGCGGGCCCGGCCTGATGGCGACGCTGGTTACCGCTTCGGCCTTGTTTCAGTTCCTGCTCTCTTCGCGCCTCTCGCTTTTGAGGAGTCTGCTCACTCCGCTGGTTGCGGGGACGGTAATCATGCTGATCGCAGTCTCGGTCATGCCGATTCTGTTCGACATGCTGGACAACGTAGCGTCCGGAGTGGAGCCGGTCGGCGCCCCTGTCAGCGCGGCGGCAACGCTCGCATGCATCACTGCGGTCGCAATGCTTGCGAAAGGCGCATGGAGGTTGTGGGCGCCCGTGATGGGGATGGCCGCCGGGTGCGTCGTCGCGTCGTTCTACGGCATGTTCGACACGGCCCGGATCGCCGAGGCTCCCTGGCTTGGGCTGCCTTTCGGAGGATGGCCGGGCCTCGATCTCAGCTTCGGAACCCCGTTCTGGTCGCTGCTGCCCGTATTCGTGCTCGTCACCGTAGTCGGAGCAGTCGAGACGATCGGGGACTCGATCGCGATCCAGCAGGTCTCGTGGAGACGGCCCCGAGCCACTGATTTCCGCGTGGTGCAGGGGGCCGTTGCGGCGGACGGGATGGGCAACCTTCTATCCGGCTTGGCAGGCACCGTCCCGAACACCACCTATTCGTCGAGCGTGGCGGTCACCGAGCTCACAGGCGTCGCGGCCCGAACGGTGGGCGTCTGCACGGGCGTCCTGCTTGCTCTCGCCGCGTTCTGCCCGAAAGCCACCGCGGTGATCCTCGCAGTTCCGGACCCGGTAATCGCAGCGAACGTGACGGTGCTGATCGCGATCCTGTTCGCGCTGGGCATGCGGATGGTGCTGAAGGACGGCATTGACTACCGCAAGAGCATCATCGTGGGACTCGCGTTCTGGCTGGGCCTCGGCTTCGAAAACGAACTGATCTTCGGCGACTACCTTTCCGGGAGCATCGGCGTCATCCTCGGAAACGGGATGACGGCCGGCGCAGTCGTCGCAATCCTGCTGACCCTTGTCACGGAGCTGGCCAAGCCGAGAAAGCGCAGGCTGAAGGCCAGGGTGGACACGGCCTCCCTCCAGAGGATCGAGAAGTTCCTGCGGAAGTCCGCCAAGAACAGGGGCTGGAGTCCGTCTGCCACGACACGCCTGTGCGCCGCGGCGGAGGAATCAGTTCTCAGCTTGATGCCGGCCGAGGGCAGGGTGCCGAGGGAACCCAAGCACCTCCTGCTGGTGGCCCGTCTCGACGCCAAGACCGCGGAACTGGAGTTCATCGCCTCGGACCTGGACCGCAACCTCGAAGACCGGCTGGCCCTGCTGGAGAACTGGGCCGAGGGGCACGTCGAACACGAATTCTCGCTGCGACTCCTCCGGCACTACGCGAGTTCGGTCCGCCACCAGCAGTACCGTGCCGTGGACGTCATCACCGTCCAGGTGTCCGCGGAAGCCGCGGCCAAGACGGGCGCGTAGTCGCAGATCGGCTACCGAACCGCCTGCGGCCGCCGGAGGTCGTCCGAGAGCACGACGGCCTCCGCAACCTGCTTCATCGGCATTCGCCGGCGACGGCTCTCCTGCTGCAGCATCAGGTACGCCTGCTCCTCGGTCAGGCCGAGGTCCCGCTGGAGGATCCCCTTGGCCCTCTCGATCAGCTTGCGGGTCTGCAGCTGGCAAGTGAGCTTGGCGACTTCCGAGTCGAGCCGCGCACGCTCGATCTCCGCGCCGACGAGGTGGCCGATCGTCGAGACCAGCCTGGTCTCGCGCTGGGAATGCTCGTGGCGCTGGCGGTGCTGCAGATTCAGCACGCCGATCAGGCGGCCGCCGGCGAGGATCGGGACCGACAGGAAGGCCTCGAAACGGTCCTCCGGCAGCTGGCTGAACCGGCGAAAGCGCTTGTCGCTCGTCGCTCCGCTCGAGATCGCGACCATCTGCCGTTTCCGGGCGACCCAGCCGGTGATGCCCTCGCCGATCGGAATGCGAAGGTTGCCGAGTGACTCCGGATGGGGATTCTTGGACGCCCGCAGCACAAGGGATTCACCCTCGAGGACGTAGATGAAGCACGAGTCCGCACCGACCGTGTCGTTCATGAACTCGACGATCTGCGCGAGCACCTCGTGCAGGGGATCCGCGACCGCCAGACGGCCGCTGATGCGGTGGAGAAAATCGAGCTGTGTGTCGTCATCGGGGGCATCCCCGCGGTAAGGATGCTCGGATGGAATCTCTCCAGGGGCTGTCGGATACATTGTGGCGATCCCTTTCGTCGCAGTGACACTCACTCCTTGTCCTTCCTTTCCTGTGTGGCTGACTTGCCCAGTCCAGGGGCTCATGCACACACGTTGCAGGCACGCGCCGTCTCCGCGTCTCCGGCCTGAATCATGTGGACCGGCGTTGCCAGCAGCGCGTCGAGCTGCCGCTCGGGCGGGAGCAGCAGGTAGACTCCGTCTCCCGCAATTTGCACGGGAAACACCTTCAGGGAATACGGCTCGTCGGACAGGCACTCGCCGGTCTCCAGCGAAAAGGGCTTCTTGTGCAGCGGGCAGGCAACCTTGGGCACAAGCCCGGCGCTGCCGGTGATCCCCCGGGCCAGCACGAAGGCGTTCTTGTGCGGGCACATGTTCTGGCAAGCCCGCCACTCGCCCCGGTCGGCCAGGTTGAAGACCGCAATCTGCGTGTTTCCGTACTTCACTGCGGCGCCCCCGTTCAGCGGGAAGTCCGCAACCCGGCCGACACGGACCCACTGGAGCGTGCGGCGCGTTCGCACGGCGCCGCGCACGGCGGACGCCCCGAGCGTTTCGCCGCCGGGGAGCTTGATCTGGTCGAGCCGCACGCCGTCCCTCGGCCAGTCGGCGGGTCGGGCCTGGCCCCGCTCGCTCACGATCTCGATGCCGGTGTCGGTCTCGTCCGTGTTGACGAACTGCCGGAACAGCTTCCTGCGCTCGGGATCGTTGACCACTTCCTTCCACTCGCAGCGGTAGCTGTCCACCAGGAACTGCATCCGGCTCTCCAGCTCCCCGCAGATCCCGAGCTTGTCCCGGACGACAACATCCCTGATGTGCTCGATGCCGCCCTCCATCTGCTCCAGCCACACCGATGTCCGCGTCAGCTTGTCGGCAGTCGAGATGTAGTACATGAAGAATCGGTCGATGTACTGGATCGTCGTCTTCTCGTCCAGCGAGGAGGCAAGCAGGTCGCCGTGGCGCGGCTTGGCGCCGCCGTTCCCGCAGACGAAGAGGTTGTATCCCGTCTCAGTCGCAACGAGGCCGATGTCCTTCGACTGCGCCTCCGCACACTCGCGCACGCAGCCCGACACCGCGCCCTTGACCTTGTGGGGCGCCCGGATGCCGCGGTAGCGCTGCTCGATCCGCACGGCGAATCCGACGGAGTCCTGGACGCCGTAGCGGCACCAGGTGGTCCCGACGCAGCTCTTGATCGTGCGCAGCGCCTTGCCGTAGGCATGGCCGCTCTCGAAGCCTGCGTCGATCAGTTCCTCCCAGATGGAGGGCAGCTGATGCACCTGCGCGCCGAACAGGTCGACTCGCTGGGCGCCGGTTATCTTCGTGTAGAGCCCGTACTTTCTGGCGACCGTGCCGAGGGCGATCAGCTTGTCGGGAGTGATCTCGCCGCCGGGGACGCGCGGCACGATGCTGTAGAGCCCTCCGCGCTGCATGTTGGCGAGGAACCGGTCGTTCGTGTCCTGGAGCGTCTGGTGCGCCCGGTCCGTGATGCTCTCGTTCCAGAGCGAGGCGAAGATGGAGGTGGCCGCGGGCTTGCAGATCTCGCATCCGTATCCCCTCCCATGGTCCCGGATGAGCTCCTCGAAGGTCCGGATTCCCATGACCTGAACGATCCGGAAGAGTTCCTGGCGCGTGTAGGGAAAGTGCTCGCAAAGGTGCTTGCTCACAGACTTTCCGACGGCTTCCAGCTCCGCATTGAGCAGGCCGGCCACCATCGGGAGGCAGCCGCCGCAGCCGGTGCCCGCCGCGGTGCGCATTGAGCAGGCCGGCCACCATCGGGAGGCAGCCGCCGCAGCCGGTGCCCGCCGCGGTGCGATCCTTGACGGCGTCGACCGTCATCAGGCCGTGCTCGCGGATCGAGGTACAGATCGCCCCCTTCGTGACGTTGTTGCAGAAGCAGACCTGCGCGCCGTCGCCAAGGCCTTCAGAAACGGAGGGCGCGCCCTCTCCCTCGCCGCCGATGCCGACGAGCCTCGCCGGCTCGATCCGCAGTTCCTGCCTCGACTCGGCGAGCGCCGACAGCTCGGAATACTGGGACGCGTCGCCGACGAGAACGCCGCCGACCAGTCTCTTGCCGTCGGCGCTGACCAGCAGCTTCTTGTACACGCCCGCCAAGGGGTCGTTCACGACGATCGGAAGTGCGGCTCCGGGGGGAGCCTCGTAGTCTCCGAAGCTGGCGACATCGACGCCCATGAGCTTGAGCTTGGCCGAGAGGCTTGCGCCCTTGAAGCGGGCCTGCCTGCCCGCGAACCGGCTCGCGGCGACGTCCGCCATCTCCCGGCCCGGCGCGATCAGGCCGTACACCATGCCGCGGTGCGAGGCGGCCTCGCCGATGGCGTAGATCTCGCGATCGGCGGTCCTCAACTCGTCGTCTACGGCGACACCGCCGCGCGGGCCGACCTCGAGACCGCAGTCCCTGGCGAGCTCGTCCCGCGGACGGATTCCGGCAGAGACGATGATCATGTCCGCGTCGAGGCTGCTCCCGTCCGCGAATTCCATGCCACGCACGCGGCCATTCCCCAGAACCTGGCGGGTCGCCTTGCGCAGATGCACGCTCACCCCGAGGTTCTCGATCTGGCTGACCAGCAGCTCCGAGCCCGCGTCATCGATCTGCCTGGGCATCAGGCGCGGGGCGAACTCGACGACGTGCGTCTCGAGACCCAGGTCGTAGACCGCCTTGGCCGCCTCAAGCCCCAGCAGGCCGCCGCCGATCACCGCGCAGCTGTGCGCCCGCCGCGAGTACTCGATGATCGCTTCGAGGTCCTCGATCGTCCGGTAGAGAAAGACCCCCCGCTTGCCGATTCCGTCGATCGGCGGAACGAAGGGCCGCGAGCCCGTGGCGAGCACGACACGGTCGTACGGCACATTGACGCCGCCCTCGGATACCACGATGCGCCGTGTGCGGTCAATCCGCGTGGCCCGGTCGCCCACATGGATCTGGATCCCGTTTGCGCGGTACCACTCGATGCGCGCCACAGCCAGCTTGGCAGGATCCCGGTGGTCGAAATACGAGGTGAGACGGACTCGATCGTACGCCGGTCTGGGCTCCTCGCAGAATGTAACGATCCGGAAACGGCGCTTGCGGTCGAGTTCGACCAGCTTTTCGCAAAAGCGGTGCCCGACGGGACCGTTGCCGATCACGACCGCTGTCATTCTGCTCCCCGCCATGGAAATCACCTCCTGAGAACACGCCCCCCGTTGCCGCAACGCTGCGACGCGGGCGCACCGTCACAATCGGCGCTGGGATCGGGCATGGAGTCCGCTCGGCGGGGAGCGAACCTGTGACTACGGTTTCAGTGTAGGAACGCCGTATCGGGCCCCGGTGCGGTTATATGGGCGATAGAAAATTTTTGCTTCGATTCGCGGTTCACCCGTGCTAGCGTCGAAAGTGGCAGGCAGAGAGCGCGACAGCGCGCCCGCCCCCTGCCTCTGGACCTAGGCTGTCCACGAGGCCGATCCGCGTTGATTCGAAGCCACCGGATCGCACGGCGCCACTGAGCGCCGGGCGCGGAGCTTCCCGTTCACCCCCACAGTCGAGTTACCCCCCGGGGGGGCCATTGAGAGAGGCCCCCCCCGGGGGGACCCGGGGAAGAACCCCCCCAAAGAAAAGAAACACAAGGGCGACAAGGACCCCCCCC
>JAPPMB010000054.1:0-46312 GCA_028819255.1 Bryobacterales bacterium | reverse complement strand
TTTTCCCCCCCCCCCCCCGCGCCGGCCCCCCGCGGGGGGGGGGGGGGTGCCCCCCCGCCCCCCCCCCCCCCCCCCGCCCCCCGGGGGGCCCGGCCCCCGCCCCCCCCCCCCGGGGCGGAACCGGTGCATCACCGCCGCAAAGGAAAGGAAGCAGAGGGACTCCATGCAGCCAGCCGCCACGACCGAGCGCCCGCCGGAGAATCCGTTCACGATTCTCGGAACGGTGCAGCCGCCATCCCCCTCCACCGGCGGACGTTCCGGTCCCACGCCGCTCGTCCCCGACATTCCGCTCGAGGACGGCGAGCAGTACCGATTCCACTTCGACATGTCCAAGTGCGTCGGCTGCAAGTGCTGCGAGGTGGCCTGCGCCGAGCAGAACAACAATCCCGCCGACGTGTCCTGGCGCCGGGTGGGCGAAGTGGAAGGAGGCGTCTTCCCGCATACGCAGCGCCTGCATCTGTCGATAGGCTGCAACCACTGCCTAGACCCGGCCTGCATGACGGGCTGCCCGACCAAGGCGTACTCCAAGGACCCCCGGACAGGCATCGTCCTGCACAACGCCGACGCCTGCATAGGCTGCGAGTACTGCATCTGGAACTGTCCGTACAGCGTCCCGGCCTTCAACCCGGCACGCGGGGTGGTGGGCAAGTGCGACATGTGTCACGGGCGCCTTGCCGAAGGCGATGCCCCGGCCTGCGTCGACGCCTGCCCCTCGGAGGCGCTGGCAATCGAGATCGTCGACGTCGGCGAGTGGCGCGAGATGTATCGCGACGAGGCCAACGCCCCCGGCCTGCCCAGCGCGGACGACACGATCTCTACGACCCGCCTCACCCTGCCGGAAGAGCTGCCACTCGATGCCGAGAAGGCCGATCTGCACCGGATGAGGCCGGCTAAGGCCCACTTCTCGCTGGTCCTGATGACGGTGCTGACCCAGCTGTCCATCGCGGGATTCTCCACAACCTGGCTGCTGAGCCTGTCCGGGGGCTCAGCGTCGGTGAAGGCTCCCGCTCTGGTCTCGCTCGCCTTGGGTCTGGCGTCCTTCGCCGCATCACCGCTCCACCTGGGCCGGCCGGCTTTCGCGCCGCTGGCGATCCGCAACCTCCGAACCTCCTGGCTCAGCCGCGAGGTCCTCGCCTTGAGCGCCTTCGGTCTGGCTGCGTCGGTATACGCGGGCATGCTGCTGGCGGGCATTTCCGGAGCGGCGGCGACCGGCGGCATCGCCGCGGCGATCGGACTCGCCGCGATGTACGCGACGTCGAGAATCTACCTGGTGCCTGGCCGCCCGTCTTGGAACAGCCGCCTCACGATCGGCGACTTCTTCCTGACCGGCGGGACGCTGGGCCCCCTGCTCGTCGCGACGCTCGGCGCACAGCACGAGCGCGCCCTGCTCGCATTCGCAGTCGTGGCAGCGGTGTTGCACGTGCTCCTGGAGATCTGGAGATTCCTGGGATTCGTACGTTCCGAAGAGCACGAGAAGCAGGCGACGGCGCGGCTGGTCTCCGGCCCGCTCTCGCGCCTGTTCCTGCTGCGCCTCGGGCTCCTTGCGGCGGGCGCCGTCGGCCTCCCCGCTCTGGGCTACGTCGGGCCCGGCTTCGCGCTCGCCGTGATCGGCGCGCTGGTCGGACGCTACCTGTTCTTCGTGAGCGCGGTCCCCAAGAACATGGCGATGCCCTTTCTGGAGAGGAGGCCGGCGGCGTGAATCTCAGGCGACTGCTCGGATTCGACACCCTTAGGGAGGAGTACGCCTACGGGCGGGACCCGGAGCACGGCTTCGTCTCCAAGGCCAAGATTCCGGAGCGCTGGATCCCGACCACCTGCGGATACTGCTCCGTGGGCTGCGGAATGCAGATCGGCGTCCGCGACGGCCGGGCGGTCGCGGTTCGCGGGAACGAGGATCATCCGGTCAATCTCGGCAAGCTGTGCCCGAAGGGCCTGGCCGAACATGAGATCGTGTCAGCCGAGACCCGGGCACGCCATCCCCTGCTGAGAAACCGCAGGGGGCGTCTCGAGCCGGTCGGGTGGGACGAGGCCATCGCGGTTCTGGTCCGCCGGTTCCGGAAGGCGCAGACAACCCATGGTCCGCGCAGCCTGGGGGTCGTCAGCACCGGCCAGCTGGTGACCGAGGAGTTCTACACGCTGGGCAAGCTCGTGCAGGTGGGCTTCGGCACGAACAACTACGACGGCAACACGACCCTCTGCATGGCCAGTGCCGTTGCGGGCTACAAGCGCTCCTTCGGCAGTGATGGTCCGCCCGCCGCATACGACGATTTCGAGCAGTCCGACGCAGTGTTCCTGATCGGCGCGAACATCGCGGACAACCACCCGATCCTCTGCTACCGACTCGAACGAAACCCGAGCAAGACGGTCGTGGTCGCCGACCCGCGCGTGAGCAAGACCGCCCGGATGGCGGACCTGTACCTGCCGCTCAGGCCCGGCTCCGACATCGCCCTGCTCAACGGCATGGCGCACATCCTGATCCGCACCGGACTGATCGACAGGGACTACCTCGAGGCGCACACTTCCGGCTTCGACGCCCTTGAGCCACACTTGGAACAGTACACGCCCGAGCGCGTCGCAGAGGTGACCGGCCTGAGCGAGGAGCAGGTCTACCGCGCCGCCCTCGTCTACGGAGGTGCCGAGAGGCCCCTGCTGGCGTGGACGATGGGAGTCAACCATTCCGTCAAGGGGACCGAGACGGTCAACGTCATCAACAACCTGGCGCTGCTGACGGGAAACGTCGGAAAGCCGGGCGCATCCCCCTTCTCGATCACGGGCCAGTGCAACGCCATGGGCACCCGCGAGAGCGGCTTCACCTCATCGATGCCGGGCTACCGGGACTTCGCCAGCGAGGCGGACCGATCCGAGCTTGCCCGGCTTTGGAGAATCGATGCCGATGACTTGCCGCGCGGGCGCGGCCTCGCCTATCCCGACATCGTGGAGGCCTGCATCAAGGGCGACATCCGCGCGCTGTGGATCATTGCCACCAACCCGCTGGTCTCCTTCCCGAACGTCGGAGTGCTCAAGCAGGGCTTCGACAATCTCGATTTCCTGGTCGTCCAGGACGGCTTCCACCCGACGCCGACGACAGAGATCGCGGACCTCGTCCTGCCGGCAGCCATCTGGGGCGAGAAGACCGGCACCTACACCAACTCTGAGCGGCGGGTCAGCAAGGTGAACCAGGCGGTCGAGCCCCCGGGCGAGGCGCGATCGGACTTCGACATCTTTCTGGCGATCGCGGAGGAGCTCGGCGTCCGCGAGAGGCTCTATCCCGGATGGACCGGACCCCAGGATGCATTCGAGGAATGGCGCGCCGTATCGGAGGGCCGGCTCTGCGACTATTCCGGGCTCACCTACGAGCTGCTCGACAGACACCACGCGATCCAGTGGCCGTATCCCGCGAACGGCGGGCCAGCGGGGTCGGGAGGCCGGCCCGAGACCACGAGGCTCTACGCCGACGGGCGCTTCCAGACTCCGGACCGGAAGGCGCGGCTGTTTGCGGTCGACTGGGAGCCCTATCCGGAGCAGCCGACCAAGTCCTTCCCGTTCGTCTTCAACACGGGGCGCACGGTGGAGCACTGGCACACGCGCACCAAGACGAAGGAAGTCAAGATCCTCGAACGCATGTCGCCGTCGGCGTGGCTGGAGATGAATCCGCGCGATGCCCGGCGGCTCGGCCTTCGACCGCACGACCTCGTGTCCGTCGTTTCCCCGAGGAGCCGTATCGACCGCCTGGAGCTGCGGATCACGGAGATCGTGGCCCCGGGACAGGTCTTCATGCCGTTTCACTACGAGGAGAAGAACTCCAACCGGCTGACGCAGAGCGCGTTCGACCCGATCTCCCGGGAACCGAACTACAAGCAGGCGGCGGTCCGTGTGGAACGCAGCGGCCCAAGGAGCGCCGTTCACTAGAGAGTCCGCCCCTCCCTGTCTTCAGGGGCACCAGCTGGACCCCGCCGTCCGGCAGTCAAGCAATCAGCGAAGGGCCGGCCCGTCGGATCAAGTACCGCGGGCGGCTCCGGACCCGTGTGTCCGACAACGAGGAGAGAGCAGAAATGGACTTCAAAGGCAAGGCAACCAAGATCGAGCTGTTCAGCTTCAGAACAATCCCGATGCGCACGTTTCACTTGACGTGGTTCGCATTCTTCCTATGCTTTTTCGGATGGTTCGGCATCGCCCCACTCATGGCGGTGGTGCGAGAGGACCTCGGCCTCAACAAGGAGCAAATCGGCAACACGATCATCGCCTCGGTCGCGATCACCGTGATCGCACGGCTTGCAATCGGCTGGCTGTGCGACAAGATCGGGCCGCGCAAGGCCTACACCTGGTTGCTCGCGCTGGGGTCGG
This sequence comes from Bryobacterales bacterium, assembly GCA_028819255.1. GTDB lineage: Bacteria > Acidobacteriota > Terriglobia > Bryobacterales > UBA6623 > VXMF01. The sequence continues at coordinate 41,968 of JAPPMB010000054.1, read as the reverse complement.
TCCCGGTGATGACCATCGGGCTTGCCGACAGCTACGAATCGTTTCTGCTGTTCAGGCTGGCGATCGGCGCGATCGGGGCGTCCTTCGTCATCACCCAGTACCACACGTCGGTGATGTTCGCGCCGAACACCGTGGGCACGGCAAACGCCACGACCGCCGGCTGGGGCAACCTCGGCGGGGGCGTCACGCAAATGGTAATGCCGCTGATCTTCGCGGGCGTGATGGTGTTTGCCGCCGACACGGCGCTGGGATGGCGGCTGGCCATGGTCCCTCCGGGCCTGGCGCTGCTCTTCACCTCGTTCCTGTACTGGAAGCTGACCGAAGACTCACCCGACGGAAGCTACGACGATCTTCGGCGCAAGGGGGCGCTGGAAAGCGCAAGGACGGTCAACGGAGCGTTCCTGAAGGCCTGCTCGGACCCGCGGGTGTGGGCGCTCTTCGTGATCTACGGCGCCTGCTTCGGCGTCGAGCTGACGATCAACAACATCGCGGCACTCTACTTCCACGACTACTTCGACCTCAGCCTCGGCACCGCCGGCCTAGTAGCCGGTCTCTTCGGCCTGATGAACATCTTCGCGCGCACCCTCGGCGGCGTGATCGGCGACCGCTGGGGCCTGAGGTGGGGACTCCGCGGCCGGGTGAGGTTCCTAGCCGGAATCCTGTTCCTGGAGGGCCTTGCACTGATGCTGTTCTCACAGCAGGCGGTCCTTCCGGTGGCGATCGCAACACTGATCCCATTCAGCCTGTGCGTCCAAATGTCCGAGGGCGCCACCTACTCGGTCGTGCCGTTCGTCAACAAGAAGGCGCTGGGCGCAGTCGCCGGGATCGTCGGGGCCGGAGGGAACACAGGGGCGGTGGCGGCTGGCTTTCTCTTCAAGGCGGAGGGCCTGAGCTGGCCCCAGGCGCTACTGATCCTCGGGGCAGTCGTCACACTGACCTCGTTTCTGGCGATCGCGGTGCGGTTCTCGGAGGCTGACGAGGCGGCCGTGGCGCAGGAAACCAAGTCCCGCCTGTCCGGCGCCGTGCCTGAGCCCGCGTAACATCGCGAGGGCCGTATGGGCCAGTCCAGTCAGTCAGGCCGCCCGGTCGGCCTGACTGGCGCCGTGGCCTGCCGCTGTCGGGCGCGGGTCAAGGCCGGAGTTCCTCATGAGGGGCAGGTAGGGATGCCACCCCCTCAGTCACATACAGTCGGCTGGAACGCGGTCGAAGGAAAGATGCATGACCAAGTCGACGCCTCCGGACAGGGTCGCCGGCACGGATCACTGAGGTGGGAAGCCACGCCAGGCGCACGTTTCCGGACTCGCTGCCCGAGGCGAACGCAGCGGGATCCAATTGTTGTCAGATTCCGTTTTCCCGGCGACGAGTCCTGCGGAAGCGTCGGCGCAACATCCCGTCGGGATTCCGGCGGGAACGGGGTGCACAGGGATGCCGACGGGCCCGCCTACGACCGCATCGCAGTCTCGGGATTCTCAACGACGCGCGCCTGCAGTCTGCGCATTCCGCGTAGCCAGCGGTCGTAGTCCGATGTCTTTCGCCGCATGTACTCCGCCACTTCCGGATGGGGCAGGATCAGGAATCGCTCCTCCTCCAGCCCCTTGATCACGGCGTCCGCGACGTCCGAGGGCTCAATCGCTCCGGGCGTCAGAAAGTTGTTGCGCTCTCCGCGCTCGCCCAGGAGGAGCCGGGTCCTGACGCCTTGCGGACACAACACCGAGACCTTCAGTCCCTGATCACCATACGTGACCGAGAGCCACTCGGCCAAAGCCACGGCGGCATGCTTGGTCACGGCGTACGCAAGCGAGCCGATCTGGGTGAGCACACCGGCGGCGGACGCCGTATTCAGCAGGTACCCGTGGCCGCGGGCGATCATCTTCGGAACCAGATTGCGTGCCGCAAAGAGATGCGAGCGGTAGTTGACGTCGAACACCCGCTCAAAGTCCGCATTCGAAACTTCCGGGCCACCGGGATGCGAAATCCCGGCATTGGAGCAGAACAGGTCAATGGGGCCGAAGCGTGCTTCGGTCGCCTCGACGAGCTCGTCGAGCTCGCGCTCGGAGGTTACATCCGCAACGTGGGCCGTAGCTCCAATGGCGCCCGCTGTCTCAAGCAGCTCCTCCCTGTCGACGTCGGATGCGACCACGAAACGCGCTCCCTCCCTGACGAATCGTTCCGCAAGTGCTCGACCGATTCCGCGAGCGGCCCCCGTCACCACAACCACCTTGCCTTCTACATGCATATGTCTCCCCCATGAACCGCTCCGACCATCGATTCCGCAACCCTGTGGACGCAGGCGGGCGTGCGGCGCCAGGATCGAACGCTACGTCTAATCAACGGCCACTGGGCCCCGCCAAGCTGTCAGCCAGCCGTTCCGCACTCGGACCTCCTGCACTTCCACCTTGGGAGTCGCGGGCGGTCGACGTCCACTCAGGCCAGCTCTGTACCCAGCCGTTCCGCCACCGGGTGTCAGGCCGTCTCGCATCCAAGCTTACAACGCCTTTCCCGACCCATTGTTCCGCGACTTCCGCCAAGCAGGAGAAGGGGCACCCGCGCGACTAGTTCCGGAACTTCGCAATCTGGTCCGAACCCGGTTGAAGTCTTCCGGCGTCCGAGGTACCTCCAGCTGGTACCTGCATCCAATCCGTGCTACGACGTCAACAGCTGCCTGCAGCGGCACACGCCGCTTAGAAAGGGCCGCGCCCTTGCCGAATCCGTCATGGGGGTTTGCAATTGTTAGCACTCAGCCCGCGGTCAGCGGTGAGGCACTTTCTGCGACGCTTGCGACCTCATCCAGCTTGTCTTGGATTTCGGGATCGAGCTCGTCTTCGGGAACGAAGCCAGCGAGTTCATAGAAATTCTTTTTCGCCATCAGATTGGGCGTACTGATCTTTCGGAAAAAGGCCTCGAAAAGTGGAGTTAGAAACTCGTCACTCACCTTCAGGTCCGCTTCCCAAGGTGATCCCCTGCCCAGCGTCTTCAAGGCCGTCTCGACTTCAGAGATAGCCTCACGCATCTTCGCAAGACGCCTTTTTGCCTCTTGCGGCGCAAACAGGGCCATCGGCTCCGCTGCCTGTGCGGATGCATACGCATAGGCTTCGAGAGTGCTCTTTGTACAGAGGTAGTTCTCGATCTCTCGCCTTTCCCAGACTAGGTGTCGGAGGTGAGGATCATCCGGCACTCGACTGGCGAGGCGGTCGAAAAGGGCAATGCCCCTTAGGTCCGGGAGAGCCTCCCGGAGACCGTGAAAGTGGCGGGCAGCCGTGGGTGGAGAGTTCCCGACGTAGTGGACGAACGGCCTTTCGAGAACCTCTCGAGCTCGGTCGTGCCCGAGACGCTCGGCAAAGGCTTGCAATAATTTCAAGTCTGTCGAACCTTCGAGGTACAGCACCCAGCCGGTCTGTTCGGCTTGGTAGTAGTGTTCGAAACCGATCTCCGAGAAAGCCTTGCGTACTTGGCTCTTCCCACCGCCGATCCGGTGCGGATGGCCAACGAATGCGACCACAAGATCCCTGCCTGCAGCTTCGTTCAGGAGTACTTCCGAATGGCTGGCGGCGATGATCTGGTTTCCCTGCTCGGAAGCCACGCCCGTTATGAGGTTGTAGATCTGACGCTACCGAAGAATCTCAAGATGGGCGTCGGGTTCGTCCAGAAGGACCGTAGCACGCTTATTTGCGTACATGTAAGCGAGGATCAGAAGTGTCTGCTGGAGGCCTCGGCCGCTCGATGACAGATCCAGAGGCTTGCCGCGCTCTCGATATCCGAGAGTGATTTCTCCCCGTTCCTCGATGTACCTCGGCGCTTCCAAGGTTGCGCCGAACAGCTTCTCGATACGGTCTACCAACGATTTCCACTGTTTGGGGCTCTCTTCAAAGATTCGGTAGCAGAGGTTACGCAGGACTTCTGCGGTTCGGCCCTCACCGACGCGCACATTGATGGCACCATGGTCGAGTCGGGTTTCCGTTGCCGCAAGGCCCGAAAGCGGGGGTAGGAAGGCGATGTTCACAGAACCCGCTTCCTTGGGTATTGGCATCCGTCTCGTTGGCTTCGCCCCCGTGCGCCGCAGGGGCCGACAGTAAAACGACTCTTCGTTTGCAAAATCGAATTCCAGTCCGCAAGTCCAGGTTCTGTTTCCGTCAGTTCCCTCAACTATTACGTCGATCCGTACGTTGCGCGTCATTTGTCGGCCATCCACCCTCTGCACTTCACGCACATGAAGGTCGCGCCACAGCAGCTTGGCGCTTGGATGAGGTATGGCGACAAGATCCCTCCGGTTAATCGTGACACCTGGCCGCTTTTCTGGTGTGCTCTTCCCTCCACGCTTCTCGTTCCAGCGCTTCACACCAATCGTCCAAAGGGCCAGCGCCTGCATGGCGGAGGTCTTGCCCGAATTGTTCGGGCCGATGAACACCACCGGGTTCCCCAACTCCACCTCGATCTTGCCGACGCGCTTGAAGTTGCGGATGGTGAGCTTGGTGAGCATCCAGTCCCTCGTCGACGATTGCCCCTGAGAACTTACACGAAGCCTGCCGGTGGAACGCGAAGCAGACCCAAGGTCGCCATTATCGGTCCTCTCTAGGCTCGACCAGTCCGTGCCTGTCTCCTAGCGGTAGTCTACAAGAAGGGCCTACGATTGAGCGGTCCGGCATACATGGCGCAAATCCAAATCGCCGATCGGCCTTGATGGGCTCGAAACTCAGTCGTCCGGGCCCAGTCTTCATCCCAAGCTTGGCCGCCCGTGATCCTCGGGGCCTTGTTCCGAAGGCGCTTGGGCGACGTGGCGGCGGCCGTTCCGCCGCAGCTGCTTGCTGTTGCGCCGGCCGAATCAATTGCCGCGTCACTGACAGCTACCGAATACGGCTGGTCCCCTGGAATGCAGGCGAGGCCCTTGTGCAGCACTTCGCAGGTCCCTACCCGGACTTGCGCCGGAGGACGTTCAGCTCCCTTCCATCCCGGACGATCCCGCGCCGAATGGCCACGTTGCGACAACGACTGAGGTTCTGCGACCCCGGCTCGGCAGTCGAAATCGGCGTGCCGCACAGATCCTGCACTCCTATTCGGACGATCTGAAGTCCACCCAGATCGGAGTAGACCACGCGATTTGGCCATCGCTCTGGACCAGCCTCGCGTGGTAGTGGGCCGAGGCAAGGTCTGGCATGGCCTCATCACGGAAGGAGACCGACACATCGGGACTGCCTGGGCGTGCGCTGTAGACGATCTGCCCGCTCCGTATGATCTCCACCGAGGCTAGTGCCCCCGTCCCTGTTGCTCGCAGAATCAGTTCCGGCGACCTGCTCGCCACGGCCTCGCCGCCCATCTTCACCAGTGTCCGATCCCCGAGACGGGCCTCGAACTGCACCACGATGTTGTCGGACGCGGCATAGCTCCGCCGCTGCTTGATCGCCGCGAGAATTGCCGTGTTGGTAAGTTCCGGGGCCCAGACGCACGCATAGGACTGGTGTGTCGACTCGTGGTCCGAATTCGACAGGAGACCGATCCTCCAGCCCTTCTTCCAGGCGTTCCATACGAATCCGGCCGGCCTGTTGGTGCCTGCCTTGGCTGGTGAGTTCTCTTCCTCGTACGACCCCCTCAGAGCCTGGAACACCTCCACGACGGGCTCGGCCTGCGGGTCATTGTCCCGCCAGTCCGTGCCGCCACCTCCCGCAGTCGTGTGGGCAATCGCGATGTCCCCGTGCCTGAGCAGGGACGGATACAGCCGCTCCGCCCAGCTCTCGTTCCCGGTGAACTCCTCGTCGGAGATCGGAACCGGCTGCATTTCGCGCCGCGTCGAAATGATGTTCCGGTGGCCCCCGGGATAGGTGATGGTTCTCTCGTACCCGAAGAAGGTGGCGAACCGCCCGGGCTGGTTGAACATGGTCGCCACCTGGCGGGTCCTCCACCACTGGTACTTGTAGAAGTGCAGGCGCTCCGCTCCGGAGTGGTCGGTGACAGCGAGAAAGTCCAGCGCCCCTGCGTCGAGCGCGTACCGGTACTGGAAAAGGATGTCGCCGTCCTGCTGGCTGTCTGCGGACAGGTCACTGTGCCGGTGAAGGTCCCCCCGGAAGAGCCGCAGCGGCTCCTTGTCGTCCCATCTCGCCGCGCGAACGCGAGCGAGGTCCGCAGCCTCGGTCGGAGCGGCGTCGACGAACCCTGCACTGCTGGGCACCAGCGGGCGGAGTCGCTCCTCGCGGGCGTATTTCGCATCGAGATCGAATCGCGCATAGCGCAGCTGGGCGCTCCGGACGTGCGGATCCTCGAAGCTGCGCCCGTCGGTCGGCCAGACTGCCACCACGCCTCCATCAGTCCGGGCCAAGGCCAGCTGCGCATGAGCGCCGCCTGTGCTGAGTGGCACGTCCCTTACCGGAAGCCAGTGGGCCCCGTCAAACGCGGAAACCCTGATCTCGGACATCCCCCGGATCGTGTCGTACCAGGGCTGAAGCCGTCGCTCCTCCTTGCCGAACTTCACCTGTAGTTCGTGTTCGGCCACTGGCAGACGCAGCATCACCGTGCGGAAAAACACGTAGGGAACTCCGCTGCCGCCAATGAACAGCGTCGGGTACTCGTGCATCTCGGACATCCACGCGGGCACCGACTCCTTGAGCGACGACATGGGCTCCGACCACCGGCCGTTCGAGTAGGACGCCAGGCGCACCTCGCTGGTCGCTCGGATCTGCGTGCCCGGACGCCCGAGCACGCCCCAGTCCTTGCCCCAATTGGGGCCGCTCTCGGCCCACGCGACCCACACCCGGCTTGCGTCGTCCACTGCGATGGAGGGCTCGATCGCCCGTTTGGCGTCGGGCGGCATTTCCAGGACGCGGTCCGGACCGGCGGCCGAGAGGCGCCTGATGAACACTCCGTAGTTACCGCGCGCGTAGCTGTCCCACGCCACCCAGACCGAGCCGTCGGGAGCCGCTGCGATGTCCGGCGCCCAGTCGTTTGCCTCGGAGTCGCTGACCACGATTGGATCCTGCCAGCGGTCATCGAACCGGGCCGCCATGATGTCGAGACCGCCCTCGCGAAACTCCTGCCACGTCACCCAAGGTCCGCCGTCGGAGGGGGTCGCGGCAACCGGAAAGAACTGTCGGCTTCCGGCAGGTGCGACGTACGCTTCGTCCCCCCAGGAATCGGACTTGGGGTCGAACGGACGGTCGACGAGCCGCCACCGTCCTCCTTTGAATTCGCTCCAGATGACGTGGACCCTGCCGCTCCCGTCGCTGGCCAAAGCCGTGCCTGAGTAGTCGCCCCAAACTGGCGTGACGCGACGCGTTTCCCAGCCGCCGTCCTTCTGCCAGCCCAGATACAGCGCATTGGCCTCGTTGTGGAACGTCGTCCAAGCGGTGAACAGGCCATCTTCGGTCGACACGGCCGCCGGAAAGTCGTGCTGGCTAGCCTCGCCCCTAGTGAGGGCGCGGACAGGAGGGGTGGAAACCGCCGCCACATCCCCTTCGAGAAACTCCAGCCTGCCCTCCGCATCGAGGTCGGCGAGGCGGAACTCGAAGCCGCCCCGGTTGGTCTCCACCGAGAGCACGGCGCTCTGCGATGCGTCGACGCTCAGGTACACACCGTTGGGCAGGACGGTGATCCCGCGCGGCAATCGCTGACGCAGCCGGTAGGCTCCGTCTTCGGGACTGAACGCACGTGCCTCGAAGTCCCACCCGTCGGCGCCGATGATGCGGTCCGGGCGGTTGAAGTGCCAGCCCCAGGCTGACAGGATTCTGCCCTGCGAGAGGTCCGCGCTTCCGGTCCAGCGCAGGGGTTCGGTCGCTCGCAGTCCGAACTCGAGCTTGACAACCCTCGTGGCTTCAGGATGGTCGATGACTGTCCTCGGCGTCTCGATGGCGGTTGCCGTCCGAATCCCCAGACACAGGCAGGAAACTCCAACCAGGGAAAGGGCTAAGTGTCGTTCCATCGTGTGAAGAGTATCAACTACCTGCGAGCCGAGCCCCAGAGAGCGCCAGTCGGATCCGTGTGGCGCCCGCGAGGTACCGACCGGTCACCCTCTCCGGCGGGAACCCTCGCCACCGACGCTCTTCGTGGCGGTTGGCGTCCCGTCCCGACCGTCGCGCGCATGCCGTACGGCCGCACAGGCCCTCCAAGGCTCGGCGACACTCCACTCATCCGGAGAATTCGGTGTTGCCGGCGCCGAGGTCGAAGCCGTCCTGAAAGTGTTAGACTCGGCGGCTGAAGGAGACATTCAATGAGACGAATCTGCATTCTGCTGCTCGCGTTCGCAACCATTGGCTTTGGGGCCGACAAGAAAATCCTGATCCGCGCCCTGTCCGGAGGCTTTGCATTCGACGACAACGCCATCGAGTCCTACAAGCAGGAAGCCGGCGCGGACGCCGACATCGTCGTGGCGCGCACCGCGGAGGAGTTCGAGAAGGCAATCCCCGAGGCGGACGCCATCATTGGCGGCATCAGCAAGGCGCAGTTTCCAAAGGCCAAAAATCTGAAGTGGGTGCAATCCCTGAGCGCCGGCGTCGAAGCCTACAGCTTCTGGCCGGAGTTCATGGCCAGCGACGTCCAGCTGACGAACTGCAAGGTCGTCCAGGGACCCACGATCGGGGACCATGCGTTCGCCCTCCTGCTTTCGATGACACGCGGCATGAACGACTACATCGCCAACCGCCGGCAGTGGAAGTCGAGAGCCGACGCCCCCGAGGGCATGACCGAACTGCCGGGCATGACGGCGGTCATCATCGGCATGGGCGGTATCGGAACCCAGATCGCGCAGCGCGCGCACGGATTCGGGATGCAGGTGATCGGAGTGGACCCGAAAGACATCCCCGTCAGCATCTTCGCCCCGACGATTGTTCCCCCGGACCGGCTCGACGAGGTCCTGCCGAAGGCCGACGTGGTCTTCGTGGCGGCTCCGCTCACACCGGAAAGCGAGCACATGATCGCAGCGAAGCAATTCGACCTGATGAAGCAGGGGGCCTACTTCGTCGCGGTTTCCCGCGGGCGGCTCTACGACAAGGGCGCGCTGATCAAGGCCATTGACAGCAAGAAGCTAGCGGGCGCCGGACTGGATGTCACCGACCCCGAGCCGCTTCCCGCCGACGATCCGCTCTGGGAGTTCGAGAACATCGTGATCACACCGCATGTGGCCTCGCATGCGAGGGGCTCCGACGTTCGGCGTCTGGGAGTGGTCGCAGGCAACGTGGGGCGATTCGCACGCGGCGAGCCCCTGACGCACGTGATCGACAAGTCCGTCGGCTACTGAGTTCCGGACGCAGAACGGCCCTGGGCTTCGCGCTGGGCGGCTACCGCGCCGCCTTGGACCGGACGGTTTCAAGCGCCGTCTCGACGTCCCTGTCGTCCGGAAGAAGTCTCCGGGCCTTCAGCAGCTCGTCCAGTGCGCTGGCGAAGTCTCCGGAGTGTCCGTAGACGAGACCGAAGTTCTTGTGGATCTGTCCTCTCGCGGGGCAGTGGCCGCAGGCGTCAAGGGCTCGCCGAAACAGTTGGAAGGCGCTCTCCCAACGTTCGCGGTTCGCCTCGGCCAGCGCGAAGTTCCACAGGGTTCCTGCCCGGTCGGTGTCGTGCCGCTCGGCTGTCAGCGCGGCAAACCCTTCCCGGTAGCGGCGCGCCCTCTCCTCATCGACCCCCTGCAGGGCCTGGGCGAGGCTGTACATCGCCTCCCGATGACTCGGATCGATTGCGAGAGCGGCCTCCCAGTGGCGTATTGCCTCCCCAGCGCGCCCGGCCTGGTCTGCGGCCAAGCCGAGATCGTGGCGGAGGAGCGCATTGCTCCCATCCAGTTGCGCCGCGCGCAGCAGCAGCTCGACCGCTCGCTCGGGTTGCCCTGCGGCGCGCTCGATGGTGCCGAGCAGGTGCAAGGCGGGTGCAAATTGCGAGTTGAGCCCGATCGCCGTCTCGAGGGCCTGTCGCGCCTCCCGGGTCCGCCCGAGGTCATTGAGGGCGCGACCCCGATTGTAGTGGGGACGAAACGACTTGGGACCGAGCCCGACCGCCTCATCGAATGCGGCCAGTGCCCGCTCCCTTTGCCCCGCCTCGGCCAAGGCGATGCCGAGATCGATGCGCGCCTCGACCGACGCGGGATCGCGCTGAACCAGCAGCTCGAAGTGGGGAACGGCTTCCTGCGGCCTCTTGAGCCGGGTCAGCACCATCGCGAGCGCCTTGCGGGCCCCGGGATTGGTAGGCGCCAGACGCACCGCCTCCCGGACACTCTCTAGCGCCGACGCGAACTGGGCCTTCTCCGCCAGCTTGAGCCCAAGATTCAGGTGGGCGTCCGAGTAGTCCCGCCGGATCTCGAGCGCCTTGCGGAACATTGCCTCCGCCAACGCGCCCCGGCCGAGCCGCTCGTATGCGACCCCGAGATTCAGATGTGCCTCGGCGTGCCGCGGATCCAGGCGAATGGCCTGCTGATACAGCTCCTTGGCCGCAACGGGATCGCCGGCCTGCAGGCTCGCCTCCGCTCGCCGCATCAGGACGGACGCTCGCCTCTCCCTCTGGGTGCGTTCGCGCAGGTCCCGAAACAGATCGAGCTGCGCTGCGGCTGCCCCGACCTTCCCGTTCTTTTTCAGCACGCCTGCCAGGCGGTAGCGGAAGTCCGCGTTCCCGGGCTGCAGTCCCGCCGCCTTGCGCAGGTAGTCCTCGGCTTCGCCGTGCGAGCCCTGCTGGTCGAGAACGGCGCCAAGGTTGAACAGCGCATCGGCATGGCCGGGATTGAGAGCAGTGGCGCGGCGAAGCTCGCGCTCGGATTCGGCCAGGCGGTCCAGCCTTCGCAGGGCCAGGCCCCGCACGTAATGCACGTCGAATCCCTGAGAGGGCTCGCCGACGGCGGCCGCGTACTGGTCGACGTGTGCCAGGGCCTCCTCGTGCCTGTGGCTCTGCACGAGAACCTTCGCGAGCGTCAGCCGGGCATCAGGGTTCCGGGGCTCCAGGGCGAGACCAGCCATGAGAGCGGCCTCCGCCTCCTCGTAGCGGCCCCGCTCCGCCAGCAAAGCTCCGCGGTTGAAGTGAATCAGAGGCTGGTCCGGAAACTCGGAAGCCGCGCTGTCGAGAACAGACAGAGCGGCGCCGAAATCGCCGTCGCGGCGATGACGCTCAGCCTCGAGGAGAGCCTCGTCTGGCGACTGGGCGGCGACAAGTGTTACGAAAAGCGCGACACAGGCCGGCAGGAGGCACGAGGCCGCGGCGGCCGTCCGGGTCTCGATCTGTCTACCTGGCAGCATGCCGGTTGCCGGGCAGCCGCGACTGCGGCCTGCCTCTCACCTGTAGCTTAGGACGATCCGGCCCGCGCGGGCACCCCCTGGCTGCCGCCGCCCGGGCGCTAGAAGTAGAGTTTCAGGCCCATCTGGATCTGCCGGGCGCGGTTCGCAGTCCTCAGCACCCTGCCGAAGTTCCCCCTGCTGATGTTCGAAGAGGGAGCTGCGTACTGCGGGGTGTTGGTGCCGTTGAAGAACTCCGCCCGATACTCGACCCTCAGTCGCTCGTTGATCGAGAAGATCTTGAAGAACGAGAAGTCGATGTTGTTGATCCCGTCCGCCCGCAAGGTGTTGCGGCCGGCATTGCCGAACGTGCCGGTCTGCGGGACTGCGAACGCGCTCGTGTTGATCCACGCCGCCGGAGTGGGATTGGAGAGGACCGGATTCCCCACGTAGTCCGGCCTGTAGCGGCCGTTCGGCAGTCCCGTGCCGGCGATGTCGCCGTTGACGTTGGGCGTGTACGGCTGGCCCGACGTGAACAGCGCCAGACCGTTGAACTTCCAGCCTCCCAGAATCGCGTTGAGAGCGCGACTGGAGAACTTGAACGGCAGCTCGAACACCCAATTGAGGTTCAGGTTGTGCGTCAGATCGATGCCGGACACGCTTCGGTCCAGATTGAAGTTGTAGGGGTTCTGCTGCGAGCAGTTTTCCACGAACCAGCCTGAGCAGCCGATGTCGATCGCCTTGGCCCAAGTGTAGTTGACCATGAACGAAAGGCCCTTGGAGAAGCGGCGGTTGTACTGGGTCTGGAGCGAATGGTAGCTGCTGCGTCCCCAGGAGGTGAGGTAGTTGTTGGCGCGGAACAGGGGAAACGGAGCGCGCTGCCGCGCCTCGGACCGTCGGCCGGGAGTCAGCGCGACGTTGTAGTAGGTGCCGAGCGGGAGGCGGCGGTTGCCGGAGCCGACGTAGTTCACCTGCAGGAGCGTCGCGTCGTCAAGCTGCCGCTGGATACCGAAGTTCCATTGCATGGAGTAGGCATTGTCCATCCGCGGGTCGGAGTACCAGGCGCCCTGGTTGTACGGCGTTGCGGTCGGCAGGATGCCGGTCGGCGCCGGGTTCTTGGCCGACACGCTGGGGAGGGAGTCTGCGGGGTTCGTGCCGTTCTGGAGCTTCCGTCCCACATCCGGCCACGTGTGGCCCAGGTTCTGCGTGTTCTGGGTGACCCCTGCGAAGTTGTCGAAGAACACGCCGCTTGAGGCGCGGATGGCAGTGCGCTCGTTGAGCCGGTAGGCGAACCCGAAGCGGGGCTGCCAGCTTGCGGGCCAGGGATCCTGAACGTAGCCCTGCGAGGCGACCTGCACCCTGTCGGGCAGGGTTCCGCCGGCATCGGGCAGGCAGGGTGCGACCCGCTTCACCTCGCAGGTGGGCGGCGCCGCGGTGATCCAGTAGATTCCCTCGTTGTAGTCGATGTTGCCGAACTCGACCGTGTTCTCCTCCGGGTTGCCGAACTGCGGCAGCACGGTCCTGTCCACCCTAATCCCGAAGTTGATCGTCAGTCTCGGCGTCACCTTCCAGGAGTCCTGGCCGAAGAACGAGAACAGCGCCCCGCCGCGTGCGCGCTTGTGGAAGTCGCGCCTGGACCACCTGTTCGGCACATTCAGCAGGAACGAGGCCAGCGGGTGCCCGGTGCCGCCCGGATTGTCCGGGCTCGCCGTTCCCACCGTGCTGAAACCGTTTGTGTGATCGTTGGTGCGCCCGAAGTGCCCGATCACGTTGTACTCGGCTCCGAACTTCAGCGTGTGGGTACCGACGATCTTGGTGTAGGTGCCCTTGTACTGCCAGGTGTCACTGGTGCGGGTGTATCCGATGCGCTCTCCCCCGCCGAAGTACTGGGCGACGCCCACGTTGGGAACGTAGGAAGTGCCTCCCCGAAACCCTCCCGCGAAGTCCGGATTCCAGCCGACCGTCGAAATGAACCCGTCGGGCAGGCCGGCGAAGGCGTTGCCGGTGTCGCGCTTGACGTCGGTCCTCGCGAACGAGACCTGCATGATGCTCGTCGGATCGAAGGTGTGCACCCAGTTTGCGGCGACATTCAGGTTCGTGATGTCGACGAAGCTCGAGAAGTTCTGGCGTCCAGCGGAACCGATCCGGTAGTTGTCCTGACCGCTCCAGCGCATGTACGCGGTGTCGGAGTCACTGAAGCGGTGATCGAGGCGCGCGGAGTACTCGTACTGGTCCAGAGCCGTGCCGGTCGTGTCCCGCTGGTTCAGGTTTCCGAGGTCCGTGCCCAGGTCGATGGGCATCGGAACGGTCTGCTCCAGGTAGTAGACGAAGCCCGGATCGAGTCTGCTCTGAGGAATGGCGTTGTTCCGGAACGGGTCGCGAACTGCGTTGCCGTCGGGACCGGTCCTCGTGGAGTACGGGTCGAAGATCTGCCGGGCCGAATCGCCGAGGTCGCCTGTCCGGTTCGCGGCCGTCGGAACGCGGTAGTTGCGGTTCGCGGGCGTGCGGTTGGTAAACCCCTGAAAGGCCCCGAAGTAGAACGTCCTGTTGCCGACGACTGGCCCCCCGATCGTCCCGCCGAACATGTTCTGGGCCAGTGCCGCCTTGTCCCTGAGGAACGTGTTCCGGGCATCGAGATTGTCGTTGCGCAGGAAGGACCAGAGACTCCCGCGGTGCTCGTTGGTCCCGGACTTCGTGACGACATTCACCACACCCCCGGTCACGGCTCCGAACTCCGAGAGGTCGTTGTGGGACTGGACCTTGAACTCCTGGATCGCATCGAGGATCGGAGGCACCGCGTAGGTGCTGGTCATCGTTCCCTGGTTGTTCACGCCGTCGGTCAGGAACAGATTGCTGCGGTTGTTCTGGCCGTTGATCGAGGGAAAGCTGAACGTGCCGACGGAGGTGCTGCCGAAACCGCCGCGATTCTGCGCGACGTTGACGGGCGACGCCCCGGGCGTGAGCATCAGCAGCTGGGTGAAGTTGCGGCCATTGAGCGGGAGGTCGACGACCTGCTGCTCCGTCATCGCGGTCCCGAGTTCCGACGAGGACGCCTGAACCTGGGCGCCGATCGCCTCGACCGTCACCGATTCGGTGACCGCGCCCACTTCCAGCACAATGTCGAAGGTGGCTGTCTGGTTGACCACGAGCACGAACGGCTCGATTGCCGCGGTGCGAAACCCTTCCTCGGTCGCATCGATGGTGTAGTAGCCGGGAGGAATGTTCACGAAGACGTACTGACCGACGGCGTTGGCCTCGGCGCGACGCTCGATGCCCGTCTCCACACTGGTCAGCACAACCTCCGTGCCGGGCACCACGGCGCCCTGCTGGTCGGTGACGGTTCCGTTGACGGCGGAACTCGAAGCCTGACCGTGCGCGGAACCCGCCAGCACAGTGAGCAAGCAGCCCAGCGACGCGACAGCGAGCATCGCCCTCGCAGGACCAACGTTGAATGCGGATCGTCTTGACGTGCTCATTCAGCCTCCTCGCGCTGCTGGCATCATGGGAGGCGTCGGAGTCCGCAGACAGCTACCCCAATCCCCAACCAACCATGTGCAGTGTAGGGACCATCGCCCGGGAGTGTCAAGGCTCGCTATGACGCGCGGGAGGGGCGGCGGAGAACTTCGGACATGCGGAATGGCCAGCGGCGCGGCCACGCTCACGGGCGCAGCGGCTCTGGCAGGCTTTCTGGCCGCATGCGCATTCCTTCCGCAGGCCGTTTGCGCACAGGGGATGGCGGCGGCCGGCAAGCGCGACCTTCCGCCGATTCCGTTGCCCGAAGGCGTGACGCCGCCACGCGCGGCGTTCGAGGACGTGGCCGCGGAATCCGGTCTCAAGGCGCCCGCGGCCGACGGACCGGCCCGAGAGATGACCTACCTGACCGAAACCACTGGAACGGGAGTCGCCCTCTTCGACTTCGACAACGACGGCTGGCTGGATATCTTTCTGGTCGGGACCGGGCGCGGTCCAGCCGACCGGGCAGGTGAGCCGCACGAGCTCTACAGGAACCTCCGGAACCTGCGATTCGAGCCCGTCGGCGAGACCGCCGGCCTCACGAGCACGGGATGGGGCCAGGGGGTCTGTGCCGGGGATGTCGACGGGGACGGTTTCACGGACCTCTTCGTCACACATTGGGGCCGCGACGTGCTGCTCCGAAACCTGAACGGCGCACGCTTCCGGGACGAGACGGCCGCCCGCGGCCTTTCCGGTTCCGGGACTCGCTGGAGCACCGGCTGTGCCTTTCTGGATTCCGACGGGGACGGAGACCTCGATCTGTTCGTGGCCCACTATGTCGAGTTCGACGTGCAGGCGACGCCGCTCCCGGGGGACGCCCCCCAGTGCGAATGGAGAGGCGTTCCGATCCCGTGCGGGCCTCGCGGCCTCGCCCCGGAGTCGATGTCCCTGTTCGAGAACGTTGGGGACGGCCGTTACCGCGACATCTCGGGCCGGGCCGGAGTGGCCACAGCCAAGCGGTACTACGGGCTGGGAGTCCTGGCGGCGGATTTCAACGGCGACGGGTGGACAGACGTCTTCGTCGCCTGCGATTCGACCGCGAACCTGTTCTTCCGCAACGAAGGAGACGGCACGTTCGAGGAAGCCGGCTTGGCATCCGGCATCGCGTACGACGAGAACGGCGGCGAGCAGGCCGGCATGGGCGTGGCGGCCGGCGACTACGACGGCGACGGCCTGCCGGACGTGTTCCAGACCAACTTCGCCGCAGACACCAACACGCTCTACCGCAACGAGGGGAGCGGCTTCTTTCGGGACCGAACCGTGCCCTCCGGACTGGCAGCCGCCACGCACCATGTCGGATGGGGTGCAGAGTTTCTCGACTTCGACCGGGACGGATGGCCGGACATCTTCGCCGTCAACGGCCATGTGGCCCCGAGTGTGGACGGGGCCGGCACCGGCGAGACGTTCGCACAGCCTCGGATGCTGTTCTGGAACCGGGGCGACGGGATCTTCCACTACCTGTCCGACCAGGCAGGGTCGGGCATCTCCGACCGGCGGCCGTCGCGGGGGTCGGCCGCCGGTGACCTAGACAACGACGGCGACCTCGAGATCGTGGTCGTGAACCTGGGACAGCGTCCGTCCCTGCTGCGGAACAAGATCGACGCGAAGGGCAACTGGCTGTCCGTGAGACCCGTTACTCGGGCGGGAAGCGACGCCGTCGGCGCCCGGGTGCGGGTCGCCGCCGGCGGCCGAACGCAGCTCGCCGAGGTCAGAAGCGGCGGCGGGTACTTGTCACAAAGCGATTTCCGCCGTCACTTTGGCATCGGGGAGGCGCGCTCGGCGACGGTCTCGGTGCAGTGGCGGTCCGGCGCTCCGGACACGACCCGGGAGGTTGCCGCCAACGAGTTCGTGACCGTCGCGGAGCCCGCAGCAGCGAGCCCATGAAGTCGTCGGGCTCAAGCGAACCGCACCGAACGGCGGGAGACTGGCTTGCAGTTCGGATAGCATAGGGCGATGCGGAAACTGACGAGGAGAGGGTTCGTGGGATCGGCCTGGGGAGCCCTTGGCGCGGCCCGCAGCCCGGCAGCGGAGGCCGGCGGGCGCCCAAATGTCGTCATCATCTACACGGACGACCAGGGAACGCTCGATGCGGGCTGCTACGGCTCGGACGACATTCACACGCCGAACATCGACGCACTCGCCCGGCGCGGTGTGCGCTTCATCCAGGCGTACGCACACACCGTGTGCTGTCCCTCGCGCTCGCAGCTTCTGACCGGGCGTGTCCCGCAGCGGTCGGGCGTGACAAACTGGCTCTCGAACAATCCCTTGGACGAGAACGGCCGCAACATGCATGTCAGCGAGGTCACGCTGGCGGAAGTCCTTCGGGAGAACGGCTATCGGACCGGCCTCGCCGGGAAGTGGCACCTCGGCGCCAAGCCCGGACATCAGCCCCTGGACCAGGGCTTTGACGAGGCGTACGGACATCTGGGCGGCTTCATCGACAATTTCGAGCACAAGTTCCTGCACTCGAACCCGCGGCGGCCCCCCTTCCACGACCTGTATCGGAACGGCAAGGAGATCGACGAGACCGGGCGGTACTTTCCGGACCTGGTGGTCCGCGAGGCAACCCGCTTCATCGTCGAAAACAAGGACAGGCCGTTCTTCCTGTACTGCGCCTTCAACGTCCCCCACTATCCGGAACAGTCCGATCCGAAGTTCCGCGGCATGTACGACAGCATGCCGATGCCTCGACGTTCGTACGCCTCGATGATCACGACGACCGACGACCGCATCGGACAGGTGATTCGAGCCCTGGATCTCTGGGGCCTGCGTGACAACACGATCGTGCTGTTCATGAGCGACAACGGTCACTCGACCGAGGATTTCCACAACTGGGATTTGAACTACGGCGCACACGGCGGCGGAGGCAATACCGGAAAGTGGCGCGGAGCGAAGGCCAGCCTCTTCGAGGGAGGGATCCGCGTGCCGTCCATACTGAGCCTTCCGGGCCGGATTCCGGAGGGCGAGACGCGAGACCAGGCCATATCGAACATGGACTTCTTCCCCACGATCCTCGCGCTGTGCGGCGTGGAACGGCCCGGCTACGAAATCGACGGCAAGAGTCTCGCCCCGATCCTCAGCTCGGCGGACGCTCCGTCCCAGCACAGGACGTTTCACTGGATGTGGCAGGACCAATGGGCAGTTCGCGAGGGCGAGTGGAAACTGATCGGCAACGGGCGGGACACGACCGGGCTAGAGTCCAGGCACGCGCCGCGCAAGGAAATGGGGGATCTCTATCTCGCGAATCTTGAAGACGAGCTTCCGGAGTCAGTGAACCACGCCGAGAGTCGACCGGAGATCGTTGCCCGGCTCCAGAAGATGCACACGGAGTGGCTCCGCAGCGTCACGCCCTGACCATGGCTCGCTTCGTGCGGGTCAGACCGATGTCGGGCGAGCCCGATTAGGCGCCAAGGGGGGGACGGGCCCGTGGGCCCGAATTCAGCCGGATGCGCCGACTGGGAATCGGCACCGTCATAGTTGGCGGACCGGGACCTCACGCCTTTGGGTGCAAATGGATTGCCGATTCCGCTCCGAGCGGCTTCGAAGGCCGGGGCGGCGAACGTGGGAGTTCCGTGCCGGATCGGCCGCAATCGCTTGCCGCCCGTTGGGCGTATCCGCTGGCGGAACGGCTGTCTCGATGGTCCGTCGGACCTAGCTCCGGATGCATCCGAAGTTCCGTTAGGGACTGCGTGGCCGGACGGACGTGGAGTCCACCCAATGATCGAGGGCGACGTCTCGGATTCCGGTGTGGGGTTTCTTGCCGGACCCGCACCGCGGACGTGTCGCCCGCTGAACGATTGCCGGAATGCGGCAGCCGGGGAAGAGTGTAGCCGTCTGGCTGAAAGGGGCACGGGGAGCGGGAGCGCAATTGCACGAAACAGAGGTTTCAGCTCATGGCCTCCTCCCTGCCAGGACTTGTCCTGGCGCGATATAATCCCCGTACATTAGCGTGACGAGACTTCTCGGTACACGGACCTGCTGCTCGACGGGCGATCAAGACTATTCGGCTTCGTGATGGATGCCAAGTCCGTAATCACCTACCCATCGGAAAGGCACAGGCTTTCGGCGAAGGGCCCTTGCGAGATTCGCGGCTTGACTTCGTCCAGCAGGGGAAGCATCGCGCGAGTGGAGGCTTCGCTGGACGCTGGCGGGACCTGGCGCGACGCCGAATTGCAGGAGCCTCGCCTGCCTCGCGCCTTTCCACGGTCTCGGTTTCCTTGGCGCTGGGACGGTAGCGAGCATGTCCTCCAGTCCCGAGCCTTCGACGACCAGGGATTCCAGGAGCCGACCGTGCGAGACCTGATTGCGGCCCGCGGGCGTAATTCCGCCTGCCACAACAACGGCATCAAGTCGCGGCCGGTGAACAGCGACGGATGGGTGGTACAGACCAGTGGGTAGACAGGATCCGATCCACTTCAAGGCCGGCGCGGCACTCTCGGCATGCCTCCTCGCCCACGCTTCGTGGAGTTTCGCCGCCGCGCAAGGGCCGGAACACGGCATTGGGGCCTACCCGACGCCGGCGCTCGTCGAAGCTTGGGACCTCTCGATCCCGCCAGACGGCGAGGGGCTGCCAAAGGGCGAGGTCCCCGTCGCCGAAGGAGCGGATTTCTATGCGAGGCGATGCACCGAAGGCCATGGGGACGAAGGCCAGGGAGGGGACGCCGAGCCCTTGGTCGGTGGCAAAGGGACGCTCCGATCGCCTCGGCCGCTGAAGACGGTCGGCAGCTACTTGCCGTATGCCACGAACATGTGGGACTACGTCAATCGCGCGATGCCCTTCGACCGGCCGGCCATGCTCACCGTCAACCAAGGTGTACGCAGTTGTCGCCTGCCTGCTCGCAATGAACGGGATCATCGACGAGGCTCACAAACTCAGCGACTCGACACTGCCCGACGTGCGCATGCCGAACCGCGACCCCTTCGTCCCGGCTTCGGAGACGGATCTGCGCACCGAACCGTCGCGCGCGGTTGACGGAGAGTGACGCAGGAGATCGGACCGAAGTGGGCAGGCGACGACGACGGTCTCGGAAGACTCCGGCGAGCAAAGCGGCTCCCGCGATGACCGGCCGAGGGAATCCGCGCTTCTGGGTTGCCTTGGGCGGACTTGCCGCGGCCGCGGCAGTGATCTGGACGTTGGCAGACCGCAGGACTTTCGAGGAACCGTCTGTGACATGCGACGACGGAGTGAGATCGCTAGTCGACCCAAACGAGTTTGTCAATGAGACCTCGCGGCACGCCGAGCGGTTCGTAGCCCGCGTCGAGGGGGAGCCCGGACGACTTCTCGACCTCGAGCCGAGCCTCCGCCGGTCTCTCGAGGGGGCAGCGCACGAAGCAAGCCGATTCGGGGGCTTCCTGGCCGAGAACTACAACCGTTGCGCGGTATCGCAGTTCCAGCTGGACGAACTCTCCGAGCACGCCCGCGAGGCGGACCGGCTCGTCGGGCAACTCAGCGGTTTCCTGACAAGTTCGGCAGAGCAGGAATTCGGAGAGCGCCTCGATCTTGCGGACGAGTACGTCGAGCGGATCGGGGCTCTGGCGGGCGGAGTCAGCAACATAGCCAGGGCGCTCCAGGCGGCAGGGGACCTAGCAGCTGCGCAGACATTGGCAAACCGAGCCTTGGAAATGGCCGAGAACATCCACGGGACCGAGCACGTAAACGTGGCTGTCGCAGCCAACAATGTCAGCTCGGTCCTGAAGTCTCGCGGCCAGCTGGCCGAAGCCCTCCGGCACTCGCGCCGTGCGCTGCGTATCGACGAGGCCCTGTACGGGCCCGATCACCCCGACGTCGCCAGCGACCTTTACAACGTCGCCGTGATTCTCAGGGAGACCGGGCGGCTTGGCGAGGCAGCCGACCATGTCCGCCGCGCTCTGTCGATCAACGAACGAGCCTACGGGCCGGATCACGTCACGGTGGCGCGGAACTCGGTCCTTGTCGGGGCCACGATGCTCGCCCAAGGCGAACTGGACGGGGCGCTTCGCTTCGGTCGGCAAGCGTTGCGAGTGTTCGAGGGCAACTCAGTGGACGACGGTCCCGGAACCGAGGAAGCGCTATCGCTGCTGAGCGAGGTGTACTTGCGGCGGGGGCAGCAGGAAGAGGCGCTGCGGTTTGCTCGGAAGGCCCTCGAGACTTCCGCGAGCGCGCACCCGTCACTTCATCCCAACGTCGCCAGGGCCCACTTCAACTTGAGCAAAGCAATGCACGCCACGGGCGACCATGCCGAGGCATTGCAAAGTGCGCAGCGCGCCGCGAGCATGAGCGAACGTCTGTTCGGGGCCACCCACCCCCGCATGGCGGCGCTTTACGGGAACCTGGGCGAGATTCACCTCGCGATGCATCAGCTGCCCGAGGCGCTGCGGTTCAGCCGGCGCGCCATGCAAATCGTAGCGAGCTCCGCAGGGCGGAACCATCCTGCTGTCGCGACAGCCGCGAATAACATCGGCACGATCCTGCTCGAGCAGGGCGACCTTCAAGGGGCTCTGCAGCACACCCTGCGAGCTCTTTCAATCCTGGAGACGGCCCTAGGCCCCGATCACCCCGAGACGCGGAAGGTGGCGGCGAACGCGAGCCGCATCCGCCAAGCGATCAGTCCTTAGACTCCCGCCAAGCGCATTTCGTGAGCGAAGGCGGGATCCCCAGCCCTAGAAATGCAGCTTGAGTCCGAATTGGATGATCCGCGGCGAGTTCTCCTGTGACGTAATCCGGCCGAACCTTCCTCCGCCGAACTGTAGGTTGGGGTGTCGCAGCTGAGGTCTGTTGAAGGCGTTGAACATCTCGAGGCGGAATTCAACGTTCATGGATTCCCTGATCGGGATGACCTTGGTGATCGAGAGGTCAAAGTTCCTCCAGCCGTCGCCGCGGCAGCTCGGGAGCGTCCTGGGCGCGCTTCCGAAGTGGAAGGGCTCGGGGAGCGCGAAGGCGCTGGGATTCACGTACCTCTCGATCTTGTCCCCTCTGGCCCGCCCGCCGGAGATGCACGGATCGCCGACCAGGTCCGGGCGAACCCCTGGCATGTCCTTGAAGGAGCCCGTATTGTCGGGGGTGACGCTGAGCCTGCCAAGAGGGAGACCGCTGGAGAGTGTCATGATCCCGGAAACCTGCCAGCCACCCAGGATCTTCTCCGCCGCTGCAGGCATGTCCGATCCAAATCGCTTGTTCCGTCCGATCGGCAGCTCGTAGACCCAGCCAGTCACCAAGCGGTGGGTCGTGTCCTCAGCCGACAGCGACTTCTCGCCGCGGAAGTCCACGGTGTTCTGGGGACGGACGGATGGTCCAAGCCATCCGCTGTCCAGCGTGTCCACGTTCGTGATGTTCTTGGACAGGGTGTAGGCCACCTGCATCGTCAAGCCTTCCGCGCCGCTGGTGCGGAAGCCGACCTGCATGGACTCAAAGCTGCTTTCGAAGTCGTCACCGTTCGGGCCCTGCCAAGCAGGGATCCCAACAAGGCGAGAGGAGAAATGCGGATTCTGTTTCAGCAGCCTCCCGCGCTGGATCATTGGCCGGCTGAGGATCGAAGTCGGATCGGTGATGACGCCGTAGAACGGATTCGGCACGGTGTCAAACACGCTCGGGCCGGCCCTCTGGAAATCAGCTTCGGCGATTTGGTCGCCGCACCGGAACATGGTGCATCCCAAGCGGCGGCCGCGGCTTCCCGCGTAGGCGAGCGATGCGACGGTGCGGCTTCCGAACTGTTTCTCGAAGCCAAAGTTCCACTGCTGGAGATACGGTGTCCAAGCCGTCCCGTTCGCCGCGCCGCCCTGTGCCCGCTGCCCGACCAGCGTCAGCAGGCCGTCACGGTCGTAGATCGGCACGAGGAAGCCTGACGGAAACGGGTTGTCGATGGTGACATTGGGATGGATCCCGTCGACAGTTCCGATGATGCTCGTCCTGGACCGGTTCCCGGCCGGACCGCCCCCTGACACGGTGGCCGTCACCAGGCTGGGGGAGTACGCCTTCGAAAAGCCACCGCGCATGACCAGCGAGTCCGTGATCCGGTAGGCGAAGCCGAGCCTCGGCGAGATGTTGGAGTAGTCCGCCGAATCGATCCCGCGGCTGTAGCCGCTGATGCTGGGCCATACGACCGCGCCGCGAAGCGGCCTCCCCACCAGGTTCTCGAAGTACTGGTTGAGCGTCTGGCCCCCCGTGTTGGGACCCGACTGCTCCCCCAGAGGATTTGGAACGTCGAGATCCAGTCGCGAGAAGCGGTCGAACCGGTCCGTGAACGGTAGCTCGAAGTCGTACCGCACTCCCAAGTTCAGCGTCAGCCGGGGCGTGACGCGCCAGTCGTCCTGGAAATACCACGCGTAGTACTTGCTTCGCGTGGCTGTGGTAAAGCCCGAGTTAAGGCTTCCGCCCCGGGGGAACCCGAGGATCAGGTCCGCGAGCCCGTTCCCCGTGTTGACCGTCGGGAGCAGCGGGTCCGGACCCTGCGTGAATCCCCCGCTGAAGTCGTAGGACCCGCTAGTTCCCTCCGATGTCCTCTGGTTCGTGTCGCGGTACGCACCCTGGAACCCGAACTTCAGCGCGTGATCCTGCATCGACTTGACGATGTCGATCTGATAGCTGAAATTGTGATGCGGCTCGTCTACCGTGTTGTTGGTGCCCAGCCGGCCGTACCCGGAAGCCGAGATGCGCGGGAATGCAAGACCGCCCTCGTAGGTGTTGACGAAGTCGACCAGGGCGGGATTCCTGAACGGACCGCCCAAAGAGGTCGCGTCAAAGCCTGACGCGCCGGGAACGCGGGTGGTGTCGCAGAGCACGAATGTGTAGTTGAATGCCTGGGTAATGAGCATCGTGGGCGATGCCGTCCACGACCAGGAGAGGGCGGTGTTCCGACCGGGGTTGCGGTTGTTCTCGTTGCTGAGGCTGTCGTTGTCTGCCTCGGTGCCGTAAATGATCGCTGTCGGCAGGTTAAACACGCTCTCCGAATAGCGCCCCATGAAACGGTGGGCTTGAGTGAGCTGGTAGTCGATCTTGATGTCGCCGCGCGTCCAGCTGGTATCCGTCGTCTCGGCCAGTTGCAGGTTGCCTACCTCGGTCCGCTCGCCGTTCGGGCCTCGAAGGCCGGGGTTGCTGGCGCCCGGCCCCCAGAAGCGCAGCAGGTTCGGCCCGAAGGGATTGATCATCGACGCGGGTATCATGTTGTTAGCAAACTGGCGCCGCCGCGTCCTACCGTCCCCGGAATCGACAAACGTGTCGAGAGGGTTGTAAATGTTGATGACACTTCCGGCGGTCGTGTGCAGGTCGGAGAAATCCCCCGCCATCTCCTGCTGCGTGGGGACCCTTGTAAAGACATTGAGCGGGCGCGTGTGAAACATTCGCTCGAAGTCGCCGAAGAACCAGATCTTGTTCTTGACGATCGGCCCACCTCCAGCGAATCCCGCCTGGTTGCGCTTCGACTCGGCCTTCGCCTGGCCTGCACGGTTCAGGAACAGGTCGTTGGCGTTGAGGTTATCGTTCTGGAGGAACCAGTAGATGGTGCCGTGGTACTCGTTTGTGCCGCTCTTGGTGACGATGTTCAGCACCGAGTTCCCGCGACCGTACTCGGCAGAGTAGTTGTTTGTGATCAGCTTGAACTCCTGGGTAATGTCCGGCGTCGGCTGAATCGCCGCCGAGTTGATACCCGCGACGTTCGAGAACGTGATGTCGACCCCGTCCACCATGGCGGAGGTCTGGCTGCGCATGCCACCGTTGGCCGAGAAGATCAGCCGGCCTTGCCAGGACAGCCCGTTGCGGTCCTGGCCGCTGGTCTGGTTGCGGTGATCCGATGTGACGCCGGGCACGAGGTTGACGAAGTAGGTCGGATCTCGCAGCAGGAGCGGCATGTCCTGCACGGGGCCCTCGGCCACCACCGAGCCTAGGTCGGACGTCTGCGAGTTGAGAGCCAGCGCGGCTGCCGACACCGTGACTGTTTCCTGGACAGTGCTGAGCTGCAGGGAGACGTCGACGCTCACGGTCTGGCCGACCGGCAAAGTGATCTCTTGGATGGCCGCGCTCGCAAAGCCGGACTGCTCGACATTGAGCGTGTATCGCGCCGGTCTCAGCGATGGAAACCTGTAGTACCCGGAGGCGTTCGATTCGCTCTCGATCGTGACGCCGGTCTCGTCCCCCGTGAGCGACACCTTCGCTCCCGGGATTACCGACCCGGAGGCATCCGTGATCTGTCCCGTCAGGGTTGCAGTGGCACCCTGCCCTTGCCCGTAGGCCGCGTGGGGCAGCAACACGGCCCCACAGGCAAGGATCGCAAAGCCTGCCAAGCTGGCTAAAGATAGAACCTTCATCGCACGTCCTCCTCGCACGGAAACCGCAAACGGGCGCTTCAAGCATATACGCAGCAACGGAATTGTCAAGTGGCATTCTCGAAATTCGTATTGATTCGTATTGAGTAACTGCCCAGTTGCCACGCTGGTATTCGGGTGCACTGCTGAGGTGAATGAGCGTTCCGAGGGCATGGCGTAGGTGCGTCGAGCGCACCGTGAGCACCCAAGGTGCCGGGATGCTTCCCGCCGGCAGCCATTGCGGGGACACTTGCATAGTCGGATCTACCCCAACAGGACTTGGATGGAATCGAAGACCGGCACGTTCGGGCGATCTCGATTCAGCCCCCACTCGCCGCTGCCAATCACCGTCTTTTTCGCGGCACCGGGCCACGCGGCCTTCGTCGCTCGGGGCTGGCGTCCGCCGGAACCTCTTTCCGTTCGGCTTGCGGAACTGCCGAACGGCGGTTCCATCGTGTTTCCCAAACGTACGGGCCATCTCCCGGGACTGTCTGGGCGCTTGAACCCGATCCTCGGCAGCATCGATCGCATGTACCTGTACACAGCGAACGTCGCCATCGACGAGGGCCGGCCGCAACCGGTTCGATTCAGGCTCGGCCAGCCCCTGCGACTCACCGACGTCTACGGCAACGAGCGCGTTGTCAAATTTGCGGAGACGCTCGGGAAGTTGTCGTTGCTTGAATACCTCGTGGCTTGACTGCTGTGCGCCGGGCACCGGCCTCCGCCAGCAAGGGACTGATGCAGTGACGGAGCCATTCCAGATCGGCATCGGGTCGTGAAGCCGCACAGGTAAACTGAGCCGGCGATCGCGGGATCCTGGGCGGTGCATTCAAGACTCCCGAGGGGGCTTCAGCCTGCACCCAGCGGCCCGCGATTCCCATCAGCCGCAAGTGATTGCGCATTCCGGACCTCGGGGGAACTTGATTCTCACGGGCTTGTGGACGATCCACGCATCTCCTCCGCGCACCATTCCCAAACCGCTTTGCCGAGGGAGTCGCGGAGTGTCCATGAAACACGGTCCCCGTCACGGACACTTGTTATTCGTGCGTGCCAGCATTGGAGGGGCTTGCGCCTCCGCCCTTGTCGGTGATTGGCCACCGGATGTCGAGGCTCACCGCACATCAGTCGATGCGACGTCAGCGAGCCCTCGTGGCCGCGCATTCGGAAGTGAAGCCAGATCGGACTCCGGTCGGCGCTCGCAGCCTCGGCCCTTCCAGACCGCTTGATTTTGGCTTTGCCAACCAGCGAGAGCGCGCTGCCAAGCGAACCGGGACCACTTGAATGGGCTGCTATGCTTCAACAGCGACGGACCCGGCGTTCACGTGGGCGGTCATTGCCTGCAGGCCGTTCCAACGCTTCGTGGATGCGGGCGTGGCGATGTCCTTGGTCCATCAGTACCGCTTGCGTGCGACCCAAGGTCGCAGCTCCCACCGACTCCTCGGCCGGACCACTTGGCCCACAAATCGGTGTTCCGTTGCGTCCGACCAACCCGGAATACCGCGCAACGAGCTGATTTCGCGACGGCCGCTTCCTTCGGACAGCGACACAAGGGCTTGGGCCTGGAATTGCGGGTGGCTATTGGGACTTGTCGTGGCCCTGGGCATCCCTTGCGGCATGCAGGCCCAACACGACAGCGACCCCGAGTCAGTCTATCGACGCGCGCAGGAGGCGATGCGGATCCGGGACTACGAGTCCGCCGCCGCCGCGTGGAATTCCCTGATCGCGCTGATGCCAGGCATGCCGGAGGCGCGCAGCAACCTCGGGCTGGCTTACCACCTCCAGAAGAAATACGAACTCGCGATAGAGCAGTTCCAGGCGGCACTGCGACAGAACCCCAGGCTGCTCGCCGCGAAAGTGTTTCTCGGCATCGACCTCTACTTGACCTCGCGGCCGGTGAGAGCGATCGGCGAACTGGAAGGAGCCCGCGATCTCGACCCAGGCAATCCGCTGGCGAGAAAGTGGCTGGCCATGAGCTATGTCCAGACAGGGCGGTATACACACGCGATACGCGAACTCAAGGACTGCCGGCGTCTGGATCCCGGTGACCGCGAGGTGGTGTTCCATCTGGGACGAGTGTTCCGAATGCTCTCGACCGAGGCTTTCCTCGCCGTCCGCAGCGCCGGCTTGGAATCCCCGTGGTACTTCCTGCTGCGGGGGCAGAAGTTCACCCGGCAGGGAGACTCGCGCAACGCCTTGGCGGAGTTGCGACACGCTGCTCGCATTGCGCCCGACATGCCGGGCATCCACCACGAGATTGCTTCAGTCCTCGACACCGAAGGCCGCTCTCGGGAGGCACTTTCCGCGTACGCCCGGGAACTCGAGAATTCCCCGTACCACCTCTATTCGGCCGTGGGCCTTGTACGGACGTTGCGAATCCTGGGCCTGGACCACGAAGCGGACGCGGCTCAGAAACGGGCTGTCTCGTTACACCGAGGGGCGGCCGAAGCGGCCTCGGCCCTAGGCGCGGCGAGCCCAAGCGTGGCCGCGGCCGTCCGCCTCGAACCTCGCGATGCCGAACGGATACGCGACTCCCTGCCGTCATTCGAAATGGCCAGCGACCGGTCTTGGCAGAGAAGTGCCTTGGACGCCATACTCGCCGGTCAGCCGAACAGGGTGTCGGCACTAGCGGCGAACGGCGAGGCAGCCGGTGACAGCGGCGCAGCACACTACTGGCAGGCGCGGGCCTACCTTGCGATGGGACAGGCCGATGAAGCCCTAGACAGATTGATGCGCCTGCACGATCAACAGCCCTCGAACGCCGAGATCGCCTTCTACCTGCAGGAAACCGCCGAGAGACTCGCCCTCGAAACGCTGGAATTGTTCGCTTCCTTGGAACCCGGTTCCTACCGCACGCACCAGCTTCGAGCGGAATACTACGCCGCTGCAGAAGACGTTGACAGAGCGATCGACGAGTACGCCTTGGCGCTGTCGCTGGCCCCGGGGGCGACCCAGCTCCACCTGGCGATCGGAACGCTACATTTCGGCCGACGGGAGTACGAGAAGGCTCTGGTCTCGTTCCAAGCGGAACTCAGGAACGACCCGTACTCGGTGGCTGCCCTAGCCATCATGGGCGAGGTGCACCTCGCCCTCGGAGACGCCATCCGGGCCGAAGACGCGCTGAATCGGGCGATCCAAATCAATCCCGCGTCCGGCGAGGCGCACAAGTCGCTCGGACGGGTCCTATTCAGGAGGCGCGATTACCGGGGGTCCATCGAGCACCTGCAGCTAGCGCTGCGTCATGGCATGACCGACGACGAGGATCTCCACTACCATCTCGGGAGGGCGCAGCGGATGGTGGGCAATCTAGAGGAAGCCGCCACGAATCTCGAGATCGTCAGACGGCTGAAGGCGGCCCGACAGGCGATTGCTCGCCAACGGCTCGAATCCTCGATAAACGTGAGTCCCGAAGCGTCGCGAGGCGAGGACTCGCGCTGATTCCCGGGACGGACGGGAAAGCCGCGGGACTTGCAGCCACCGCAACTGGCCGCCTCGGACGCGCTCGGCTCGTCTTGGCCCCTTTTTATGTTAGAGGAGTGCCGAAGAGAGCATTGGCCTCCGGAACCTCGGATCCTCTCTTGTGTTGCCCCAATCCGCATCCCCTCCGCCGTCGCGGTGGTCTCCACCAACTGGCCGCGCGCAAGACCGCCTTGCGCACTGCCGCTTTCGCCCGCTCGTGCGCCCACGGCCGCTCCGGGTCCACGCTCAGGGCCAGATACGCTTCCCGCTCCTGCTCTCCCTGCTGTCATATGTCGCTTCATTTCGTGGAAATGACACGGGTTTTGGTCGGATTCGGGTGTTGAATTGGCTGGGAAAGTGATTTGATCCGGTACTGCAGCGCCGGGACGCCCGAGTTCCGCTGGCCTTGGCAGGCAGGATCGAGAGGGGCGCTGCGGGCCGCTCAGCGACGCTGTCCGCGCTGCCGGGAGGCTGCCTCGGGGCGCACGGCGGTGGGGCCGAGTCATGCCGCAGCCAGCGCAGCTGCTCGCGCTCGGAGGCGGGGTGCGGGGCACGAGCCAGGATCTGGGCCAAGCCCAAGCGCACGTAGCGCGGGCGCAGGCCGCAGGCATGCAGACACTCGCGCAGGCCCAGCAGCTGCGCCTGCAGGTGGAGCAGGCGGGCGGCACCGGCCTCGCGCACGACGGTGGAGGCCACGACGGCGACTGGGGCCTCGCCCAAGGCCGCGGGCTGGGGGGCCTCGGCGACTTGGAAGCCAAGGTCACAGTCCGCATCGCGGAGGCAGTTTAGTCCCCCCTTCTGGCTATGCACTTCGGTCTAGTTCGCCGGGGCCCGTCGTATGTCGTGGTTTGGCGCAACATCAATTGTTCCACCAATCGATGGAAGCTCTTTCAACGTGTCGAGACTTGCGCCTTATGCCAGTCGCCAAGGCTGTGGCGGCCGACGCGACCACAACAGCCCCCGAGAAGGAGCTGGGCTGCCGCCCTTCACCGGGTGCAGCGCGCGCGAGATCCGCCTCTCTCCGTCTCCTCTTGCACCGCCGGTTTCTGCCCATTCCTTGGCAGCACCTACTCTACTCGCCCCTCGCGCCGGGCCGGGAAGGCTCGGCGACAGGGTCGATGTCTGCTGCCGGCACAAACGAGTCCCTGTTGGGCATGATGACGTCGGCCAGGTTGCCCTCGTTCAGCACGGCGCTTCGCTCGACGATCCCGTTCAGGAACAGCACGTATGCAACGACAGAGTACACCTGATCCGAAGTCAGCATGCCAGGACGATCGAACGGCATGGCGCGATTGACATAGTCCCAGACCGTGGGCGCATAAGGCCAGTAGCTTCCCACGGTCTTCAGGGGCCGCGGTGAACGCAGGGTCCGGTACCCCCCGGCGAGCGGCTCGGCATCACCCCCCTCCCCACTTTCCCCATGGCACTCGGCGCACCGAATCGAATAGACTTCGTCACCCTCCTCGACCGTCCCACGTCCTTCCGGCAGACCCTCCCCGTCCGGGCTGATCGAAATGTCCCATGCACTGACCTCGGCCTCGCTGGGTGGCGAACCGAGGCCGTATCCCTGAGCCCGTGCGGCCATACCGCCAGGACAAAGCAATCCCACCGATGCCGTCACAAGCAATGCAAGAGAGGTGCCGAGAAACCGAGCCGGACAGGCGCGAATCGTCTCTGTCTGGCCGCTGGTCGGAACTCCCGAACGCACGGCGGCTGTAGCTTTGGCGCGGCGCAGGCACAAAGAGACCGACGGGCACCCTCTATCCGGACGCACTTGACACCCATCCGTCGGCCGCCACTCGCCATCCCTTGATGGCGTTGTTGTGGTACGCGGAGTTGGCACCTCGCGCCGCAATCAGTTCCGCAACGGTCGGCTGTCGGTAGCCTTGGTCGTCAATAGCCCTCGATTGCAGCACCGCTGGCCCGCCTTCCCAGCGCCATGGAAAGCGGAAGCGGGTAAAGGCCTTCCGCAGGCGCGGTTCCTGTACCTCGGCATGAAGCCATGTGCGGCCAGCATCGGTGGAGACCTCGACGCGCTCGATCGCACCCCGTCCAGACCAGGCCAGACCGCGAATCTCGAAATGTCCGGGTCCGGGCAACTTCAGCCGTCCGCTGGGAAATGTGATCACCGACTTGACCTCCATCACGAAGCTGAACTGCCGCGATCGTCCGTCCCGCAGAAGTTCCGTGTAGCGAGATGTCTCGTCACGGGTCATGTGAGGACGGTCCCAGACCTTGATCCGTCGCAGCCACTTGACGCTCGTATTGCCCTCCCACCCCGGCAGGACGAGACGGACCGGATATCCCTGTTCCGGCCGAAGCGCCTCGCCGTTCTGGCCATAGGCGACGATGGCGTCATCCATCGCCTTTTGGATTGGAACGCTTCTCTGCATCTTGCAGGCATCCGCGCCCTCTACCAGCAGCCAAGAGGACCCGGCACGGGCACCTGCCTCGGTTAGCAACACGGAAAGCGGAACGCCGGTCCACTCGCTGCAGCTGGCCAGTCCGTGGCTCTGCTGGACATCGGGGGCCGTCCGGGGCCCCCACTCGCTCCCGCCATTCCCGGCACACTCGATGAAGCAAACACGCGAGACGGAAGGCAGACGTTTCAGATCCGCGACGGTGAACACGAGCGGTCGCTCCACCATCCCGTGGACCAAGAGCCTGTGCTCGTCCGGATCAATCGTAGGCACTCCGGCATGGTGTCTCTCGAAGTGCAGGGAAGACGGAGTGAGGATGCCTCTTGAGTCGGCGAGCGGAGTGCGGCTCGAAGAAGATTCCGGGGTGCGTGTAGTCCTCAAATGCCGACTTGCTTTCTCAAACTGGGATCGGCGGCCGTAGCGCGACACCGGGCTGCCTAGGATTCGGTTGGCATTGTCGGCAGTTCCAGCCTCGCGGCAGGCAAGCTGGTTGCTTCCGACGATCAGCCCGAAGTGAAAGAACCTCCTTCGGTCACCGGTCCAGCCCTGGTAAACCTGCGAGATCGCCTGCAAGACGTTCCCTGCTTTCCTGCCGATCCTCGTAATCGGGGAAGAAAGGAACCGGACCCACTCCAAGCTATGCATCAGACAGGCGGGAATCGGCGGATGGGGAACTCAGCCTGCGACCGAGTATACAAGGGGGCAGCGTCTTCGGCTGCCGTCAGGCCAGGGGCGCCACGGCTGGTTCTTTTTCCGGCCCTGTAACCTTGCGCGCAATGAGTTTGCTGGGGGGCTGGCTTCTTTGGCCGGAATCCTGTAGGTATGGATGCGTGAGCGTGGAACTGCCGGATCCGGTGACGCTGGTGCGGGAGGTCGTGGTGCAGCTGGCGCGGCCCGAGGAGCGTCCGAGGTGGGACACGCTCATGGATGCCCACCACTACCTGGGTTTCAAGCAGTTCGCCGGACGGGGGCTGCGGTATGAAGCGGAATGGAGCGGGGAGTGGCTGGCGCTGCTGGGCTGGCAGACGGGCGTGTTCCAGTGCCGGCCGCGGGACCGCTGGCTGGGCTGGCACAAGGCGGTGCCGTTCCGGCGCCCGCACTTGATCGGCAACAACACGTGTTGTGCGCTCCAGTGCATAACTTCCGGTCCCTGTTCCGGCGGTTGAACTCCACGCCGGCGTCAGTCAGCTCGAAGCTCACATCCGGGTCGTTGTAGTGGTTCCTCTCCGTTCCGGGCTTGCCGTCGCTGGTGCTGATGTCGAATCCTTGCCGGTCCGGCCCCACATGCCGTTTTTCGAATCGGGCGGTGGAGTATCCGCCCCTCTTGAGCACTTCAGCAATACTCTCGACCGCTGGATCCAGAGCCTGTCGCACCTGGATAGGATCCGCAGGCGGGTCCGTCACTGTAGCGCTCCTGAACCGGGACCCAGAGTCTCATCCGGCGGGGATCGCTCTTGGACTTACCGCCCGTCGTGTAAATCCCATGGAAGGGAACATACATGCCCGAGATCAGGCTGGCCCGGGTCGGCGCGCAATTCGGTCCGCCACTGTACGCGTTGGTGAAGACGATGCCCGCCCGGGCAAGGCGGCCCCGGTGGGGCGTTTCGTAGAACTCGCCCCCGTTGAAGCCGACGTCGTTCCAGCCCTGGTCGTCCGACAGGATGAGAACGATGTTCGGCGGCTGGCCGCTCGCGATGTTTCCGGAGATGAATGCGAGAAAGACGGCAAGTGGGATCAGGTTTCTCATGATGCTCCTTGACGTGCTCAGCGACGGCCGACTGGCGGCGTGCGATTCGCTTCGATCCACGCGTCGGCATTCTCGATCAGGTCCGCGTGCTTGGAGGCGATGTCATTCGACTCGGCGATGTCCGTCTCGAGATCGAACACCTGCCACACTCCCGGCTTGTCGGACACCAGCTTCCATCGGCCGTGGCGAACCGCACGCTGACGGCCGCGCTGATCCCACTCCCAGTAAAGATACTCGTGCCGCTCCTGCCTTTCGGCATGGCCGAGCAGCGTCGGTGCGATCGAGAGCCCGTCCACATCGTCCGGAACTAACTCGTCGGCGCCGGCCAGTTCGGCCAGCGTCGGCATCATGTCCGGAGTGTATGTGACGTGGTCGCTGACCACGCCCGAGCCGATCACTCCAGGCCAATGCGCAATCAGCGGCGAACGAATGCCGCCGTCGTGCATGGACCGCTTCGCTCCGCGCAACGGTCCGCTCGAGTCGAGCTCTCCTTCGAAGCGGTTGGATGCTCCGTTGTCGGACATGAAGAGGACGAGGGTCCTGTCGGAGATCCCGAGTTCTTCGAGCAGTTTCAGAAGTTCGCCGACATGCCGGTCAACCATGCTCACGAAAGCCGCGTGAACCTTTGCGCGGTCGGACCACGGCTTGTCCCTGTAGGCCTCCACTGCGGGCTCGTCCTCCGGCAGGTGATACGCCGCATGCGGAGGCGTCCAGGGGGCGTAGCAGAAGAACGGCCGGTCGCGATGCTCGCGGATGAAATCCAAGGTTCGTTCGAACACCAAGTCGTGGGAGAACTGATAGTCGCCGGCCGGAATCTTACGCGGGACGAACGGCCCTGTGGGGCTGAGTCTCTTGTAGGCCTGCAGGCTCTCGAGGTCCGATGAGACCTCCTGCGCTTCCAATCCGTAGATCCCTGCGTTGCCCCGCAACAGGAATGGTTTCCCGTCCTCCACAAGGAAGGGAGGGTAGTAGGTGTGGGCGTGAACTTGATGGTAGTAGCCGAAGAACGTGTCGAATCCCTGTCGCTCGGCCGCCCCCTCCGACCCCATGGTCCCAAGGCCCCACTTTCCGAATCCGCCCGTCGCGTACCCGGCTCTCTTCAGCACCTCAGCAATTGTGACGTCCGAGTCGCGAATCGGAGCCGTCCCTGCGTTCGCCCGGACGGTCCCATGTCCGGAGTGCTTCCCCGTCATCAGCGCGCACCGAGACGGTGCACACACGGTGTGGCCCGCGTAGGCGTCGGTGAATCGCATGCCCTCGCTCGCCATGCGATCGAGATTGGGCGTCTGGATCGCCTTTGAGCCGTAGGAGCCCAGATCGGCCCAGCCCATGTCGTCGACCAGCACGAACACGATGTTGGGCCGCTCGGGTCCTGCGGAAGCCGGTGTTCCGCGACAGGCCAAAGCCGCGGCCAGGAGGACGAGCGAGGCCCCTAGGATCATTGCGCGAGAAGACATCCCATCGACACTCCCTCGAACGGGATCTCTCCTGTCCGGAACAAACGAGAGCCAACCAGGAGAACGGTTCGAATCGGCGAAACAAGTATGACATCGCGCTTGCGTCTCCCCGCCGGGCTTGCAGTCCGCGTGCCCGGCACGCCGTGTCGCGAGAGGTGAAGCGAACCCGCATGCGTGGTCCTCTTGGCGTTGCGCCATTCGGACCGCGAGATGCCGAACCCCGGCGTCTCTTCGAAGCTTTCTGGCGGACTTCCTGGAGGAGGCCGAGGACCGTGACGAGCGCAAGTTGCCGGAGGCGGGAACGAATTCGCGGACAACGATGGGGTGGCACGCTCGCTCGTCGAGGAAGTGCTTGTTGGCGTCCAGGAGACGGCGATTGGCGACTCGGCTCCGATGGCGGATGTGAACGGTTCGTCACGCGTCGAACCGGCTTCGAATTCGGCAAGGCGGTCCTGTCTGCTGCCCGACTTTTGCCTGCCGCTCCTGTCACAGGGTTCGGCAGAGAATGCGGCACCGGCGATTCCCGTTGACGCGATGGGCCGAACCTTCCGCCTGCGGGCAGCGAAATCGACTTCCCGAGGACTCTCGCGCGAATTCGCAGGCACCGCTGCGAATGCCGAGTCCGCATCTGCGCTTAATTCGGTAATTGTGGAACTATAGAATGAAGATGCAGATCGACCCGGCTCCGGACAACATCGCGCGGTATGCGGACATGTTCACAGCACTCGGCTCCGAGTCTCGGCTGCGTGTGGTCCGGCTGCTGCTGTCGGCTCATCCTCAGGGTTTGGTGGTTGGCGAGATCCAGAAGGCCCTCGGCACGTCTCCGTCCACGCTGTCGCACCACCTAGAGCGGCTAAGGCACGAGAGGCTGGTGACGGTGAAGCGCGAAAGCACGTTCCTGCGCTACTCGGTCAACGCCCCGGTGCTTCAGGATCTGCTTTCCTTTCTCGTCTCCGAGTGCTGCTCCCGCAACCGTGCTGTGCGCCCTGACGTTGTGCTGGAGATCTGCCGTGGTTGCTAGGGATCTCTCGAAGGGAATGACGACCCCGGGGCGTCGCGCGCTCATTCCAGCGCGCGAGCCGCGCCTTCGGAAGTCTGGGCGCCGCATCGCTCTCGGCACCGTCTTGCTGGTTGCCGCCCCAGGGTTCGGTCAGTCCGTCGGCTCCCGCGAACGGCTGCTGCGCCTCGAGGAACAGATCCGAAGGCGGCAGGACCAGATTGAGGAATTGCGGGCTGCACAGGCAGAGCAGGCCGGCCTCGTCAAGGCACGGCAGGAACGCTTGCCGTCCCCCGTGCAGCAACCGGCCGCCGAGGCGACAGAAGTCCCGTCGGTGACGAAGGCACCAACGACGGTCGGCACAGAGAGGTTCTACATGAAGGCGGGCGGGTTCCTGGAGGCGACCGCGATGGTGCGCTCGCGCAATCAGAACGCCGACGTGGGGGAGACATTCGGGAACGTCCCGCTCGACGGCATTGCGAACTCCTTTCTGAGTTCGTTTCGCATGAGCAGCAGACACTCACGCCTGTCACTGCTGGCAAGCGCCCTGTTCGACCGGGTGACCGCCACGGGCTACTTCGAGGGCGACTTCCTCGGATCCTCGACCTCCGCGAACGAAGTCGAGAGCAACGACTTTCCGCTCCGCGTGCGCCAGTTCTGGGGCGATGCCGAGTTCTCCAACGGCATCTCATTCCTAGCAGGTCAGACATAGACGCTCCTGACGACCCACCAGGTCGGACTCCGGCCTCTGAACGAATACCTCTCGCTTGCACTCAGCGCACAACATGTCGTGGGATTCAACTGGGCAAGGCCGACCGGGTTCCGGGTAACCAAGGACTTCGGCACTGGTGTCTGGTTCGCCGCGGCACTCGAGAATCCGGAGACCCACACCGGAAGGTTGTGCTGCCCGGTGGAGCCTTCGGTCTCGGCAGCAGCCCCAACGCGCAAGTGCCCGCCGCCACGTTCGCAAGCAGCCTGACCCCTGGAGCCAACGGCATCTCGACAGATCTTGCGCCGGACTTCGTCGGCAAGATCGTGTTCGAACCCGGCTGGGGGCACTACGAGATCAAGGGAATCAGTCGATGGTTCCGAGCCCGATTCGACGGACGAAACAGGGCGGCGCCGGGCGCCGGGCTTGGCGTCGCGGCACTGCTGCCGATCTCCGGCAAGCTGGATCTTCTGTTGGAGGGCCTGGCCGGACGCGGTATCGGACGCTACGCTGCGGCGGTGGGGCCTGATCTGGCGATCGGTCCCGATGGCTCTGTTCACCCGATCCGAGCCACACAGGCAATTGGAGGCCTTGACTGGTATCCCACCCAGACTCTGCAGGTCTACAGCTACGTCGGCCTCGAGCTCTACGGACGGACGTCCTTCCCGGGAAGCACAGTCGGGTACGGCTCACCGCTGCTCGACCTGTCGCCATGCGTCTCGCAGGCAGGCTTCCCTTGCCCAGGCGGCAATCGCTCGATCTGGCAGATCATGCCGGGCGTCTGGCACAGCCTGGCCCGCCGCGAACACGGAATGGCTGTGCTGGAAATCTCCTAGATTCATACCCTCCGGGCTCTGTGGTCCGGGCTCGGGGGCATGCGGCCAGGAGGTCGGGAGAATTCGTTCGTCAGCTCAATTCGATATCACCTCCCATGACGCCTCGGCACTCGTCCTGAGAGTGGCGATGCGGCGATGCGCGCCAGGAACGGAGAGGTCAGCCGCACCGGATCCGCTGGCGCAGCGTGCTCAACGTCCGACGATTGGGCAGAATGGTGCGAGGCCCAGCAATGATTCCTTGCCCCAGATCCCTGCCTTTCGTGGCAACTCTCGTTCTCCTGTCCCTCTCAATGGCACCCGCCCAGGTCCCCGAGCTTGCGGACAGTCCCGACGGGTCCACCCTGGTGGCCCTTCGCGTGATGTTCGGCCTTGATCGCTTTACGCCAAGACGTTGGGACGGGGCGATGCGGGTTGAGGCCGGAAGGGTTCTCGATCTGGGAGGCGTGCACTTCGAAGGACGCGATCGGATCGCCGAAGGCAGTCAGTGGCTGCTGACCAACAGGGTCACGCGCTATGCCGATTCGACGACCCAGCGCGGTTTCGACCCCGTTCACACACGGCAGTTCGCAATGATCCCGAACGGGATTGCAGGGCTCCTTGACGCAGGCCCCGCCTCCACGGTCAAGATCGCTACGAAGCAGGGCTCGTTCTCCTTTCCGTTGAGGGAGCTGCGGTTCGGGCGGCCGCTGGACTTTCTCGGCGGCACGGCCAAAGTGGAACGGATTCCGCCGACGGTTGACTTGACCTCCGGAACCACCGAGAACGACTACCCTTCCCTAGCCGCGGCGCACGACGGAGGCGTCTACCTGTCCTGGATCGCCTATGAGAACGAAAGGGACTCCGTCTGGCTGGCGCGCCACGACGGCCAGTCGTGGGGAGAGCCCGTCCGGATCACCCCGGACGATCACTTCGACAACTTTCGCACGGCGGTCGCGACAGACCATTCCGGGTCTCCCATGGTCATTTGGTCAGGCCGGGGGGCGGACGGAACCTGGGGCCTGTTCTCCAGATCCGTCTCCGAAGGCGGGCTGGGACCTGTTGCGGGAGTCGCTGCGGCGGGTCCGAATCTCTACCACCAGACGACATCCGACAGCGAGGGCAACATCCATGTCACGTGGCAGGGGTTCCGGGACGGCGTGTCCGTGATCCTCCATTCGCGCTGGGACGGCTCGTCATGGTCAGGCGAAGCCCCCGTCTCCGACAGGCGTGCCGACAGCTGGGCGCCGGCGCTGGCGGCCGACTCGACCGGCGGGGTCTGGATCGGCTGGGATGGATACGCCTCGGGCGACTTCAACGTCTACGTACGACGGCTGCAGCCGGATGGACGGTGGAACGATGGGCGCCAGATCACCCGGTCCCCCGGCTTTGACGCCAATGTCTCGCTCGCCTGCGACGCCTCCGACAGGCTGTGGATCGCCTGGGATCATGGCGAAGCCAACTGGGGAAAGGACTGGAGCAGCCAGCGGTTCAGGCCGGGAGGCGGTGCCGGGCTCTACAGGAATCGATCGGTGCGGGTCGCCGCACTGGAGGGGAACGGGCTGCGCCAGACACAGGACATCATGGCCGCCGTTCCGGACGCATACCGGGACTACGTCCAGCAAGCCCGTGTGGCGGTGGATGACAGGGATCGCGTCTGGGTGATGGCGAGGTCGCTGACGAGCGTCACAACCCGAGTCAACAACAACTGGGGAGCCGGCGGGATCTGGGAAATGCTCATGACCAGGCTTGACGGCGACGGCTGGCTTCCCGCGACAAAGCTCCATGCGACCAACGGCCGGAACGATGGGTGGGCCTCGGCAGCCACAGATGCAGACGGCAGGCTGTGGTTCGCCTGGTCGCGAGACGCGCGGCCTTTCGGTTCGCCGACACGACCGCGGAACCGACCCTCCCCGTCGGCGCGCACAACGCACGTCTCCTATGCGGTCGTCGATCCCCGGCATGCGGCGTGGCAGGGTTCGGGGGAGCCGATGCTGTCCGAGTTCACGGAGCCGCCGATCCAGGCCGTGCCCGTCCACCCGAACGAGGCGGATGACACGGCGTCCATCCGGGCGTATCGCTACGAATCCGGGGGCAGGTCCTATCGAATCCTGCGCGGAGACCTGCACAGGCACACCGACATCTCATCGGACGGCATCGGCGAAGGCGCGCTGATCGACTTCTACCGGTACGCCATCACGGCCGGTCAGTACGACTTCATGCTGGTTGCCGACCACCAATACGGTGGTGACTCGGTTCCGGGCATCGAGTACAACTGGTGGAGGACCGAAAAGTCGGAGGACATCTTCCTGGTGCCGGACAGGTTCTGGCCGCTGTTCGGGACGGAGCGGAGTGTTCCCTACCCCAACGGCCACCGCAACACGGTATTCGCGACCAGGGGCGTGCGGTGGATGCCAATCCATGCGGGCGAGCGCAACGGATCGATCAACACGGGAGACATCCTCTTCCCGTACCTCCGGCGAAACGGAGGCATCTCGACGCCTCACACGTCAGGCTCGGACCAGGGCACGGACTGGCGGGAGAGTGATCCCGAGATCGAGCCGATCGTCGAAATCTATCAGAGCCTGCACGCCTCCTACGAGTATCCCGGCGCCCCAAGGGCCGAGACTCGGGACAAGCGCTACTTTCACCACGGCGACCCATGGAGACCGGCCGGTTTCGTGCACCGGGCCTGGGAGAAGGGGATCAGGATCGGCGTGCAGGCCAGTTCCGATCATGTCGGAACACACGACTCGTACGCCTGCGTGCTGGTGCCGGCCGAGCGTTCACCTGTACGGCAGGACCTGATCGACGCAATGAAGCAGCGGCGCACGTACGCTGCCACGGACAACATCATCCTCGACGTGCGCATCGAGGACCATCTCATGGGCGATGCGTTCTCGACCTCCGAGCAGCCCGTGGTGAAGGCCAAGGCCATCGGGACCGTCCCGCTTGCCCGGGTCGTGTTGGTCAAGAACAACGAGATCGTCTACGCGGTCACGCCGGGCACCAAGGCGGCCGAGTTCGAGTATCGCGACGACGCGGCCACTCCGGGAGAGAGCTACTACTACGTCCGCGCCGAGCAGGTGGACGGCTCGCTGGCCTGGGCCAGCCCGATCTGGGTGACCTACCGATAGAGAACCTGGCCGTGTCCGGGACCTTGCCGCCCGGGAGGCGCGCGGCGCGCAGCGGCCATGTCTCGTGATGACGAGGATCGTGGCGGATGGGGGATTCCCTCACGGCGCAACCGCCGGGCCGGCGCCCGCTCGCCGGCCCCTCTGCGGAGCACGGGTGGGAGGAGGATGGTAGGCCCGAGCGGACTCGAACCGCTGACCTCTACCGTGTCAAGGTAGCGCTCTAACCAAAGCTGAGCTACGGGCCTGCAGCGCGGCCGGCGTCTGCATCGCCTGACCGATCCAAGGCAAGGCCGGCAACCGGCCTGTGGACCATGCCGACCTATTCCGGATCTTAGCATAGGGCCCGCCGGGAGAATCCTACTTCCCGTCGGGCCCATGGCCGATCCTTCCTCCGGCCTTGCAACCTTGTGCGCAAGAGTTAGCCAAGGGGCCGGCTTTCGTGGCCGGAATCCCGGATGTGTGGATTGGTCCGCCGATCTTGATTCGTGAATGCGACCGTCCGAGCTACCAGCGTTCGACGTTCAAGCCGGCGACTCTCGAGAACTCGCCCACGTTGCGGATGACCAGCACCTGCGAATCGGCGATGGCAATGGAGGCGATCATGAGATCGTATCCGCAAACGGGCCTTCCTTTCCGGCGAAGCTGTGCCCTCACGATTCCGTAGTGCCGCCCCGACTCCTCGTCGAACGGCAGTGACTAGAAGGCCCGGCAGAAGATCTCTACCCGTTGCACGTTCTCGGCGAGCCGCGAGGAGTTTCGTAACGCGAAAAGCAGTTCCGCCTTCACGACGCTGCAAAGGCGCACGGAGCCGCGGGAGTGTTGGAGCAGGCGCGCCGACGCTAGCTCGTCGGACCGATTGATGAGCGACACGCACACCCTGGTGTCGAGCAGCCACACTACGAGAAGAGTTCCACATCCCCCGGGGGCCGATCGTCGGGCTCGACGATATCGCCGGTGCCATGGCGCAGCAGGTCAACGAGGCCTTCGGGCCATTCGGTCAAGGTTGCCTCACGAATCCGTCCGCCAACCCACGCGGACATGCTGCAGTGTTCATTCTCCGCGCACTTGCGCGCGACGGCGAGGACTTCGTCCGGCAGATAGACGGTGACTCGCGCCATGAGCGAAGTGTATGTTGGCAAGTATGCGTGCTGCAAGCCCGAGACGCGCGACAGTAGCGCGTGCGGCACGCGCTCTCTCGGCGCAGGTCGGCACGCGTGCTGGGCCATTGCGAGCGACGGCGGGTCGCGGCGTGCCTGGGGCAGGCGCCCAAACCCGCGACCCCTGAGCCAATCGCCCCGAGGTGTGAATTCGCCCGCCCATGCCACCGGGCTGGCGGCCTGGTGACCACCATCGGCCGCCCGCCTCCGCCACGCCAGAGGTTGGGTGGCATTGTGCCTGCAGCACAGGACCGCGTACGCCGCCCCGACGACGATCGTCCACACCATTCTCCATGAGGCTGACCGACCTGCCCCTCACCGAGTTCCCGCTCCTGTCACACAGCCGAACACTTCCGCTCCGTCCTGCAGTCAAGGGCCGGTCGGGACCATTGAATCCGCGCGGCATCTGGCGTGCCCGAGAGCCAGAGCGGTTCGAGTTCGCGGCTTCCAGCTGTTGTATGGTCGAGTCACCGTCCATTCTCAGGTCCCTGACCGGCGACGACCAGGCCCTTCCGCACCATGACGACTCAACGAATCCGCGTCAAAAGCGATCGAGCGTTCACTATGACCGCAACCCTGCTCGCATTCGCGGGCGTCGCGGGCGCGGGCGCGATTCCACCTGACGCCGATGGCGCCCTCGACGCCCTCAACAACTCGCCCAGGCACGGCGAGTGGGTCGACATCACCGAGGGCCGGGCCGCCTCGGCCCGCTGGGGAGACAGCGTCCGCGCCTGGGTCAGCTATCCGGAACGCGCGACCCGCGCGCCGGTCGTAATCGTGATTCACGAGATCTTCGGCCTTACGGACTGGGTACGCTCCGTGGCCGATCAGTTCGCCGCCGAGGGATTCATCGCGATCGCACCCGATCTGCTGTCCGGACTCGGGCCGGACGGAGGAGGCACGCCTTCGGACCGGCAGCAGGCGGTCGCCCTGGTCCGCGCGCTTCGGGTCGAGGACACCACGCGCCGCCTTTCGTCCGTCGCTCGATACGGCCTTTCGCTCCCCGCCGCAAACGGCCGGTTCGGCGCCGTGGGCTTCTGCTGGGGCGGCAGCACGACCTTCAACTTTGGGGAATTACTGACCTGAGTGCCCAATCTGAATAAATCGACATCTTATCTCCGGA
>JAPPMB010000007.1 GCA_028819255.1 Bryobacterales bacterium | reverse complement strand
TGATAACAAAGGACTTACAGAACGAAGCTACAGAAAGAAATACGACCATATTTTTAAGTCCTTTGTTATCAACGATTTCTAACGCGACACTAGTGATGCCCATACAGTCTCATGGGTGGGTGGGGAGCTAGGCTCGAACGGGCAGAAACCAGTCCGAAACGACGGGAATCAGCGGGACTGGGCGCTGCGAATGAGACAGTGTGTGAACACCAATCGTGGGTAAACCGTTCTATTCCAACAGCTTCTCAATCTCTAACTGAATCGTGACGCGGTAGCGCCAAGCAGGTCGAGGGAAGCTTCTGGGAGTGTAGGATTCTCGGCTCTGACGGACTCGGACCGCGCTTCGCTGGTGCTTCGCTAGACCTAGGACCTCCCTTTCTTGGAGCCGCCGACATGCTATCTCTGGATCGTCACCGTACTCGGCATTCGAGTCTTTGACACTCTAGAGGTTTCGTAACTAGTCGAAAAATCAACAACTTACAAGGTGCGCCCAAAAGTTAACGCGACACTAGTGGCATGATCTGAGAGAAGACAGTCCAACCGCGGTACATTTCCAGACACAGTAATGGATGGGCACCAGGGAGCGAGCGACGAATCAACCGGCACCCGAGCGTTCAAGTCTCTAACACCCAAGAACACCTTGTAACCCATTGATCTATAACGAGTTATGCAATTTTCCCTAGGGCCTCAACGCGACACTAGTGGTCTACCCAGAAACTAGCCGCTCACTGCAATATGTCGATTATATGTCACTAGCGCCGGATTCCGGGACAACCGAATCTTGTAAGTGAGTGATAATAAATATGTTATCAATTATCAGGAGTTCCAGAAATGCCCCGAAATGGGCCGAGTTCGGAAGAAAGTGGCGAACTTAGGCATAGTTTCCAGAGGAGTCAGCGGGGCGGCTAGGTCCATCCGCTCAGTCCACTGCTCTTTCCCGAGTTTGACAGTTTCATCGCCACAGGAAGGACCGAAGTCGCCGAGTAGAAGGATGCACTGCTGCGCCCCTTCTACCTCAGACCCGAGCCTGCGCGTTGACGCACTCGGTTCCTCTGATCGCAGATTCGCTCAAGAAACGTAGTTGCTGCGCATGACCGTGGCGCTCAGCAAGGATGCCCCCTTCCACCTAGTGTCTATGGACTCAGCACCGGACTATGTGACCTCAGCCCGAGTCCCTGTCCCGCAAGTTCCGGATGTGCCTGACGCTATCCTGTGCCGTTCTCACCTTGCGTGCGAGGTTCCGAACTGTCTCATCCGGGCATCCTGCATCCTGCAAGTATGCGAAGGCTTGGTCCCACGATGGTCTCCCTAGGGCCGCGGCAAGGATCCCAAGCTTGGGATTGCACTCCGTCCGCACGGCAGCATCCCTACGGTATTCGGACTCGACCTTCCGCATGACACTTACGGCGACGCTTGCCGTTCTCATCAGCCGCTGTTCGGAATCTGCGAAGCTTTCCACAGGGTCGTCAGTCTCCCGGTACCAGCCGTCCACATGCCCCCTGTGAGTATTGCCGTTCAGCTTCCGCAGGGAAGGCAGTAGGGCGTCAGCAGGATTCAGCTCTTCGAGTTCGTCACAGAGATCACTCACAATGTGTGGTTTCTGTGGATTGAAGCCTCGAAGATGCGTAATTGATTTGGCCAGAAAGTCGGCCGCTTCGCAGGACGCAGCGCATAGATTGTTCGAGAAACCAAATTCCTGAAAATAGAAATAGTAATCTGCGAGGCATCTTGCGCCCAAATCGAGTTTACTGAAGCACTTGCCCAGTCGGTCCATTGCCATTGCAACGGTCATTCTCAATACCCCCGTTCCCAACCTGACCCGACCGCAGGCAAGAACTCCCTGTTCGGCCGTGGCGCTTTCCACGGTGCCTCCCAAATGGCGGCGTCTTTCGAGCCGCTGGTCGGAGAAGCAGATCCAGTTGACTTCGCACCCGTCGTGCAACCGGGGCAGGCCGGCCAGCGAGACCTCCCTCCCTGGCGCATGGACGATCGCCATGTCCCAGTCGCTGGATCGTCGGGCCAGCCCTTTGGCGCGCGAGCCGAACAGGATGATGGCCTTGACTCCCTGACGCTTCCCTTCCTTCTCGTACCAGCGCCGGATTGGCTGGCCCAGCGCTTCGGGAAGGAAGGCACTCAAGGAGGACGAATCAGGTTGGAGCGACATAGGGCAAACGCGGCGGTCCCGCCGCCTGGCGATGGTTGTGGAGCGTGTGCAGATCGTAGCGGGCCGAGATCGATTCCCCGATGTGGCCGCCGTTTCTGGCAATCACGGCGAAATCCGCTTCTCTGTCAAGCGACTCGCTGACAGGCGCCGCCATGATCAGCACCAGAAGAGTCCCAAAGCAGAGGCAAGATCCAACTCCGAACTGTCGGCATCCTCTCATGGTGAACTCCTCCGAGACTGCGGTCCCGGTGTGAGAACCGGGCCGAGGCCGCAGTCCCTAGGCGAACGGTCCGAGCCTCGCGACCCTGTTCCAAGCCGACGGCGCTGTCATTGTACTGTGCGCCATTCGCAGAGGGTCGGGCAGCTGCTTGGTCGAGGGTGCGACAAGCGTGTCAGAAATCGCGGCTGCGCGGGTCCGCGTCCTCCGGCCGGGAGAGAGTGTG
Organism: Bryobacterales bacterium; assembly: GCA_028819255.1. Taxonomy (GTDB): domain Bacteria; phylum Acidobacteriota; class Terriglobia; order Bryobacterales; family UBA6623; genus VXMF01. The sequence goes on along the minus strand of JAPPMB010000007.1, from coordinate 36,819 downwards.
CTCGACTTTGTGCGACATCGTTGTACGAAGAGACTACAGGCGGCCCGGGTAGGCGGGCTGCGCGGTTCTGACCGAGAAGTCGGTCTCCGCAGCTCGACGGGAGTCCTCGTGCTCGCACCTGGCAACCGCCTTCGGGACGATCACGAACTCCCTTCCAGACACAGTTCACCGACGCGCTGTCGGAGGCCCGGACCTATTCCGGCGCTGTGATTCCCAACAAAGCTCCGGCCTCGGTCTGCTGTCGAATTCGGGCATCCAGTGCCCGGTATTGGGCAAGTGCCTCCCGGGCCTCCTCGCGCATCCCCAGGCGCTGGAACGCTTGGGCCAGCTGGTAGTGGATGCTGCCATCCGTGTCGAGGCCGAGCGATGACTTCAGGTGCGGCAAGGCCTCCTTGGGTCGGTCGAGCGCAAGAAACGAGCGTCCTAGGTCCAGCCGGACGGTAGCCGGAGCGCCGGGAAGGCCGAGAGAGAACTGCAGCAGAGGGACCGCTTCTTCATACTCCTGCTCGTCTGCCAGCAGGTTGCCGAGCATCGCCGCCCACTTGGGGTCGTCGGGATCCGAGCGGTAGAACCGCTCAAGCAGAGGCCGCGCCTCTTCAACGCGCTTGGCGAGGTGCAGCAGCTCCGCCAGCTGCCGCTCCAGTGCTCCAGAGATCCCGCCGATCCCGATCGCTCGACGGCAGGCGTCGGCCGCTTTGGAGAATTGTCCCTGGGAAGCCAGCAGGTCCGCAACAAGAGTGAGCGACTCGGCCGATTCCGGCAGGGATGCCAACTTCTCGAAGGCGTTTTCCGCAAGACCGGCATGGGACCGGGCTATCCAGAACAGATCCGACGGGGAGGAATCCGCTTCCAAGGGCGGCACGAGGTCGAACCGGCCCGCCCTGAAACGGCACTCGACGGAGTCCATGGCAGTGCAGTCCGGTTCCGGCAGGGACTTGGCCTTCCGGCGTTCGATCTCCGCCCATTCGAGGTGCCCCGCACCCTCGTAGACCGAGGCCATCGCTTCATGGACGGCGCGGACATCAGGCTGCCTCTTCAGTGCGCTACGAAACAGGTACAGCGCACTCGGGTACTGTCGGGCCGCCAGCTTCGTCTGGCCAAGATACCGCAGCATGTAGGACGACTCAGGGTGGCGCTGCCGTAGCTGGTCGATCGCGATTGCCGCCAACTCCTCGTTGCAGCGCACAAGGCCGGCATAGGCATAGGGGCTCGTCGGGTCCGTTCCGCCAAGCGTCCGCCAGACGGCCGCGGCACGGGAATGCTCCTCGACCGCCTCAAGCGCCTCCCCGAGCAGCACTTGAGCGAACACGTGCCGCGGGTTGATTCCTGTCGCTTCCAGCAGTGGATCGACTGCCTCCGAGTACCGTCCGAGCCGGGACAGGCTCGCGCCCAGCGCGAAATGGGCCGGGAACGATGAAGGCAGGGCTGCCGTCGCCCTTTGTAGCGGCTGGATCGCCTCCTCATCCCGGGCACTGAAATGCAGGGCCATTCCCAGATTGACCTGCAGCGTCGGTTCGTTTGGAAATCTGCTCGCCAGTTCGGCATAGATCTCTGCGGCTTCGCCGAATCTCTGCTCGGCCATTGCCTGTCGGGCGGAAGCCACCTGAGCGTTCGGATCGATCTGTGCCCCGGCGGCGACTGCTGGCGCACTCAGGAGAATGGCGCCCGCCGTCGCACGGAGGACTCTCTGAAGGCTGAATCTGTGGAATCCCGGCACCAATTGCGTGATCAGTGCTCCATGGTGGCACAGCAGAGGTTCTCGGGAGTCCGCACAAGATCCGAGGGGGCGCTTCGAGACTGGGCGCCTATCCCTGTAGTGGCGGAAAGCAATGGTCTTGGCGTTCGCCTGCCGACCCCCCGACATGCCGGCGAATACCAGCGACGGGACATGCGTCGAGTACGCCTGAGCTACAGAGGTGCTGCTTTGCCGTCGTCATCCGACACACCCATCACGCAACCATGAAAGGCCCTCCTGGTGCCAGTCGCTGTACGATTTGGAGAGTGGTTCGACCCCTTGGGCCCACACTGCCACGCACGGCAACGTATTTGCTGCCGCTGTTCCTCTTGCCTCTCGGTGTACCTTGCCAGGCCGAGATTCGCCTCGAGCCCATCCATGACTCGGGCATGCGCTTCACTTTGGAGAACGCGCCGACGCCGACAAAGCGTCCAATCGAGACGTTGGCCGGAGGATTGGCCGTATTCGACTATGACTTGGACGGCCGGCCTGACGTCTTCTTCACGAACGGAGCTGCACCCGATTCGCTGACCAAGAGTGCTCCCCGCTACAGCAATCGCTTGTTTCGAAACATCGGGGGCCTGAGATTCCTAGACGTCACGGATCAGACAGGAGTCGGTGGGGAAGGGTACTCCATGGGTGCGGCCTCCGGCGACTACGACAACGACGGGAATGTCGACCTGTTCGTCGCCGGAGTGTTCCGAAACTCCCTGTACCGCAATCGGGGCGACGGCACATTCGAGGACGTAACCGCCCGGTCAGAGATCGATCACTCCGAGTGGATCGTCGCAGCGGGCTGGTTTGACTACGATCGGGACGGCCTTCTGGATCTGATGGCGATCAAGTACGCAGACTGGACGTTGGACTTTGACCGGTACTGTGGCGACCGTGCGCGCGGACTCAGGGTCTACTGCCATCCTAAGAACTTCACGCCGACCGCGAACCGCCTGTACCGCAATCTCGGAAACGGGAGATTCGAGGAGGTGAGCGACGAGGTCGGCCTCTCTCCGATCCGGGGCCGCGGCATGAGTGTGGCGTTCGCCGACTTCGACGGCAACGGCTGGCAGGATGCGTTTGTCACCAACGACTACCTCCCGAACTTTCTGTTCCTGAATCAGGACGGAACTTCCTTCGTTGAAGATGCCCTGCTGTCCGGAGTGGCGCTTCTCGATAGCGGAAAGCCGGTCGCCTCGATGGGCGTCGACATTGGGGACTTCGACAACGACGGAATCCCGGACGTGTCCGTGACGGCCCTGAACGATGAGACGTTTCCGCTTTTCCGAAACGAGGGACACGGCTCGTTCCGTGATGCGACGGTGCGGAGCGGCATGGCGAAGGCCTCCCAGGCCTACGCGGGATGGGGCAATGTGTTCGCTGACTTCGACAACGACGGTCTGCTGGACCTCTTCACCGCGAACTCGCACGTCAATCCCCTAATCAAGGAGTTCGAGCCGTTTCGCTACAGGCAGTCAAACACCCTGTTCAGGAATCGCGAAGGCAGGTTCGACGGTCCGTACGAGATTGGCAAGGCAGGTGCGCATCGGGGAGCCGCGGTTGCCGACTTTGACGGTGATGGTCGCCTCGATGTGGTTGTCAGCGCGCTCGCGGAACCCGCCACTCTCTTGCGCAACGTGTCGGAACCGGTTGGAAACTGGATTGCCCTGCACCTGGTCGGCACCGTCTCGAACCGCGACGGCCTCGGGGCCCGGGCGAGAGTCGGAAACCGCACCCGGTGGATGAAGAGTTCCGTGGGCTACGCCTCGTCAAGTCTCAGGTCGGTCCATATCGGCATCGGCGACAGCACCGGGCCCGTGACGGTCGAGATTGACTGGCCGAGCGGGCGGCGACAGACTGTCGACTCGGTTCCGATCAACCAGCCAACCGTCATCCGGGAACCGAGATAGCCCCGGACTTCCGGAGCATCCGCCGCGGACGCAGGTCCAATTCGGCGAAGAGCTGACAGCCACCCCGCCTCATCCCCTGAGTCGTGTCCGCCACGGCGTTCGAGGACTCTGGGACGCCTGTCCGACCGCAGCCGGGCCAAGAGCCGCAACGGCTCGATAACACCCGCACCCTTGAATCCTGTTGCGCCTGTTCCTTGACGGGCGGGTCCGTTGGATGTAACGTGTGGATCAAGCTGCGGTATCAGATCGAGAGGTGACACCATGAATGTTCGCTTGCTTTCAAGGACTGCCTTGGGTGTGCTTTTCGGCTGCGTTGCGTCTCTGGCCCAGCTCGACACCGGCAGCGTTCTGGGAACCGTCTTCGACTCGACGAGGGCTGTTGTGGCTTCAGCGCGCGTGGTGGTCGAGAACCAGGGGACCGGGGCAGCCATCGAGGCCGAAACCGACGGCCAGGGCAATTTCCTGATCCCTGTGCTGCCGGTCGGAACCTACCGGGTCACGGTGTCGTCCGACGGATTCAAGAGCCAGCTGAAGGAGGACATTCGCCTCCGTGTCTCGGACCGTGTCCGGCTCCTGTTCTCGCTCGAGCCGGGATCCATCACCGAGACGGTGACGGTTTCCGGGCAGGCACCCCTCGTGGAGACAGCGTCCTCCACACTCGGCCTTGTCGTCGAAACGGAACAGATCGACGCCCTGCCTCTGAACGGGCGGAACGTGAGCGACCTCCTGCACCTCGTGCCGGGCAATGTTCTGCGAACCCAGGGAACCAAGCAGGCATTCAATGGCGCCAGTCTGTTCCGGCAGCAGGGAGGATTGCGTTTCCTGCTCGACGGCGGAGACGCAAGCCGTGTCGACTTCGACATTCTCGACAACACCTACGGATCGAGCAAGGGCCGCATTTCTCGAAGCAGCACTGAGGCCATTCAGGAATTTCGCGTGTACACGAACTCCTATTCCGCGGAGTTCGGGCAGACGCTCGGAGGAGTGGTGAACCTCATCACAAAATCCGGATCCAATGACCTGCACGGCTCCCTGTTCGAGTATTTTCGCAACGAAAAGCTTGATTCGCGGAGCTACTTCAACCATACGGGCGACAAGCCGCCATTCCGTTTGAATCAGTTCGGCGCCTCGCTCGGCGGACCGATCATGCGGGACAGGGTCTTCTTCTTCGCGAACTACGAAGGCGTCCAGCAGCGTCTCGGAAAGGTCCAGAACGCCTTGGTGCCGACGGCGGAGTTTCGCAACACGGTGGATCCTGCCGTCAAGCCGGCGGTGGACATGCTGCCCCTTCCGAACGGTGCGATCTCTGACGCCGAGCCACGCCTGGGGTGGTACAACCGGGGCGTCGCGGACAGGCTCGAGGAGAACACGATGGGCGCCAAGATCGACTATCAGGCGTCCGACAAGGACAGCATCGAGTTTCGGTACAACGTCAACCAGAACGAGACCGGAGACTTTTTCGGAGTGGCTCGGGGCCAGGAGAAGGTGGCGCCGGGCCGGTTGCAGCTGGCCAAGCTCACCTACAACCGGGTGATTTCGCCGACCGTCTACAACGAGGCCGGCTTCGCGTTCAACCGTGTGCGCATTGATCCGCGCAGCGCCGAGACGGAAGAGATCCTCAACTTCCCCATCGTGGCACTTGGCAGCGGATCGGCGGGAGTGGGGCCTAGCGGGTTCGGCCTGCTGGTTGCCAACAACTCCTACACATGGCTCAACACGCTGTCCTGGGTGCAGGGAAAACATCAGCTCAAGGTAGGTGCGCAGATCATCCGGAACCAGGACAACAAGGCCGGGATCTTCCAGATGAACATCTCGTATCTGTCACTGGACGATTTCGCCCGCAACGCTGCGTGGCAGATCGGTACCTGGGGTCAGCCGCGTGCCGGGATGCGAAACACATACAACAATTTCTTCATCCAGGACGACTATCAGGTCAACCGCAAGGTGACGCTGAATCTCGGTCTGCGCTATCAGTACGACACGGCTCCGACCGAGTCCAACGGGCGGATGGCGAACTTCAATCCGGCAACGGGGGACCTGGATCCCATCGGGACCAAGGTTCTCAATGCGCCCTCAACCAACTTTGACCCTCGGATAGGAATCGCCATTTCGCCGTTTGCCTCCAACAACACCGTGATCCGCATGGGCTACGGCATTTTCCATGCAAGCCTGAACGCGGCAATGGCGCAGAACATCCCCAACAACATCTTTCAGCAGACCGCCTCCGTGAACAGCCTGGAAGTTCCGGACCTCAAGGGCTTCCCGCCGCCGACGAACTTCAACTTCGTCACCGGGGCGAACATCACGGCACTTCCCAGAAACCTGAAGCAGGCCTACACGCAGAGCTGGAACTTCAACATCCAGCAGGGCCTCGGCCAGCAGTCGATGCTTCAGGTCGCCTACCTCGGAAACCGCGCCCTCCATCTGACCACCGGCCAGAACCTGAACCGGGTCAAGGACGGGGTGCGCCCGTACCCCAAGTTCGCAAACATCAATTCAGTCCGGGACGACCTGACGTCGACGTACAACGCATTGCAGGTCAGTCTCCGGCGGCGCTTCAGCAAGGGGTTCAGGGCGAACGTCAACTACACGTGGTCCCACGCGCTGGACGACGGCGGCATTCCGTGGGGCAGCGGCACCCAGGACGACACCAACCCTCGCGAGGCCTACGCCGACGGTGACATGGATGTGAGGCACGCGCTGCAGTTCGACTACACCTACGAGCTTGCCAGCGTGCCAAAGCTGCCGCACTGGATCGGCGGTGGCTGGCAGGTCAACGGGATCACGGTCATGCGCGCCGGCCTGCCGGTGACTCCGCTGTGCTGGTGTGATCCCCTGGGGGTCGGCAATTTCAGCGGACGCCCGGACATCGTCCCCGGGGAGCCGCTCTATCCGGCCAACCAGGACATTCCCGGAAACCAGTTCAACATCAACGCCTTCACCGCGCCCAAGCCCGGCGTGCTCGGCAACGCGGGCCGGAACATCCTGAACGGGCCGGCGGCACTGAACTGGGACTTCTCCCTGTTCAAGAACTTCAATGTCGCGGAGGGCCAGACCGTTCAGTTCCGGGCGGAGATGTTCAACGTGTTCAACACGCCGCAGTTCAACAACCCGCACGCCATCATTGCCTTCGTCGGATCGTTCGGACAGAGCACCTCGACCCACACCGTGCCCTTTACCGGCTTTGGCTCGAATCGCCAGATTCAGTTCGCGTTGCGATATTCGTTCTGATGCCTTGACCGTACCGCGTGCCCGTGCCAAGAGTCGTGGTGTGGGATGCCCTTCGGGCTCCAAGGGGGGAGTCCCACGTCGAGCCATCCGATGATGCCGAGACTACCGGGCCGAGAATCGGCATTACCCTGCCCGAATCAAGGGGGCCGCAAGGGCCGGGCCCCAGACCGGCAATCGGCGAGGGAGGCGTCTAGGCACGGCGGTCGAGGCCGGTTCGCCCCGGGGGCGATGCGTGGCACACTGAATTAGCCGTGCGGTACTTCAACACAGAAGGCCCGGTCAATCCGGAGGAGCACTACTGCATCGAACCCCTGGAACGAGTGAACCTTGCGGAGATCCTCACTCTGATCGCACGCAAGAAGTACTTCGTGCTGCACGCGCCGCGCCAGACGGGCAAGACCTCGATACTTCTTTCGTTGCAGGATCTGCTCAACGCGGCGGGCGAGTACCGCTGCCTGTACGTGAACTTCGAGGAGGCGGGCGGGGAAGACACTGCTCGGGCGATGAAGGCCCTGCTCGGGCAGTTGGCGTCGAGGGCTCTCTACGTCTTGCGGGATGACTTCGTCGACAAGACGAGGTCCGAGTGCTTGCGGACGGAGGGGCCTGACGGGGCTCTGGGCGAGACGCTGGTGCGCTGGTCCTCGGCGAGCCCGAAGCCATTGGTACTGCTGATCGACGAGATCGACTCCTTGGTCGGGGACACGCTCATTTCCGTGCTCCGGCAGCTGCGCTCGAACTACGACCGCCGCCCGCGCCAGTTCCCGCAGAGCGTGGTCCTGTGCGGGGTCAGGGACGTGCGCGACTACAGGATCTTTTCCAGCCGGGAAGGAACCCATGTCCAGGGCGGCAGCGCCTTCAACATCAAGGCGACGTCGCTGCGCTTGGGCGACTTTTCAGAAGGCGACGTGCGGGCACTGCTGGCCCAGCACACTGCCGAGCGGGAAACGGCTTTCGAACGTGGCGTGATGGAGCGCATCTGGGCGCTGACCTGCGGCCAGCCATGGCTGGTGAACGCTCTGGCCGGCGAGGCCTGCTTCGACAGCAAGACCGGCCGGGACCGGAGCGGGCCGATCCGCAGCGACGCCATCGACGAGGCTCGGGAAACGCTTATCCTCCGGCGGGTTACGCATCTTGACCAGCTCGCCGACAAGCTCCGCGAAGACAGGGTGCGACGCGTGATCATGCCGATGCTGGCCGGTTCCGGGGATTGGGACTTCTCGGTCCGCGATCTCGAGTACGTTCGGGATCTTGGCTTGGTGGCACGCGAGGGCGCGGTACGCATCGCGAACCCAATCTACGCCGAGGTTGTCCCGCGCGAACTGACAGCGGTCCTGCAATTGGGGCTCGAGGCCGCGGTGGATCCGAAGTGGTACGTGAACGCCGACGGGAGCCTGGACCTTTCGGGACTGCTGAGCGCGATCCAAGGCTACTTTCGGGAGCACGCGGAGTCGTGGGTGGAACGGTTTGGGCACGCGGAGGCGGGGCCGCAGCTCGTGCTGCAGGCGTACCTGCAGCGAGTCGTGAACTGCGGAGGTCGGATCGCGAGGGAGGACGCGGTCGGGCGAGGTCGGGCGGACCTGCTGGTGGAGTGGCGGCAGGTTGGCGGGCAGAGCCCGGCGCGCACCCGCAAGCACGTGATCGAGTGCAAGGTGCGTACAGGAAAGTCCGGTCTGGATCGACTGATCCGCGAGGGGCGGGAACAGACAGCCTCATACATGGACCGCTGCGGGGCGGAATCGGGACACCTGGTGATCTTTGACATGCGGCCCAACCGGTCGTGGAACGAGCGGCTGTTCCAGAGGGATCCGGAATCGGGCGGGAGTCCGGTCACGGTCTGGGGGATGTAGTCCGGGCCTCCTGTTCCAAGCCGCGATCGAATGAGGCCACCCCCGACGGGCGTCGCTGGACCCGCATGACTACCAAGCCGACGACTTGCTCCATGGGATGTTCGCCGGAACCGAGCGTGGTCCGCGGCCTGCCGAGCCGTCTCGACTGCCGTCACCCTCGGCCCTACCGGGGAGAAAGCGAGCCCTTGCCCTCCGCGGACTGCCAAGGCATGTCGGCCGGATGCAGCTTGCGAGCACCTTCCGGAGCAACGATCACGACTTTGCTCGGGAGGGTCTGCCTCCTGCAGGTGACGTTTTGCGATTCGTCACTGATAGAACGGCCCGCTATCCAGCCATCTCGGACCGTAATGGGGAAGGGGCAGTCCCGTCTCCAGCGCGCCCAGATCGGGCGCGTCGCCTGCGAAGTCATCGTTCACGGTGGGAATGCGGACACCGGCATCGACAGCCCTGCTATCCGGTCTGAGGCCGAAGTTCAGGTCCTCCGAGTGGTACACGGCGTGGCGCTTGGTCGGATCGGGCGGCGCCATGTCCAGAAAAATGTCGAAGTCGACTTCAATGCCATGCTCTTCTTGGCCGGTTGCGGCGGTGAAGTCCGCGAGACTCGCGAACGTCTGCCAATCTGCTGAGCTTGGCTCGTACAGACTTCCCTCGTCTCGGGGAGCAAGCCATCGGTATTGCTCGGCGACGCCCGCGTTCGGCCGGAAGCCGTTGTAGTCGGAACTCCGTGCCGCCGTTGCGTTCGACCAGGTCATCACGCCGCGGGCCGGCGTGTCCCGACCAAGGATGAGGTTGTTGCGGTAGTGCATGTTGGAGGTCGGATCGCCTGCCACCTGTTCACCGATGATCGTGTTGTGGTAGGCAAAGAGGCCCGCCGCCTTGGCCGAGAACTTGAAGGCCACGCCGCTGGGAACGTGGTAGAGCAGGTTCCGGATGAAGTAGGCGGGGCCTCCAAAGACCGGCTGTGCGCTGTACCCCCCGTGTGCCGCGTTGACGCCGCGGTTGTTGTAGACGCGGATGTTGTGGACTCCGCCGTCGGTCTCGATGAAATCGTCTCCCGACATATGGATGTCGTTATTGTGGATGTCGATGGAGGAGGCGCGCCGGTGTGGGTCGCCCTCGGGGGTTCCGTAGGTCGAGATGCCGATGCCGTCGTGGAAGTACGCGACGGCGTTGTGAGCGATGACGTGGCCCGGTCCGTAGACCTTCACTGCGTAGTAGCTGCGGACCTCGTGGGATCCGTACGGGCCCGCGCTGCGCCACAGCCTGCCTGTCCAGCCCACTAGGAGGTTGCGCTGCTCAATTCGCCCCAGGAAGATGTTGTCAACGATGTAGAAGTCGCTGGATCCCGCGAACTCGGTCCAGACGCCGAAGCCGATGTCCTCGAACCGGCAGTTCCTGACCGTGAGGCCAACGGCGCCGCCTACGTGCTTGAAGCCTGCGAAGATCGCGATGTCGGTGTTGCGAAACGTCAGTCCGTCGAAAATGTGGTGGGCCGAGGCGGTGACGTCGAAGAGCCTGTGGTTGCCGGCTCCGTCAAAGACCGGATCCCCGTCGCCGGCTGCCCGTATCGTGATCGGCTTCTCGGGGGTGGCCTTGATGGTGAGCCAGTTCGTCCCGTCGAACGGGGTCATCATCGGATCGACATAGTTGAGCCGGTCGTTGCGATAGAGCCCCGCGTGCACGACGATGGTGTCGCCCGGCTGCACGGGACGCTCCCAGACGACGTTCCAGTCGCCGAGACCGGCGCCGTAGTAGGCCTGCAGAAGGCTCGTAAAGTGGGGCTCCAGCTTCTCGCCCTCATGATCGGGCGGGTAGACGTGGCGAACCTCGCCACCCGCATACGGACGAGGCTCGGCGCGCGTCCTGACACGGACAGTCCTAGTCGTATCCCCGGAAGCGCCGTCGGGATCACCGAGTTCGAAACGGCACTCGTACTCGGTGTCGGCCTCAACATTGAGAATGCTGCCAGCGAAACCGTCGGGGACGGTGTACTCGAGGTGCTCCCGCTTGCGGAAGACGCGCTCTCGGCCAATTCTCACCAGCGGCAGGGCCTCTCGCCAGGCGGACTCGCCGGCCTTGCGGAAGCGCACCGAGACCGCGGCGTTGCGATTGGCGTCGCCCGTGATCTGCCACTCGAAGCCGAGGTTGTGAAGCGTGGGGTGCTCGACGACGAACCGTCCGGCCCGGACTGCATCCTGGGCCAGGGCGGCAGCGGGCATCAGGGCGATCAAGGGCAGAAGTGCGCGCATACACGTCAGATTCTAGGTCACGTTCCCCGCGCCTACGCACGGTGAGTTCGGCCCTGACGCTCAGAGTGTGCGAAGGTGGAAGCCGCCGTCAACGTCGAGCACCTGGCCCGCGGAGTAGTCGAGCTTTCCGTCCGCAATTGCCCGGACCGCCGCGGCCACGTCCTCGGGCTGACCGAGCCGCCCCTGCGGCAGCAAGCCCTCCGACGCCAGCTTCCGATACATGCCGAGCACCGGCTTGATCATGTCGGTTTCGATGATGCCCGGACGGATCTCGAACACGCCGATGCCTTCGGGCGCGAGCCTTGCGGCCCACAGCTGGGACGCCATGCTCAGCCCGGCCTTCGAGATGCAGTACTCCCCGCGGTTCACCGAAGCCGTATAGGAGGAGATCGACGTCACGAACACGATCCTTCCGCCCCTCCCGATCTCCAGCATCGCGTTCGCGGCAGCCTGGGTTAGGAAGTAGGGGCCGCGGAGGTTGGTGTTCACCACCTCGGCAAAGCTCTCCTCGGTGGCCTCCAGGATGTCGTTGCGCTCGCGGGGCGCCATGCCGGCGTTGTTCACGAGCAGGTCCAGCCGTCCGAACTTCTCCATCACGAACCGCATCACGCTCTTTCGGCTCTCGCGGCTCGCAACCTCGAGCTGGTGGATCGTCGCCCCGCATTCGGACTGGAGGCTGAGCGCGGCTTCCAGGTTGCCGCGATAGGTTCCCACCACGCGATGCGTCCGGGCCAGCTCGACAGAGATCCCCCGGCCGATGCCTCGACCGGCCCCAGTGACTAGAGCGACGGGCTTCTCATTCGACATGACGGATCCTCCGTTCGAACGGGCTGCGTTCGAAGGCATGGGCTTGCGCGCAGGGACGCTCCCGCAGGGGCCGCGCCACGGCCCTAGGCGAGCAAGGGCTTCACGACCTCGCCGTGCACGTCCGTGAGCCGGAAGTGCCTTCCCTGGTACTTGAACGTCAGCTTCCTGTGGTCCACGCCCATCAGGTGAAGGATCGTCGCGTGCAGGTCGTAGACGCTGACCGGGTTCTCGGTGATGTTGTAGGAGTAGTCGTCGGTGGAGCCATGGGTCACGCCGCCCCGGATCCCGCCGCCGGCGAGCCAGATCGAGAAGCATCGCGGGTGATGGTCCCGGCCGTAGGTTTCCGCCGTGAGTTCTCCCTGGCAGTAGACCGTCCGGCCGAACTCCCCGCCCCAGACGACCAGCGTGTCGTCGAGCATGCCGCGCTGCTCGAGGTCCTTGACCAGGGCCGCGGACGCCTGATCGGTCTGTTCGCACTTGATCCTGAGATTGTGCGGCAGCCGGCTGTGATGGTCCCAGCCGCGGTGGAAGAGCTGCACGCACCGGACTCCGCGCTCGACCAGACGCCTGGCCAGCAGACAGTTGCTGGCGAATGTCCCGGGCTTGCGCGAGTCCTTGCCGTACATGTCGAAGACATGCCCGGGTTCCGACGACAGGTCCGTCAGTTCGGGAACCGAGGCCTGCATGCGATACGCCATTTCGTACTGGGCGATCCGGTTCTCGATCTCCGGATCCCCGAACTCGTCGAGATGGACCCGGTTGAGCGCGGACAGGTCGTTGAGGTAGTGCCTGCGGTCCTGTCGGCTGAACCCCTCGGGATCGTTGAGGTACAGGACGGGCTCGCGGCCCGCGCGGAATTTCACTCCCTGGTACCGGGTCGGCATGAAGCCGCTTCCCCACAGCCGGGAGTACAGCGGCTGCCCTCCGCTGCCCTGCGAGACCATGACGACGAAGGCCGGCAGGCTGCTGCTCTCGCTGCCGAGGCCGTACGAGAGCCACGAGCCGAGGCTGGGACGCCCGGCCAGCTGGTGGCCGGTCTGCAGGAAGGTGATCGCCGGATCATGATTGATCTGCTCGGTGTGCATGGACCGCACGACCGCGATCCTGTCCGCGATGGAGGCCGTGTGGGGGAGCAGCTCGCCAATCTCCTGGCCGGACTCGCCGTGCTTCGCGAACGAGAACTTTGACGGCGCGACCGGGAAGCTGGACTGCGCCGCCGTCATTCCTGTGAGCCGCTGGCCTCCGCGGATCGAGTCCGGCAGCTCCGTGCCCTGCCGCTCCCGCAGCCCCGGCTTGTGATCGAACAGGTCCATCTGCGACGGGCCGCCCGACTGGAAGAGGTAGATCACCCGTTTCGCGCGGGGGGTGAGGTGCGGAAGCCCAGGGAGGGCGGGCTGTCCCGAAGCCGCGCCGAGATCATCTGTCAGAAGGTTCGCGAGGGCGGCGACTCCGAGGCCGCCAGCGGAGCGTCCGAAGAGTTGCCTGCGTGTCAGGGTGATTGCGGAATCTACGCTCATGGCCTATTCCCTCGTGATGGTCTCGTCAAGATTCAGGAGCATGCTGGCCACTGCCGCGTAGGCGGCCAGCTCGGGAGCCTCAAACGAGGTGTCGCGATAATGCTCGCCCGCAGCGAGAAGGCTCTCCGCATCCTCCGGATTCGTGTTGTAGCGGTCCCGGTAGCGATTGAGGCTCGCCCGGAGAATCCCGGACTCGGAGCTTCCGGGCAATCTGGCCGTCGCGAGCAGAAAACCGTAGTCGAGCCGCTCTTTGTCGCTGGGGCCGCCTTCGCGCAGCATCCGCTCGGCGTACAGGCGGGCCGCCTCGGTGTAGGTGGGGTCGTTCATCAGGTTGAGTGCCTGGATCGGCGTGTTGGTTCGGACCTCGCGGACCACGCAGGTCTCGCGGGGCGCGGCGTCGAACGCAAGCATCGACGGCGGTCCCAGTGTCCGTTTCCAGTACGTGTAGAGGCTGCGCCGGTAGAGCTTGTCCCCGTGGTCGTTCTCGTACGCGCCCCAGTTCGACAGTTCCTTCCAGAGGCCGCCGGGCTGGTACGGCTTGACCGAGGGCCCGCCGGACTCCGCGGACAGCACGCCGGCGATCGACAGGGCTTGGTCGCGGATCGACTCCGCCGGAAGCCTCTGCCTGGGCGCGCGGCCGAGGAGGAGGTTCTCGGGATCCCGCTCCAGCGCCCGCGGGGAGACCTTCGACGACTGCCGGTAGGCCGCACTCGTCACGATCGTCCGCAGCAGCCTCTTGACGTCCCAGCCGCTGTCCACGAACTCGGCGGCGAGCCAGTCCAGCAGTTCCGGGTGCGAGGGGGACGCGCCCTGCGCCCCGAAGTCCTCGACGGTCGAGACGATTCCGCGACCGAAGAGCATCTGCCAGATGCGGTTCACGGTCACACGGGCGGTCAGCGGGTGTGAGGGATCGGTCAGCCATCGGGCCAGCCCGAGCCGGTTGTTCGGCAGGCTCGGCGGAAGCGGCGGCAGTGCGGCCGGCAGAGCCGGGCTGACCTGCTCGCGGGGGGCGTCGAACGATCCGCGGTAGAGGATGTGGGTGGGACGCACCTCTTCGCGTTCCCGCATCACCATCACGGTCGGCAGGCTGTCCAGAAAGTCCTCCCGCTCCAGCCGCAGCTCGCGCAGCTCGTTCCAGACTGCTGCCGCCCTGCCGGAGTCCGCCGTCTCCAGGTACGCCTGCCGGAGCTTCCGGTCCTGGGCGGATGTGCGGTCCGCAGCGGGCACCGCCGCAATGGCCGACGGGGCTTCCCGCACTGCGAGCATGGCCACCTGGTCCTCGCTCAGGGCCCGAGTGTAGGCCCTGGCGTCGTCGATGAGGCCGCGGAACCGGTCGGTCGGCCCCGGCCCGTGGCCGATGCGCAGCGGAGCTTTCGACTGCGTCGAATTCAGGGACTCGTCAACCAGGGATGCCGCTGCGACCGGCCTGCCGTTGGCGAACAGCGCCATCCCGGTTGTCGTGCGCGTGCCGTCGTACACCGCCGCCACATGGATCCACTCGCCCAGGGGGACCGGATCGACCGTCTCGATGCGCATGCGGTCGGAAATGCTTGACGTGTCGACCCGCAGCTGCAGCTTCCCGTCGACCAGAAACATGCCGTAGCCCTTCGGCCCGTCGGACTCGTAGCGGGCCACGATTCCGCCCGTCGCGGCTTCGGGACGAATCCAGGCGGAGAGTGTGAAGGCGTCGTAGAAGTCCAGATCCGCCACGTTGCCGAGGTTGAAGTGCCGCAGGCCGTCGAGCTTCGCCGCGCGACCGCGGATCCCTCGCGGCGCAACGCCCGCTTCGTCGAAGGTGCGGCGGGCCGCCAGCCTGTCCGAATGCGCCCATCCGTCGATGCCGGCGGGGAGGCCGCCGGAAGCCAGTGACTCGTCGATTTTCGGCGCCAGAACCTGCAGGCCCTCGTGCAGCTGAGCAATGCGCCGATCGAGATCAGCCAGACGATCAGCCTGCTCCCGGGTCGGCGCATGGATGATCGGCGGGGTGTTGCCGTACTTGTAGTACCGGCCGCGGTCGGCGACGTTGTTGAAGTACGCGTAGAACTCGTAGAACTCCTTCTGCGAGATCGGGTCGTACTTGTGGTCGTGGCAGCGGGCGCAGCCCATCGTCAGGCCGAGCCAGACCGTCGCCGTCGTCTCGACGCGGTCCACGGCGTACTCGACCTGGTACTCGTCCGGGTCGGTGCCGTTCTCCGCGTTGCCGCGGTGATTGCGGTTGAATCCTGTCGCGATCAGCTGGTCGCGCGTGGGGTTGGGAATCAGGTCGCCCGCCAGCTGTTCGACTGTGAACTGGTCGAACGGCATGTTGCCGTTGAACGCATCAATGACCCAGTCCCGCCATCGCCACATGTCGCGCTCTCGGTCGTTCTGGTATCCGTTAGTGTCCGCGTACCGGGCGGCGTCCAGCCACCGGAACGCCATCCGCTCGCCGAATCTGGGCGAAGCGAGCAATCGCTCGACGGCCCGTTCATACGCTCCGGGCCCATCGTCGGAGAGGAAGCTCCGGACCTCTCCCGGAGCCGGCGGCAGGCCTGTCAGGTCGAGGCTGGCACGACGGAGCAGAGTCCGGCGATCCGCCGCACCGGAAGGTTCCAGGCCTGCTTCACGGAGCCCTGCGAGCACGAACCGGTCAACCGGATTGCGCGCCCATGCCGAGGACGCTTCCCCAGCGTCCCGCGGACTGCGAGGCGCCTCGAAGGCCCAGTGCCTCGACCAGGGAGCACCTTCTTCCACCCACGACCTCAGCGTGGCGACCTCTTCCGGTGCCAAGGGCGGGTGGCCGAAAGCCTCGGGCGGCATGCGCCGCGCCGGATCGGCGCTCTCGACGCGCTTGATGAGCTGGCTCTCGCCCGGCTTGCCGGGGACGACCGCGAATCCGCCCCCCGGGAGGGCGGCGAATGCGCCCTCCTCGGTGTCGAGACGCAGTGTCGACATCCTGGTCGCAGCGTCCGGGCCGTGGCACGTGTAGCAGCGGTCGGAGAAGATCGGCCTCACGTCCGAGTGGAAGTCGACCGCCCCAGCCAGCGACCCGGCTGCAGCGACTAGCGCAGCAACGAGGATCCGGAGGGTGGGCTGACACAACACCGCACCAGTATTGTACCCGTCAAGCGTTCCTGAGGGAAGCGCATTGGCCCGACGAACCCGACTTGCCGCGGTGTCGGAACAAGTGCGGGGAGCGGGCAGGAGACATGCTCCGGGACTCGGTCCGGCGCGGCGCAGTGCGGACGCGACCGGGATCCCCGCGGATGCCGTTCACTCGGGAAAGAACGGCAGAAGCCTCCGGATCTCAGCCTCCTCGGGCTGCGCTCCGTACTCCGTGATCTCGAACGCCTCGGCGTTCCGGATCTGATCGGCGGCGGCCCCGTATCGAGCCCGCGCCGCTTCCCGCCACGCGTCGCGGATCGCGAAGCTCCGCGCCGCCTTGAGCCATTCGAGGCGGGCTCCGGGATCCCTCGGCACCTGGTCCAGGATGCCGGCATGCCAGGGCAGCCATTCGTAGAACTGGGAGACGTGCGCGTCGAGCGCAGCGTACTTTTTCTCGACCACATCGTCGATCGACACGACGATGTCCGGCCGGAACGGCTGCGGACTTGCGAACCTGTCGGAGAAGTAGAGGAACAGGGGATTCTTCCGGATCGCGGGCGTGTCGCTGGCGATGTTGGGGACAGTGACCATGTACGAGGCGTCCTGGACCAGGATGCCGGTGTATCGGTGGTCTGGATGGTAGTCGTTGGGGCGCGGCGCAATGACGATGTCCGCGTCCCATTCGCGGATCTGCCGAATCAGCTGAAGCCGGACATCCAGGCTGGGCACCAGCTCCCCGTCATGGTTGTCGAGGACCAGATATTCGACGCCGAGCCTGCGGCCGGACTCGCGGGCCTCCTCGCGCCGCCTCGCGGCCAGCATTCCTCCGCCCTCGGCCTGGTGGCCGGCGTCTCCGTTCGTCACTGAGACGAACCTGACCTTGTGGCCCGCCTCGGCGTACTTCGCCGCGATGCCGCCGGCCTTGATGTCGCAGTCGTCCGGGTGCGCACCGATTGCGATGACTCGGATGGGTTCGGCTGAGGCTTGCATGGCGAGGATCGTCAATAGCAGGAGCAGCATGATGTGCGCGGCCTTCATGGCGTCTGTGGATCCATCAGGGCTTCCCGCTCCTGGCGTAGAAGGGCCATTCCCGCTGTCTCCGCGCGATCAGCAGGTAGGCAACAGCCCCGATCAGCAGCGTGCCGATGCCGAACAGCACGAAGGAGGTGCCAAGCGACACGAAGACATAAATATAGCCCACTAGCGAGACGATGGCCGGAAGCGGGTAGCCGGGCATGCTGAACGGCCTTCCCTCCGGCTGCCCACGGGCTCGGATCAGGAACAGCGCGATCGTGTGTCCAATGAACTGGATGAGAATCCGAGCCGCCATCAGGGCCTTGATGACGGCGTCCAGGCTGAAGAAGCTCGCGGCGGCGGCCCCGGCGCCGATGAGGAGCAGCGAGCGATGCGGAAACTCCTTGGTCGGGTGCAGCACAGCAAGCTGGCGAAAGAAGACTCCGTCCCGCGCCGCCGCGTACGGAACCCGCGAGTATCCCAGCAGCAGCGCGAAGATGGACCCGAAGGCCGTGACCACGATCATGCCCGCGAGGACCTTGGCGGCCCAGGGACCGTAGACCCGTTCGATGAAGAGCGCTCCGAGGAACTGAGACTCCATTGCGTCGCGCCACGGAACGACGCCGATGAAGCTGAAGGAAATGGCCACGTCGATTGCCGCCACCGCGAGAATCGAATACAGGACCGCGCGTGGAATCGTGCGGCCCGGCTCCTTGACCTCGGCGCCGAGATAGCAGACCTGGTAGTAGCCCAGGAACAGGTACAGGACCTCGGCGGAACCCTCTCCCAGGCTCAGCAGGAATCCAAGGTCGAGGCGAAACGCATTCTCCGGAAGGTCGAAGGCCAGGGCCGGGTCGAAGTGCAGGATTCCCGTGACGATGACCCAGCCGGTCGTCAGCAGCATGACGGACCAAAGACAGAACATGAGCTTCGCGATGTCGTCAATCCGGCGGTACAGCGCGTAGACCAGGAGCGCGCAAATGGCCGCCGCGAGGAACTTGCCATGCAGTTCACCCAGATCTGGCAGGAAGACGCGCAGGTACTGGACCAGTCCGATGTTGCCGCTGGCAATCTCCAGCGGACCGGCGAACAGAATCTGCCAGACGAACAGGAACGCCAGCATCCGGCCCCAGGTCTTCGACCCGAAGCCTTCTCGCAGAAACACGTAGGTGCCGCCGGCGGCCGGCTTGGCGGCGCCGAGTTCCGCGACCACCATCCCGTCGGCCAGCGCGATGACCGTGCCGACAACCCACGCAAGATAGGCCTGCGGTCCGCCGAGGGTCTTCAGGATGAGCGCGATCGCGATGAAGGGCCCGATCCCGACCATGTTGGACATGTTGATGGTCGTGGCATTGAGCAACCCCAGTCTGCGCTGCATCGTCGACATCGGCTCTTTTCAGGCCCGCGCCCGTCGCAGAGTACCACCTTGCCTGGCCGCCTGCGGATGCTTCCGCTCAGCAGGCCGCGGACGCAAGATGGGGAGCGTCGGCTTCGTCTCTTGTCGCGAAGCCCCGAGTGCGACCACGGAAAGACGCTGCGCGAGTTCCTGGGCCGGCCCTCGGGGCGAGGACGGTCAGGTTTCCCGCACGAGATGCGGACCGCGTGGCGCAGGGGGAGCGCTGGAGGACCCGTTCCGACGCCGAGAGAGCCGTTCCGACGGATTCCCCGCAATTGCTACGCTGAAGACGGCAAGCGGCCGCGGGACTTTCCCGCATGAAGCGGGCCTGGCGATCCTGTTGGGCAAGAGTCGCCGGGGACGGATTCGCCAATCGGGGCGGTAGCTCAGTTGGTAGAGCAACGGCCTTTTAAGCCGTGGGTCCTGGGTTCGATTCCCAGCCGCCTCACCATCCCCAGGTCGAGCTCGACACGGCAGCCCGGCCATGTCGGGCCTTCTCCGGCTACTGGCCCGGTCTGCTCCAGGTTGTCCCCGGCGCGAACGGGTAGGATCTCTCGGCGCGGACGGCCCGCCCTGGTCGGCGGTCCCGAGAGACCTCGCCGTTCTCCAGCGCCAGCACTCCGTTCACGATGACGTGAGCGATGCCCGCCGGGCTCTGGGCCGGATCCGAGTAGGTTCCGCGGTCCATGACCGTCCGCGGGTCGAACACGACGATGTCCGCGTCCGCTCCCGCTCGCAGTCGGCCCTTGTTCCGCATCGCCGGAATTCTCCGCTCGAGGCGCTGGGCTGGCATCAGTGTCATCTTTCGGATCGCTTCGGGCAGTGTCAGCGCGCCCTGGTCGCGCACGAATCGCCCCAGGACCCTCGAGTAGGTTCCGAATGAGCGTGGATGAGCGCGACCGCCGCTGAGCCACATGCCATCGCTGGCGATCATCACGAGCGGACTCGCGACCGCGCGCCGGACACTCTCCTCGCTGTAAGAAGGCGGCGTGATGACGGTGCCTCCGACGCGACGCCTCTCGGGAAACGTCTCCCTTGTCAGCGTCTCGCCCGTCCCCACCCAGATGAACCCGGCCAGCTCCTCGTCCGAGAACTCCTCCCACTCGTTGAACAGGTGGGACTGGATCAGCGTGGAACCGCGGTTGTAGGGGTATGCCTCCGTGGTGATGTCCACCCCGGAAGCCTGGGCCTGCTCGATCCGCGCCAGATAGTCGAGGACCCTGTCGCGGGCCGAGCTGTTGATGTGCACCACATGGGCTTGCGCTCCCGTTTCACGTGCAGCTTCGATGACTTCCTCGAGATTCGCCAGGGTTTCGTGATCCGTGCGCATGTGCACATGGCAGCTCGCACCGTGCCCAGCCGCGATCCGGAAGATCTCGACGATCTCCTCTCGCGTCGCTCCAGGGGAGTAGGCGAGCCCGAATCCGACGGCCACCGCGCCCTGCTCCAGGCCCCGCTCGATCCGACGCTTCAGGGCGAACATCTGTTTCTCGCTCAGCCCGGTCGCGAGGGACTCACCTGCAAGACCGGGGTTGTAGCCCAGCATCGCCATTTGCCGCGAATACGGATGGGAGATGCTCGCGCCGTAGTTCACAAGCGCCTTGCCTTGCCGGTCCGCGTACCACGCGTCGATGTCCTCGACGCCGATCTCGAGCTCCAGGGAAGTCGTGATGCCGTCTCGGATCTGCGCATCGTAGTTGGCCGGGCTCTGTCCGTGCTGGTGCAGGTCGATGAATCCCGGCGCCACGACCATGCCGGACGCGTCAATGACGCGTTCGCCCTCGAGCCGGTCCTGGCTGACGGCTACGACCCTCCCGGCAACGATTCCCACGTTGCGCGTATCGTTCAGGCCGGATTCGGGATCGATGACCTGCCCGCCGCTGACGACGATGTCGAACGGCACCTGCGCGCCGGCCATGATGCAGGCAAGGACGAGAAGCACAAGGAGCCGGGTCACGGGACGATTATGGCGCACGCGAGCCAGTGCCGCTGGAGGCGTTCCCTGCGCAGTCCCTTGCGGCCCACGCTGCCAAACGTAGGCTGGCTCCCTCCTCAAGTCATGGCTACGCCACCTTCGTCAGACGGCATGCACTGCCGGTAGCGACAGACAGCCTCACGGCCTGAGACCGGCTCGATCAGTGCGCCTGACGTCTGTTTTCCTGCTCAACGCACGCCGGCGCGTTGTCGGAATCCAAGCCGCGCAACGCACCGTACTTTGCCACGGAGGTTCGTGGCCCCGCCGGCAATGAATGCTCTTCACAGCACCACGAGGTTGCTTGGACCCGCAGTCCCAATGGCTGAGAGAGCGATTGTCCGGTCAAGGGTGACGAGGCGCCCGCCGTAGTGCGCCGCCAAGCCGAGCAGATGGACGTCAGTGATCTGCCTGGGGCCATGGATGCGAGAGTGGCTAAGGATCGTCTCGTCGTGGACGGCTATTTCGCTGCGCCGATACTCGTGGTGCGGGGCTGATGTCGCCATCGAGAGCAACTGGACTGCCCTGCCAGGGGACACGGATGCAGCCGTTATTGTGGCGCGAGACGCCCAGCCATGCTCGAATGCCCGCTCGAAGCATCGCCGGCCCTGCTCGTGGTGAATGTGGTCGCGATCGAGAAGGGCCACGGGGAAGCTGATGCTAGCAACGCACGCACGAGGAACACGAGGAAGTAGCGTCCGACTAGTAAAGGCCGTGTTCGCGTAGCCGATTGATCTGGTCGTTAGTGACCGGCCTGCCTCGCTTGGGAAGAGGACAGAACCCGTAGAAGCTTTCTTGCGCGTCGCCCGTCCCATCGCAGGGATCACCATTCAACGCCTTGCGGGCCAGTTCCGAGATCACCGCTCCGATGCTGGTCCCGTCGCGACGCGCAATACCCTTGGCGACGAGGAGGACATCGTCGTCGAGGTTGATGGTCGTGCGCACGCATCTGACGCTAGCACATCAATCCATCATTGGTCTGGATTCCAAGATTTGCGGAGCTCCGAGAATCCTGGCATCCGCCGCGCCGACCGCCTGGCCCCGGCCTTGGAACTCCTGCGCTGTCCGGCAGGTGTGCTGGAACTGTGCGTCCCGGTCCGGATGCTGCTGCCTCTCCCGGCTCTTGCGGCTTGCAGTTCGTCTGTAGGCTCTAGCCCAGCCAGTGCGGCAGGGGCCACGCTGCGCCCGCTCATCGCGTGACCATGGGTGCCCGGCGCGCTCAGTGTCGCGCGAAATCTCTGTCGCCCCCGAGAACCGTGGCCGATCGCCCTCGCCTCCGCACGGGCCCATAGCCTGCGGTACCATTCGTCAAGTACCTACTGGATCGCGTCGAATCTCGCCTTGGTCCTCTGCAACTGCGTGCCCATCCCGTACAGAGTGCCAGAGCAACAGCAAGAACCGTCGACTTTGTCTTGGCGACGGTGCCTAGACTTCAACGCCGCTTGCCCAGAGCCTGCTCGGAGAGCCGCTCACTGACAAGCCGATTCAGGCTCACTCCCTCTTCCGCCGCCTGTAGAACGAGTCGGCGGTGGGTTTCGGGGCGCACGAGAAACTTACTGCCCTATGTGCGATCTGGGAGGGGCTCTGGCGGTTTCTCCCCAGTCTTCCGCGTGTCTCTAAGAGTTGCCTGCACTGGATCTCGAATCCCGTCGAATGCCCTGCCCGGGTCTGCTGCCAGCCAGCTCAGAGACCGAAACTCCAAGCAAAGGCCCAGATACTCGCCATCTTCCGCGGACCACGTCATCCGATACGAATAGCGGTCAATCACCCTGGACCTCCGGTTTCTCGATCGCCCTGAGGACCTGCCAAACCTGGCACGCCTTCGCACGTCACTTCGCGTTCTGGATGTTCACTCGTCGGTCTCCCGGCCAAGGCGTGCCGTAGACTCCTGTGGCTGGTTCAGGTCTGCGGCGGATTGCCGAAGCACTTGTTGCATCACTCTCGCGACGTCGGTAAAGCGCGCCTGCTTCGGATTATTCCAGAGCGCCTCGAACGAGTATTGGGTTTCTGGTGGCTGTGAGCCACTCGGAAGGCATAGATCGTGGGAGCGAAATCGCAAGAGCTAGGGAACAAGCTCCCACAGGTGGTCCAAGGACTTCGTCACTCCCTACCGGTTTGCCCGGCAGGGAAATAGGGGCCGACGCCATCGTCGGCCCCTCCCTGGTGAATTACGAGGAACTAGAACGAGTACCGAATCATCAGCTGCACCCGGCGCGGCGGGGCCACCCGGCGCAGAAGACCGAAGGTTCCGGAACGGGCATTTCCTTGAGTGCTCGTGAAGTTGACTGCGTTGAACAAGTTGTAGAAGTCGATACGCAGCTGTAGTCGCTGGCTCTCGCCAGCACGGATGTTCTTCTGCAACACGAAATCGATGTTCTTCGATCCCGGCCCGTAGATGGCATTCTTGGAAATCGTGCCAGGCCGTATATTCACACCCTTATCGTCTGTTGGGGGTAGAGCGAATGCGTCGCGAACCAAGTACTGGCGCTGGTTTGGGCCCCAGTTGCTCATGACGGCCTGCTCGTGCGTGGTGAGGATGTCGGGCCGCGCTCCCGGATTGGTGCTCGTACTACTGTGAACGACAATCGGGTTACCCGTCCGAAGCTCCAAGATGCCGCCAACCGTCCAGCCGCCCGCGATGTGTTTCGCCGCGCCCTGCAGGTTCTTTCCTGGAAGCTCCCAGAAGAAGTCCGTGGTGAAGCGGTGGCGGAGGTGGTAGTTGCTAGGTGAGCGATTCGCTTTCAGATCCGACAGACTTTGTGGGTTGTGGCCTCTGCCGCAGCAAGTCATGTCGCCGCGGAAGTGCGCCCAGTTCCAAGCGTAGGTGTAGTTGACGTTGTATTGAAAGCTATCGGCGAATCGACGCTTCAAGGACGTCTGCATGCTGTGGTACCCGGTCGAGTCAGCGTTCTGGTAGTAGCGGAAGTTCTGCGAAAAGTTTCCGTCCAGCCCCATGACCTCGCTCACTTTGAGACCGCCTGTGTTCGCCACGACGCGATTCCAGTCGGGGCTGTAGATCATGCGCACGCCTCGATTGCCCACATAACCGATCTCCCAGACGGTCGACCGGTCCAGCTGGCGCTGGATTCCGAATGAGTACTGCAAGCTGTAGGGCGGCCGCCGGTGAGGATCCACGGAACTGCCTGAGATCACGCCGGTCGATTGCGCACCGGCAAGCGCCGCCTCGTTGGGGTCGCCGTACTCCAAGCCCAGCTCGCGGACGAGCAGCTCGTTAGCGGTCAGCTCGACGGGTGCGTCGGGACCGTTCGAGAGGATCTCGATGGCTCCAGAGAACATGTTG
Organism: Bryobacterales bacterium; assembly: GCA_028819255.1. Taxonomy (GTDB): domain Bacteria; phylum Acidobacteriota; class Terriglobia; order Bryobacterales; family UBA6623; genus VXMF01. Next base: position 12,762 of record JAPPMB010000007.1, on the reverse strand, counting down.
TTCGGCATGTAGAAGATGCCGGCACCACCACGGATGACCGTCTTGCCTTCGTCGTCCAGCGTATAGGCGAAGCTGACTCGCGGCGAGAACATCCTGTGGTAGGCGTCCCAGGCATTGTCAGGGCTACGGAACAGAGCGCCCTGATTCTGGAGAGAGGCCCCGGGCTGGCCAAACGGCCCGTCGCGATTGAAGACGTTGGTCGCATTGCCATCCACGTGTTTCGAACGGACGACCGAGGCGTAGTCCCAGCGAGCTCCGAGATTCAGCATGAACTTCGGTGTTAGTCGAATGTCGTCCTGGAAGAATCCGCCAACGAACCAGCGGGTCCAGAGAAACTTCTGCAGCGGAAAGATGAAGCGGGCAGACGTGATGTTGTTGGCGAGCAGGTCCGCCTGTGTCTCGTACGTGTAGACCGGTACTTCCTCGTTGACCCTCGTGCCGCTCATGTAGCGGTACATTCCGCCGAACTTGATCGAGTGCTTGCCCATCGTCTTCGCGAAGTTCTGAGTCAGGGTTGAAGTGTGGCCGTCCTTCGCAAAGACCTCCGCTCCAGGTTCGGACGGGTGACCGAAGCCGCGAAGGAACGGGATCTTGTTCGCCGCGAAGGCGACATCGAGCCGGTTGATCGCGTTGACGTTGGTGCCCCAGCGGGTCTCTGACGTCATCGTCGGACTGATGATGCTGGTCCACGTGGCCGCGCCGTTGTGGTTCTGGCCGTCCCACTGGCGCCCATTGCCGATCATCGTGCGCGGAATCCGGCGGAGCGGTCTGCCGCCGACGTACCGGAAGGTCATGAAGTTCTTGCTCGACGCGTTCCAGTCGGCCTTTCCGACGAAGTGGTCGTCTGTGCGCCTCTCATCCCCCTGGCCGCCCCAGAAAGACGTCGGCGACAGGCACGGGGTGTTGGGAGGGAGGTTCCCGCAGGCGGGATTGCTGGGATCCAGGTTGGGTCCATCGGGCTCGGTCGGCTCGGGCCAGAGAGCAAGGTAGTCGCTCGCGCCGGGCACCGCCTGCGAGATCCGCTGGCGCATGCCGCTTGACCAGACGTCACCTGGTACGGGAGTCTTGCCACCGAAGCGATAGCCTTCGAACGTCGCGAAGTAGAACAGCTCATCCTTCTTGATCGGACCGCCGATCGAGCCACCGTACTGGTGGTAGACCAACGGGGCCTTCCGGCCGACCAGGAAGTTGTTCGCATGGAGCCCGCCGGACTGGTACATCTCGAACAGGCTGCCGTGCACGCTGTTCGTGCCGCTTTTGCTGATCAGATTGACGTTCCCCGCGATTGTGTGGCTGGTCTCGGCCGAGAAGATGTTCTTCGAAGTCTCGACCTCCTGGACCGCCTCGACGCTGATGCCCTTGATGAAGTTGAAGTTCTGGTAGAGCGCCATGCCCGCGAATTCCGCGTCCGGCACGGCATCCACGGCGTCGACGGTCATGGTGAATCCGCGAGGCGCAAGGCCGTTGATCGAAAGGGTCCAGCCGCCATCGGTCAGCGAGGCGCCCGTACCCAGAGTGAGGATGCCGGTGATGTCGCGATTGATCATCGGCAGCTCCGCGACTTGGTTCCGATTGAGCGCGATGTCCTGCTCGGCGTTCACCGTGTTCATCAGCGGCGCCTCAGACGTGACCGTGACGGTCTCAGCCGTCGCGCCGAGTTCCAATCCGTAGTCGCGGTTGGTTCTCTGGCCGGAAGCCAGCGTCAGTCCCGTCTCGAGATAGGACTTGAATCCTTCTGCCGTGATGGCAAGCGTGTAGGTGCCGGCGGGCAGGAACGCGATCGTGAACTCTCCTCCAGCGCCCGTCACCGTGGAAATCTCGGCGCCGGTCCCCTCATTCGATGCGGCGACGCTCGCATCCGGGATGACCGCCCCCGAGGGGTCGACCACGCGACCGTACACTGTCGCGGTCGTCACCTGCGCTTCCAAGGCCGGCTGGAGAACCAGCGCGGCCAGACATAGTGCAACGGCCCAGACGGACCAGAAACCGATTCGATTCGATTGCATGTGTTGAACCAATCCTTTCCTTTCAATACCCAGTCAGGGGACTTTCCCCTTTCCCTCGACTTCGGAGTCCCGCAGTCGAGGCGTCCTAATTGCACTACAGCCTCGCCCGTCTGTCAAGCCGCCAGACCGTGCGACCGCGCTGCCGATTGCTGATTCCCTTGACGGCCTTGTGACCCTACGCGCAATGTGCAGGTGTGGATGAATGGCAGCGGACCTGCGGCGACGTGTCGCTGTTCCCCTCGAGACGCACTCGGACATCAGCCCGGATCACCTCCCTCTCTGAGGCACGGGCACGTGAAGCGGCGACCGGTCGCCAACCCTCAGGATTTGAGACAGACATGTGAGGGTTCAGTCTTCGGGGCCCTCGACCGGCTCCCACGGCGTTGACGAGCTGGTGGTCGAACCCATTCCGGGGTCGATTCGGAACCGCGGAGTCCAAGTGACGGGAACTGGCGACTGCCTGGTGTCCAATGCCGCGGCGATCGCGATCGAGTGGCTGCCGGCCGAGAGGCGGCGGAGACTGCGGGCCGGCGCGGTCCCGTCGGTCATCGGACACGGGCCGCTCCGGGCCAGGAAGCAGAGCCTTCGAAGTTTCTGGCTGCAAGCCTCGGGATCGGAGGGACGGCCACCGCTTCTCGCACTGCGTGGATGGACCTGCTCGCTGTCGCCGAGGTCCGGGCGCAACCGGTCCTCGGACGTGTGACGCGGCGGGTCCAACGACTGAGACCAGCGCGCGAGATTCCCCACGAAGGACGGACACTACTGGTGCGAGACCGTGTCGGCTGGCGCCCAGGTGAACTCGCGAAGCAGCCGGCAGCGCTTGCGGACGAGTCAGACTGGGCCGAACCATGTCATCTGGCTGTCGGCCCGCTGCACCCGTAAGTGATGCTCCTGCCTGCCCGATCGCGGCTCCGAGCATCCCGTCCTAATCGGGAATGGACTGGACTGCAGGCAACAGCGACAATCAGCCGCCGTCGCATGCCGGGGAGTCGGGAAGCCGGTTGCAGAGTGGGCCTTCAACAGAGGCTCTTGGAATGGACTTTGTCGTTTCGGTCGAAAGGCCCGCCCCGAGCGGCAAGGCGCTTTGGGATCCTCCCGGTCGGCCGAGCAAGCCTGTCCGAATGTCTTGGCCGTCACGAAACCGCGGGTCGGAGCGAACTGCGTCGCTCCCTCACTCCCTCGCTCGCGAGAAGCCGCCGCTCGCTTCCGCATAGTCCGCTACCGACCACGGGCTCCGCCAGGTTCCGAACTTGCCGATTCCCGCGACCCCGTGCGAACTCCGGGGCGTGCAACACCTCACCCGCGACGGATCAGCCGAACTAGCCACGCACTCTCGCTTGACCGGGGCTATGCTGGACTGTCCCACGGCACAAGGTTCGAAGGAATGACTCGAAGCCCAGCCACGGCGGTTCGGCCCGCAACTGTACCCATCGTGGCCTTGCTGGCCGCTCTGACTTGGATCTCGAGCGCGGCCGTCGCGCAGATCTACCGGATCGATACGATCCTGGGCGACTACGACCCACTGGCGGTAGAGCCGCTGGCTGAGGCGCGGGTCAGCTATCCATCCAGTCTGGCGACCGACTCGCGAGGCAACGTCTATTTCGTGGATCGAGACACGTATCGCGTGAGAAAAGTCGATCCGTCCGGCCAGGTGAGCACCGTTGCGGGATCCGGATTGCTGGGGTTCAGTGGCGACGGCGGGCCCGCAACGAGCGCGAAACTTGGAGAGCGGGTCGAAGGACTTGCAATCGACGGCGTCGGCAACGTCTACATCGCCGACGCCGCCAACTACCGAATCCGAAGAGTCGACCCGTCCGGCACGATCGAGACGATTGCCGGCATCGGAACGTTCGGAGGAGGCGGCGACGGCGGGCCGGCGGTGATAGCAGCCTTGGGGTCGGTCTACGGCCTAGCCACGGATGCGGCCGGGAACCTGTACATCGCCGACACGTTCAACGACAAGGTTCGGAAGATCAGCCCGGACGGCATCATCTCGAGATTCGCGGGTACGGGCGAGGAGGGGCACGGAGGCGACGGCGGTCCCGCCGGACACGCCAGGCTCGACAAGCCGAGAGGGCTTGCGGTTGACGCGTCGGGCCACGTCTATATCGCGGACACAGACAACCACCGCATTCGCCGCGTCGGTCCGAGCGGAACGATCGCGACCGTCGCCGGCAACGGGCACAGCGGCTACGGCGGCGATGGCGGGGCTGCCACCGCCGCGATGTTCGACGCACCCTATGACGTTGCCGCCGGCCCCTCGGGAAGCATCTATGTCGCCGACTCCAGGAATCGGGTCGTCCGGAGAATCGATCCGGCTGGGATCATCGCGACAGTTGCGGGCGTGGGCCCGGATGCACAGAGTGGAGATGACGGTGCCGACGCCGCGATCCGCATCGCGTTCGCCCGAGCCGTCGCGACCGACGCGGAGGGCGCCGTGTACGTCGCCGACTCGTTCGGAGACTCCGTTCTGCGGCTCGACGACCAAGGCATGCTTCGGGAGTTTGCCGGCGCTGGCCGGCGCGACGTCCATCGACCAGGCGACGTGGCGACCGACACGAAGGGCAACATTTTCGTCGCCGACTCCGGCAACCACCGCATCATCCGAGTTGACTCCTCTGGAGTTGTCACCACGGTCGCGGGCACGGGACAGGAAGGGGCGACGGGAGACGGAGGGCCTGCGACAAGCGCGAAGTTCGCTTCCCCTCGCGGCGTGGCGACCGACGACGCGGGCAACGTCTACATCGCGGACACTGGAAACCATCGCATCCGGATGGTCGGTCCCGACGGCATGGTCAAGACCGTCGCGGGCACCGGCGAGGAGGGATTTGGCGGAGACGGCGGGAAGGCATTGAGTGCCATCTTGTTCAAGCCCGCGGCGGTTGCCGTGGGTCCAGACGGATCGGTCTACATCGCCGACTCGGGGAACAGCCGCATACGTAGGCTCGATGCCACAGGCGTCGTCACCACGGTCGCCGGCAACGGGGAGCGCGCAGACCCTCGTCTTGATGTCCCGGCGACGGAATCGCCACTCCGGGGGCCAGGAGACGTGGCCGTGGATTCCATGGGCCGGGTCTACATGCCGGATTGGTTCAATCACAGAGTGTTGATGGTCGATCTCGCCGGCGTGCTTGTCGCGGTTGCCGGCACCGGCGACCGGGGAGCGCTCGGAGATGGCGGGCCGGCCACCAGCGCTAGATTCTGGTCCCCGAGCGGAGTGGCTGTCAGCGACACCGACACCCTGTACATCGCCGACACGTGGAACCACACGGTCCGCAGGGTCACGACTGACGGCATCACCGCAACGATCGCCGGATTCGGGAGCAGAGGCTACACCGGGGAGGGCGCTCCGGCAACGGGGTTCCGACTGAGCGGTCCCACCCGACTCGCTGCGGCTTCCGACGAGAGGGTGGTCGTGATCGACTCGGGCAATGATCGCGTGCGCGTGCTGACGCGGGAGGCGCCCAGGCCCGAGATCACCTCGGTGGTCAACGGGGCAAGCTTCGCCGCCAATATCGCCCCAGGCTCTGTCGCGGTGATCCGGGGTTCGGAACTGTCATCCGGGATTTCGGCCGCCAAGCAGCTTCCGCGGTCCGTGCGCCTGCCGACCGCCCTGCTGGGAACGTCGGTGATCGTCGCCGACAGAACCGAGACGAGCTGGGCGCGCCGGGAAGCGGGCCTCTACTCCGTCGCGCCGACCGAGATCCGATTCCTGGTTCCCGAAAGGGCGGCGGTCGGGCTGGTGGTCGTGCATGTCGTGCGCGAAGGCATCCGGTCGCGCGGTCGCGGGGTGCAGGTCACGAGTGTCGCACCGGCACTGTTTTCCGCGGACGGGAGCGGTCGCGGAGTGGCTGCGGCGTCGGCCTCGAGGGTTGCGCGGGACGGTACCAGAACCGCCCTCGCCGTTGCCCGCTACGACTCGTCTCAGAGACGGCATGTCGCCGTCCCGCTGGATGTGAGAGAGGGTGTTGACCCGGTGTACTTGACGGTCTTCGGCACTGGGATGCGAGGCGCTGCCGGCATGCCTGTCCTCAAGATCGGCGGACAGGACGTCGCGGTGACCGAATGGGGGCCTGTGAGCGGATTTCATGGATTGGACGAACTGGTGGCCGGACCGCTCCCGCGGACCATCAGAGGTCGCGAAATCGAAGTGGTTGTCTTCGTGGACGGGCTGTCATCGAACGCAGTGACAATCGCAATCAAGTGAGTGCCGTAATGAGGTGTCCTGACTGCTCCCCGCTCCCTTTCATGCCTCCGTCTGCATCTCGCCGGCAAGTGCGCGACAGCATTGCCGTACGCGCGATAGGTCCGGAATCCGGAAGCGACCGTCAGTGCGGCATTGGAGCGGCAAGCGTCCCCGCGAGAACGCGACTGCACGATCGCGCCTCCCGGCCGGTGAGCCGGCTGGCAGCGAACGGAAACGGAAGCGATGGCAGCACCTCCGCTGCCCTGCCCCAGCGAGGCTCTGTCCGATGACGACGACAAGGAACGGCTCCGACCGCTTCGGACGCCGGGCAATCGTCATGACGGCCGTACTGGCCATCTGCGCAACGGTCCCGTCGCGAGGCTCGGCCCAGACCTATCGAATCGACACACTGCTCGGAGACTTCGACCCGCTCGAGGAGCTCCCGCTTTCGCGAGCCTGGACGGACGGCCCGGCCGCGTTGGCGACCGACTCTGCCGGAAACATCTTTTTCGTGGATAGGGACACGTATCGGGTGCGGAAGATCGATCCCGAGGGCCGGGTCACGACGGTCGCAGGATCGGGCCTCGTGGGCGACAGCGGAGATGGCGGCCCCGCCACGGGCGCTCGCATCGGCAGGATCGAGGGGATGGCGATCGACCGCAGCGGCAACATGTACTTAGCGGACGCGGCCAATTACCGCATCCGAAGGGTCGACCTGTCAGGAACCATCGATACGATCGCCGGAAACGGCGAGTGGGGCAGCGACGGCGACGGCGGTCCGGCCGCAAGCGCAACCGTGAAAGCGGTCTACGGCCTGGCCACCGACCAGCAAGGAAACCTGTACATCTCCGAAGCGTGGAGTGACAGCGTCCGCAAGATCGATCTGCAGGGCACGATCTCCACAGTCGCCGGGACGGGCGACCAAGGTCACAGCGGCGACGGCGGCCCGGCGACGGAGGCGCGCCTCAACAGGCCCCGGGGAATCGCCGTTGACACGGCGGGAAACCTCTACATCGCGGATGCCAACAACCACAAGGTTCGACGAGTGGACCCGAACGGGACGATCACCACGGTCGCCGGCACCGGCGACGAGGGCTACAGCGGCGACGGCGGTCTTGCGACGGAGGCGCGCCTGAACGAACCGTACGCGGTGGCAGTCGATTCCTTCGGCGACATCTACATTGCCGACGCGGACAACAGGACCGTTCGCAAGGTGGACCGCGACGGAATCATCACGACCGCGGCCGGAACCGGACCTCGACCTCGGGGCCGGCGATCCGGAATCGCCACGGAGGTGTACATTTCCCGACCTCGGGCGCTGGCAGCCAATCACGACGGAGAACTCTACATCGCGGACTCCTGGGGGGACCGCCTGCTGCGACTCGACCGAAAGGGCAGGATCTCCGAACTCATCGGGACCGATCAACGGGAGCTCCGAAGCCCGGACGACGTGGCAACCGACTCGGCCGGCAACGCCTACGTCGCCGTTGGGGGGCGTCACCGCGTTCTCAGGATCGACCCGGGCGGCGTGGTGAAGCCGTTCGCGGGCAACGGGCGGTATGGATTCTCCGGGGACGGAGGCCTTGCCGTCAACGCCAGACTTGCGTACCCCCGCGGCGTCGCGGTGGACGCGGAAGACAACGTCTACATCGCGGATTCGGCCAATGGCCGGATCAGAATCGTCGATGCGGGGGGCACGATCACGACAATTGCCGGCACGGGCGAGCGGGCGTTCGGAGGCGACGGAGGCCCCGCGGCGAGCGCCCGATTCAACTATCCCGTGAGTCTTGCGTTCGGGGTCGACCGATCCACCTATGTGGCTGACTTCGGAGACCACAGGATTCGTCGAATCGACAGTGGCGGGACCGTGACAACCGTCGCGGGAAACGGGGTGCGCGGACGGACGGAACCAGGCGGGCCGGCGGTCCGCACGCCTATCAGATCGCCCAGGGACGTTGCCGTCGATTCGTCGGGTAACGTCTACATTCCGGATACCTGGAGCAACCGAGTGTATAAGGTCGATGGCGCGGGGATCATCACGGTGGTTGCGGGCAACGGAGACAGAGATGCCAGCGGCGACGGAGGCCCGGCCACGAGTGCGGGGCTGGCCGGCCCGAGAGGGGTTGCCGTCAGCGACACCGACACCCTTTACATTGCCAGCCGCTCCTCCGCCCTGATCCGCAAGGTCAGCAGGCATGGAATCATCACCACCATCGCAGGGACAGGAACCGGCGGATACAACGGAGACGGCGGTCCTGCACGGGACTTTCGGCTCTGGTTCCCCGGACGCGTATCGGCGCGCACCGACCGGAAGGTGTTGGTTGTCGACAGCCTCAATCACCGCATTCGCGTTCTCACTGCCGAGACTCCGGCGCCCACCGTCACGTCGATCCTGAACGGCGCGAGCTATGCGGCCAACGTTGCCGAGGGATCGGTCGCCGTGATCCTGGGCGCGAACCTGTCCTCGTCCGGCTCGGCATCCAACGAACTGCCCAGCGCGGTTGCCCTGCCGAGGAGCCTGCTCGAGACTTCGGTGATCGTGGCCGACGGAACCGGGACCGACTCCGCGAGACGAGAGGCGGGCCTGTATTCCGTTTCCCCGACAGAGATCAGGTTCCAGATGCCGGCAAGCACGGCATCGCAGGAGGTCCGCGTGACGGTGCATCACAGGGGATCCCTGTCCGAACCCGTCGAGGTCCGGGTCGGCTCGATCGCGCCGGGCCTGTTCACGGCGAACGGTGACGGCAGGGGAGTGGCCGCAGCATCGGCCGTGCGGGTGGCGCACGACGGAACCCGGACGCCGCTTGAGGTTGCGCGGTACGATCCCGAGCTGGAGCGCTACGTCGCGGCTCCCCTGGATGTGGGGGCTGACTTCAGTCCGGTCTATCTGACGCTCTACGGAACCGGAATCCGCGGCAGCCAGCGGCCGCCGACCGTCACCATGCGAGGCAGGCACGTCGCGGTCAGGTCGTCGGGACCCGCGACGGGGTTTCACGGAGTCGACGAGCTGGTCGTCGGGCCGATCCCGCGCTCGATCCGAAACCGCAGTGTGGAGGTTGTCGCCATCGTTGACGGCCAGAGGTCGAATGCCGTGACCATCGCGTTCAAGTGACAGTTTGGGCAGTGCGCGCGGATCGCTGACGATGGCCCGACCTCGGTAGCGCAGCGCTTGCATGCCGCCGGGAGGGCAGGAATCGAATCTGCCGGTTCTCCGGTTTTCGGAACGCTCGTCAGCCTGTCGAACGGATCCGATGCCAGGGCAGCCCCTGCCTCGCCGTGCCCCAGACCGGGCTGGACCGAGCCATTTGGCCGTCCGCCTGCTGACCTCGCAGGTGATGGTACTGCTCGCCGGACTCCGGCTCCTTGTCTACGAGACTGCTCAGATCGTTCGCCCCGGAAACGCCGTGAGGCACTGTCCATCAACCATTCGAGGAATGGCGATATCCGGCCCCACCGGAGGCACAACGTTATACTGACGCTCGAAGACGCAAGAGTTTCTCGACGACTCCGTTGAAACGGGACCAGTTGCCTGAAACCAATAAGCGCCCACGATCATCTAAGGATCTGCCCGGATCACCGGGATCGATGGCGAGGAGGTATCGGACGATGCGAGTATCCATCAGCTTGGCGGCAGTTGCAGCGTCATTGGTTCTGGCCGCCGTGTCGGCGGCGTCCGATGACCTCAGCACGGGCCCCGCGCTGGGCGTCGCGAGAATCAGCATCGTACAGGGGGACGTCGCGATCATGCGCGGCGACTCGGGTGACTGGATCGCGGCCAAGCCCAACATGCCGGTCGTCGAGGGCGACTCGGTCCAGGTGAACACCGCGGCGCGAGCAGAGATCCAGCTGGCCTACGGCAACTTTTTGCGCTTGGGCGGCGGCACGGAGGTCGAGTTCGTGCAACTGGGAGGCAAGCAGTTTCGAGTGCGTCTTCTGTCGGGCGCTGCGATCTACAGCGAATTGCCTGGCAGTGACGCGGATGTCGACATCGAGACGCCGTTGGCAGCGGTCCGCCCAATGAAGGCGGGCCGGTACATCGTCAGCGTGCAACCCGCCGAAACCCACATCAGCGTGCCCAAGGGCAGAACGGAGGTTGCATTCCAGATCACCTCGCAGATTCTGGAGAGTGGGCGCACGATGATCGTCCGCGAGGGCCCCACCGGTACGGAGTTCGAAACACGCCGCGGCGTTCCGGATTCCGACCTCAGCCAGTGGGCGGACGACAGGGACAGGGAAGCCCGCCAGTCGGTCTCGCACCGATATGTCAGCAAGGACATCTACGGAGCCGACCAGCTCGACTACTACGGAGAATGGCGTTACATTCCCAATGTGGGCCACTCCTGGTTTCCGTACGTAACCCCCCGGTGGTCGCCTTATCGGCACGGCAGCTGGAACTGGGTCGACTACTACGGCTGGACCTGGGTCGGCGCGGAACCCTGGGGCTGGGCGCCGTATCACTGGGGACGCTGGTACCGGGACCCTGTCTTCGGCTGGGCATGGTACCCCGGGGCTCCCACCCTCCGGCATGTCTGGAGGCCCGCCCTGGTGACGTTCTTCTACCTGGGTTCTCCTACCTGGCTCGACTCGCAGCGAGTCGGCTGGTGCGCTCTCGCACCGGGAGAGACCTACAGGCCCTGGTACGGCCGCCGCTACTACAGCGGCGCGGCGCCGGTGACCATCAACGTGGCCAACGACATTCGCGTCGACAGCCAGTACCGGAATGCCCGAGAGCAGTCCGGGGTCTCATACCTGGAGGCAAGCAACTTCGGTCGCGTGGCGAGCCAGACGCCAAGGGCTCTCCGGACCGGTGAGCTGAGAGCGCCGGCGGTCGTTCGGGGTGCCCTGCCGATCGTTCCCGAACGCGCCAGCCAAGGCACTCTCCTGCAGGCCAGAAGTTCCAACTCCTCCGGGGCAGCGCTGACGGCACTGCGCCGAAGCCGGTCTTCCTCGTCGCTGCGGGACGGCACCGCGCGCGTCCCCTTTACTGCGCAAAGGGACCGGATTCGAGATTCTGTTGACCAGTTTCGGCGAGCCCACTCAGCCGTCGGCTCGAATGGGTCCGACAGCAATGTCCGAGCCTCCTCCCGGGGCGCTGCTTCTTCGCGCTCGTCGAGCGGTGTCTCATCGGACGCCCGGAATCGAGCGGGCAGCACCATATCCGGGCGAGCTGCGGTGTCCGGCGCCGGTCGAGGTGCCGCTGCGGTCGCCCGCTCAGGGTCGAGCGCCGGCACGATTGGCACTTCAGGCGCGATCGCAAGATCCCCCGGCGTGGCGGTCGCTCCGCGCTCTGCGACCGGTTCCAGCCGCTCCCGGCCGGCCGCGAACGCCTCCGCGAGAGCGCCTTCATCGATTTACGCCCCTCGCTCGAGGTCGAGGATCGGGGCGACAGTGCGGTCCGCTCCTGAACAGAGGGGGGGCGGCCCGACCGCCGCGCGGCGTTCCACATCGAGCCCGCCCCGGGCCGTTCGACCGTCCGGGACAGTGCGCGCCAGCCGCACCCAGGGCCGCAGCCGGCCGACATTCGGAGCGACTGGCGCCGGGCGTCCATCAGGCACCGGCACGCCGACGCGGTCGCCCGTCTATACCCCGAGGAATCGTCCTGGAGTTGGCGCCTCCGGCGATCCGGGATCCAGCCGCAGCAGTTCGGCCCGCAGCACGGCAAGCGTGTATGCTCCCCGAACCCGTTCGCGCGTCAGCGCGCGATCGAGTTCCGGGGCGTCCGGTCCGGGCAGCCGCGGTGGATCAGGCAATTCGCGGAGCGGAATCGGCAGTCCCGGCTACTCGGGCACGAGGTCGAGTTCGAGGACCTACGGATCCTACGGCGGGAGCAGCCGGAGCAGCTATCCCAGCTCGTCGAGCCGCAGCAGTTCCTCGGCTGGCCGAGCCACCTATGGAAGCGGAAGCTCGCGTTCGTCAAGCAGTTCCCGCGGGTCCTACGGCTCGCGTTCGTCAAGCAGTTCCCGCGGGTCCTACGGCTCGCGCTCGTCAAGCAGTTCCCGCGGGTCGTACGGCTCCCGCTCGTCGAGCGGCGGATCGTCAGTTTCCCGGTCTTCCAGCGGCGGCTCGAGCTCCGGGGGAAGGAGCAGCAGTTCATCCTCTGGCAACCCGGCCACTCGCTAGCTTCAAGTCGGCTTCGCGCTTGTCTCGAGATCGGCTGTCCGCGGGCGGCACGGACTGAAGTCGCGCCTGTATGGCGATTCCCAAGGCTGTCCTGATCGACACCGACCCTGGTCTGGACGACGCGCTGGCCCTCGTGCTGGCACTCCGCTCGTCAGCCTTGGATGTTCGCGCGATAACGGTAGTGGCCGGCAACGTGCCGCTGGCGACCTGCACGGCGAACGCCTTGCGCATTCTCGAGCTGCTCCGACCAGACCCTCCGCCCCCGGTGTTCCAGGGCTGTGCCGATCCGCTGAGCCCCCAAGTCGCCCGCGCCGTGCATGTCCACGGCGGCGACGGGATGGGAGGAGTCTCCGACCGCTATCCGATCGGAGACCGGACGACGGAGGATGGACACGCTCTGGCAACCCGGCCACTCGCTAGCTTCAAGTCGGCTTCGCGCTTGTCTCGAGA